>CAIKWE010000031.1 GCA_903831085.1 uncultured Verrucomicrobiota bacterium | reverse complement strand
ATCTTTGAAAACTTCGCTTCGTATTCTGTCGCGGTTGTTCTCGGGCGGTGCGACGGCCAAACGATAGGAACGGTCAAATCGTAGCGGGCGAACGTTCTGAGCCATTATGAATGTGCCGGAGCCGTCGTCCCTGTAATATTGCTTCCAATCACGAGAGCCGCTGGTTATTACACTCGTGAGTGCATCCATGCTACACATCGCCCATGACTCAGGAGTGTCAAATTCAAATTCATCGCTCGGTTTCGTAGGTTCGGTGTAATCCGCCAATTTTGCTGCAACTCCTTTAGCTCTGCCTTGCTTCACCCAAAGTTCCTTGCGTCGCGCATCAATTTTATCAACCAACGATGTGGCAGACTGATTGGCGTTCTCCTCCCGCCAATCGGTGGTGAGTTTGCCGGAACAGGCGGCGGCGAGGACGGATTGGCGGAAGCGTTTGAGGAGCGTTGGGATTTTATCGAGTCGCGCCTGGCTCGCATCCACCTTCTCCAGCACTTTCTCCAGCTTCGCCACTATCCGCTTCTGCTCCGCCAGCGGGGCAATGGGAAATAAAATGTCCTCAACATCCCCACGATTGAACCCCGTCTGACAGCTACGAGAATTTTGGCTGACTTTCTCCCGGAACCACGGCCCTAAAAACAAATAGCGCACGTAGTTCTTTTCGAGAAGGTCGCTCGAAAAAGTGAGCTTGGCCATCGCAACATTGTATGCGCCATCTAGGCCAGTACAGATGCGGCCAAGAGAATCGCTACCTGACGAACCGCCATAACGAGCCAGCAACAGGTCGTCGCGAGTTACCTTTTTTAGTCGCTTGGAATCGGGGACATAAGTTGGAAATGGTTTTCCCCCAAAGTCGCGAATTTGAAGCAGGCGGACATAGCCTTTGCACGGTTCGTAGATGAACACCTTTTTCGGTGGTTGCGAGCCGCCCTCGTAGTCGAGGATGTCGAGCATCTTCGCCCGCATCCACCCTTTTGGAAGCGAGTCGCTCATTTGGCATCCTTTGCCAAAGCGAGAAGATAATTATCCAGTAGCTTTACGGTGACTTTCTCCCCTGATGCACAGGCGTCCTGATAGAGTCGCCAAAATCGGATCAAAAAATCTGCGTATTGCGGATCGGCCGTTGCCGGAATTTCGAACGAGCCGTCAGGACGCGCCCGCCGGTATTCCTTTCGCAATGCGGCAACGGCAACGCTGTCAAATATAGGCACAGCCGGATTATGGAAATGAAGATACTTGGATACGAACGAGCGCGGTGTTTGACCCTCGCGCAACACCCCCTGCACGATTCCCGCCATCCTGCCGTGTGCATCGAGAATCCGGGTGAGCTTCCTCGGAGTCAGCGGCTCATTCACCTTGCGCAAGTCTAAGTCTCCCAGCACTTTGTCTATCTGGTGCCGATTGCGCCAAAAGTGTTCCCCTAATTGTGTCATGGAACTACCTTGTGATCCCTGACTGCTGATCTTCCGTTCGATTCCCGTTGCGTAAGTCCGGCCAATAATCCAGAGCTTGGCGTTTATACTGCCTTGACTCTGATGATCCGGATGGCGTTTGCAAAGATTGTATAGCGCAAGTTCAATGGCTTCCCAATTTGCCACATAGTCCTTGCAGGCTCGTTTGTATTTTATATGAGAGAAACTCATACCTCGACGCCCTCTTCTTTTTCGAGCAGAGCGACGATATCGCGAAGGTCGTCAACGACGGCTTCTAATTCTGTGATGGCTTCTGCCGCCAAGTCCTGCGGTTCGGGCAGTTCGCTACTGTCTTCGAGCGTATCGTCTTTGAGCCAAGTAACGTCCAATTTGAATTGCCGATTGGCGATTTCCGATTGAGTGAATGACCGGAAACGCTCTGTCTCGCTCCGGCGGCTCTGTCCGTTGGTGTCTTTGCCGTAGGCTTTTTCAAATTCGGCGAAATGCAGCGCGGTGAGCGGACGGTCTTTTTTGGTGATGCCCGGCACGTTGGAACGGGCGTCGAAAATCCAGACCGTCTGCGTCGGCATCCCTTTCTGGAAGAAAATCACGTTGGCTTTAACGCCTTGACTGTACGGCGTAAAGGTTCCGCGCGGCAGGCGCAGAACGGTGTGCAGGTTGCAGTCCTGCATCAGAATTTCAAACACCTCGCCCGCTTTGCCTTCGAAGAGGCAGTTGTCGGGCAGTACCATGGCGGCGCGTCCGCCGGGTTTGAGCGTGCTGACGACGTGCTGAACAAAGTTGAGCTGTTTGTTGCTGGTTTCGATGGTGAAGTCGTCGCGGTCGGGTGCCTGATTAGCTCCTTTGGTTCCGAAAGGCGGATTGGTGAGAACGCAGTCGTAGCGCTCGCCGCGATCCGGTTCATAGATGGTGTCGCCGAGATAGATGTGCGGCTCGACGCCGTGCAGGAAGAGGTTCATCAGCGCAAGGCGGCGCGGACGGGGAACAAGATCCTGCCCGTAGTAGGTTTTGGTTTTGATGCGTTTGGCATCGGCGCGGTCGTAGACGCCTTTGCTTTCGGCCACGAGCCATTCGTAGGCGCAAACCAGAAAGCCGCCAGTACCGCAGGCGGGATCGGAAATTTTAAAATCCGGTTTGCCGCGCGGGTCGGGCTTCATGACTTTGCAAATGGTCTGGATGAGCGGGCGCGGCGTGAAATATTGCCCGGCCCCTTTTTTGCCTTCGCTGGCGGCTTTTTCGAGCAGTCCTTCAAAGGCCGCGCCTTTGACGTCCACGCCCATAGCCGACCAGTCTTCTTCGTCAATCATGGTGATGACGCGCTTGAGGTTGACAGGATTATTGAAGCGCGGCACCGACTGCGCGAAGATGTCGCCCAGCAGTCCGCCCGCTTCGCGGAGTTTGCGCAGGCTGTCGGCGTAGTGGTCGGTGAGCGCAGTGCCGGATTTTTCTTTCAAGGTGTTCCAGTCGCATCCGGCGGGAATTTCCGCATCGCGTTCTTCAGCCATTTTGAGGAAGAGCAGATAGGTGAGCTGTTCGATGTAGTCGCCGTAGTCCACGCCGTCGTGGCGCAAGGTGTGGCAGAAGCCCCAGAGTTTATTGACGATATCAGACATGGTTTCTCCGTTTCAAAGTCCCGCAGAATAGCGGCTCCGCCCTGCCCGCGCGATTCTCTTTTTTCCAATGTTTGGAAAAGGTGGAGCACGATCTCCGAGCGTGCTTAAAAACGCGCCCGGAGGTCGCGTTCCACCAGATCGCCTTATGCCGCCGTGGCGATCTGCAAGTTGATTTGCTCAATGAGCGGTTTCAGTTCCGTTTTAAAAATCAGCCGCGCTCTGCTGATACCGCCGGCCTGCGTGAAAACCGGCATGATGTCGAAATCCTCTTCGTCGAGCGTGAGGTTTTTCACCAGATGTTCAGCAATCCGCCCGAGCCAGTTCTGCTGTTCAGCGGTAAACGTCCGGCCCGCTGTGACCTTGGCCATGGCGTGGTCAACCCGTTCGCGGGCGGTCAGTAGTTCGTCCTGCTGGTGCGCGGCGTGTTTGACCATGGAAATAATATCGGCCAGCGCTTTATGACGGGTTTTCTCGTGCGCCTTCTGCAACCGGTTTACGTCAAAGTCATTTTGGGTTAGCGTTTTGCAAAGCTCGGAAAGCGCTTTGGGCTGCCAGTCGCGCGGACGGCTCAACAAAATGCTCAGCGCATCCACTTTGTCGCGGTTTTCTTTCACGAACTGGGTGAAGGCTTCGAGATAGTCCTGCGAGGTTTCATAAGGGCCGTAGTCTTCGATCCCAGTCGAATAAACGTCGTCCTTTGTTTCGTAGCCGACCCAGCGGATTCCTTTGGCGCGTTCGTAGTTTTGCAGAAGCTCCTGAAACTTCGGATCGCGCAACAGCTTCATGGTTTCCGCGAAGTTGTCGCGAATGGCGGCGGAGAGTCCGGCAGTGAATTTTCCGATATCGCCTTCGGGAATCCATTTGGCGAACTGGATGCGGGCGTCGCCGCTCATATCTTTTTCAATGCGTCGCAGACGCTTGGTCAGAATGTTGACGTGATAGTTGCGGTCGATGTTCTGCCAAATGTTTTCGATCACTTGTGGAAGCGGGAGCGGGTCGCGGCCCGGTTCTTCAATTTTGAAGTTCGAGACTTCCTTGAAGTATTTGATGAGTGTGCCGTCGAAGCAGTCGAACACGGTGAAATGGGTTTTGTTGATGTTGTCGCACCGCCGGGTGCCGCGTCCAAGCATCTGTTCCCACAGGATGCGGGATTTGACCGGACGCAGAAAGACGATGAATTCCAGCGCGGGAATATCCACGCCGGTGGAGAGCATATCGACCGTCACCACGATTTTCGGATTAGGCCGGTTGCGGAATTCGCGAATGCGCTGAAGCGGACGGTCCACGCTGGGGCTGCCGGTGATTTTCTGCACAAAGCTGTCGCCCTGATTGAAGACATCGCGGCAGGTGCGCACAAGCTGGTCGGCATGGGAAACATGCGGCAGGTCGTTGACGGCGAAAATCAGGATTTTCGGAAAGTGGCCGGTGTCCGCTTCGTGCTGATAAGCATAGCGGGCGATTTCTTCGACAATCTTCCGGTTGCTGTCGGGAACGGTGATCTCCCGTTCGATCTGCTCTGCCGGAAATTCGCGGGCATCTTCAACCTGATCGAAAACTTCTTCGCCGGTTTCGGTGTCGACTTTACCGACCAGCTCGCCTTCTTTCAGGAAAGCGCCGTTCATCCGGACATTGGAACGGATGGCGACCGCTTCGTAGTCCACCAACCAGCCGTCGCGAATGGCCTGCTCCACGCCGTAACGGAAGACCGGCTCGCCGAATACCGCCACCGTATGCGCGGCGGGCGTGGCCGTCAGGCCGACTTTCATGGCATCGAAATGCTGAATGGTGTCGCGCCAGATGCTGACTTCGCGGGCGGTGTAGCCGCGATGGCATTCATCCGCAATAATCAGATCGAAAGCGTGAATCGGAATGTCGAGGCGGTCGGCATCGTCTTCGATGTCCGCATCGTTACCGGACTGCGCAAAGGCAGCCTGCCGTCCGAACAGGTTGATCACCATGCGCTGGATGGTGGAAACGTAGACGAATGAATGGCTTGTCTGCGGGGTGGTCAGATATTCACGGGGCAGCACCTTGGGATCGAACGGCGCATCGTCACCAAAATCATCTTTCTGGAATCGCTGGCTGTAGACCTCGTATTCCTGCGTGAACTTATTTCCCTGCGGCGTATTGAAAGCAGCAAATTCGCGAACGGCCTGCGCCGCCAGCGCTTTGCGATCTACCAGAAACAAAATGCGTTTGGCCATTCCGGACTCAAGCATCCGGTAAATGGAGGCGACCGTGGTATAGGTTTTGCCCGTTCCGGTCGCCATGGCGACGAGTATCTGTCGCTTGCCGCTCATCAGGCTCGACTCGACGGAGGTAATGCAGCCGGACTGATACTCGCGTAGGCGGGCAATGCGCTCCACCGGAGTATCGAGAAGCCATTTATGCGCCGGGTTCATGTTCCGGGTGAACAACTCTCCCATAGCATCGGGCGTGTGGAAGTTGCTCAGCGTCCGGGAAACCCATTTGGAGTCGCGCGTATCGAGAAACCAGACGAGTTCGCCGTTGGTTGCGTAGAGAAACGGAACCCGCATTCCGTTCCAGAGACCGGGGCCGTCTGTTGCTCCGGCAGCGTAGCGTTTCGCCTGCTCGAGCACATTCTGCGGATTGACCGTAACCTTCTTGGCTTCGATGATTCCCAGCAGTTGCCCGTGAACAAACAGCGCATAGTCCGCAGGGCCGTTGGCGGTTTGATATTCTGTAACTGCAACGCCGTGTAATGTGCCGGTTTCCATGCCTTCCCGGAAAGGCACGATCTTCCACGCAGGTTGCATTGCACGCAACCGCGTATCAATCCGCTCCTTTCGGGTCTGCCATTCCAACTCCGACATTCACGCCTCCGGGTGCCGCTTTCCAAAGATTGTGAAGTTTCTACCGGATTTGACCAGACGTTGCCATTCCCTTTGGTCATTTCTTTTTAGGAATAGAAGAGGTGCGTTCGCTTTGGCTTCCGCCTTCATGTATTACGGCGCGACACGCAGGTGTCTTGTTGCGCGGAATGGAGTAAAAGCAGGCTTCAGGATTCAGGAAATCTGAAGTTAAACTCAAAGGCGTTCGCCGTTGAAATACAGTTGAGCGGAATCTCCGGGTAGGCTTCCCGGAAGAATGTGTATTTGGAGGGCCGAAAAGATTCCTCGCGCCATTTCACTTCGTATGCAGCAGACGTTCCATTGTCCCGTTGCACCACAAAATCAACTTCCTGCCGGTTCTGAGTCCGCCAGTATTTCACCATCTCTTCGCCTGCCGCCTGTTTCAGGCGCAGATAAACATAGTTTTCCAGCAACTTACCGCGATCCTCGCGTTCGCCAATCGGCGAAAAATTATTCAACAGGCTGTTGCGCAGTCCAAGGTCGGCATAAAACAACTTCGGCATCTTACGCAGCTCACTGGCCACCCGTTTGTGGAACGGCGGAGTGCAGTGAACATGGAAGGATTTTTGCATGACCCACAGGTAGTTTTTCAGGGTTTTGTTGTCGGCGGACAGCTCCGATGCCAACGCGTTGATGTTAAACAAATCGCCAATCTGATCGGCAGCGACTTTCATCAGCTTAAGATACAGTTCGGGATGCTGAAGGCCGGCCTCTTCCGCATCTTTTTTTGCATAGGAATTTCGCAGCTCTTTCAAAATTTCCTTGCGTTCAGAATGGCTGGAGGCCAGCACCACCTCGGGGTATCCGCCATAAATCAGATAATCGTAGAAATGCCGCATGATCTCATCTTTATAAAGCAGCGGAATCTGCCCCGCCCCCACAAACGGAACCAGCTCGTCCAGACCTCGGAACTGCAGCACCTCTTCGAGTCCAAGAACCGGAAGTTCAAAAATCCGTTTGCGGCCCGCCATCGAATCCTCAAATTTCTGGTCGATATAAAAATGGGACGAACCGGTCACCACAAACTTGATCCGATCCTCGGCGGTATCGTAATGGAACTTGAGGAAATTGGATGGATTATCCAGATATTGAATTTCATCAATCAGGACACCCATTCGCTTGCCGGTCGTTGCGGCCGGAATCAGCTGGAATAGATTTTTCGGATTTTCGTTCAGTAGCGCCAGGGTTTGCCGATCCTCCAGTGACAGAAAAAAAACCGGTTGGTTTTCCGCTTTTAAAAACTCCTGCACTTGCCGGAGCAACGTGGTCTTTCCGACCTGCCGCGCACCGACCATCAGCGTGATCTGTTTCTTGGGAAGATGTTCGATCAAATCACTGTAGAGACGTCTTTTCATACGGCTATACTCCAAAAATATTTAATTTAAACAAGCCTGCATTCCAGAAATATTTAAATGTGAGGCCCATTGATTCCAAAAAACCTGCCCGTTAACTCTACCAGAGTCCGTGGACATACCGTGTCTAAGGGCTAGAGAGGAGTTGCCGCGATACCGGATCGGGGAAGCCCACTTTAGGCCGGGGGGGGGCGAAATGCAGGGTGTCTCCGCCTTTTCCTTCTAATCTTAAAGGGGTTCGGGCATATTATTCGCATGAAGACATTGGTACAGCAGAACCCCTATCTGAGCAATCCCGCCCGGCGGCACGCCATGTTGGCTCATAGTGTCCGCGAGTCTTCTATTTTTGAGGGGGCGCGCTGTTTTCAGGCTTCCAGTTCCCGCATACGAACTTCGCCGCGTCCGCGAAAGAAATCCGCTAACGGCTGAACATCCTCTAATTACTGCATTGAGATAGGCTGTTTTCCTTTTCATCGATCCGCGTCCGGAAAAGTTGTGGAGCGGAAGCGGATATCGGGGCACTAAAAACAGTCTGAACTATTTTTTCAAAAACCACGAAAAATCAAACGGGGCTATCAGGCAGCCAAGACCGCCGCTTCTTTTTCTTCCTTCGTCATACGGGAGACGGTTTCGACCAGCGCCTTAAATTTTTTGACGACCTCCTCCGGTTCCAATGATTCCGCCTCTTTACCGAGATCCAATACCGCCTGAGGGAGATCAAAGCGTTCTTCGATGCCGCCGGTCAGCGCTTTCGGCAATGAAGACTCCAGCGCATGACGGAATTCCTCTCGTTTCGGGCGGAAATAGTGCTTCAAGACGACTTCGACCGTAGAATGGCCGGTGACCCGTCTGACAAGCTCCATCGGCACTCCGGCGGTCAGCGCCATGGTGATCCATGTCGTCCGTAACGAGTGAAAATCTTTGACGCTGGCTTTCTGGCTGGCGTTCTCATTTACCGTCCGGATGTTTTTGATACCCGCATCACGCAAAACCTTCTTAAACCGCCATGTGAGGCCATGATCGTTGGTTCGGTACATTTCTTCGGCTTCAGGAAAGACATACTCACTGACCCGCAGACGGTTCGCCAATTCGGCCCGTAGCAGCGGGAACAACGGAATTTCAGCCATTTCCCCTGTTTTTGATGTTTTTACGGAAATAAATCCGTTTTTAAAATCGATCGATTCCCATTTGAGTTTGCAGCAGTCGCCGCGTCGCATGGCCGTGCACATGGCCGTCAGAACAACGGGACGGATGATGGCGTCGCAGTGCTCAAGAATGGCATTCAACTCCTTTTCCGAGAACGGCTGGCGGTGGACAGTGCGCAGAGACCGGTGCGGGATACCCGCGAAAGGATTTTTCAGAATCCCGGCATCGTGACCAAGCTGCTCAAACAGCCCTCGCATGACGGAGAGCTTCACGTTGTAGCTGGCGCCAGACAGCTTGCGCTCGTTCAGGGTTGTCAGCCAGGCCAGCACCATGGGACGGGTGACCTGTGACATATTTTTGACGGCCGGATACTTTGCCTGCATAACCTCGCGGAACTCGCGGATATTTGCTTTCTGGGCCGTCTCTGCCTTTTCCGTACGCGTTTTTTTAGCAGGCAGAAACGCCCACCGTATTTCCATTTCGGTCAAAGGAATCTGCGTAAGCCCTTCTCCTGACTTAATCTCATAAAGTTCTTCCAGATGATGCGCCGCCGATTTGCGGCTGTGAGCCTCGCTCCGCAGTTCTTCGAGCTTAACCTGAGCCTTCATTCGGGAATGCTCAAAGAGCGAATCTCCGCGCATTTTGAGCGTTTCAGGAATCTTTCCTTTAATCTCTATCCCGAGATTAACGCAGGTTGATTTCCCGTTTATTTTGAACCGCCCGTACCACCATTTTGCCCGAAGTGATCCGTCTTTCTTCCGTGTGATTTCCAGTCCCATTTTCAGCCTCCTTATTTTGCGTTCATATGAAATGCCCTTAATCAAACAGGGCGAATCAACCGGCCAAACCCGAAGTTTCCCCCGAAGTCGGACCGAACGAGGCGGAAAATAAAAAACAGCACCTTTCGCAAAGTGCTGTTCATCAAATGCTAAGACTGGAGCCGGCGGAGGGATTTGAACCCCCGACCAGCTGATTACAAATCAGCTGCTCTACCACTGAGCTACGCCGGCATCAAAAAAGAGGGGGGATTATGCGGAAAGCAACGGCGAAGTCAAACCATCAGCCGCGCTTATAACCGGGGCGGTGATGCCGAAGATGGCGGAAGCCGTAGCGTGAGAAAGCCGCTATGATCAGAAGAAGGGTTAGGATCAGCGTGACGATCAGGGTAAAAAGCCCGCGATGGCTTCCGGTGCAATAGGCCTCTTCCCCAAAAAAATAAGCTGATAGCAGCCCGCCGATTACGAACACAAAAAAGGCGGCCACCACCAAACTTCGATATGGCCGCAACTTGAACATCGGCACTCTGTCGCCCATTAAAATCATCCGCCGTTCGCTCCACTTGTGATATCCGTATCCTATTATGGGTCTTTGGGTTTGCGAGCATTAATTGTTCCCAGCCGGACGAATTATTCGAGACCCCGCAAACTCGGTGGAAGTAGAAACGCGTGTTTTTTCTTCCGGAGGATTCCCTCCAAGCGAAGAGGATTTCTCGATGTAGAAATCCGATTAGAAGTGGCGGGAGCGACGGGACTCGAACCCGCAACATCCAGCGTGACAGGCTGGCACTCTAACCATTGAGCTACGCCCCCGCGGAAAAGAGACAAGGAGGATAGTCGGCCAACTCCTTATTTCAAGCGCAAACTGTGATAACTTCATAAGGCTGGGCGGCCGCGCAAAAAACAGCTACTGTTTACACAACATGAAAGAGAATTTCGGACTCTATCTGGTGATGACCGATCCGGTCGTCGGCTACGAGGCCTGCGCTCAGGCCGCTGTCCGTTGTGGCTTGCGCTACGTCCAGTTGCGGATGAAAACTTCTTCGCGCGCCGCCATTCTGGCCGAGGCGCGCAAGGTGCGCGCCGTCACAGCAGGCACGCAAACCCTTTTCATCATGAATGACGATGTCGAACTCGCCTGGGCCGCCGATGCCGACGGCGTGCACCTCGGCCAAAACGATATGCCTCTCGACGAGGCTCGCAAACTCTGGAGCGCGCCCGGCAAAATCTTCGGCCTCTCCACGCACAGCGAAGCGCAGGAACTAGCCGCGCGGGCACTACATCCTAATTATATCGGTGTCGGCCCTGTTTTTCCCACGCCAACCAAGGCGGTTGCCGACCCAGCGCTCGGCATCGAACGCGCCGGCTCGATCATAAAAAATTCGCCGCTCACCTGTGTCGCGCTCGGCGGACTCGATGAAACCAACCTCGCCGGAGTGCTGCAGGCGGGAGCAGTCAACTTTTGCGCCGTGCGCGCCATCATGCAGAGCCCGGAACCGGAAAAAATAATCCACGCGCTTCAACAGATTTGGCGCGGCACAGTCTGAGCTTCCACCCGAGCCAAGCGAGAGAGGCTCCGCGACGGCGGGGCAGCGACCGAAGGAATCGGCAATGTTTGGAAGAAAAGTTTCCAAACCTTGGAACAAATCGGCTAGTCTCTCGGAAATTTTTCAGGAGAAACACTATGAAACTTAAACTCGCTGTTCTTTTGTCGGTACTCTTCGCCTTCACCGCCGCACCGCGCGCTGCGGAATCCTACACCAACGCCTATGAGGCGATCGCACTGTTCACCAAAGTGCTCGAAGAGGTGCACCGCAGTTACGTGGACACCAACGAGTCCGGTTACGACTCGCTGATCCGCCACGCTATGACCGGAATGCTTCAGGATCTCGATCCTTACAGTCAGTTCATGGATAAAGAATCCTATAAAGACATAAAGGAAGACACCGCCGGACGCTTTAGCGGCATCGGGCTGGTGATTGTCATGAAGGCCGGTCTGCTGACGGTTGTCTCGCCGATGGAAGATACGCCGGCGTTTCGTGCAGGAATTCTTTCCGGCGATATTATTCTCGAAATCGACGGCAAGGAAACCCGGGAACAGTCTCTCTCCGATGCGGTAAAGAAAATGCGTGGAGAGGCGAAGACGGAAGTGAAGCTAAAAACAATCCGGCCTTCGACGCATGAGGTAAAGGAACATGCCATCACCCGCGAGGAAATCACGGTCGCCAGCGTGAAAGACGCTAAGCTGCTCGACGGCGGCATCGGCTATGTCCGCCTCACTCAGTTCAACGAACCGACGGCCGAGGATTTAAAGGTCGCGCTCAAAAAGCTGACCGATCAGAAGATGACGGCGCTGGTGCTCGATCTGCGCGGCAATCCCGGCGGCCTATTGACTTCCGCTGGCGACGTTGCGGAGCTTTTCCTGCCGCGCGGCGATTTGATTGTTTTTACGAAAGGCCGTGCCGGTGAACTGGAGGATCAGCGGATTAAATCTTCCGGAAATACGCATTATACCGATTTCCCGATGGTCATTCTGGTTAACGGCGGCAGCGCCAGCGCCGCAGAAATCGTTTCCGGTGCGTTGCAGGATCATAAACGCGCCGTGCTGGTCGGCGAAAAAACATTCGGCAAAGGTTCCGTGCAAAACGTACTGCCGCTGGCAGACGGCGCGGCGATCAAGCTGACCACCGCAAAATATTACACGCCCAGCAAACGCATAATCCACGGAAACGGCATCGAACCGGACGTGAAGGTTGTGATGAATCCCGAAGACCTCTTTAAACTCCGGCTGAAGCAGGCGCAGAAGGACGGGGAGGCCGACAAGACTCTTCCTGTTCAACCGGAACTCCGCGATGTTCAGCTCGACTATGCCATCGGCACACTTAAAGGCATGATGATCCAGCAGGAATGGATGAAGTGATCTTGCTGGGTATAGAAACCTCCTGCGACGAAACCGCCGCCGCCTTGCTGGTCGACGGCACGGTGCGCTCCAATATTATTTATTCGCAAATCGCAAAGCACGCCCCTTACGGCGGTGTTGTGCCGGAAATTGCCTCGCGCGACCACGTCAAAAAACTGCCGGGCATTATGGAAGAGGCCCTGCATGAAGCGAACTGCGCCTTTGACCAGCTCGACGCGATTGCCGTGACTTATGGGCCCGGCCTCGCCAGCTCGTTGCTGATCGGCTATTCCGCCGCACGCGCTCTAAGTCAGCGTCTCAACATTCCGCTCACCGGCGTGCATCATCACGAAGGACACATCTATTCTGTATTCTTAGGTGAAAACCCGCCCGTTCTCGACGGCGCGTTTCCCATGATGGTGCTGCTCGTCTCCGGCGGCGACACCAAGCTGGTTTATATGAAAGCGCCCGGCCGTTATGAAATCATCGGCCAGACCATCGACGACGCGGCGGGCGAAGCGCTCGACAAAGGTGCCCTGCTGCTCGGCCTTGGTTATCCCGGCGGCCCGGTCATTCAGCGAACCGCCGAGGGCGGCAATCCTCGGGCGGTGCGCTTTCCGCGCGGGCTCGACAATGTCGGCGGCGAATGGAAATACGACTTTGATCGCAAGCTCTGTTTCAGTTTCAGCGGAGTGAAAACCGCCCTGCTCTATCACGTGCAGAACCATCCCGAAACGCTGCACGACGAAACAGCTAAACGGGATTTGATCGCCAGCTATCAGGAAGCTGTCGCCGACGCGCTCGCCGTCCGCGTTGAACGCGCACTGGAACAGTATGCCTGCGCCTCATTCGCCTGCGCCGGCGGTGTGTCGCTCAACAAAGTTCTGCGCGAAAAATTAGGAAGGCTGTCAGAAAAGTGCGGCGTTCCGCTGAAACTCTCCTCGCCGAAACTCTGCACCGACAACGCCGCTATGATCGCCGGGGCGGCATATATCAAATGGGCCGCCGGGCATCCGTTTGTCACGCCGGAGGATGTGAATCCCAATTTGAAGCTGGCGAACTGGGATAACACTTGACGCTCCAAAGGCGGCAGACTACTTTATTCGGCCTTTCATCGCGGGTGTAGCTCAATGGTAGAGCTCCAGCCTTCCAAGCTGGCTGTGAGGGTTCGATTCCCTTCACCCGCTCCAGTCTTCGCTCCTTCGGAGCTTCGCCCCGGCACGCCACTTCGTTCTGCGGGTTCAGGTTCCGTTGTCCTGCGGAAATTCCGCAGGCACTTTCGGCGCTCCGCACCTCAAGTCACCCGCTCCATTCGACGCGCGCCACTCGCTCATGGCGGGCCATTTCGTTCTGCGGGGTTTCGTTTCGGCGTGCCGCCTTTCCAGTGCTCGGAAAAATTAGACTCTCGTTTTCCAATGTTTGGAAAATTAAAAGAGGCCGAGCTGTTCGGGGCGGGCTTCGTACTGCGGAAATTTCAGGGGCGGCTGTTTGGCGAGTTCGAGCAGCGCATGAACGCTGGCTGGCTGGCCGGACTTTTCGAGCGCTTCGACAATGCGGGCGAAGAGAAGTCCGCAGTAAACGCTGTCCTCTTCGGCACGATGGAACGTTCCGTTCGGAAATCCAAAGTGGCGCACGAGCGTGCCAAGCTTGTAGTTGAACATGCCGGGGAAAATGATGCGGGCCAACGCACAGGAGTCGAGGACGACGCCTTTCGGGGCGCGGGCGCGGTGTTTTTCAACAGCGGCGAGCAGAAATTTAAAATCGAACGGCGCGTTATGGGCGACGAGCGGTAGGTCGCCGCAAAAGTCGGCGAGTTCCGCGAGAACCGTTTCGATACTGGGCGATCCGGCCACCATGTCGTCGGTGATGCCGTTGACGGCGGAAGCTTCGGGCGGTATCGGGCGTCCGGGATTGATCAGGGTGCAGAAAGTCCCGACGGTTTTATTGCCGCGAAAGCGCACGGCGCCGATTTCGATGACGGCGTCGGTTTTCGGCTGAATGCCGGTGGTTTCTAAATCGAATGCAATGAAGTCCATAGGGTTTCTTATACTGGATGCGGAAGGCTCTCTCAAGGCTTGGCATGGGTTTATTCCGCGAGTATGCTGAGATCACAAAAAGAGGAGGCGTTATGAGAACAGTAGGAGTTATCGGAACAATGGTTTTAGCAACGGCTCTTTTCTGCGGATGCAATCAGAAAGCCGTTGCCGCGGATCCATCGGGCATCTGGAAAGCGGATTATGATGCCGCGCTGAAACAGGCGGCGGCGGAAAACAAGTATGTGCTGGTAAGTATCAGCGGTCTGGAATGGTGCGGCTGGTGCAAAGCTCTGGAAAGCGAAGTGTTCTCTAAACCGGAGTTTATTGCCTACGCCAAAGACAATCTGATCTGCGTGCTGCTGGATTTCAAACAAAACGGCCGCGCGACGAATGCAGAGTTCGCAAAACAGCATGAAATGCTGCTGGAAAAATTTCAGGTGCAGGGCTTCCCGACGGTGCTGATTCTCAATCCGCAGGGTAAAGGAATTGCCCGCGACGGCTATCAGCGCGGTGGCCCGGTTAAATATGTCGAATTCATCAAAGGCGTGATCGCCGCCAATCCGGTGAAATAGTTTCCGATCATTGGAACCCGACGCCGCCAAAGGCTTCCGCCGTCGCTCCATGAGCTGTGGCGGACAAGCTGGCGGGCAAAAACAAAAAAGCCGCCCCAGTACCGGAGCGGCTTGTCCTGAGCCCCGTCGAAGGGGCTTTTTGTTTGCGCGGGATGAAGAATTTTATTCTTCGCCGCCGCGGACTTTGCCTTCGGCGCGGCGTTTCTTGATCACTTCTTCGGCGATCGAGAACGGCACGGCTTCGTAGTGTTCGAAGTGCATGGTGAACGAAGCGCGTCCCTGTGAGAACGAGCGGATGGTGTTCGAGAAGCCGAACATTTCGCTCAGCGGAACAAATCCGCGGATGAGCTTCATGCCGCCGCGGCTGTCCATGGACTCGATGCGTCCACGCCGCTGACAGATACTGCCGGAAGCCGGGCCCATGTATTCTTCGGGCGTGGTGATTTCGATGGACATGATTGGTTCGAGCAGTTGCGGGTTCCCTTTAAGGAAGAGAGCTTTGAAGCCCTGGCGCCCCGCGATTTGGAAGGCGAAGTCGCTGGAGTCGACGTCGTGGTATGAACCGTCCACGAGGTTAACTTTCATATCGACCACCGGATATCCGGCGTACGGACCGCTCTGGAGCGCCTGAATGACGCCCTTCTCGACCGACGGAATGTATTCCTGCGGAATGCGTCCGCCGACCACTTCGTTGTTGAATTCGAATCCTTCGCCCGGGCCGCGCGGTTCAAGTTCGAGCACGACGTGAGCAAACTGCCCGCGTCCACCGGACTGCTTGGCGTGTTTGTATGCGCCTTTCGCAGACGTCGTGGCGGTTTCGCGGTAAGCCACTTCCGGACGTCCGGATTTGGCCTGCACGCCGAATTCGCGCTTCAGACGGTCAACGATAATTTCAAGATGCAGTTCGCCCATGCCGGAGATGATGGTTTCGCTGGTTTCCTGATCGAAGGCGACGGTGAAGGTCGGATCTTCATCAGCCAGACGATGCAGGGCTTCGCCCAGCTTCTCGTTGTCCATCTTGCTTTCCGGCGCGACGCTGATGGAAATAACCGGAGCCGGGAATTCCATCGCTTCGAGATAGATCGGGTGGTCTTTGGCGCACAGCGTGTCGCCGGTTTTGGTTTCGGTCAGACCGACCACGGCCACGATGTCGCCCGCGTAGGCGGCATCAATGCCTTCCTGCTTGTTGGCGTGCATACGCAGAACGCGACCGACGCGTTGCATTTTGTCGCGCGAGCTGTTGTAAATATTGGTGCCGGAGGTCAGCGTGCCGGAGTAAACGCGGACGTAGGTCAGTTTGCCCATGTGTTTGTCGGACATGATCTTGAACGCCAGCGCGGAAAGAGCGTCGTCGTCTTTCGGCTGACGGGTAACACCTTCGCCGCCCTTTTCGCAGATGATCGGCGGAATTTCGTTCGGTGCCGGCAGAATATGCACAACGCCGTCGAGTACGCGCTGAACGCCTTTGTTTTTGAAAGCCGAGCCGCAATAAACCGGCACCACTTGACGGGAGATCGTGGCCTTACGCAGGATGCCCCAGATTTCATCTTCGGTCAGTTCAGTGCCAGCGAAATATTTTTCCAGCAGTGCTTCGTCCTGCTCGGCGCACTTTTCGACCAGATTGTTGCGCCATTCTTTGGCCTGCTCCAGCAATGCGGCCGGGATTTCTTCTTCACGAAACTCCGTGCCTTTGTTTTCTTCGGAATAATAAACTGCGACCATCTTAACCAAATCAATGATGCCGATGAATTCATCGGCGGCACCGATCGGGATCGTCACCGGCACGGCATTGCCGCCCAGTTCTTTCTGAATCCCTTCGACCACGCCGAAGAAATCCGCGCCGACGCGATCCATCTTGTTGACGAACGCGATTTTCGGAACGCTGTATTTTTCAGACTGGTGCCAGACGGTTTCGGACTGAGGCTGAACGCCGCCGACGGCGCAGAACAGCGCAATGGCGCCATCGAGCACGCGCAGGGAGCGCTCCACTTCCATCGTGAAGTCCACGTGGCCGGGGGTGTCGATCAGCGAGATCATATGGTCGCCCCACATGGTGCTGGTCGCGGCGGAGGTGATGGTGATGCCGCGTTCCTGCTCCTGAATCATCCAGTCCATGACGGCTGCGCCGTCGTGCACTTCGCCGATTTTGTGCGACTTGCCGGAGTAAAAAAGGATGCGTTCGCTGAAGGTGGTTTTGCCGGCGTCGATGTGCGCCATAATTCCGATATTACGGACTTTTGACATGGGTACTGCTCTGGCCATAATTCTGTCCTCGTTATCTTTCTGTATCTGTTCCTTATAAAAGAGCCGCGCAATATGGCGTTTCAGCCCCGCGCCATCAAGCGCAAATGCGTTAAAAATTGGTTGGCCAGACCTTGGAAACAAAATGGCAAAAATTACTGCGCCGCGGCCTTCTTGAGACGCCGGACGGTGACGGCCTTTTCGTAGAGCGCTTTGCCCACGACGGCACCGGTCAAATTGTCGCAGTTGAGCGCGACCAGCCGCTGAACGTCTTCGACGCCGGAAATTCCACCGGAAGCAACCACATTGCAAGAGACGGCCGAGCAGATTTTGCCCATTTCAAAAGCGTTTACGCCGTCGAGCATTCCGTCGCGAGCTGTATCGGTGTAGATGATTGTTCCGACGCCCGCTACGTCCACCTTTTTGGCCAAATCGACCGCCTCGATGTTCGTCGTTTCCACCCAGCCTTTGGTCTGAACCTTGCCGCCGCGAGCATCAATGCCAACCGCGATCCGCTCGCCGCCGAATTTTTGGACGAGCCGGGCTAATTCCTCCGGATGTTCACAGGCGCGGGTTCCAAGGACTACACGAGTGACGCCAGTGGCGAGTAGAGTTTTGATGTCCGCGTCTGTGCGGATTCCGCCGCCGATTTCGACCGGAACTTTGATCGCGGTACAGATTTCGCGCAGCACCTCTGTGTGAACTGGCCGCCCCTCAAACGCGCCGTCGAGATCGACCACGTGCAGAAATTCACCGCCCGCCCGCACCCAGTGTCTAGCCATTTCAACCGGAGAATCGGAATAGACCGTTTCCTCGTTCGCCAACCCCTGCCGCAGGCGCACGCACTTGCCGCCCTTCAAATCAATTGCCGGAATAATCGTGATCATCGGCGGGAGAATACGCACCGCAGCCCCGTATTACACGAAAAAAACACGCACCCTGCTGAGCCCAGACGCGGACTCGAAAACGCCATCTGATTTCACCGGTGTCTGGCGCGAACGTTTTCGGCCCGCTTCTCTAACGCCTCTGCCGCCTTTTCCCTGTTCGTTTTTCTGTAGAGCGCCGCCATATTCTCAAGACTCGCGGCCACAGAGGGATGATTCAGACCGAGGGCTTTTTCCCTGATCGCCAGCGAGCGCTTGTAGAGCGGCTCGGCCTGCGCGTACTGCTTTTGGGCGTCATACAACAATGCAAGGTTGTTCAGGCTCGTGGCCACATCGGGATGATCCGGGCCGAGGGCCTTTTCCTTAATCGCCAGCGCGCGCTTATAGAACGGCTCGGCCTTGTCGTACTGCTCTCTGGAAACGTACAGCAACGCGAGACTGTTCAGGGTCGTCGCCACAGAGGGATGATCCGGGCCGAGGGCCTTTTCCTTAATCGCCAGCGCGCGCTTGTAGAGCGGCTCGGCCTGCGTGTGCTGGCCTTGGACCCTGTACAGCTCAGCGAGGTTGTTCAAGCTCGTCGCCACATCGGGATGATTCGGGCCAAGAACCTTTTCCCTGATCGCCAGCGCACGCCGGTGGAGCGGTTCGGCCTGCGCGTACAGGCCTTGAACCCTGTACAGTTCAGCGCGGTTGTTCAAGCTCGTCGCCACATCAGGATGATTCGGGCCGAGCGCCTTCTCCCAGATCGCCTGCGCGCGTTTGTAGAGCGGCTCGGCCTGCGCATACAGGCCTTGCGTTCTGTATAACTCAGCGAGGTTGTTCAGGCTCGTGGCCACAGAAGGATGATTCGGGCCTAGCGCTTTCCCCCAGATCGCCAGCGCACGCTTGTAGAGCGGCTCGGCCTGCGCATACCGCCCTTGGGTGTCGTACAGCATCGCGAGGTTGTTCAGGCTCGCGGCCAGATCGGTATGATTTGGACCGAGGGACTTCTCCCAGATCGCCTGAGCACGTTTGTAGAGCGGCTCGGCCTTGTCGTACTGCCCTTGTGAAACGTACAGCAGCGCGAGGTTGTTCAGGCTCGTGGCCACAGAAGGATGCTCTGGGCCGAGGGCCTTCTCCCTGATCGCCAGCGAGCGCTGGTAGAGCGGCTCGGCCTTGTCGTACTGCCCCTGAGAAACATACAGCATCGCGAGGTTGTTCAGGCTCGCGGCTACAGAGGGATCGTCCGGGCCGAGGGTCTTCTCCCAAATCGCCAGCGAGCGCAGGTAAAGCGGCTCGGCTTGCTCGTACTGCCCCCGGGAAGCGTACGGCAGCGCAAGATTATTCAGGCTCGTGGCCACATCGGGATGGTCCGGGCCGAGGGCCTTTTCTGCGATTTCCAGCGCTTTTTTTGCAACGGTCGCTGCACGGTCATATTGACCGTTTTGATACAGCGATACGGCTTCCTGACTAAGAATATCCCACTCGATGCCGGCGCCTTCGGCAAATACGGAAGTGGCGGGCAACAGGAGCAGGGCAGCCATTCCGATCGTTAGTAGCAATTTCATTCTTAAGCCCTGTCCCGGTTCATGAGGTTAGCATCGCGGCATCTAACAGCTTTTTTCCTTACAAATCGAGTTCAGAAATGAGCCCTTACGCCTTTTGTTTATGTGCCGGCGCAACCGCCCCATTCTGTCGCAGTATCCTATGTGCCCTTCCCGTCCGCAACCAACGTTGTTTCCGCCTTCTTCTTTCGCAGGAATTCTCTCAATCCCGCGCCCCGAAGTTTTTGAGCATTTGCAGGCCGGCGGCCTGACTCTTTTCCGGGTGGAACTGGACAGCGAAGACGTTGTCTTTCCAGACGGCGGAACAGTATTTCAGTCCGTAGTCGGTTTCCCCCGCGACAATGCTTTTATCCTCCGGCGCGACGTAAAACGAGTGGACGAAGTAAAAGTACGCTCCGTCGTCCACGCCCGCGAACATCGGACTGTCTGGCTTTTTCTGGGTCACCGCGTTCCAGCCGATCTGCGGAACCTTAAGTTGTGGCGCGATCTGAAACCGCTTCACACTTCCTTTAAAAATTCCAAGTCCGGCGATGTCGGGCGTTTCTTCCGAGGTTTGGAAAAGCGCCTGCAGTCCGAGACAGATGCCCATGAACGGCTTGCCGGCCGAAATCCATTTTTGAATCGGCGAGACAAAGCCGTGCTCGGTGAGGTGCGCCATGCAGTCGCCGAACGCCCCTACTCCCGGCAGAATAATGGCGCGACATGCGTCCATCTGGCTTGGCGCAGAAATAATTTCTGCATCCAGCCCGAGAAATTTACAGGCATTGGAAACGCTTCCGAGGTTGCCCATGCCGTAATCAATGATGCCGATTTGTTTCATGCGAGATAAAGAATTACACCCCGTCCGTTTTCATGTACAGTCCGGAAATTCAGGAGAAGAGGCGATGAAGGTTTTATTTATCGGCGGAACCGGCAACATCAGCTCGGCGGTTACCGAGCTGGCGGTTAAAAAAGGAATCGAGCTTTGGCACCTTAACCGCGGACAAGCGTCACTCTTTCCGCCGCCCGCCGGAGTGCAGACAATTCACGCCGATATTCGCAATCCAGCCCAAGCCGCCGCCATGCTCAAGGGACACCAATGGGACTGTGTGGTGAACTGGATTACCTTCACGCCGGAACAGGCGCAGACAGATCTCGATCTTTTCCGCGGGAAAACCGGACAATATATTTTCATCAGCTCGGCTTCCGTCTATCAGAAGCCCCCGGTCTCGCCGTTCATCACCGAAGAAACTCCGCTCGGCAATCCGTTCTGGGAATACGCGCGTAAAAAGATCGCCTGCGAAAAACTGTTTCTTGAGGCGGAGGATTTCCCCGCGACCATTGTGCGGCCGGCGCACACCTATAACACGGTGATTCCAATCGGCCCCGGCGCAAGCGACTATTCGGTTGTCCGCCGCCTCAAGGCTGGCGGGCCCGCCGCAATCCACGGCGACGGCACCTCGCTCTGGACGGTTACTCATTCGAAAGATTTCGCCAAAGGATTTACGGGGCTGCTGGGCCGCGAGGACGCCGTCGGGGAAGCGTTCCATATAACCTCCGACGAGGTGCTGACGTGGAACCAAATTTACGCGACCATCGCGGAGGTCTTTGAGTGCGCGCCGAACTTTGTACACATCCCGACCGATTTCTTTGCGAAAATCGACCCCGATGTCAAAGGGCCCGGCCTGCTGGGTGACAAAATGCACAGCATGATTTTCGACAACAGCAAAATTAAACGCTTCGTGCCGGACTTCAAGGCGACGATTCCCTTTCGCGAAGGATTGCGAATGACTTGCGAATGGTTCGATGCCGATCCGAGGCGCAAAGAATCCGAGACAACGGCGGCCTTAAATTTTGAAGCGGCGCTCGACCGTGTTCTTGCCGCATGGCATCGTTGACCCGGGTTCCAATCTTTGGAAGAATGGGTTGAGGTTTTTCCGATCATTGGAAAAACTTCAGGCAAGGAGATTGAAATGTTTCGCAGATGGTTTCTTTGTTTTATCGCCGTTCAATTGACCTGCGTCGCCGCGCCGCCTGCCGTCGAACAGCAGGCTCGTGCGTTGCAAACGGTTCTGCGGCAAGCCGACGACGCCTATTATAATCAGAACCGATCCGTTATGAGCGACGCGGCTTATGACGCGCTACGGAAGCAGTACGATCAGCTGCTGGCCGATTATCCGGAACTGGCCGCCGCCAATCCGGTCGGCGCACCGGTTGACGGCTCCGCCCGCCGTGTGACGCACGACGCGTCGGTTCTGAGTCTCGATAAAGTTTATTCCGATAAGGAGGTTGGCCGCTTCCTTCAACAGACCGGAACAAATCTTCTTTATTGCATCGAGCCAAAAATTGACGGTCTGACTGTCATCCTTCGTTACCGCAACGGTCAACTGGTGCAGGCGCTCACTCGTGGCGACGGAAAAATCGGTGTGGATATCACACCCGCCGTGCTCGCCTCCGGCATGGTGCCTTCCGCGCTTACTAACGCCCCGACCCAACTCGATGTGCGCGGCGAGGCGCTGCTTCCCCTGCCCGCTTTTGAATCATTGAACCGGCGGCGCGCAGAGAGCGGACAAGCGCCGCTGAAAAACCCGCGTAATATCGCATCCGGAACGCTTATGCTGACCGACTACACCGAAATCGCCCGCCGCAGATTGGAATTTCAATGTTTTGAACTGCTGGCAACCGATTCCCTTCCGTCCACACACACCGCCGCACTGGCGCTGGTGAAAAAAGCCGGGCTGTCTGTCGTCGAAAGCGTTGCCGTTCCATCCACTGATGTGCTTGCGGCCATCGAAGATCTGAACCGGCGACGCGCGACGTTTCATTTTATAACCGATGGAATTGTAATTAAGGTCGATGACCTTGCGGTTCGCGACCGGCTTGGTGCCACGGCGCATCACCCGCGTAGCGCCATCGCCCGCAAATATGAAGAGACACCGGTTCAAACCCGTCTCTTGAGTGTCGATTGGTCGCGCGGCACCACTGGTAAACTGACTCCGGTCGCCCGTTTTGAACCGGTTGAAATTCAGGGAGCCACGGTTCAAAGCGCTACGCTCCATAACCTGGATCATCTGCGTTCGATGGATTTAAAAATCGGCGACTGGATTAATGTGATCCGTTCGGGGGGAACGGTTCCTGAAATTACCGGAATCTGCCCGGAGCGGCGTACCGGGCAGGAAACCGCAATCCCGGATCCTGCGGAATAAATGATGAACTCTTCCTACAAATATCTTTTTGGTCCGGTGCCGTCGCGGCGCCTCGGCCGGTCGCTCGGCATCGACGTGACCCCGTTCAAAACCTGTTCGTTCGACTGTGTCTTCTGTCAGTGCGGCTGCACGACGAAGCTTATTTCGGAGCGCGGCGAGTTTGTGCCGTTCGAAGAGGTCTGCGCCGAATTGGAGCGCTGGCTGAGAGAAGATGGCAAGGCCGACTGTATCACCTTCGCCGGCTCCGGCGAGCCAACGCTTTATTCGCGACTTGGCGAGCTGATTGATTTTATCAAAGCGCGCACGGCGATTCCGGTGATTGTTCTTTCGAACGGCACATTGCTCCACCGGCCTGCTGTGCGCGGCGAGCTTTTGCAAGCCGACATCGTGAAGGTGAGCCTGAGCGCGTGGGATGAGGCGTCGTTTCAGAAGATCAACCGCCCTGCCCTCGGGCTTATGTTTGAAAATTTATTGGCGGGCGAGTGCGCGTTCCGAAAAGAATTTCCCGGCGAGCTGTGGTTAGAAGTTTTTCTGATAGAGGGAATCAACGCCGATCCGGAGCAGGTGCGGAAAATCGCCGCGGCTGTCGCCGGAGTCCGTCCTGATAAAATCCATTTAAACACGGCGGTGCGTCCGCCGGCTGAGGCTGGCGTGCAGCCGGTCGCTAAAGAAAAGCTGGAGACGCTGTGCGGCCTTTTTTCACCGCGTGCCGAGGTGATCGCCACATTCTCTGTAGCCGCAGGTTCCGCCGGCGAACTGGGTATCGAAAAAGTAATGGATTTGGTTCGCCGCCACCCGGCCACCGCGGCCCAACTGGCGCAAAGTTTCGGCGTTGAGACGGCGGCAATTCTTCCGCTGCTCGACGACCCGCGCCTGCAAACCGAAGCGCGCGGCGGAGAGACCTATTATAAGTGTCGGTAAAAAGGGCTTGCGCCGCAGGGCGCGTTATGATTAAAAGGCCCGCTCTTTTAGCAAGGACTAGGTAAAAAATGAAAAAAGAAATTCATCCCGAATATACTGATGCAGAAATTTCGTGCGCTTGCGGCCACGTGGTGAAAACCCGTTCGACCGTTAAGAAAATGCACGTCAATCTCTGCTCCGCCTGCCATCCGTTTTTCACCGGAACGGCCAAGATGCTTGATACGGAAGGTCGTGTAGACCGCTTCCGCAAGCGCTACGGCAAGTAACGACCCGCACCTCAGGCCGGACTCTGTTTTTCGGAGCCCGGCCTTTTTGTGTCCCGATATGTTTAATAAGGCCTATCTTGAAAACCTGCGCCGCCGCATCTCCGGACTCGAAACGGAAATGTCTGCGCCAGGTGTTGCCGCCAATCAGCAGAAAATGCAGGCGCTGATGCACGATTACATGCATCAGAAAAAAATTGCTGCCGCAGCTGAAAACTTCCTGAAGCTTCAGGATTCCGCCGCAGAAAGCCGCGCCATGCTCGCAGACGAGTCTACGGACGCCGAGTTGCGCGAAATGGCGGAAACCGAACTGGCCGATGCGGAGGCCAAGTTGCCGGAGGCGGAAAAAGCGGTGATGATCGCCCTGCTCCCGCCCGATCCTTCCGACTCTAAAAACGTGATCATGGAAATCCGCGCGGGAACCGGTGGCGACGAGGCCGCTCTTTTTGTTAGCGATCTGTACCGGATGTACAACCGTTACGCCGAAAGCAACGGCCTAAGGCTTTCTGTCATGGATGTAAGCCCTTCTGAATCTGGCGGATATAAGGAAATCGTTTTTTCGGTCGAAGGCGAAATGGTTTATAAAAAGCTGAAGTACGAAAGCGGCACCCACCGTGTTCAGCGCGTTCCGGCAACCGAAACTCAGGGGCGCATTCACACCTCCGCCGCCACGGTCGCAGTGCTCGCCGAAGCCGAGGAAGTGGATATCGAGATCAAAAATGAAGATCTGAGAATCGATACCTATCGCTCAAGCGGATCGGGAGGACAACACGTTAACACGACTGATTCGGCTATTCGTATCACGCATATTCCGACGGGCGTGGTGGTGCAGTGTCAGGACGAGCGCTCACAGCATAAAAACCGGGCCAAGGCCATGAGGGTTCTGCGCTCAAAACTTTACGAGGCGCAACTGCAGCAGATCGAGGCCGAACAGTCGGCGGCCCGGCGATCGCAGATCGGATCCGGCGACCGCAGTGAAAAAATCCGCACCTATAACTATCCTCAAAACCGCCTCACCGATCATCGCATTAACCTAACGCTTTATAAACTCGACCGCGTGATGGAAGGAGATCTGGCCGATGTTTTCGATGCTCTCTACGAGCATGATGTGGGACTTAAAGTCAAAGCTCAGACCGATAATGTCGCCAAAGGATGATTTTTAACAAAAACTACTGTTTTTCGTCTAAATCAGCATCTTTTTATCTAAAATCATGTCGTTTTTGGCAAAAATAGCCTAAAAATTCAAATTGGCGTACGGTATGAATCCAGTATCATTTATTTAGGTTGATTTGCGTCTTTTTTATAAAAAATCGCAGATTTTGATGATAATAAATCATTTTTTGTTAAAAAATGTCGATTATTCGTAAAAAACAGCCAGCCAGACTGTTCGGCATTTTTCGCTAGTCTTTTCAACCCGGTGACGGCATCCGGCCGGAAGGTTCAGATAATCGCCAGGCCTCAGATCAACAGAGGGCTTCTCTTGAAACACCAGAGTCGCAGATCCCTCCAGCAGCAGGATCCACTCGTTTTCGGGCTGGTCGTACCATAACCCTTCTGGAGAAACCTGACCGAACGAAACGATCCGCTCAACGCGCACGCCCTCTGCCGACAACAGCTCCGTAAAAACTTCTTCTGGCTCAGACTCCGGAATATTTTCGAACAGGTTCATTTTCATTTGCCCGCGAATTTACACCATTAGGCGCAAATAAGAATCCATTTCTTCAGAGTCAATTGGTAAAATTTTTGCGATTCGTTGCCGCTTTCTTTCTTCCGTTTTCGTTGCCGCGCCTTCATCATTCCGCCGTTCCATGAAAAACAAATTCTATGATGTGATCGTGGTCGGCGGCGGGCACGCCGGAGGTGAAGCGGCGCTGGCCGCTGCACGGCTCGGCGCAAGCACCCTTCTTTTAAGTATAGAAAAGAAATTTATCGGCAAAATGTCGTGCAACCCGTCGATCGGAGGAATTGCCAAGTCACACATAACATGCGAGTTAGACGCATTAGGCGGAGAACAGGCGCGTAATACAGATTATACCGGAATCCAGTTCAGAACCCTCAATACTCGCAAGGGTCCGGCGGTTCAGGCCTTCCGCGCCCAGTGCGACAAAGATCTCTACCCGGCCCGAATGCAGGCCGTGATCGCTCGACAAAAAAACCTGGATGTCATCGAAGGAGTTGTCGCTTCGGTCTGGACTGAAGACGGCCGACTGCGCGGAGTATCTCTCGAGTCTGGCGAACGAATCGCCGGAAAATCGGTTGTTCTGACGTCTGGAACCTTTATGCGTGGTCGCGTGATGATAGGTCAAAAAGTAGTTCGTGAGGGCCGCTGGGGTGAACGGTCGGTTGATGATATTTCTGCATCATTAAAGGATTTGGGCTTTGAATTGGGCCGGATGAAGACCGGCACGCCGCCGCGGTTGCATAAAGACAGTATCGATTATTCGAAAATGACGATGCAGCCCGGTGATGAACCACCGCCATTCTTTTCACGTGCGGCTAGACGGGATCGCCGACAGTTCCACGTGGAACAATCAACCGACGAGTTGCCGATAGTTCCACGTGGAACAGCGTTTCGTCCGTGGCCTCCCGGAACCGACCAGATTCCATGCTGGTTGACTCATACCACCGAGCAAACACACCAAATTATCGCTGATAACCTTGAAAAAAGCTCTTTGTACGGCGGATTGGTGGAAGGAACCGGCGTTCGCTATTGTCCGTCTATCGAAGATAAGATCGTCAAATTTCCTCAACGGACATCACATCACATCTTTATTGAGCCCGAAGGGCGTAATAATGTGCGGACCTATCCAAACGGGACTTCAAACAGTCTGCCGGAGGATGTGCAGCTGGAAATGATTCGTTCCATTCCTGGACTTGAAAAGGCGGTGTTTATCCGTCCGGCATACGCCATTGAGTATGATTATGCGCCGCCGACCCAGCTTTCCCATACTCTGGAAACCAAATCGGTTGAAAACCTCTATTTTGCAGGGCAAATCAATGGTACCACCGGCTATGAAGAAGCTGCGGGACAAGGCTTTGTAGCTGGAGTAAACGCCGCTCGTAAGATTCTGGGCCTTCCGAAGTTTATTCTGGGCCGGAATGAGGCCTATATTGGTGTTTTAATAGACGATCTGGTGCTTAAAGGTACTGACGAGCCGTACCGGATGTTTACTTCACGTGCGGAGCACCGTCTGACACTCCGGCAGGACAACGCCTGGTTCCGGCTTCATGGGCGCGCCAGAGAGCTGGGCATCGTTTCCGCTGAAAATCTGGCGGAGACCGCACAGATGCAGGAACAGATTGATGCGGAAGTCGATCGTCTGAAGAAAAAGTTCCACGGTGGAGCCTCGCTGGCGCAGATTCTCAGCCGGCCTGACAATCATTATGCCGGACTGCCCGGCGACAAGCCGGAGTTGCCTCAGGAGGTTGTCGAACAGGTCGAAGTGCTGATTACATACGAAGGCTATATCGAACGGGAACAGGGACGTATTGTGGATTTCCAAACATTGGAAAAACAGCGCATTCCGTCCGATTTTGATTATGACATCATCACGGCGCTGCGGTTTGAATCGCGCGAAAAACTGAAAAAAATCCGGCCAGAAACCCTAGGCCAGGCCTCCCGCATCTCCGGCGTCAACCCAGCCGACATATCGATTCTGTCGGTTTGGCTGAAGGCGGCGCGGAAACCGCGCCTTTAACTTATCGGGTAAGACTTTTAAGACAGGGGGCATTCGCCGCGTAGCTTGGCCGTTACGAGTTGCTCGTTATGCCTTGCGCTTCTTTTTCTTTTCCTCAAGATCCGGGCGGGAGCGGGGAACAAATTTGAGATCAAGTGGTGCACCTTCAAGCCCGAAGGCTTTGCGGATCACATGGTCGAGATAGCGTTTGTAGGTAGAAGTTGCTCGTAATATGTTGTTTACAAACAGTTTAACTCGAACTGGCTTTACGCCGGCCTGTGTTGCATAGTATATTTTCAGCGGCCGTCCGCTGACGCTTGGCGGCGGATTTTTTTGCACAGCATCTTGCAAAATCCGGTTTAGAACGCCGGTGCTGAGCTTCAGTTGAACCTGATCGGAAATGTAGTCGATCAGTTCAACGCTGCGTCGGATGTTGTAGCCCGATTTTGCCGAGAGAAAGAGCAGGGGAGCAAAGTCTAGAAACGGCATTTCTTTGCGCAACGCCGGTTCGTATTTGGTTTGCGTGACGTCTCCTTCTTCAGCTAGATCCCATTTATTTACGGCCAGAATGCATCCTTTTTTGGCCTCGATGATTTTTGCGGCCAGTTTTTTGTCCTGAAGTTTTGGTCCCTCGGTCGCGTCCATCAGCAGCACAACGACGTCGGCGCTTTCAACGCTCTCTTCGGCGCGCAGGTTGCTGTAATGCTCAACGGCTCCCGATGTGCGGGTGTGCCGGTTAACGCCTGCGGTATCGATCAGCAGATAGTGCCGCGCATGCGGGCCGCTGCCGATGGTGAAAGGAATCTCAATACTATCGCGCGTGGTGCCCGGAATTTCAGAGACGATCACGCGTTCGCTGTTCAATAACCTGTTGATATAAGACGATTTACCAGAATTCGGACGACCGACCACCGCCACGCGGAGCGGGGTGTGTTTTTCTCTCGGCAACGCAGGAGGAAGTTTCGCCAAAGCCGCATTTAAAATAGAATCAATGCCCCGGTTGTGCAGGGCGGAACCCGGAAAAACAGGAAACCCGAGTTTTTCAAACTCAAGCGCCTGTTCGTCGCGGGCAGACGTATCGGCTTTGTTCGCCAGCACAAATACAGGACGGTCTGCGCGATGCAGCAACCGGGCGACCTCCTCGTCCATGGGAACAATGCCCGCAGTGATATCGACCACAAAAAGGATGGCGGCGGCGTCTTCGATGGCGACCGCCACCTGTTTGTTGGTGCTGTCCACGATCACATCGTGCGCCGAACCGGAGTCCATGGTGGCGAGTCCGCCGGTGTCGATCACGTCAAAATACTGCTCGTTCCATTCCGCCTCGCAGACCACGCGGTCGCGCGTTACGCCGCGTTCTTCGTGAACAATCGAAACGCGTCGGCCGACAATCCGGTTAAAAAGAGCCGATTTTCCAATGTTTGGACGGCCAACGATAGCGATAGTTCTGGTTTGGGCGGGTGTACTCATTTCAAAAATCCTCAATGCGGCGCACATTGAACGGGTTGCGGCTTGCAAAAGCAACCCTCTTTGTATAAATCGGTATTAGACCGATCATAACAAAAGGAGACTTATATGGCTCAGATTACCTTTAAAGGAACCCCGATCAGAACGATTGGCGAACTGCCCGCAAAAGGAAGCGCCGCGACCGACTTCGCGCTCGTTAAGCAGGATCTTTCAGAAACAGTCCTGTCCGATTATAAAGGAAAGCGGCTTGTGCTGAATATTTTTCCGAGCATCGATACCGGAGTCTGTGCCACATCGGTTCGCAAATTCAACGAAAAGGCGGCCGAGCTGAAAAATACTGTGGTCCTTTGTGTTTCGATGGACCTGCCATTTGCCCAGAGCCGGTTTTGCGGCGCTGAAGGCATTAAAAATGTCGTCACCGCATCGGCTTTTCGTTCGGCGTTCGGCGACCACTACGGCGTAACGATCGCCGAAGGTCCGCTGGCCGGACTGCTTTCGCGCGCTGTTGTTGTCATCAGCGAAAGCGGCAAAGTGCTCTACACCGAGCAGGTTCCGGAAATCGCGCAGGAGCCGGACTACGCCGCCGCGCTCGCCGCTCTGAAATAAAATGAAACTCCTGCTGTTCAGTCTGTTGATCGCCGGAGCCGCTCTGGCAGAGGAGGGCGCCGTGAAAACTGAAAAAGCAACTTTTGCTGCCGGATGCTTCTGGGGTGTTGAATCTGCGTTTCGTCAGGTGAACGGCGTAATTGATACGCAAGTCGGGTATACCGGCGGAAAAACGGGAAAGCCGACCTATAAAGAAGTCTGCACCGATACTACCGGTCACGCCGAAGCAATTGAAATCACCTTTGATCCCGATAAAGTCTCTTACCGGACACTGGTTGGGCTGTTCTTCAAGATGCACGATCCGACTCAGGTTAACCGGCAGGGGCCGGATGTCGGGACGCAATACCGCTCGGCCGTATTTTATCACTCGCCGGAGCAGAAAGTCGCCGCCGAAGCCACCAAGGCCGCATTGGAGAAAAGCGGAAAATATAAAAAGCCGGTCGCCACGCAGATTCTGCCTGCTGGACCGTTCTACCGCGCCGAGGAATATCATCAGCGCTACTTCGAAAAGAACGGCGGCCCCGCCTGTCACATTTTCTGATAAAAATCCTTCCGATATCTGGAATCCCCGGGACATGAACATTTAACGCGGGCGGGGTTGCTTTTTGCGGGGAAACACGTAGATTGTCCGCCCTTATGTCCGAAAAAATTCCAAGAAACGAACAAATCCGCAACGTTGCCATCATCGCGCACGTCGACCACGGCAAGACCACGCTGGTCGATCAGATTATTAAGCAGGCGCACATCCTGCGCGATAACGAGGCGTTCCAGACGTGTCTGCTCGACAGCAACGACCTTGAGCGCGAGCGCGGCATCACCATTCTTTCCAAAAACATCAGCATCGTTTACAACGGCGTGAAGATCAACGTGATCGACACCCCCGGACACAGCGACTTTGGCGGACAGGTCGAGCGCGTGCTCAACCTCGCCGATGGCGTTCTCCTCTTGGTGGATGCCGCCGAAGGTCCGATGCCGCAAACCCGTTTCGTACTTGATAAGGCGCTCGAGCTGAATTTGAAACCGGTTGTGGTCATCAATAAAGTGGATAAGCCGGATGCCCGTTGCGACGAAGTCCACAACATGATCTTCGATCTGTTCGCCGAACTTGAAGCCAATAACGACCAGCTCGACTTTCCGGTGATCTACGCCAGCGGCCGCGACGGCTGGGCGGTCACCGATCTGAACGATCCGCGCGATTCCATCAAGCCGCTGATGGACGCCATCGTCAAATACATCCCCGGCCCGCCGGTCAAAGAAGGCCCGGTGCAGATGCAGGCGACGACGCTCGACTATAATGATTATGTCGGCCGCATCGGCATCGGCCGTGTCTACCGCGGCTCACTTGATTTGAAAACACCCGTCTGCATCATCAAGCGCGACGGCAGTGTGCGGAATGTTCAGCTCAAAGAACTGCAAACTTTCGAAGGTCTCGGCCGCGTCAAAACTCAAAGCATTCCGTGCGGCGACCTTTGCGCTATTTCCGGTATTGTGGATATCGACATCGGCGACACCATCGCCCACATCGAACATCCCGAAGCGCTGCCGCTGATCGCGCTCGACGAACCGACTCTTTCAATGGCCTTCCGCGTTAACGATTCACCGTTTTTCGGCCAGGACGGAAAATATGTCACCAGCCGTCACATCCGCGACCGGCTGCTCAAAGAAACCGAGCGCGACGTGGCGTTGCGTGTGGAAGAGAGCGGTGGCGACTCCTTTATCGTCAGCGGCCGCGGCGTATTGCACCTTTCAATTCTCATCGAAACCATGCGCCGCGAAGGGTTCGAACTGACCGTCGCGCAACCTCGTGTGATTTTCCGCACCCATCACGGAGTCAAAGAAGAGCCTATCGAAATTCTGACCGTGGACGTTCCAGATGAATACGCCGGCAAAGCGATTGAGCTGATTGGTCAGCGGCGCGGCGAAATGATCCGTATGGACCAGCTCGGGCTCCGCAAAAATATGACCTTCCACATTCCCACTCGCGGACTGATCGGTCTGCGCAGCAAAATGATGACTGCCACGGCGGGCGAGGGGATTATTAATCACCGCTTCCTGCATTACGCGCCGTATACTGGTGAGATCACTCACCGCAACAACGGCGTGCTGATCAGCATGGCCAACGGAAAGTCAGTGGCCTTCGCCATCGACGCTCTGCAATTACGCGGCATCTTCTTTATTGATCCGGGCGAAGAGTGTTACGAGGGCATGATTGTCGGCGAGCATTGCCTCGACAAAGACCTGCTCGTCAACGCGCAGAAAGCCAAACAGCTCACCAACATGCGCGCCTCCGGTTCCGACCGCGCCATGAAAATTGCGCCGGCACAAAAACAGAGCCTCGAAGAAGCGCTCGAGTACATTAAAGATGACGAGCTGGTCGAAGTAACACCCAACCACGTCCGTCTGCGTAAACGCTACCTCACCGACAACGAGCGCAAACGCATGAAGCGCTCCACCGCCGAAGAAGAAACCGCCTAACCCGCGTTACGGGCGGCGGTCAGAACATCTTTTAGCGAAACATCGTTCGCCGCTGCTAGCTTGCGGCAGTCGTCGTATTCCGGCGTGACCGAGCAGAGCTTGCCGTTCATGGAGCTGATTTTTACCCGCACAGAACCCCACGGTGTGCTGACGGTTTCTTCGCGGCGCTCAGCAGCGGTGCGCTGCACCGGATAACGGCGGATGCCGATCGTCGTGGTTTCGGTGAAAATAATCTTTTCGATTTCTTCCTGAAGCGCGGCGGGAGCCAGCACGGAGAGCGTCACCGCTGGGCGGTTCTTTTTCATCTGAATCGGCGTCAGCCACACATCGAGCGCGCCCGCTTTAAAAAGCCGTTCCATCGCATAATCAAAAATCTGCGGGCTGCAGTCGTCGATGTTGGTTTCCAGCACGAGCAGATCACTTATTTCCAAACATTGGAAATGCCCGACCTCGGTGCGCAACACGTTTGGAATATCGAGATCCCAGCCGCCGGCGCCGTAAGCCGTTTTTTCAGAAACAAAACCTGCGGGCCGATCGCCGAATCCGTCGCACAGCGTGGCGAGTAGCGCGGCGCCGGTCGGCGTCAGCAGTTCTTTCTCGATCTCGCCGTGCATATATGGAATGCCGGTCAAAAGTTCCGCCGTCGCGGGTGCGGGAATCGGCATCGCGCCGTGCGCGCATTTGATCATGCCGTGACCGGTCCGCAGCGAACCGGCATAAACTTTTTCGATACCGAGCGTTTCGAGCGCGAACACCGTTCCGACAATATCAATGATGGCGTCCACGGCGCCGACTTCGTGAAAATGAATTTTATCCACCGTCGTTCCGTGCACCTTGGCTTCCGCTTCGGCGAGTTTTGTGAAGACGGCGATGCTGCGCGCCTTCACCGGCTTGCTGAGTTTTGCGTCATTGATAATTTTGACGATGTCGCCCAGACGCCGGTGCACATGGTGCTCTGAGTGATCGAGCTCTACATCGAAGTGCGTCGCCTTGATACCGTGTTTAATTACGGTTTCAATTTTCAGCTGATAGCCGGAAACGGGCAGGGCGCTTACCATCTCGCGCAACGCTTTTTCCGGCAGCCCTGCGTCGAGCAGCGCGCCGATAAACATATTACCGCTGACACCTGAAAATCCGCTCAGATACATCGTCTTCATAAAATCACCTCATCGAATTGATCATCCCAGCGAGACGTCCCGCGCCGAAGCCGTTGTCGATATTCACCACAGCGATACCCGCGGCGCAACTGTTGAGCATACCGAGCAGGGCGGCCAGACCTTCAAAGCTCGCGCCGTAGCCGACGCTCGTCGGCAGCGCAATCACCGGCTTATTCACCAGTCCGCCGACCACGCTGGCCAGCGCGCCTTCCATTCCGGCGGCAACCACGATTACATTGGCGGTGCGAATTTTTTCTTCCTGCGCGAAAAGACGGTGAATGCCCGCGACGCCGACATCGAACACGCGTTCAACGCGGTGGCCTATCAGCTCCGCCGTCAGCGCGGCTTCTTCGGCGACGGGAATGTCACTTGTTCCGGCGGTCACCACGAGAATGAAGCGATCGGGATCTGGCGTGAGCGTTTCCTTGCGCACGATGATAAGCCGCGCCTGTTCGTGATACTCCGCTTCCGGCACCAGTTTTTTTACCGCCGCAAACGTTTCGGCGTTCGCCCGCGTTGCCAGAATATTGTGCGCGCCCTGATTCATCCGCTCGACAATCTGCGCCACCTGTTCCGGGGTTTTGCCCTGGCAGAAAATCGCTTCGGGCGACCCGCATCGCTCGGTGCGATGATGATCGATCTTCGCGAAGCCCATTTCCTCAAACAGATTTTTTTTCGTCGTCATGGTTTTAAGTCCTGATTCAGGCTGCCCATTTTATATCCGGAGAGATCCAGCGCAACGTGATGGAAGCCGAGGGTTTTCAATTTCCCAGCGATTAAGCGGGCGGGTTCCGGTTCCGCCAGCTTCGGAATCCATTCCGGTTCGACTTCGATGCGCGCCAGCGAGCCGTGGTGCCGAACGCGGAGTTGCCCTTTGCAAAGCGGACGGATAAATTTTTCCGCCTCTTCGACCTGCTTGAGCCGTTCGGGCGTCAGCGGTAGTCTGTATTCGATGCGCGAGGCGAGGCAGGCGGCGCTCGGTTTTTCCCACGTTGGCAGTTTCCAACGTTTGGAAACTTCGCGGATTTCCGCTTTGGTCAACCCGGCTTCTTTTAGCGGACTGCGCACGGATGGCAACTCCGCGACGGCGCGAGTGCCGGGACGATAGTCGCCAGCGTCGTCCACATTGGTGCCTTCAACAATCCATGGATAACCGCGCGCGACGGCCCATTCGGTGAGCGCCTGAAACCGGATTTTTTTACAGAAGTAACACCGGTCGGCTGTGTTCGCTATGAAAGGCGCGTCGGTGAACTCGTCGGTTTCGAGCAGAACATGCTTCACGCCGATTTCTTTGGCCAGCCGCATCGCTTCGGTCCGTTCGTCGTCGGTGAGCGTGGCGGAAACAGCCGTAGCGGCCAGAACGTTTTCCGCGCCGAGCGCGCGGACAGCGGCGGCGGTCAGAAACGTGCTGTCCACGCCGCCGGAAAAGGCGACGACCGCTTTCCCTAAGGTTTGGAAAATTTCTTCCAGCTTTCGCAGTTTGGCTTCGGTTTTCATACGTCTATTCACTCACCGGACGGCGTAGCGCCTTTTTTTCGCCCTGCTTATGTTTCCCATCAAGCATTTTATTTTTGGCCCGGCGGGAGCGGCGGCGTTTCTGCCGGCGGATTTTTTCCTGCTCCTGCTGCCGCTTGCTTTGCGCCCCGAGACGTCGTTCTTCCAGCTTATCGCACAGGTCGCGGCGGGCGAAAAAGCGGTTTGATCCCTGCAGACGGGAGGCCTGGCATTTGATTTCGACTCCGGACGGCGCATGGCGCAACTGTACGCAGGAGGAGGTCTTGTTGATTTTCTGTCCGCCGGAGCCGGAGCCGCGGATAAAGTTTTCCGTCAGATCCTCTTCGCGGATGCCCAGCGCGGCCATCCGTTCATAAAGCTTTTCCCATTTTTCCTGCGTAATCACAGCGGGGATGTAACCACAAAGGAGGGGAAAGCGGAAAAGAAAAAGTGGAGCGGGTGAACGGATTCGAACCGTCGACAATCACGTTGGCAACGTGATGCTCTACCAACTGAGCTACACCCGCGTCGAAAGGTTGGTCATTATGCTAATTCAAAAACTGGTTGCAAGCCGGAATCCGTGGAATTTTACAATGCGGAAGCTGGCACAACCGTTTCCACATTTTCGATGCGCAAAGAGGTCCGTCCGTTTTCCAAGGGCTTGATAATATCGAGGTCTTTGACCATCCAGAGTTTGTCGAACTCCTTGACGCTGACCACTTTGATCTCTTTGACCAGCGCCCCGTCGGGGGTCTCTTCTTTCGCGCCGAACACCCGGCCGGTGTCCTTCTCGATCCAAAGAAGTAAGTGATTTTTCCCGCGCGGAACAGAAATCACATAACAGTCGCGCCCCAGTTTTTTATCGGTGTTCACCGTTTCGGCCTGCTGAGTCCAAAGGAAGGAAAAGCTTAGGTCGGCCCACGTCACGCCTAGCCCGGCGATTTCCGCGTTCGGATTAAAATTCGTCACATCCGCCCCGTTTTCCGAATATTGGAAATCCGGCCCGCCGGGCAGCCACTGAATTTCCAAGGTTTGCCACTTCACTTCGTTCGTTGCCGTCGCAATAGCGCCAGCCTCTCTCGCTTCGCTCGGGTGGAAAAGCCCGCTCTTTTCGTCGCGGATACGGTAGGTCGCGTTCGCCGGGGAGCCGCCCCAGTTGAGATCCATCTCGACCGTCAGCTCTTTTTTTACAAACCCGTTGGGCGCGCGCTCTTTCAGCGAGCCGTTCATGCGGATCGGCTGTTTCGGAAGCTGGGCGCGGGCAAAGGCGAGGATTTGCTGCGCAGGCGGCATGGTTTCGACAGGCTCACCACGGGGTTCCTCGGCGCGAAGCGTTGCAGCCAGAAACAGAGTAAAAAGTATGCGACGAATCATGCGGCGGAGTGTACTCGAAGCGCCGGAGCCGCCGCCAGTTCCAAACATTGGAAAAATCCGCCGAAAAATTTTCCATATACTGGAAAAATGACTATTGTCTGCGCCATGGCAAAATTCATCATCAACGGCGGCAATATCATCGGCGGAAAATTTTCTCCGCGCGGCAACAAAAACGCGGTGCTTCCCATGCTGGCGGCCTGCACACTGACTGATCAGCCGGTCAAACTCTGTAATGTTCCGGATATCGCCGACGTCCGTGTCATGCTCGAACTGCTGATGTCGCTCGGCGTATCGATTGAAAAGTCGGGCGGATGCGTCACGCTCTGCGCCGCCGGACTCAAAGGTACCGAACTCGACGAAGAATACTGCCGCAAGGTGCGCACCTCCATTCTGCTGGCCGGCCCGCTGACCGCGCGGCACGGCTCGGCACTGATTCATTCGCCCGGCGGCGACGTCATCGGCCGCCGCCGCCTCGACACCCACTTTTACGGACTGCGCGCCCTCGGCATCGAAGTCAACGATACCGCGCCGTACCACTTTAAGCGCAAGGCGCTGATCGGCGCGGATCTGATTCTCGACGAAGCCAGCGTCACCGCCACGGAAAATATCATGATGGCCGCCGTGCTCGCCGAAGGGGAAACCTCCATTTTCAATGCCGCCTGCGAACCGCATGTGCAGGATCTGGCGAACCTGCTCGTTAAAATGGGCGCGGACATCGCCGGCATCGGCACCAACCGGATGCACATCCGCGGCGTCAAACTGCTGGCCGGCGCGGAACACACCATCCAACCCGACTACATTGAAACCGGAAGTTTCCTCACCGCCGCCGCCGTTACCGGCGGTACGCTGGAAATCGACGCGCCCGGCGATATCGTCACGCTCAACGTGCTCGAAAAAGGATTTGCCAAGCTCGGCGTCAAATGGACTCTCAAAGACGGCGCGCTTTTCCAATCCTTGGAAAAAAACCGGCAGATCGTGCCGGACCTTGGAAACTTCACGCCGAAAATCGAAGACGGCATCTGGCCGGCCTTTCCGTCCGACCTGATGAGCGTACTGATCGTTCTGGCGACACAGACGCAGGGACAAATGCTCTTTTTCGAAAAACTCTTCGAGAGCCGTATGTATTTTGTCGATAACCTGATGGCCATGGGCGCGAACATCATCCAGTGCGATCCGCACCGCGTCGTCGTCAGCGGTTTTTCAAAACTGCACGGCGCACGGCTGAGCAGTCCAGACATCCGCGCTGGCATGGCCATGCTGATCGCCGCCTGCTGCGCCGAAGGCCGCAGTGTCATCGACAACGCTCAAGTCATCGACCGCGGCTACGAAGCCATCGACGAACGCCTCCGCGCCCTCGGCGCCGATATTGAGAGGGCGTAGGTTTTATCTGAAGGGAAAGCTTCCCATGAAAATGCAGACTTCGGGTGTAATTAAGAAAAAATGCATCAACAGGATTGCGCCGCGCGCCTTATGTTTTTTGCTCTTTGTTCTGGCTGGTTGTACTACGCCCGAAGAACAGGCCGCCTGGACAACAACAGATCAACCCGCGTTAGCAGTATTCGCTGTGGACAGCAAGAGCTCTTTCGCTCGTCTTGTCGCCGCCGGGAAACTCACCGATAGGGCTCTGTTGGCGAAGATCGCCACCGAGGACAAGGATTGGCAGGTCCGCCAGGCCGCCGTTAAAAACAAAAACTTCACCGACAAGGCTCTGTTGGCGAAGATCGCCGGGGAAGACAAAGAGTGGTTCGTTCGTGATGCCGCCGCCGAAAAACTCGCCAGCCTGTCCGATATATTAGCAAATATCGGCAGAACCGTGGTTGGTTCCGATTCGCCCTTTGAAATGGTGGCCAAGACAACGGACCAAGCCCTGCTGGCAAAAATCGCCATGGAAAATAAGACTTGTGCCGTTCGCCTGGCCGCTGTCGGCAAACTGACGGATCAAACGACACTCGCAAAAATCGCGATGGGGGATGCTGACCGCGATGTTCGTCGAGTTGCTGTCGCTAAAATAACGGATCAAGCCGCGCTGGCAAAAATCGCGATGGATGATGAAGATGGGTTTGTCAGTAAAGCCGCCTTCGACAAACTCACCACCAACCAAGCCCTGCTGGATAAGATCGTCGCGACGGCCAAGAATTCAGGTGTCCGCAAGGCCGCTATCGATAAACGCTCCTACCAATCCCAGTTGGCGGACTGGCAAAGCGCAAGGTCAGTGGGAACGATCTCCGCGTACAAGGAGTTCATCCAGAAGCATCCGAATGCCAAACAATCGCCTAAGGCAAAAACGGAATTGAGTCGCATGGAGGCTGACCGCGATTGGGAATCTGCTCAGAAGGCGAACTCCATCCCGGCCTACGAGGCTTTTCTGACGAACTACCCAACGTCACAATACGCCTCGGAGGCAAAAAAGCGTCTGCCGCTTCTAGTTGCCGAGAAAGCATGGACGACGGCCGAGATCGCCGACACGGATTCTGCGTGGATAGACTTTATCATGAATTATCCAGACAGTCCGAAATGTGAGACTGCTACTGCAAAACTAAAGAATCATCAAGTCCTAAGAACTGGCGAACTGATTCCATGGGCTGCCTTTGGGGGCAAAGTGCTAGTGAAAAATGAGGGGGTGGGCGGAACGGTCCGAAATGCGACTTCTATTAGATTGCCCGGAAAACCAACGACTTTCCTCTGCAACGACGAAAGTGAATTTGAATATCCCGGCTGGGTCAGATTCGGAACAATCCGTTGTAAAGGCCACCTAAAGGCAAGCGCCGATGGGTTGGGTATTGTTAGTGGCATGGCTTTGATCCCGGTCACGAAGTAATGTGCAGGGATTCTTCGCTGATGCCTAGCCCAACAAGGTCATCGAAGAGAACGCGAGCCGGCGATGGCGGTTCCCAATGCGGACGCGCTGGGCCGCCCCGCTTCGCTCAGTTCTGCCGTTGAACTAAGCTGCGGAGCGGCAGGCGGTCGCGCTCCACCTTTTATATTTCCAACTTCTTCAGGCAGGGGACAAGAATTTTATAGCTGTCTTTGGTGACAGCGATGGTGTCTTCGATGCGGATGCCGCCGATATGCGGATAGTAGAGTCCCGGTTCGATGGTGATGATATTTCCGGCGCGCAGTTTTTTGTGCACAGCGGATGAAACGCGCGGCGCTTCGTGAATTTCAAGTCCGACACCGTGACCGGTTCCGTGAATAAATCCTTGCGGCACGCCGTCGATGGTTTCGTTTTTGAATCCGCGTCGATCCAGTTCTCCGGCGGCGGCGGCGTGAACATCGTCGGTCCAGACACCAGCTTTAACCGCTTGGAGCGCGGCGGACTGCGCGGCTTTGACGGCGTTGTACATTTTCTTCAGCTCCGCCGGTGCCGGGCCGCGGCAAACGGTACGGGTGAGGTCGCCCCAGTAGCCGGTTACGGCGGAGCGCGGGAAAATGTCGAGAACGATGGGCTGTCCGGCGCGGAGCGGGCCGGTACCGCGTTCGTGCGGATCGGCGGAATGCGGGCCGCCGGCAACAATCGTTTCAAGCGCGATGCCTTCGCGGTCGAGCAGGGTGTGGCAGATCGTAGCGCGAACCATTTCGGCAGTCAGAACGGTTTGGCCGCAACGCAGGATTCCGTCCTGGCCGATTTCCGCCGAGGCGATCTGTTTGATCGCGGCGTTCATGGCGGCGACAGCGGCGCGCTGGGCGTTTTGTACGGCGGAAATCTCGTCAGCGGTTTTGATTTCGCGCTGTGGACAGATCGCTTCTTCTGAAATTTTCAGTTTGAAGCCGGCGCGTTTGAGTTTTTCGGCGAGGCCGAGCGGAAAGTCGGTGCCGACGATGAGTTTTTTCTCGGTGACAGATTTTTTTATCCAGTCCGCCGGACCTTTTTTCCAGGAGGAGCCGATCATTTCCGGATGCAGAACGGTGATGCCGCGTTTGACGGTTCGGCGCAAGCGGTTGTATTCCATTTCAGAAACGATGAGTGTTCCACGGCGGCCGGTTTGGATAAGCACCGCCGTTTCAGGAGGTTCCGCTCCGCACAAATAACGGACGTTGGCGGCGTTTTTTGCGCTGCTGATAAGTATGTGGACTGATGCTGGTTTTTTCATATTCGTAAAGCTTCTGTTAGAAACCTATTTACAAAAAAAACGTGCAGATTATGAGTTTTTATTTTTCCGAACTTCGAATGCTATGTTGTGTGGCATCTCTTTTTTCAAACTACATCTTGTGTGCGGTGCTTTTTTTTCAACTGCTTCCGGCTTTGCCCTTGTGACACCTATGCGTTGTTTAATAGCTTCACCACGTCGCGAAAGCGCAGGGGAGATTCGCTTGTTGATAACTTGTCGATATCTCCCCTCTGGTTGTTAATGATTTTTTAACTGTGCCGATTTGGAACCGTATGCGCAAAGATAAAGATAAGCTTTGGGAAGAGGCCTGCCGTCACCTGGAGGAGGCTCTGCCAAAGGATATTTTCGAGAAGTGGATCGCTGTCATTCAGTGCCGCAGTGTCGAGGAAAACAAGGTTACCCTGGTGGTCGGCAATGATTTTTACCAGTCGTGGCTGGAAGAGCACTACCTGCCGCTCATCCGGAAGGCGCTCACCGCCATCTCCGGCAGTGAAATGAAAATCGAACTGGTGGTGGACTATTCTCTGCTCGGCGAACCACCGGAAGAAAAACGGGAGAAGCGCCATTCGATCCTTCCTTCCAAGAAACCGGCGGAAACAAACCTCAACAAAAACTACACGTTTGATGCGTTTGTAGTCGGTCCATCGAACCAGTTTGCGCACGCCGCCGCGATCGCATCGGCACAGTCACCGTCGCGGGCCTATAATCCGCTCTTCGTTCACGGCGATGTCGGTTTGGGTAAAACCCATCTGATGCAGGCGATCGGTAATTTCATCCATTCGAAGAATTCCCGCGGAACGGTGTGCTACACCACCTGCGAATCTTTCGTTAATGAATATATCGAGGCGCTGACAACCCGCTCGCTGGCCAAGTTCCGCAAGAAATACCGAACGGTGGACGCGCTGTTGATCGATGATATCCATTTCCTGGCTGGCAAGGATCAGATGCAGGAGGAGTTTTTCCACACATTCAACGCCATTTTTGAAAACCATAAGCAGATCGTAATGACCTCCGACCGGCCAGCCGGCGAACTGGCGGGTCTGGCGCCGCGGCTGGTGTCGCGCTTTGAGTGGGGTCTGGTGGTCGAGCTGGAGAGCCCGGACGTTGAAACCCGCGTGGCGATTCTCCGCAAAAAATGCGAACAGCTGAATCTAACGATAGACCAAAGCCTGCTCTTCTACATCGCCGAACGGATTTCCTCCAATATCCGCCGGCTGGAGGGGGCTTTGATCCGCGTGGCGTCCTACGTTTCGCTGACGGGACAGGCCGTGGACCGCTCCAAGCTGGAATATCTGCTGCGCGACACGCTGGATCAGGAGAAAAAACACGCGATCAGCATCGAAAGCATTCAGAAAACGGTGGCGGAACACTTTGATATCCGTCTGGGCGACCTGGTCGGACCCAAGCGTCCGCAGAATATCGCCTGGCCCCGTCAGGTTGCCATGTATCTGGCCCGCACGATGACAAATCAGTCCTTCCCGGTGATCGGGGACGCCTTCAGCCGCAACCACGCCACCATCGTGCACGCCTGTCAGCTGGTTGAGCGGAAACAAACCGAAGATCTAAAACTCCGCCAGACTCTTTCGTTGCTGCGCCAGCGGGTTGGTCATAGCACCCAAAAGGCCGGATAGACGCTTTGAATAACCTTCATATCATCCTGTGGATAAGCTGGGTATAAAAACAATAACTTCAGGTTGCTGAAAATCAGGCGGGGTTGCGCTCGATTTTTCAACAGAGATATTCACAATGCTAAGTGCGGTAATGAGATGGTGTTGAAAAGAAAAATAGGCTGACTGGTGAGTCTATTTACAGTAGTAATAATAAGACGGTTTATATAAATTTATAACTCTATTCATTCGGAGGGGTGTTAATGAAACTCACAATCGAAAAAGATGTTCTGCTTGAGGCTCTTCAAAAAGTTCAGTCGATCGTTGGACAGCGCAGCACGCTTCCTATTTTATCCAACGTTCTTCTGAAGGCCGAAGGAGACACGGTTTCATTAACGACAACCGACATGGAAGTGTGCGTTAAAACCGCCGCCGCCGCCGAAATCAAAGAAAAAGGCGGAACCACACTGCCGGCCCGCCGGTTTTTCAGTATCTGCCGGGAGCTTCCAGGCGGGTCCGTTGAAATTGAAGTGGATGCAAAAGATGTGGCAACCATTCGTTGCGGCCCGTCATTTTTTAAACTGGTCGGCCTGCCGGAAGAAGATTTTCCGCCGCTTCCCGAATTTGAAGAAGGAAATGTTTATACCATCGATCAGGACGTTTTTAAAGACATGCTCCAGAAAGTGGGTTATGCCGCATCGACAGATGAAACCCGCTACATACTCAACGGCGCGCTGCTTAGTTTTAAAGATGAAAAACTCACCGTCGTCGCAACGGATGGCCGCCGCCTTGCCCTGGTTGAGCAGGAGGTGGAATTTTCTGAAGATGCCGAAGCCAGCCTGGTCGTCCCCACCAAAACACTGAATGAGCTGATCAAGACACTTGGTGACGAAGGGGTTTTACGCATCCGTGTGGCAGCAACACAAATCGCGTTCGACTTCGACCGGATTCTGATCATCTCCAAATTGATCGAAGGAACCTATCCGAACTTCCAGCAGGTGATTCCTTCGCAGTGCGAAGAGCGCGTGGCGATTGATCGTGAAACAATCCTGAATGCCGTCCGCCGCGTATCGCTGCTCACAGACGACCAGACGGCCTCCGTTCGCCTGACCTTCGGAAAAAATAAACTGGAGTTGGTCACGAACAGTCCGGAAATCGGTGAAGCCCGCGAAACGATTCCGGTGAAATACGAAGGAAAAGAGATTTCCATCGCGTTTAATCCCGGCTTCCTGATGGCACCGCTCCGCCATCTGGATTCCGACGAAATCTTTTTCGAGCTGTCGGACGAGCTGAGCCCGGGCGTGATAAAAACCAGCGTGCCTTTCCTGTACGTGCTGATGCCCATCCGGGTTTCGTAAAGGAAAACTGGTTGCCCGACTAGGATTTGAACCTAGACAAGCAGATTCAGAGTCTGCTGTGCTACCATTACACAATCGGGCAGAAGAACGGGAAATAAGCCAGAGATTTTCACCGAGTGCAAGAGGGAACAGATAAAAAGAGATGAGCGAGACCGGACAGAGCCGGATTGTTGGATTGCTGGGCGTCGGATTCGACGGTGAAGCCGGGCATATCCGAATCACACAGGCGGACGAATATCACGTGCTTATGGGCTCCGGCGAAACCCACGAAGCGTTGCAGAAAATCTGCCGCCGGATCGACGAAGCCGTTAGCGCCTCCGGGCGGAGGCTGAGCGATTATTCTCCTGAAGAATTCATGGAACTGGTGCAGGAGCTCTACTGAAACCGCCGCGGTCATGAAAATACTTTTCCTCACCAACAAACTCCCTCACGCCGAAGTCGCCGGCGGCCACCGGATTATTTATCAGCGCATCCGCTACTTGTCCGAACAGGGACATCGGGTCGGCTTGCTGACCTTCATTCAGAATGAGAAAAAAGAAGAGCTGGACTCCCTGCGGCCGCTGTTGATCGGCCTGCACACGCTGCCGCACCCCGAACGGAATATTTTTGTCCGCGCCTTTCACGACTATCTTTCATTAAGCCGCCCGGCGGCCTTCTGGAAATGCTATTCCGCGGAAATGATGAAAGCGGTCGGGGAAGTGGCCGAACAAGGGAAATATGATCTAGTTATCGCCGAATTTTCAGAAATGGGACCATACCTGCATAAAAATCCCTACCTGTCGGCCGTTCACAAGATCATTTCCTGTCACCGATGTGTCACCGCCTCTTATGAGAAATACTCAGATTTGGGTGAAGTCCGTTTGAAACTGCACCTGAAAAGCATTCCCCAGTTGCGCGGACTTCAAAAATACGAATTCAACATGTACCGAAGCGCCGACCGCATTTTTGTCCTCACTCCAGAAGACCGCTTCACCATGCAGTACTACGCGCAGGATCTCGCCGTCACCGTCGTGCCCTCCGGCATCGATGTGGAATATCTACAGCAACATCCGCCCGTTCCGAAAGAGCCGATCGTCCTGCTCACCGGATTTATGGACGACCCCGCCAACGAAGACAGTGTGGAATGGTTCTATCACCATGTCTGGCCGCAACTCCGCGAACGCCACCCCGAAGTCAAATTTTATATCGTTGGTTCAAGCCCGCGACAGAATGTCCTCAGGCTGGCCCGCAAAGACAAACGGATTATCGTCACTGGCGCGGTCAAAGACCTGCGGCCCTACCGCAACCGCGCGCGTGTTTTTGTTTCTCCGGTGCGTCTCGGCTCCGGCATGCGCCTGAAAGTTCTGGAAGCCATGGCGGCCGGACTGCCCGTGGTCTCCACCTCGCTGGGGATGGCGGGGATCGACGCGCAAACGGGCGTCAACTGTCTGGTTGCCGATACGCCCGAGCTCTTCACCCGCAGCGTCGAATGGCTGCTCACGGACCGCAACCTGAGCGCCCGCATGGCCCGGAGCGCCCGCGAACTCGTGGAGCGCAAATACACGCTCGAGGAAGGTCTGCGCCGGTTCGGAAAAATAATCCAATCCGTGGTGGAAGGATAAACGCATGCCGCAAACGAAATGGATACCCTTCGATCGGCTGGAAGCCTTCATGGCGGATGTTTTCAAAGCCCTTGGCGTTCCGGAAAAAGACGCCCGCGTCTGCGCCGACGTGCTGATCACCTCCGACAAACGCGGAATCGACTCCCACGGCGTCGGCCGCCTCAAACCCATCTACTACGACCGCATCGTGAAAGATAAAATCCAGCAGCCTGTTACGCAGTTTGAAATCGTTCGAGACATAGCAGCCACAGTCGTTGTCGACGGTCACCACGGCATGGGCATGGTCATCGGCAAACGTTGCATGGAAATGGCCATCGAAAAAGCGCGCACCTACGGCCTCGGCATGGTGGTCGCCCGCAATTCCACCCATTACGGCTTCGCGGCTTATTATCCCATGATGGCCTGTCGCGCTGGCATGATCGGACTGACCGGAACCAACGCGCGCCCCTCCATCGCCCCCACCTTCGGCGTCGAAAACATGCTCGGCACCAACCCGCTGGTCTTCGGCATTCCGACTGATGAGGATTTTCCCTTCACCAACGACTACGCCACCTCGATCACTCAGCGCGGGAAGATCGAGCAGTACGAACGCGAGGGGCGCGACTGCCCGCCTGGGCTTGTCATCGGCCGCGACGGAAAAACCAAAACGGATTCGGCGCAGATTCTCAAGGATCTCGTCAGCGGCGAAGCCGCGCTCACCCCGCTTGGCGGCATCGGCGAAGAAGGTGGCGGCTACAAAGGCTACGGCTTCGCCACCGTCGTCGAACTGCTTTCCGCAACGCTCCAGCAGGGAGCTTTCCTGAAACAGCTCAGCGGGCTTGATGAAAACGGCAAACCGCAGCCCTACGGAATCGGCCACTTTTTCATGGCCATTGATATCGAACACTTCTGCGACCTTGCCGCCTTCAAAAAAACCGCCGGTGATATTCTGCGCGAACTGCGCGCCTCCGAAAAAGCGCCGGGCGCCGAACGCATCTACACCTGCGGCGAAAAAGAGCACCTCACGTGGCTCGAACGCAAAGACAAAGGCGTTCCCGTAGACCCGGTTCTCCAGAAGCAGCTCCTCGTCATGCGCGACGAACAGAACCTCACACAGCATCGCTTTTCCTTCGAATAATTTCCCAGGCAGTGGAAATTTCGACTCGCTATTTTCCTGCATTTGGAAAGAATGGATCACATTTTTCCAATGATTGGAAATGGGGCAATGGCATTACCGTTTACACAGAAAATTCTGCAGGACTGGGCCGGCTGGAAATCTTTCCGCGACGGGAAACTGCTGTTCGAGCGGGGACTGGTCGAAAAAGTCGAATACGACCATCCGATGATCTCCGGCGAACTGGCCGTCGGCATCCGCGGGATGCGCACGAAATTTGAAATCCTCCCGGACGGCCTGGTCGACAACCACTGCCCGTGCCGCGACAATCAGGAGCGCGGTCTCATATGCAGCCATCTGGTCGCTTTAGGGCTCGAAGCGATCAAACAGTACAGCGATCCGCAGCGGCAGGAAAAAGCGAACAAAGAAAAAAAACGCGCCGAGCGCATCCGCCACCTCGACGAATCCAAATACATTGCCCGCGTTCCGGCCGGACACCCCAAGGGAACCTCCGCCGTTCTGCGGATCGTGCTCGAACAGAACTGGCGCGAACAGGCGCGCGGCGGACGCTTTCCGATGCGCTGTTTTGCCTGTTACAACGGACGGAATATTCCACTCAACGATGTTCCATCCGATCTTCCGCTTTCATTCACGCCGCGCGATGAAAACCTGCTGTTCGTGCTCGAAGATATCTGCGAAGGACCTGCCCGCGGTCGGCTGGTCGCCGGCGAGGCCGACTTCATCAATCTGCTCCAACTTTGCGTCAACAAACCGCTCTATGAAGACGGAGAGGAGGCTCCGCTCGCGGTTCTGCCGGAAACCATCGGCACTCGCCTGCACATCGAACTCGACGAAGCGAGCGGCGAAATCAACCTCTCCATGCACGCCGAACTGCCGGGACGCAACGGAGCGCCTCTGTTCATCATCGGCCCGCGCGAAGGCTGGGCCTTTGCGCGCAACACATTCCGCAAACTGGACGAGCTGCTGCCCGCGCCGCTGCGGAGCATCTACCATCAGCCCACGCGCATTCTGCGTCCCGCCGTGCCGCACTTCCTCAATCAGGAACTTCCAACCCTTGGAAACCTCATCCATGTGGACACGGATGTTTCGGCCGACCTCTTCACGCTGGCACCGGCCGAACCGCATTTCCGTCTGGTTGTCAGCGGCAGCCGCGCCTCGCTCGCCGCGAAACTTTACGCCGAGTACGGCGACACCATTCTCGTTGCATGCCGCGAGGAAGCCGCGGGCGGGTTCGCCATTCCTTCGTCCGAGGACATTCTGGAATACCGCGTGCGCAATCCGGAAGCCGAAAAGCAGGCGCTGGAAAAACTCGCGCCGACCGGACTGCGCGGACACCGCGGCGACCTGCTCACCTCCATCGTCGGCCAGCGCGAGGTGCTGAACTTTCTCGGCGGCGCCATTCCGCGCCTGCGCCGCTTCGGCTGGCGCGTCGAACTGGAAGGGCGCGTCGCGCCGTTTATGGAAGAGGCGGAATTCACCACGCCGGTCATCCGCATCAACGAAGCGCCCGGCGGCGGATTTTTTGATGTCGGCTACGCCTACGAAAACAGCGCCGGGCAGAGCCTGAGCGAAAGCGAAATCCAGCGCGCGCTGAACATGGGCGAGGCGTTCGTCGAAAAGGACGGGCGCACCATCCTGCTCGACATCGACGCCATTGAAACCGCGCGCGAGGTTTTCAGCGACTGCGCTTTCGGCGCGGGCGGCGCGGCGGGAACCTTTCGCATGAACGACATTTACGCCGCCTACGTTCAGTCATCGCTTCATTCGCTCGACGGCGTGGACGTTGAAGCGTCGCCCGACTGGCTTAATAAGGCGAAGAAGCAGAACCGTGATGCGAAAATCGAGCCGGAACCGATCGGCGCGAAACTTGAAGAAACCCTGCGCTCCTACCAGAAGGACGGCGTTTATTGGCTGCGCTACCTCGAACAAAGCGGCTTCTGCGGAATTCTCGCCGACGAAATGGGGCTGGGAAAAACCCTGCAGGCTCTCGTCTGGCTTCAACTGGAGCGGCGGAACGAAAAAGCTCGCGGCAAGCCGTCGCTTATCGTCTGTCCGACCAGCCTGGTCGATAACTGGGCCGAGGAGGCTGAAAGGTTCACGCCCGGCCTGCGCGTTTTAAAACTGCACGGAGTGGATCGCCATGAGCATTGGGAAAAAGTCGGCGAAAGCGATCTGATCATCACTTCCTACGCGTTGCTGCGCCGCGACATCGAAAAATATCTGGAATACGAATTCGCCATTGCCGTGCTTGACGAGGCGCAGCACATTAAAAATCGTTCGACGCAAAACGCCGTCGCTGCTAAAAAAATCCGCGCGCAGCACAAGCTCGTGCTCACCGGCACGCCGATCGAAAACAGCGTCGCGGATCTCTGGTCGATCATGGACTTTCTGATGCCGGGCTATCTCAGCAACCACAAAGCGTTTCGTGAGCACTACGAACAGCCGATCAGCCGCGGCGGGCCCGACGGCGAGCTGGCGCAGATGAAGCTGCGCCGCAAACTGCATCCATTCCTGTTGCGCCGCCTCAAACGCGAAGTGGCCAAAGATCTGCCAGAAAAAATTCAGCGTGTCGCGCACAGCTCGCTCAGCAAAGACCAATACATGGTTTACAAAGAGCTGCTGGAAAGCTCGAAACGGAAAATCGCGGATATGGTCGAGGCGCAGGGCTTCAACCGTTCACGCATGCAGATATTCAAAACACTGCTTCGCCTGCGTCAGACCTGCTGTCATCTCGACCTGCTCAAACTGCCGAACCTCAAGAGCGAATTCCCGTCCGCTAAAATGGAACTCTTTTTCGAACTGGTCGATGAAGCGCTCGACGCGCGCCACCGCATTCTCGTCTTCAGCCAGTTCACCTCGATGCTCGCTATTCTGCGGCGGGAGCTCGAAGCACGGGAACTGAAATACTGCTATCTCGACGGCGCCACGAAAAACCGGCAGGCGATGGTGAGAGAGTTCAACACCGACCGCTCCATACCGGTTTTCCTCATCAGCCTCAAAGCGGGCGGAAGCGGACTCAACCTGACCGGTGCCGACATGGTGATCCACTACGACCCGTGGTGGAATCCGGCGGTGGAAGATCAGGCGACCGACCGCGCCCACCGTATCGGGCAGAAAAACACCGTTTACAGCGTCAAGCTCATCACCAAAGACACGGTCGAAGAAAAAGTTTTGCAGATGCAGCAGCGCAAACAGGGCGTCATCAACGCCACGCTCGAAAAAGAGGGGGCGTTCATGCAGGCGCTCAACTGGAACGATGTTCAGGAACTGCTGTCGTTGTAAAAAGATGAAAAAAAACAATAACCCCGCCGAAATGTCGCGGCTGCAGCTGATGTTCCGCGCGCTGCACTACCGCAATTTCCGTCTGTATTTCATAGGCCAGTGCATTTCGCTGCCCGGCTCCTGGATGCAGATGACGGCTGTGGCGTGGCTCGTCTGGAGACTGGAGCACAACGCGGTTCTGCTCGGACTGGCCGGCTTCGCCAGCCGGATTCCCGCGTTTTTCATGGCGCCGCTGGCTGGCGTTCTGGTGGACCGCTGGAGCCGCTATCAATTGGTGATTCTCACGCAGGTTCTTTCCATGATTCAGGCGCTGGCTTTGGCGGCGCTGATGTTTTCCGGGCACATCACGGCCTGGCATGTTATCGCGCTGTCGCTTCTGCTTGGATTTATCGACGCGCTGGCTCTGCCGGCGCGGCAGGCCTTCCTCGTCCAGATGGTGGACCGGAGGGAGGATCTGGCCGGTGCGATCGCGCTGAACTCATCCATGGTGAACGGCGCGCGCATGCTGGGGCCGATGATCGCGGGGGTGACCATCGCGGCGGCCGGCGAGGGGCTCTGTTTTTTACTTAACGGGCTTACCTTTGTTCCGGGCGTTGTGACGCTTCTGATGATGAAAGTGCCGCCGCATCTACGCGCCTCGTCGGACAAGGCGGTTTTCCAGCATCTGAAAGAAGGGTTCGTGTATGCGTTCGGGTTCCCGCCGATCCGCGCGCTGCTGTTGCTGGTGGCGCTGGTCAGCCTGACCGGCGCGTCATTTGGTCAGTTGCTGCCGATTTTCGCGGACCAGATTCTACACGGCGGAGCGCGCACACAGGGGTTACTGGCCTCGGCGGTGGGTCTCGGCGCGATGTCGGGCGCCATGTTTCTTGCCATGCGACGCAGTGTCCGCGGACTCGACACATTGATCGCATGGTCGCCGGCGGTTTTCGGCCTCGGCCTGTTCGGGCTGGGGCTTTCCTCCTCGCTCTGGCTGACGGTGGCGGTGATGCCGGTAGTCGGCGGCGGCATGGTTATGCAAATGGCCGCGACCAACACGCTGCTTCAACTCATCGTGGATGACGACAAACGCGGCCGTGTGATGAGTTTTTATTCCATGGCGTTCATGGGCACTGTTCCGCTCGGCTGTCTGCTGGCTGGCGCGCTGGTTCATGTCATCGGCGCGCCAATGACCGTCATCGCCGCGGGACTCTGCTGTATCGCCGGCTCGCTGAGCTTCGCCGCGAAATTGAAAACCCTGCGCACGCTGATCGATCCGATCTATGTCCGGAAAGGCATCCTTCCGGAAGTGGCCGCGGGACTTCAATCGGCTTCCGGCGTGAATCAGCCGTAGAAGGATCCTCCGCCGGCTACTGTCCGCAGCACTTCTTGTATTTTTTGCCGCTTCCGCACGGGCAGGGATCATTACGACCGACGTCAGGACCGATACGCCGAATCGGCTGTTGCGCCGGCTCAGCGCCGGGCGGTGCGCCGTGACCGGGCTGTGAGGCGGATTGTTTCGCAAGCGCCATCGCTGAGGCCTGATCCTGCTGCGCGCGGTTGCTCACCATCATTTTGTTGAGCGACTGCCAGAAGCTCTGCAGCGCCTCCATGGAGGAGCCGGTGCGGAAGATGTTCTGCGAAATTTCATTTTTAATGACATCCATCAAGTCGCCGAAGAGATTGAACGCTTCGCGCTTGTATTCAACCAGCGGATCGCGCTGCCCGTAAGCGCGCAGACCGATGCCCTCACGCAGGCTGTCCATGTTGCGCAGATATTCCTGCCAGTGTTCGTCCACCGACTGCAGGATGATCATCTGCTCAAGGCCTTTGACCCGTTCCGGGGTTTCATGCGTCACTTTCAGCTCATAGGCTTCTTTGACGCGCCCGAAGAGCAGTTCGACCCGCGCTTCCGGTTCTTCCGGAATATCTTCGGCGCGCAGGCCGACGGGGAAGGTCATGTTGGCCCAGGCCAGAAATTCCTCGGCGGGCGCTTCGGCGTTTTGCTCGATGATGTCGGTGATGATGTCGTAAAGCTGTTCGCGCGGATCCTGACTGCGCAGAACGGTCTGGCGGAAGCCGTAGATCACTTCGCGCTGCTGGTTCATCACGTCGTCGTACTTCAGAGTGTTCTTACGGATGCCGAAATTCATCTGCTCGACGCGCTCCTGCGCTTTCTCGATGGATTTATTCAGCCACGGATGCTCGAGCACCTCGCCTTCCTCGATGCCGAGCTTTTCCATGATGCTCGCGATGCGGTCCGAACCGAACAGGCGCATCAGGTCGTCTTCGAGCGAAACATACAACCGCGAAAGGCCGGGGTCGCCCTGGCGGGCGCAACGTCCGCGCAGCTGGCGGTCGATGCGGCGGGACTCATGGCGTTCAGAACCGATCACATAAAGCCCGCACGGTTTTTCCATCAGCAGTTTTTTCAACGGCTCACTTTCGCCCGACGGCGCGGTGCTGAGCGAAAGGGACTTGTCCATAATCTGATCGCGGCTCAGCCAGACCACATCTTTGCCGAGCTTAATGTCGGTACCGCGGCCCGCCATGTTGGTGGCGATGGTGATCGCGCCGGGCTGACCGGCCAGCGAGACGATCTCCGCTTCGCGCGCGTGGTTTTTGGCGTTGAGCACATTATGCGGAATGCCCTGGCGGTCGAGCATCCGGCTGATCACCTCGGAGGTTTCAACCGTGGCGGTGCCGACGAGCACCGGCTGTTTCTTTTTGTGGCAGTCTTTGATCTGCTCGATCACCGCGGTGTACTTCTCGCGTTTGGTCTTATAAATCTGGTCGTTAATGTCCACGCGGCGGATCGGGCGGTTGGTGGGAATCACCACCACATCGAGCTTGTAGATTTCGTGGAACTCGCTCGCCTCGGTTTCGGCGGTGCCGGTCATGCCGGAGAGTTTATCGTACATGCGGAAATAATTCTGAATCGTGATCGTCGCCAGCGTCTGCGTTTCGCGCTCGATCTTCACGCCCTCCTTGGCTTCGACGGCCTGGTGGAGACCGTCGCTCCAGCGGCGGCCGTCCATCAGACGGCCGGTGAATGTATCCACGATAATCACCTGGTTATTCTGCACGACATACTCGACATCTTTTTCATAGATGCAGTAAGCGCGGATCAGCTGGTTCACGGCGTGGATGCGTTCGCTGCGGGTCGCGAACTCGTCCTGCAGCTTCTGGCGGATCACCAGTTTTTCCTGCGGGGCGAGACCGACGCGGCCTTCGAGCTCGGACAGCGCGGTTGCCAGATCAGGCATCAGGAACGATTCCGGATCCTCGGGGCTCAGCGTTTCGCAACCTTTGTCCGACAGACTGGCGTCGTGGCCTTTTTCGTCCACCGCGAAAAACATTTCCTCACGAAGGGCGCGCGCCTCTGCTTTGTAAGAGTCGGTGATCATCATGTTGTTCACCTGCTCCAGCAGGCGGCGGGTCGCCGGCTCTTCGATCATTTTCGCCAGTTGCTTATTCTTCGGCATGCCCTGATTCACTTGATAAAGCTTGCGCTGGGCGGCATCGGTATCGCCTTTTTCGAGAAGCTCCTGCGCCTCGCTGATCATCTTCGAACAGAGTTCCTGCTGACGGCGGACGAGCCGCTGCACGGTGCCGTTCAGCGCGCGGTACTGCTCGTCCGCGGAGTAGGGCGCGGGGCCGGAAATAATCAGCGGCGTGCGGGCCTCGTCGATCAGGATCGAGTCGATTTCGTCGATGATGGCGTAGGCGTGGCCGCGCTGCTGCACCATATCCTCGGGGCGCATCGCCATATTGTCGCGCAGATAGTCGAAGCCGAACTCACTGTTCGTGCCGTAGGTGATATCGCAGTCATACTGCGCGCGGCGCTCCGGCGGCGGCATCTGACCTTTCAGACAGCCGACTGTCAGGCCGAGGTATTGATAGACATAGCCCATCCAGGTCGAGTCGCGCTCGGCCAGAAAGTCGTTGGTTGTCACCACATGAACGCCGCGGCCCGCCAGCGCGTTCAGGTAAACCGGCATCGTCGCCACCAGCGTTTTGCCTTCGCCGGTCGCCATTTCCGCGATGCGGCCCTGATGGAGCGAGATGCCGCCGATCAGCTGCACATCGAACGGCACCATGTCCCATTCCATATCGTGCCCGCAGACGTGAACGATGGAGCCGCACAGCCGGCGGCAGGCGTTCTTCACGGTCGCGAAAGCCTCGGGAAGAAGTTCGTCCAGCGGCGCGCCCTGCGCGAAGCGTTCCCTGAACTCGGCGGTCTTGGCTTTGAGCTGATCGTCGGAGAGCCTTTGATACTCGATTTCCAGCGCGTTGATCCGCTGAACCAGCGGCAGCATCTTCTTAATGTCGCGCTCGTTCTTCGACCCGAAAATTTTCTTCAAAACAGCATTAATCATAAAGTTACCGGTTATCCGTTAGCAGTTATCGGTTTAAAGGGCAGGCAGTTAATCACGGAACACACGGATTTACACGGAAAAAAGAGAATCTAACCGCGGACAGAAACCGGACAGAAGAAGCCGCGCCGGGCCTGTATTTCATGCCGTGGCGCCGGAGCGCTCAAGCGCTCGATGCACCGTCTCGAACAGCATAGCGGTTTTGAAAGGTTTGGTGATATAGGCGAAAGCTCCGCATTTTTTAGCCTCGTCGGTGCTGTAAAGCGACGCATAGGCAGTGACCAGGATGACTTCCATTTTTACGCAGGAGACCTTGACCGCGCGCAGCAGCTCCATCCCGTTAATGGGCTCCATGTTCAGATCCGAGACCAGCAGATCGAACGGCCCGGCCTGAAGAACCTCGAGCGCTTCTTTACCGTTTTTGGCCGTGGCGACCTCGTGCCCCAGTCCGGCGAGAAGTTTGGAGAGCAGCATCAGACAAGGCGGAGAATCGTCTACGACCAGAATACGAGGCATGATTTAAATTCCCCTTCCGTTTCTATACGCGCCGTTATAGATGGCGGGAGCCGTGTCTGCACAGGGAGACCGCTCCCGATGAAGCCGCCCCGGAGTTTACATTTATACGTAATACGCAAGCCCGCGGTGTACCGTCTCGAGCAGCTTAGCGGTTTTGAAGGGCTTGACGATATAAGCGAAGGCTCCGTTTTCTGCGGCTTGTTCGGCGGTATACATCGACTCGTAGGCCGTGAGCATGATGACGCCCATCTTCGGATAGGATTTTCTGGTCTTGCGCAACAGATCCGCTCCATTAACGGGCCGCATGTTGAGGTCTGAGATCATCAGATCGAACGATTCGGTCTGCAGGAGCTTGACGGCCTCTTCGCCGTTTTTGGCCGTGGCAACCGCGTGCCCCTCTTCGGTCAGAAGCTTCGAGAGCATCAACAGAATGGACGGCGCGTCATCGACAATCAAAATGCGTGGCATAGTTTAAACACCTCTATCTTTCAACCTATCTTGCTACGACCTGCGGGCGGCATTCCTGCATCGAGAAAAAGAAACCCACAAACCATCAAGCTACACCTCTTCGTCTGCTTTTTCAACCCCCGATTCGGACCGGCGGAGCCGCCGCCCCGAAGGTCAGATTTTTTCAGAGACGCCGTATTTCTCAAGCCCTTGCTGCACCGTCTCAAGCAGCTTGGCGCGCTTGAAGGGCTTGACGACGTAGGCGAAGGCTCCGTTTTCCGTGGCCTGATCAGCGGTAAACATCGTCTCGTAGGCCGTCAGCATGATGACACCCATCTTCGGATAGGATTTTCTGGTCTTGCGCAGCAGCTCCACCCCGTTAACGGGCCGCATGTTAATGTCAGAAATCATCAGATCGAACGTCTCGGCCTTCAGGAGCTTGACGGCCTCTTCACCGTTTTTGGCCGTGCCAACTTCATAGCCCTCTCCGGTCAAAAGCGCAGAGAGCAGCATCAGAATGGACGGAGCGTCATCTACAATCAAAATACGGGGCATAATCTAAACACCTTTGTTAATATCTTGTTACAGCTTGCGGACATCGTGTCGGCATCAAACAAACAGCGGCCACAAGTTTCCAGATATATCATTTTTACCCGACAATTCAACTCTCGATCCCGAGAATTTTCAAAACACGGGGCAAACACACCGGATTTTGACCGCGGACCTCGGGGCGGACTTCCAGACATCGGAAGAGAGATCTCTCGCGGAGATGCGGAGGGCGCAGAGGGTTCCAATCTTCGGAAACGGATTTGCCGCGAAAGCACGTAGAGAGCACAAACAAACCGCGAATAGTTCCGAGCATTGGAAACGGAATAGCCACAAAAAACACGAGAAAGCACAACCGAGACAGCGTCGAGCTGGGCCTCGCGAATGCGAGGCAACGAAGTGGCAAAAACTGTAGGCCGGGTGACCTCACCCGGCGCATCAAACCGGGCGAATCGATTTGCAGTCGGGATAGCGGGAGCAACCCCAGAACTGATTTCCAGCGTTAGCGCCTTTTTTTGCAGTTCGTAGAACCATTGCGGCTCCGCATTTCGGGCAGGCGCTTTTAGCACAACCAGTAACAGCAAAATCATTTTTGGAGGGCGGCGCTCCGTCGCCGCCGGGTTCGACGGAGCGAAACCCTCCGGTCGAATGGCGATCCTTGAGTTGCCAGATATGTTGACGGTTGGTTTTGAACCCGCGCTCAAGGCGTTCGGATTCAAGTTTCTGAATAATGCCGGAAACCTCGGCCTCGGAGAAAGCCGGAGTCTGGAACGACTGGATGTAGTTGACGTAGCGGCCTTCCAGAAAAACGCCGCTCGGGATTTCGGTTTTAAACTTCGCATCACCCATGAAGCAGACCACGCCGAGGATTTTGTCCTTCGGGAGTTCGAGCAGTTCGGACAGCGCGCAAATGTGGGCGTAGTTCTGGCGCAACGGGTTTTGGAAACGGTTCTTTTGTTTGAAATTAACCTGCGTCCATTTGGCGTCTTTGGTGTCGGCATAAATCCAGCCCTTGTAATTTTTGGTTTCGATCACGAACAGGCCGAACTTTGAAACGATCACATGGTCGATCTGCGTCGTGCCGGTTTTTGACGGGATCGTCACATCTTTCATCATGTGGTACACGTTCGGGTCGAGCCGGAGTTTCGCCGCCAGATTCACCACGCCCTCGCCGACCTTGCCTTTAATCAGTGGCGCGAACATTTTCATCAAAGGCGGAATCGCAGGGATTAGCAGCATCCACCAATATTTCGACAGGATTTGTACAAAAAAGTCGGGAACCACAGTTTCAGCCGCCATGTTTATTCTCCGGATTTTTCGGAGCATGCCCGTCTTCCCGATGTTTGGAAAGAAATCTTCCAAACCTTGGAACCCCTCTACGCAACTGGACTCATCGTCCGTGGACAAATCCGAAAATGAGACCGATAGTCTGTAGAAAACCAAACGAAAAGCCGGGATACTACAGACATGAAAAAACCAAAAGTAGAGTTGAACGAGCAGGAGTGGGGACAAGTGCTCGACGGGCTGACTTGTCGCGTGGCGCTGTACGAAGAACCCGTTGGCTACTACAAACACGGCGTTTCGTATGGACACATTGCCGAAGTAAACGGTGTCGAGGAGGCGCAAGCGATCTTGAGGTATTACCGCAGAATTATTCGGAACATCAAAAAGCAGTTGGGCGAGGGAGGCTACATCGAAACAACCGAAGATATACATCGCGTTCTCGGCTAAGAGGCGGCTTGTAGGAAAATTTCCTCTCGGTGATAGCGGAGAAAATATTTTTGATCGGAGTTAAAACTCCCCACGAATAGCGGGGCAACGGTTTTTACGCCCATTCGTTCGAGCGAAACTTTATCGGCCACAGGCGATATAGCAACCTCGCCATCATCCGCGAAGGTGATAAAGCCTCGATCAAAGAGGTGGTCTATAGATGGCGTAAGGAGAAGGCCGTTCCCGGCGCTAAGACGTTCCTCATTATTTGACTCGCGCCACGGTTTTATATGACTTGCGATTAGATGAGCAGGGTTGTTGACCCGAGTAATACGACAAGCTTTTTCAAATTCAGAAACACGCTGTTTGAACAGGCCCTGTCCTTTTCGCGCATAGACAAGGGCTTTTCGTGTGGTTTCTGAAACCTCAGTGGAGCTTTCTATGATCCGTTGCTGTTGGTCTTCCCACTCTAAAATAGAGCACAACGGAGCCGTTGCGGCCGTTTCATATCCGCCCGGCGTTTCGTTGGCCGTGTGCGTATCAAAAAGATGAATAAGTGTTGGGTCGGAAAGATTGGCGATTAAAAGGGCGATGGCTTTAGTAACTTCTGAAAAATAAGCTCCCTGGTTTCCATAGCCAGTTTCAGCCCGTATCGGCGCATATTTTTCTGGAAGAAGCGGGGCAAAAAGATCCTTGTAATCTATGGGGCGGAGAGGAATGGCGAGCTTTTGGAAGGCAACATCTACGCGCCAGCCGCTGTGATCCCAAGAATCGCCAATTCGACCAAACTCATTTGGCCTTGGGCATGAATAACAGTGGGTTTTTGCGAACCCAAATCCTTGAATTCGGGTGTCGGAAAAAGAGAAAACGACATCTCCCGGAGCAACCTCTCGCACCGTTTCATAGAAGTGGTTTTGCTGCCCGTTGCGATTCTTCTTTGGACACCAGATATATCCGCCGCCAAATTCTTGTCGGAATGTCTGATTATGATTAACCCACCAGTATCGCATAGCGGCGTTGTGTCCTTGGCTTCTTTGCAGGCCGAGCATAATCGCACGCTGTAAAAATACCAGAACAAGGCGAACAAATGTTCTTATATGGAACGGCGCCTAGTTTCTATGGGGCGCGGTGCAACATGGAGCGGACGAGAACCTCGGGTTTTGTATCTGTTCCGCGTATCCGCGACATATTCCATGAGCGCATCTTTGGAGTCAGGTGATCCATGGGAGTATTCTGCCGCGAAAGGGCGCAAAATGCGCATAAAATCTCTGCGACTTGGCGTCTTTGCGAGAGACAAATCTTCTCCGTGTCCTCTGTGGACTCTGTGGTGAAAAATCTCTTCGCACATTCAGCGATCATCGCTTATCGTTCATCACTTCCAAACGCCCCGGTAGCTCAACTGGATAGAGCATCAGATTTCGAATCTGAGGGTTACAGGTTCGACTCCTGTCCGAGGCACCACATTCAGAATGATGAACTATGAATGATGAATGAGGACGGGATGAGAACCTTAGGTTCACACAAGCGCAGCGCAGTGAGGCAGGACTGTCGTTGACAGGACGGCCCCGAAGGGCAAGCCGTAGGCGCAGAAAATCCTGTCTGGGGCAGATCTTTGAGAAGGCTTTAGGCCATAGACCTTAGGCTATAGGCTTGAGGTGCCGACAATCCGGACTTGCCAAAATCGGACGTTATAAACACAGTTCTCACATGACCGATAAGCCCAAAAGCCAAAAGGCAGAAGGCCGCAGCCCAAACGGGGGCGGCCATACGAAGGCTGCTGCCCCAAATGCCAATTTTCAGATGAAAATTGCGGAACGCGGCATGCGGCGCTATCACAACGCGCTCAAGAAGCTGGCCGAGTGAAGCGATAAATATTTGCCGTAGAAATCGATCAGAAAGAATACGCCGTCTGGCTGAAAGCATCCTGTCGCCGTCGGCCTAAAGCCTGAAGACTCAGGCCTGCGGTCTGCCGCGCGGGCCGGAAATTTCCACAGGCCTCAAAGAAACGCTTGTGCCGCGCCCCGCGCCGCTGTTACAGTTCCAGCCGTTGATTTTCCAAACAGAACGAACCCAGGGGAGTATGATCGAATGAATATTTTGCATGTATGCGCTAATCCGAAGCCGGTCGAGCAGTCTGTTTCCAAGCAGCTCGCCGCCCGCTTTTTCGGTAAACTGCTGGAACTGAACCCCGACGTGGAGCTCAACAACGTCGACCTTTATCAGGACAAACCGCCTTACTACTCCAACGATCTTTTCCGCCGCATGTGGATGCCGGTGTTTGATCCGGCCTATGAGCCGACCAAAGCCGAAGAAGCGGCCGCGAACTATGTCCAGAAGCAGGTCGACGAACTCAAAAAGGCTGATGTGCTGGTGCTGACCATGCCGATGTGGAACTTTTCCGCTCCCGGTATCATGAAAGCCTGGATGGATCAGGTTCTGGCCCCCGGCATGATGTTCGAATTGACCGATGCCGGTCCGAAGCCGCTGCACAACATCACCACCGTCGTGCTGCTGGTCGCCTCCGGCGGCATTTATAAGGAAAATGACAATCGCGACGCCCTGACCCGTCAGGTGAGCGCCGCCCTCGGCTTCATCGGCATCACGGATGTCCGCATCGCCTGGGCCGACGGCCAGAACCCGCTCTTTTTCAGTGACAGCGAAGTCCGCCGCGACATGGCGTTCGAAGCCGCCGAAGAAATCGCCGAAGAACTCGCGGAGGAAAGCTTGGAAAAATAGCGTTCCGAAGGAGCGCGGAATGATGGAACAAAGGAACGATGGATTGGCGGGTAAAGCAGGCGTACAGTAATCCAGTATTCCAACACTCCAATATTCCACGGAAGTCCTATGAAGGTGTTTATTAAAATCTGCGGAATCTGCTCCAAAAACGATCTGGAGCAGATTTGCGCTTTAGAGCCCGAGGCGATCGGCTTTATTTTCTGGCCGCGCTCCCCGCGCTATGTCCGGCCCGAGCAGGTCACCGGCTGGCTCAAGAGCATTCCCGAGCAGATTAAAAAGGTCGGCGTTTTCGTCGAGCCGTCGGCCGACGAAGTCGAATCCGTTGCCGTCGCCTGCCGCCTTGACGTGGTTCAGATCCACATGAATTCCAATGATTGGAAAATCAACCGCCCGATCTTCCATGGGTTGGAAGTCTGGCTTTCGCCGCGCATGAGCGAGGACGTCAATCGCAACATACTGCGCGCGGTTGATCCCGAGCCTGCGGTTCTGCTGGCTGACACGTTCGATCCGGATACCGTCGGCGGCACCGGCAAGGTCAGCAGCTGGGAGCGCGCGATGGCGATGAAAACCGCCGTCGGCAAGCCGTTGATGCTGGCCGGCGGGCTCACCCCCGAAAATGTGCGCGAAGCGATCGCCTCGGTGAAACCATGGGGCGTGGATGTTAGTTCCGGCGTCGAAAAAGAGCCGGGCGTCAAAGATATCCGCAAGGTGAAACAGTTTATCGAAAGAGCCAGGCGATGACTCTGCCGGACAAACAAGGACACTTCGGCCCGTACGGCGGCGTCTTTGTTCCGGAAACGCTGATAGAGCCGCTTCGCGAACTGGAACGCGTTTATAAAACGGCGCGGAAAGATCCCGGCTTCAAAAAAGAACTCGATTATTACCTGCGCGAATATGTCGGCCGTCCGTCGCCGCTCTGGTTCGCCGAACGGATGACCGCGCAACTCGGCGGCCCGAAGATTTATCTCAAACGCGAAGACCTCAACCACACCGGTGCGCACAAAATTAATAACGTCATCGGGCAGGCGCTTTTGGCGAAGCGGCTCGGCAAGACGCGGCTGATTGCCGAGACCGGCGCGGGCCAGCACGGCGTCGCCACCGCCACCGCCGCCGCGCTCTTCGGTATGGAATGCGTCGTTTACATGGGCAAGGTCGATATGGAGCGGCAGGCGCTCAACGTTTTCCGCATGGAAAGCCTCGGCGCGAAAGTCGTTGCCGTCACCGCCGGGCAGCAGACGCTCAAGGAAGCGATCAACGAAGCGATGCGCGACTGGGTCAGCAACCTGCGCGGCACGCACTACGTCCTCGGCACCGCCTTCGGGCCGCACCCGTACCCGATGATCGTGCGCGATTTCCAGAGCGTGATCGGCAAAGAGGCGCGCAAACAGATTTTGAAAGCCGAAGGACGCCTGCCGACAGCCATTATCGCCTGCGTCGGCGGCGGAAGTAATGCCATCGGAATTTTCAGTTCCTTTATAAAGGACAAAGGCGTCCGTCTGATCGGCGTCGAAGCCGGCGGCCTTGGCATCGAGCCCGGCAAACACGCCGCGCGTTTCGCCGGCGGCAAAGTCGGCGTGCTGCAAGGCACGAAGAGTTATGTTCTGCAGGACGACGACGGACAGATTCTGCTGACGCATTCCGTCAGCGCCGGTTTGGATTACGCTTCTGTCGGCCCCGAACACGCTTTGCTGCACGACACCGGCCGCGCCGAGTACACTTACATCGAAGACGCCGATGCCGTCGCCGGCTTCGACCAGCTCGCGCAGTGGGAAGGAATTCTGCCCGCGCTTGAAAGCTCGCACGCCATCGCGTGGGTTGTCAAAAACGGCGCACAGTTTTCAAAAGACGATATTCTCATCATCAATGTCTCGGGTCGCGGCGATAAAGACGTGCAGCAGATCGCGGAGTGGAAAAAGGGACGGGGTATCAAATAAAGGAGAAGCACCGTGTATAAGGGAAAGACGATTCGGCGATGGGCGGGTGTAATCAGCGGCTTCTTCATTCTTACTGCAACAGCCGAAAAGCTGCCGCCCCCGGCTGGCGGAGAATATGCAGCCAGGGAAGTAGCAACCGCGCGGGCCCAGCTGGCCGGGAAAATTATAAAAGTTAAATTCAACCGGACATACTTCGTGCGAAAGCTGAAAAACGGGCTGTACACAGGCAATTTGCGCTCCAGTGAAAAACCCCGCGAATCGGGCGATTACTCTGTAACCACGGATTCCGCAGGGGAGCAGGTGGTTTTTGCTCAAGAGGGGCTCGGGTTTTTTTTAAAATCTGTTCCAGAACCTGGACACGAGGACAGTTCCGTAATGCAACGCCAGGATCAGGAGGAAGTCTATGTTCAAGTCGGCGGCGGCACCAATCGTTCTGTGGCGGTAGGCAATGAATATAAAAAGGCCGACGATGAGGGGAAATACCAATGGTCAGTAAAGACAGAGATTCCGGATTTAGCCGCCAAGCCAAAGGTGTCTGCCAGCGACGCGGTTCTTTTCCCCGACCAACTGAATGGAAAAATCGTAGGGCTGGAATTTTATGATGCAGGTAAAATCGAACAGAAATCCGCCGAAGGATACAGCACTTTCATTTCCTGCGGCAGAGGACACCTGCCCGCTCCGATCAAATTCCCGGCGGCAGGCCTCGCGTTCTTTAAGAAAATAGCGGAACAAAAAAAGCTCAACAAAGCGTATACCGTCTATGCGCTAATAGATGTCAGCCCCAAAGGCATGGTTTCGCTGGAGGCAAAGGGGGTTGAGGTTTCCGGGGCGGGTAACGATGCAGAATACCGGTGGTAATCATGGCGATTAAAAGCATGACAGGTTTCGGCGCGGCATCAGCCCGTACGGAACAGGTGCAGGTGACGGTCGAGCTGAGTTCAGTAAACCGCAAACAGCTCGATACGGTGGTGCGCCTGCCGCCGCAGCTCGCGGCGTTCGAGTCGCGTGTTCAGAAAATCATTCAGGAACAGATTTCGCGCGGGCGGATCAGCGGAAACGTGCAGCTCGAGGCCGCGAACGGCGGCGCGACGATGCAGATCAACCTTCCGCGCGCCGAAGAAACCGTCAATAAACTGCGCCGCGCGGCCAAAAAGCTGAACCTCAAGGACGATTTGAGCGCCTCGCTGCTGCTGCAGATGCCCGGCCTGCTGAAAATGCAGACGACGGAGCAGAATCCGGAGGAATTTTTCCAGACCTTGGAAAAAGCGCTGACCGCCGCGCTGAAAAAACTCAACGCGATGCGTTTGCGCGAAGGCAAAGCGCTCGAAACCGATTTTCTGAAGCGGCTTGCGCTGCTGGAAGTCATGTTGGAGAAGATCAAAGCGCGCGCGCCGCAGATCGCCTCCAATGTCCGGAAGAAATTGTTCCAGGGATTGGAATCCGCCGGACTGAAACATGTCGCGGCGGATGAGCGGATCATCAAAGAGATCGCGCTGTTCGCTGAACGAAGCGATATTTCGGAAGAGATCACGCGGCTGGAGAGCCACATTCAGCAGTTTAAAAAAATGCTGCGCGGCGGCGATCCCGCCGGACGCTCGCTCGACTTTCTGTCGCAGGAGCTTTTCCGCGAGATCAACACGATCGGTTCCAAGGCGAACGATCTGAAGATCACGGAGCAGGTGGTGGCGTTCAAAACCGAACTCGAACGGATCCGGGAGCAGATTCAGAATGTCGAGTAAGCAAAAACCGCTGCTGCTGGTTGTCTCCGCGCCGTCCGGCACCGGAAAATCATCGCTGTGCAACCGGCTGATCGAAAAATTTCCGCAGATGGTCTATTCCATCTCCTGCACAACGCGTGCGCCGCGCGGCAACGAGCAGGATGGCGTGCACTATCACTTCCTTTCGGAGGAGGAATTCAGCAAACGCATCGCCAGCGGCGAGTTTCTGGAGCACGCGCGGGTGCACGGCAACCGCTACGGCACGCTGAAGCAGACGGTCTACGACGCATTGGCACAGGGGCTTGATATCATTATGGATATTGATGTGCAGGGCGCGAAGCAGATCCGCCTCGCCTGCGCCGCGCTGGCCGACGACGACATAATTAAACAGAGCCTCGTTGATATTTTCATCGCGCCGCCATCCATGGAGGAATTGCGCCGCCGGTTGTGCGGACGTTCGACCGACAGCGCCGAGGTGATTGAGAAAAGAATGCGCAACGCCGCAGACGAAATGAAACATCAGTCGTACTATCAGTACACTGTCATCAACGATATTTTTGAGAGAGCGGCGGATGAACTTGCGGAAATTATCGCGCGCGAGCACCACAACCGGTGGTAAAAATTTTTTACGATTTCCACAATCTCCAGTTGCAAGAAAAATTTTTAATCGTTATACCTTCGCTTGTACAGGGACAAGCTGACGTGAAGCAGCGGTTAAAAAATGATGAGAGTTGCGGAAGTCAGCTGAGAGAAGGGTTAACCCAGTCAACAAGGAGACGAAAATGGCAGCTAAGAAAAAAGTAGCGAAGAAGAAAGTGGCGAAGAAGGCCGTGAAAAAAGTAGCGAAAAAGAAAGTCGCTAAAAAGGCCGTGAAAAAAGTCGCTAAAAAGAAATAACAGCCTCGGCTGATTAGTTCTGATGCAGCCCCGGTTTTCCGGGGCTGCTTTTTTATCAAGCAGTTTTTCGTTTCCTTTAAAAAAACCAATGGCTATCCTCACGCCAATTTAACACGAACAGGGCGCGCCGTATGAAATGTCCGAAGTGCGAACATCGCGAAAACAAGGTCATCGACAGCCGTGAAGTGCGGGAGGGCGCCTCCATCCGCCGCCGCCGCCTCTGCCTGAACTGCGGCCATCGTTTCACCACCTACGAAGAAGTTTTGCGCGCCGCCCTGCAGGTGATCAAGCGCGACGGACGCCGCGAAGAGCTTTCCCGCGAAAAACTGATGCAGGGGATCGCGATTGCCTGCCAGAAACGGCCGATCAGCATTCAGCAGATCGAACAAATGACCAACAGCGTCATCACGCAGGTCGAAGCGGAGTTCGAACGAGAGGTTCCCTCGACCGCGCTCGGCACCAAAGTGATGGCCCTGCTCGAAAAACTCGACGAAGTGGCCTATGTGCGCTTCGCTTCGGTTTACCGCCGCTTCAAAGACGTCAACCAGTTCATGAACGAGGCCGAAAGGCTGATCGGACGCGAATGATCGATACGCACCAGAGCCGCCGGCTTGAAGAACGTCAGCTGTGGTCCGGAACTGTTCATCGGCTTTTCCAAAACTTGGAAATCCATGACCGCGCCGCCGCGCCGGACATCACCGAAAGCCTCGCTGTCTTTTGTCAGCATAACACCCGCATGCCGGAACATACGCTTTCGCTTCTCATGGCGCGCTCGTTCTGCGCGACCGGCGACGCGGAAGCCGCCGGGCGGATTCTGCGCCATGACCGCACTCACCGTTCGCACGCCGAATCGTGGCTCGAAGTGCTTTCCGCCGAATATCCGTTTCCCGAACTCTATCCGCTTTTTTCCTCCCGCGCATTGCGTCCGCAAAACCTGACATCGGCGGGAACCGTCTGGGTGCTAGACTTCGATAAGGTCTGCCTGACCGAAGCGGACCGGCACGAACTGATTTTGTTCCAGACGGTGCGCGTACTGACAGAAAAAGTTTCCAATGTTTGGAAGAAGTCGAGCGGACAGGGCACGCTCGGCATCAAGGGACTTGCGCGGCTGACGAAATTTGTCCGCGGACGGCAGCCCGCGCGGCAACTGACCGGCCATATCCATGATGTTCTGGCCCTCCGCGCTAAAAAGAACAACTGGTGCGCCGCGCCCGCCGTTCTGCTCGTCGATTTGTGAACAACCGGACTCCGCCAGTGAAAAAATATCTTTCCATTCCAGCATCTTTTTGTACCGGCATCCTCCTTTTCCTGAGTTTTCCGCCGTTCGGATTTTCTTTCTGCGGCTGGATCGCGCTGATTCCGCTGATTCTGGCCTGCGCGGGCGCCGCGCCGCGCCGCGTTTCTCGGCTGGCTGGCCGGCGCGATATTTTTTCTAGGCTCGCTCTACTGGCTGCGGCACGTCACCTGGCTGGGGGCGATCGGACTGGCGTTTTACTGCGCGCTCTACTTCATGCCGTTTGCGGTGTTTGTGTCGCTGCGCCGTTGTGCATGGCGCAGTGCAGACGGTTTAAAAAATCTCGGCTGGATGCTTGGCGCGGCGGCGGTCTGGGCGGCTTCAGAATATCTGCGCGCGATTTTCGCGACCGGCTTTCCGTGGAATCTGCTGGGAGTCAGCCAGTATAAAAACCTGCCCTTCATTCAGGTCGCGGAGTGGGGTGGCGTTTATGCGCTTTCGGCGCTGATCGTTTTTGTGAACGCGGCGTTCGCCGCGACGCTTCTTCAATACGCGGCGGGATTACGGCGCGCCTACCGGATGCATATCGAAATGATTTGCGCGTTGCTGGCCGTCGCGATGGTCTGGTCGATCGGTATAAAGAAACTGCTGCACAAACCGGTCGCTGAAGGAGCGCCAGTGCGGGTCGCGCTTATCCAGCCGAATATTCCGGAGGTTGGAAACTGGGAGCCGGCCGATCCGGAGCTGGCCTATAAGCGGCTCGAAAAACTGACCGCGCTTGCGCAGCACACCTCCGGACTCGATTTGATCATCTGGCCCGAAACCGCGCTGCCCGATTTTGTCCGCTTCAACGAACGCAGCGCGGGGCTGGTCAAAAAGATGGTCACGAACGGCGTGCCGATACTGGTCGGGAGCATGGATGTGGTCTGGCGCGCGGACGGGAAGCCGGACTATTACAATGCCAGCATGCTGTTCAATACAAAGGGCGAACTGCTCGGCGGCTATTACAAACAGCACCTTGTGCTTTTCGGCGAATACATTCCGTTCGAAGGGAAAATTCCACTGATCAACGCGCTGACACCCATCGGCTCCAGTTTCACATCGGGCCGTTCGGCGGCGCTGCTCAAACGGCCCGGCGACAACCGCGGTTTCTGTGTGCTGATCTGCTTTGAAGATTCGCTGCCGTATCTTGCGCGCCGCGCCGCCCGCGCCGGCGCGACCCTGCTTGTCAATCAGACCAACGATTCGTGGTTTGATCCCGACTGCGGTTCGGCGCAGCACCTAGCCAACGCGGTGCTCCGCTGCGTGGAAACCCGCCTGCCGATGCTGCGCTGTGCCAATACCGGCATCACCTGCTCCATTGATTCGTTCGGCCGCGTCACGCAGACGCTTGCTCCGCGAACACAGGGATTTCAGATCGCAGAAACGATTCCGTCGGATCCGGCTCGCGTCGCCACCTTTTACGTTCGTTTCGGCGACCTCTTCGCACAGGCTTGCCTGGCCGGGGGCGTTGCGTTATTTATCATCCTCTTGATCAAACGCCGGAAAAGTTCCGCATGCTCGAAGAACTAAAAGAAAAAATGGAGACGGTCCGCGCGCGCATGGAAGAAATGCGCGGCTACCTTGGCATCAACGAAAAGATCGCCGAGCTGAGCCGTCTTGAAGCGGAAACGCTCTCGCCCGGCTTCTGGAACGATCAAACCCGCACGGCGGCGAATATCGCGGCCACGAAAGCGGCTAAAGCGGTGCTGGGCCCGTTTCAAAAAATCGAAGCCGCGCTCGGCGATGCCGGTGTCATGCTGGAACTTGCCGAAACAGAAGACGAAGCCGGACAGCAGGCCGCAGCCAGCGAAATTGAACAGATGCTTTCCGATTGCGAAACCAGTTTCCGGGCTTTGGAAATGCAGTCGCTGCTCGGCGGACCGATGGATTCAAAAAACGCCTATCTCAGTCTGCACGCCGGCGCGGGAGGCACTGAGTCGTGCGACTGGGCTGACATGCTCTACCGCATGTACCGCCGTTATGCCGAACGCAACGGCTTTACCGTCGACGTGCTCGATATGCAACCGGGCGAAGAGGCGGGGCTCAAGAGCGTGGCCTTTCAGGTTTCCGGCGATTATGCCTACGGTAATCTCAAGAGCGAGCGCGGCGTTCACCGGCTGGTGCGCATCAGTCCGTTCGATTCCGCCGCCCGCCGCCATACCTCGTTCGTCGCGCTCGATGTCACCGCTGAAATTGACGACGACGTTGAGGTTGAGATTGAAGAAAAAGATCTGCGGATCGACACCTACCGCTCAAGCGGCAAGGGCGGACAGCACGTTAACACCACCGACTCCGCCGTTCGCATCGTCCACATTCCGTCCGGCATTATTACGCAATGTCAGGCCGAACGCTCTCAGCACAAGAATCGCGAAAAAGCCATGAAGATGCTGCGTGCCAAAGTGTACGAGTACGAACTGGATAAAAAGAAACAGGCCGCCGAGCAGTTTTATGGAGCCAAAGGGGAAATTGCCTGGGGCCATCAGATCCGCTCTTACGTCCTGCAACCCTACACCATGGTCAAAGATCACCGCACCGACGCGCAAAGCGGCAATACCCAGAGCGTGCTCGACGGCAACATCGGCGACTTCATCGAGGCCTATCTCAAGCTGAAGCAGAAAGAGGCGGTGACCCGATGAATATCTTAGAAGAAATCATCGCCAACAAGCGGCACGAGATCGAAGCGCCTGGATATTTCCAAACCTTGGAAACAGTGCTCGAAAACATTCCACACATTGGAAAAAAAGCACCGCCGTGCAGCGAAAAAGTTCCAACCGTTGGGAAAATTGATTTTATCGCCGCGCTGAAAGCCGCGCCGATTGGTCTGATCGCCGAAGTGAAGCGTAAGTCGCCGTCGGCCGGGCCGATCCGCGAGCCGTTTGATCCTGCCGCGATCGCCCGCGCTTATAAAGCGGCCGGCGCGCAGGCGATCTCCTGTCTGATGGACGCGAAATATTTCGGCGGCGGCGAAGAGCAGTGGAACGCGGTGCGCGCCGCGACGAGTCTGCCGATGCTCTACAAGGAGTTCGTCATCGACCCGCGCCAGATTTTCCACGCCGAGGCGCTGGGCGCGTCGGCCGTGCTTCTGATCGTCGCCGCGCTCGGTGATGTGGAACTGAAGAAATATGTCCGTCTGATCGAAGCCTCCGGCATGACGCCGCTGGTTGAAGTGCATACGGAAGAGGAAATGAAACGGGCCGTTGCCGCCGGGGCGGAATGCATTGGTATCAACAACCGCAACCTGAAGACCTTCGAAACCAAACTGGAAACCACGCTTCAGCTCCGCAAGCTTGCGCCGAACGGTTGCACGCTGATCAGCGAAAGCGGCATCCGCACGGCAGACGATGTGACGATGCTTCGCGATGCGGGAATTGCCGCGATTCTGGTCGGCGAGAGTCTCCTGCGTCAGCCGGATCTCGAAGCGGCGGTGCGGAATTTAATGGAGTAACTCCCGCCGTGCGCTCAAATTGTATAGAAGTGGGTTTACAGAAGGAAACAAAGGAAAACGAAGGGGTTTTGCCATCCTGTAAATAAGGCGACTTCCTCATTTATCTTCCCCTTGGCGTTCTTCGTTGCCTTCTGTTCAAAATATTTTTCAAGGTGAAGGGAATAGGCCGAATGAAATTATGTGTTGTTCCGCCCGCCATCCAATCCGCCTGTCTTCTGGCGCTCTCCAATGTCTTTATGACCTTTGCGTGGTACGCCCATCTGCGCAACATGGCAGGCCGGAAATGGTTCATCGCCGCGCTGGTCAGCTGGGGTATCGCGCTCTTTGAATACCTCATCATGATTCCTGCCAACCGGATCGGCTACACCCAGCTTTCGTTGCCGCAGCTCAAAATCATGCAGGAAGTGATCGCGCTGTCGGTCTTTGTTCCGTTTGCAATTTTCTATATGCACCAGCCGCTCAAACTCGATTATCTCTGGGCCGGACTTTGCATCCTCGGCGCGGTCTACTTCATGTTCAGGCCGTGAGCCGGTAAACGCCGTCCCAGTTTTTGAAGACCGGTTCCAGTTGTTTAGCGCGGAGCATGGCGCAGAATTCGTCGAGGCCGCGGTCGTCGCTGACGTCAAACTGACCTTCCTTGGAACCTTCGCTGCCGTAACCGCCGACGGTGGTTTTGCTGGCGATGCTCATTTTGTTAACGCCGATTCCAGCCATGCCGTCGCGGAAGGCGGCACCTTCGCGGGTCGAGAGCACCAGCGGCACATCGGGCAGGCAGATGCGGAAGGCGAAAATAATTTGCGCGAGCATTTTTTCGTCGACCGGATGCGGCGGGACAAATCCACCCGCCTCGTGACGGATGCGCGGGAACGAAACAGTCAGTCCGGCCTGCCAGTGTGTTTTCTGCAAATGGCGGACGTGGCGGTAGAGCGCCAGCATGTCATAGCGCGGATCGGCGAGGCCGAGCAGCGCGCCGAGTCCGGCGAAGCGCAGTCCGCCCGTTAGCGCTCGCGACGGCGCTTCCAAGCGTTGGAAAAAATCTTTTTTCGGTCCCCAGCGGTGCATCCGGTCATAGGTTTCGGGATGATAGGTTTCCTGATAAAGCGTCACGCCGGTGCAGCCGGCTTCCGCCAGCGAGCGGTATTCTTCTTCAGCCATTGGAAAAACTTCGATGGCGACATTATGAAACCGGCGCGCGGCCAGCCGGACGCATTCACGCAGATAGTCGAGATCGGCTTGCGAGGAACGCTCACCGGTCAGCAATAGAACTTCTTCGAAGCCCATTGCATGGATTGCATCCAGCTCTTTTTCAACGGCGGAGAAATCCAACGCATGCCGGTCGGTATGGCGGTCGGCGGCGAACCCGCAATAAGCGCATCCGCCGGAGCAGTGACTGGAAAGATAAAGCGGAACGTAAAGCTGAACGGTGCGGCCGAAGTGACGGCGCGTCAGCGCCTGAGCGCGCGCCGCCATCGGCTCCAGGAAGTCCGCCGCCGCAGGCGAGAGCAGGGCGGCAAGCGTCGATTCATCCGGCGACTCCGCGCTGAGCGCGCGCTCGACCTCCTGTGCCGAAACGGTGTGTTTCAGCCAAGGTTCAGGGTTTAACCAGTCGGGCAGGTGAGGCATAGGACGTATGGGGCTTATGTGACCTATTTCAAAAAGGAAGTTAAGGGACTTGTTGCAACCGCAACATCCGATTTCGGCATCAGGCCCGCCTGCCGCGCAGCAAATCCGGTTTCGACGCCAAGTGCAAAGGCGCGGGCCATGGCGGCCGGATCTTTGGCGGCGGCGATGGCGGAATTAACAAGCACGGCATCGCAACCCATTTCCATGGCGCGGGCCGCTTCCGACGGCGCGCGCAGTCCGGCGTCGACAATGACGGGAATATTGCTGTCGCGGATGATCAGCTTGATCATTTCTGCCGTGGAAAGTCCGCCGCCGCTGCCGATCGCCGCGCCGAGCGGCATGACGGCCGCGCAGCCGACATCTTCCAGTTTTTTGGCGAGAACGGGATCGGCTGGAATGTAGGGCAAGACGATGAAGCCGTCGGCGGCGAGTTCTTTGGCGGCGAGGTATGTTTCGATCGCATCGGGCATCAGGTGATGCGGGTTGGGATGAATTTCAACTTTAACGAACGGACTGCCGCTCAATTCGCGTCCGAGTTGCGCGGCGCGGACGGCTTCTTTGGCATTCATCGCGCCGGAGGTGTTGGGCATGAGCGTAATGTTTTTGAGTTTCGCCAGCGGAGCGCAAAGATCGTCGCTGGGCTTTTCGCGGTTGAAACGGCGAAGGGCAACCGTCACCAGTTCCGTGCCGGAAGCCTCGATGGCCTTAATCATCGTCGCCGTGTCAGAAAACTTTCCGGTTCCCAGAATCAGCCGCGATTTGAATTCAACAGTTCCAAGTTTGAGCATTATCCACCTCCGACGAACGTAAGGACTTCGACGGCGTCGCCGTCATTGAGTTTGAAAATGTTGCCGCTCCCTTTCGGGTCGCTTCTTTTGGAAATACCAAAAGCACTCTCGCCTGCGGCTCGGGTCCAATCCTTGGACCCGAGCGAAGCGAGAGAGGCCTCGGTATTACGAGGCAACGACCGGAGGGAGTGGCAACGAACGAGTTCGCCGTTTACGGTCACGGCGGTGTGTTCCGGCGTTGCGCCGAGTTCCGCCAGCAGGGCGGGGACGGTTCCGTCGCCGCCGTGCTCATATTTTTCGCCGTTCACAGTCAGAAACATAAGCCCCTCCGGAATAATGGAATGCTGGAATATTGGAAGGTTGGCAATAAGCTCCAAACCAAAGATGAATATCTTTTTTGGCAGCCCATCATTCCTCCATTCCATCCTTCCGCATTCGCTAGAATGCAAAAAACTCCCGTTCGTTGTACGAAGGGAGTTTTTACCACGTCACTCCCTTTCGCCGGTATTAGCCGGATCAGGTTCAGCGGGTATTATCTCAGCGCGTCCGCCTTGCGGCGTCCGGCACCCCGGGAACAGGAAGGGAGGATGCCAGCGAGCATTTGAAAAGCATAGACCAAAAAGCCGTTATTTTATGTTGCCCGGCCGCTCGGGTCTGCTATCTTACGCCCTCACTTTTTCGCTGACCCCTTCGTTCAGCGGTTAGGACTCTAGGTTTTCATCCTAGCAACACGGGTTCGATTCCCGTAGGGGTCGCCACTTCAATAAAAAAGCCGCTCGGTTGAGCGGCTTTTCGTTTTACAGTCCCTGCTGGTGCAATTTTTGCAGTTCCCGCATTCTTTCGAGCCGTTCTTTAGCGGCGGTTCTCCGTTTGGCGGGCATGGATTTGATCGGCCGTTCTTTTGGAAGCAGTTCGCCGCCGACAACCGATGCGCCGCCATCCACATAGAGGGTTTGGCCGGTGATTTTTTTGGAGCCTTCGCCCAGCAGGAAGACCACGGCGTGGGCGACTTCCTTTTTATCGTTGATGACATCCCACGGCAGCGGGCTCATTTTTTTCCAGACGCGGGCCAGATGCGCGAAGTGCGGAATCGATTTGGCGGCTTTGGTGGCGAGCGGTCCGGCGGAGACGGCGTTGACGCGGACGTGTTCGCGGCCGTATTCACGGGCCAGAGCACGAACCAAGGCTTCGAGAGCCGCTTTATTGACGCCCATCCAGTTATAGAAGGGAAAGGCGACCTGCGAGGCGAAGGAGAGCGTTACGATGGAACCGCCTTTGGGCATATGCTCCTGCGCGAACTGCGAAACCGTCGCCAGCGAGGCGCAACTGATATGGAATCCCTGTTTAACATCCTCCATCGCTTCGGTGTAAATATGGTCGCCAAGGCAGGTCTTGGGGTTGGCAAAGCCGATGGAATGTACAACGCCGTCCAGTTTGCCGATGCCTTCGAAGAGGGCGCGGACTTCGCTTTCGATGGTCACCTCGCAGTAGCGGATGTCCATCATGTCCTTTTCTTCCTGCGAGATATCGGTACAGCCGCGGTCGAAGAAGATCTTCTTCAGGCGCTCGTTCTGCACCGTGTAAATCACCTTGCCGCCCAGCTCCTCGATCATCTTGCCGGTGGCGTAGGCGATGGAGTCGGTGTTGAGCAGGCCCATCACTACATAAGTTCCGCCTTTTTTAATCATAAGTGGCTCCTTTCAGAAAACAGGTTATACGCCGGAAAGCGCGGGACAATGCCAGACTTTCGCTGCAAAAAAAGCCTTAATTTGACTAAAATCACCGCGCTCACGGAGTCGTTTTATCACGCGGCACCGGCGAAGACAAAGGCAAACCTCGGCTGAACCGTTGGGAGTTTACGTTTCCACACCTTGGAAATAATGTGCTAACGTGCCGCCAGATTTTCCAGAGGTTGGAAACAATGCAGACACGCGATACAGATTTTCTGGTGATCGGCAGCGGGCTGGCGGGCCTGACGGCCGCTTTGCGGCTGAGCGCGCACGGCAAGGTGCTGGTGGCGTCCAAGCGCGAAGCCGCCGAATGCAACACCTGCTATGCGCAGGGCGGCATCGCCTGCGTGGTTGATCCGTCCGATTCCATGGCCGAGCATATTTCCGATACGGTGCAGACCGGCGGCGGGCTCAGTGAAAAGGCCGCCGTGCGCGCCATTGTCGAAGGCGGGCCGGAGCGGATTGCGGAACTTGAAGCCGCCGGCGTTCTTTTTGACCGGAGCGCGGAGCATCCGGACGAATACGATCTCGGGCAGGAGGGCGGCCATTCGTGCCGCCGCGTGCTCCACGCCGGCGACATTACCGGCGAAGCGATCGAAAAAGGATTGCTGGCCCGCGCCAAAGCCGACCCGAACATCACCATCGCCGAAAACTGGCAGGCGATCGATGTGGTGCCGACCGGCTGGATCGGCCTGAGCGGCGAAAACCGCTGTGTCGGTTGCTATTTTCTCGATAAAACCTCCGGCGAAATTCTCGCCGTGCGCTCGCCGGTCACGATTCTCGCCACCGGCGGGGCGGGCAAAGTTTACCTTTATACCAGTAATCCGGACGTCGCCACCGGCGACGGCGTGGCGATGGCGTGGCGCGCTGGCCTGCCGATCCGCGACATGGAAATGATTCAGTTTCATCCGACCTGCCTTTATCACCCCGACGCAAAAACCTTCCTGATCTCGGAAGCGGTGCGCGGGGAGGGCGCGAAACTGATCGACCGGCGCGGGCGCGAATTTGTTTACGACTTTGACGACCGCGGCGCGCTGGCTCCGCGTGATATCACGGCGCGCGCCATCGACTCCGTCATGAAGAAGTACGGCGATCCGTTTGTTTATCTCGACATTTCGCATCGCGATGCGGAATTTTTGCAGCAGCGCTTCCCGACGCTTTATAAAGCCTGTCTGAAGTACGGTTTCGACATGGCCCGTGCGCCGGTGCCGGTCGTGCCCGCCGCGCACTATTCCTGCGGCGGCGTGGTTGCCGACGTCAACGGGCGCACCGCCATGCCGGGGCTTTACGCCATCGGCGAAGTTTCCAGCACCGGACTGCACGGCGCCAATCGTCTCGCCAGCAACTCGCTGCTCGAAGCGGCCGTCTGCGGACACCGCTGTGCGGACGAAGCGTCCAAGGCTTGGAAAAATAATCCGGTGGCCGACATCAGGATTCCGCGCTGGGAGTGCGGCGACGCGGTTTCCAGTAATGAAGAGATCGTGGTCGCACACGACTGGAACGAAGTGCGTTCGGTGATGTGGGACTATGTCGGCATCGTCCGCTCCGACCGCCGGCTGGCGCGGGCGCGGCGGCGCATTCACACCATCCGCGAGGAAATCCGCAGTTACTATAAGGAATACCTCGTCACCGCCGACCTGATCGAACTGCGCAATCTGGCCGCCGTGGCGGAGCTGATTGTCCGTTCCGCCCAGCGGCGCAAAGAGAGCCGCGGACTGCATTATAATGAGGACTGGCCGGAAACCTCCGCCCATGCGCGGCATACCGTTATTCAGGACCGCCCCGGCGGCCCGCTGGATGTGGACTAAAGCCAGCGTATCGAGGCCGAAACCCGCCTTGACACCCCCGTGCGCTCTGCTAGCATGGCCCGTCTTTTTTTGAAAAATAAGGTTTTTGCAGACCGACAGGTTGAGCAAAACGAAAACTAACAGGAGAAACCCGATGGCAACAAAACAGTACGTGTACTTTTACGGATTCGGTAAAGAGCATACCGAAGGCGACAAAACGATGAAGGCTATTCTCGGCGGCAAGGGAGCCAACCTTGCGGAGATGGCAAATGCGGGCCTCCCGGTTCCGCCCGGCCTCACCATTTCAACCGAAGCATGCGCCTGCTACAGCAAGAGCGGCGGCAAATATCCCGAAGGCATGGAAGAACAGCTCAAGAAAACCCTCAGCAAGTTCGAAAAACTGATGGGCAAAAAGCTCGGCGATGCGACCGATCCGCTGCTCGTTTCCGTCCGTTCCGGCGCGGCGATCTCGATGCCCGGCATGATGGACACTGTTCTTAACCTCGGCCTGAACGACAAGTCGGTTCTCGGCTTCATCAAGCAGACCGGCAATGAGCGCACCGCATGGGACTGCTACCGCCGCTTCATCGACATGTTCGGTGACGTCGTGATGGGCCCCTATACCGACCTCGAACACCACCACTTCGAAGTCGAAATCGAAAAGCTGAAGAAAAAATATAAAGCCAAAGAAGACACCGACCTGACCGCCGAACAGCTCAAAGAGCTGGTCGACATCTATAAGAAGGTCTATCAGACGCACGTCAAAAAACCGTTCCCGCAGGATCCGATGGAGCAGCTCCATCTCTCCATTAAGGCCGTATTCGGTTCGTGGAACTCTGAGCGCGCCGAAAAATACCGCCAGATTAACAAGGTGACCGGCCTGCTCGGCACGGCCGTCAACGTTCAGGCGATGGTGTTCGGCAACATGGGCGACGAATCCGGTACCGGCGTGGCGTTCACCCGCGACGGCGGAACGGGCGACAGTAAGCCGATGGGCGAATACCTCGTCAATGCACAGGGCGAAGACGTCGTGGCCGGTATCCGCACACCGAAGAATATCGACGACATGCCGAAAGAAAAATCACCGGTTTGGAAAAAGGCGCACACCGATCTGCTCAAGATCATGGACCGCCTTGAGAAGCACTATAAATATCCGCAGGACGTGGAATTCACGGTGCAGGAAGGCAAACTCTGGATGCTCCAGACCCGCAACGCCAAGCGCACCGGTCTGGCAGGCGTCCGCTGGGCCGTTGAAATGACGCTCGGCAAAGATGTGTTCACCGGCAAGGCGCTGCCCAAGATTCTGACATCAAAAGAAGCGCTGATGACCGTTTCCGGCGAAGACCTCGAACAGTTGCTGTTCCCGATCTTTGATATCGCGGCGGAAAAGAAAGCCAAACTGATCACGACCGCGATGCCCGCAGGGCCCGGTGCGGCCGTTGGTAAAATCGTGTTTGACGCCAAAGAAGCCGAAGCGGCCGTGGCGAAAGATCCGAAAGCGAAAGTCATTCTCGTCCGCCACGAAACCAGCCCCGAAGATGTGGGCGGCATGTGGGCGGCGCAGGGCGTGCTCACCTCCACCGGCGGCATGACTTCCCACGCGGCGGTTGTGGCACGCGGCTGGGGCAAGTGCTGTATCTGCGGCGCAGGCGCACTTCAGATCGACTACAAGAAACGCACCGTCACCGTCGGCAAGAAAGCCTACAAGGCCGGCGATTTCATCAGCCTCAACGGCTCAACCGGTATGGTCTACGAAGGCCAGATCCCGACGCAGTCGAGTCCGGTGGTTTCCGGCGTGGTGGACAATAACGCCGCCGCCAAGAAACACCCGATCTACAAAATGTACGAACAGATTTCGCAGTGGTCGGACGCCAACCGCAAGATCAACGTGCGCACCAATGCCGACACACCTAAAGACGCTCAGAACGCCCGCGAGTTCGGCGCCGAAGGGATCGGCCTCTGCCGCACCGAGCATATGTTCTTCGAAGGCGACCGCATCTGGGCGATCCGCGAGTTCATCATTGCCGATAACGAAGCGGGCCGCAAGAAAGCTCTCGCCAAACTGCTCAAGCTGCAGCAGAAGGACTTCGAAGGTATCTTCAAGGCGATGGACGGCCTGCCCGTTACCGTTCGCCTGCTCGACCCGCCGCTGCATGAATTCGTTCCGCACACCGCCAAAGATCAGGCGGAAATGGCGAAACGTCTGAATGTTCCGGCAAAACAGGTTGCTGACCGTGTTCAGCAGTTGCACGAATTCAATCCGATGCTCGGACACCGAGGGTGCCGCCTCTCGGTCACTTACCCCGAACTGTGCGTCATGCAGACCACCGCGATCATCGCCGCCGCCTGCAAAGTCGGCAAGGCCAAGAAGAAAGTCAAAGTGCTGCCCGAAATCATGATCCCGCTCGTCGGTGCCAAAGCCGAGCTCGACTTCCTCGTGAAGATCGTTCGCGAAACCGCCGAAGAAGTGATCAAGAAAGAAGGCGTGAAGCTGAAATATATGGTCGGCACGATGATCGAAATTCCGCGCGCCGCCCTGACGGCTGACGAAATTGCCGAATCGGCTGAATTCTTCAGCTTCGGCACCAACGACCTGACGCAGATGACCTTCGGCTTCAGCCGCGACGATATCGGTTCTTTCCTGCCGGACTACCTGCAGGAAAAACTGCTGCCGTGCGACCCGTTCCAGCACCTCGACCAGCGCGGCGTAGGCCAGCTGGTGCAGATGGGTGTGGAAAAAGGCCGCTCGACCCGTCCAGATCTCAAGTGCGGGATCTGCGGCGAACACGGCGGCGACCCAGCCAGCGTGAAGTTCTGCTGTAAAGTCGGACTGAACTACGTCAGCTGCTCGCCGTTCCGCGTACCGATCGCCCGTCTGGCCGCCGCGCAGGCCGCCATTCAAGGTTAATCGAACTCGGAAGCAGTTCAAAAAGCGCCCCGGAATTTTTCGGGGCGCTTTTCTTTTTCCAAGAGTTGGAAAAACGGTTATAAGCAGTTCCAAGCATTGGAAAAAATGAGCGAAATTCCCAAAACCGATCAGCGCCCCGAAGGGCCGGATGACCTCGATTTGGTTCACCGTTCGCAGGCTGGTGATACCGCCGCTTACGAAGAGCTGGTCCGGCGCTATCACGGTAAAATCTACGGGCTGGTTTACAGCATGACCAGCAACCGCGAGGACGCCGAAGATCTGGCGCAGGAGGTTTTTGTCAAAGCCTGGAAGGCGCTCGGCCATTTCCGCGAACAGTCGGGGTTTTATACCTGGATCTACCGCATCGCTCTGAACCGCACGATCAATTTCCGTAAACGGCGCAACCGCCGGCAGACCGTCGCCTTCGACGAATTCGATCCGGACATCAAAACCGCCGAATCCTACCGCGAATTCTCCAGCAAAGGGTCAGTTTTGCGAAAAATAAGCCTCGGAGAATTTCAGGAAAAAATGAACGGGGCCCTACTGAAGCTGTCCGAGAAGCACAGAGCAGTAGTCACAATGTACGATGTGCAGGGGATGCCCCACGGAGAAATCGCCAAAGTGATGCGCTGTTCGGAGGGAACCGTGAGATCGCGCCTGTTTTATGCGCATAAACAGCTGCAGGCAGAACTGGCGGAGTTTGTAAAATGAGCAAAAACAAAAAAGTAAAGACCTCGGAGCTGGATATCGCCGGCCTGCTGGCGCTCAAGGCCTACGAGCATCCGGATGCGCTTCGTGCTGAAAAAAACATTCAGAACACGATGCGCACCGTTCGCTCAACCAGCAACGTCCAGACGCTGTTTCCCGATAAGAGCTTCGCATGGATGTTCGCCCAGCCGCGTTATGGCGTCGCGGCACTCTTTGTGCTTTTCCTCGGACTGCACCTGCTCGAACGCCCCTTGCCGGCCGCGTCGGTCGGTTCGATGGCGGTGGTCAAAATGCCGGACGATGAAATGATGGCTTCGGTGGATACCAACCAGCTGAAGGCCGCATCCATTCCGGGTATCTCGTCGCCGCTCTCCCTTGCCGGCGAGCCCGCCACGCTTTCTTCTTATCTCAAGTAAGCTTTACAGCAGAGGGAAGCGGTTCGAGAAGGCAATCACTTCTGTGCGGATTTCCGCCAGCTTCTTTTCATCGCTGATGTTGTCTGTGACGGCCTTGAAGAAGTCGGCGATTTGCACCATATCCTTTTCCTTCATGCCGCGCGTGGTGACCGCCGGGGTTCCAAGCCGCACGCCGGAGGTGACGAACGGACTCTTCTGATCGAAAGGGATGCCGTTTTTATTGGCCGTGATCGAAGCCTTATCCAGCGCATTGGCAACATCCTTGCCGGTGAAGCCGTTTGCGCCGACATCCACCAGAATCAGGTGGTTGTCTGTTCCGCCGGCGACCAGACGGAATCCGTTAGCCTGCATCGCTTCGGCCAGCGCCTTGGCGTTTTTAACAACCTGCTGCTGGTAGATTTTAAATTCCGGCGTCAGCGCTTCGCCGAAGGCGACCGCTTTGGCGGCGATCACGTGCATGAGCGGGCCGCCCTGAATGCCGGGGAACACCTGCTTATCAATATCCGCCGCGAATTTTTCTTTGCAGAGGATCATGCCGCCGCGCGGGCCGCGCAACGTTTTATGCGTGGTGGTGGTCACAAAATCGGCATCCGGTATCGGGCTCGGGTGACAGCCCGTCGCGACGAGACCGGCGATGTGCGCCATATCGACCATGAAGTAGGCGCCGACCGCGTCAGCGATTTTACGCATCCGTTTAAAATCGATGATGCGCGAATAAGCGCTGGCTCCGGCGACCAGCATACGCGGCTTGTGTTCTTCGGCGAGGCGCTGAAGCTCGTCGTAGTCGATCTGCTCGTTGTCTTTGCGGACGCCGTAGGGGACAATCTTAAAGAAGCGGCCCGAAAAATTCATCGGATGGCCGTGGGTCAGGTGTCCGCCTTCGGCGAGACTCATGGCGAGAATGGTGTCGCCCGGCTGGAGCACGGCATAGTAAACCGCCATGTTGGCGCTGCTTCCGCAGTGCGGCTGGACGTTAACGTGCTCGGCACCGAACATTTCTTTGGCGCGGTCGATAGCGAGCCGCTCGGCTTCGTCCACGCATTCACAGCCGTTGTACCAGCGCTTGCCCGGATAACCTTCGGCGTACTTGTTAGTCAGGCGTGAGCCCTGCGCTTCGCGCACGGCCTGACTGACAATATTTTCCGAGGCGATCAGCTCAATGTTGTTTTTCTGGCGGACGTTTTCGTCGCGCAGAATTTTGTACATGGCCGGATCGGATTCGTAGAGCGCGATGGCATCGCTGGTGCTTTTTCCGAAAGCGTTGATTTTATTAACGCGGCGTTCGTGCCGTCCGCCGGGCTCCGGCTGGTTGGTCAGCCATGCGTCGAGAATGGCGACTGCGGTTTTCTCCTCCAGTATCTGGCCGCCGAGACAAAGCACGTTGGATGCATTATGGATGCGGGTCAGCTTGGCCATTTCCGGTGTGCAGCAGACGGCGGCGCGCACCCGCGGAAATTTATTGGCCGTGATGCTCATGCCGATACCGGTGTTGCAGATCAGGATTCCCTGGTCGGCTTCGTCTTCGGAAATCCGGCGGGCGACCTCGGCGGCATAATCGGGATAATCAACCGATTCGGCGGAGTTGGTTCCAACATCTTCAACTTCAAAGCCTTTTGTCTTCAGAATTTTTACAAACTTTGCCTTCAGTTCAACACCGCCGTGGTCGGCACCGATAATGATCTTCATGTCAGCTCCTCTTTTCCATCATATAAAGAATCAGGTCGGGTAAGGCGGCGTCAATTTCGTCACGCACGCGGCGGTAAACATCCAGCGCCTCCCCAAACGGGTCGTAAATATCAGTCGTTGATTGTGGGATTCCGAACGATTTTAGCAAGAAAACTTTACCCGCGCTTTCGGGGGCCATGGCTAAGATCGCGTCGCGGTGCCCGCCGGTCATGACGACCAGCAGATCGGCCTCTTTAATCAGCTCCGGCGTCAGGTAGCGTGAACGATGGTCGGAAATTTTAATGCCTTGTTCCCGGAGCGCTTCGACCGCATTCGGGCTGGCCGGGGCTCCGGTTGCGGCACAGACGCCGGCCGAGGAAATCTCCCAGCCATAATCCGGCCCAAGCATGTGTTTCAAAAGGCCTTCGGCCATCGGGCTGCGGCAGATATTACCGGTACAGACAAAAATCAGCTTTTTCATGCGACCACCTGTTCAATTTCTTCTCTGGAAACCGCTCCTTCACGCAGGATTTTGATTTCTGTTTCCAGACATTGGACAACCGTGCTCGGTTTTTTTCCGACGCTTGGAAGCGCATCGAGGAAGAGGGCGACATGGTTTTCCAGAGTCTGGAAGGCTTCCTGAGCGGAAACGGCATCCGCGCCGCCGCTCTTATTGGCGCTGGTCAAAGCGATGGGTTTTCCAAAAGCGCGGGCCAGCGCCAGCGGCACCTCGTGTGCCGGAACGCGGAAGCCGGTCGGCCCGGCAGGTATACTGAGCACCAGCGTCAGCGGGCCGGGCCAGTATTTTTCGGCCAGCGCGCGGCCGTGTTTTCCAAAGTTTGCGCCGAGCGCTTTGACCTGTTCAAGGCTGGCGGCCAGCCAGGCGACGGGCTTGCCGCGGTCGCGCTCCTTGGCGGCGTAGAGTTTTTCGAGATGCGCCGGATCGCAGGCGATGCCGTATACCGTTTCGGTCGGCACCACCACCAGTTCGCCCGCCTCCAAAAGCATACAGGCCCGGCGGATGATTTCCGGCTCGGGCCTGTCGGCGTTGATCTGGACGATTTCAGCCATTGATCTGCTTCTGCAAATCGGCATTGGACTTGAGCACCTCTTTGCGCATTTTGGCTTTGTAGGCCACCAGCTTGCGTTTGAGTCCGGCGTCGGAAAGCGCCAGCATCTGCACGGCGAGAATCGCGGCATTGATTGCGCCTGCTTTGCCGATCGCGACCGTCGCGACCGGAACGCCTTTCGGCATTTGCACGGTCGAAAGGAGCGAATCCATTCCGTCGAGCGCCCAGCCCGGCATCGGAATTCCAATCACTGGAAGAATCGTGTGCCCGGCGAGAACTCCGGCGAGATGCGCCGCGCCGCCCGCCGCACCGATGATCACTTTGAATCCGTTCTTGGCGGCGTTCTCGGCGAACTCGCACGCCTCGTGCGGTGTGCGGTGAGCCGACATCACTTTCACTTCGGCTTTAATGCCGAATTCTTCCAAGGTTTGGAAACAGCTCTCGACGGTTTTCCAATCACTGGAACTTCCCATCACGATTGCAACTTGCGGTTTAGCCATAGTCAGCTCCTCTTCAGTTCACGGTGAGCGATATCTTTGCGGTAAAAAGCGCCGTTCCACGAGATTTTTTTCACGGCGGCGTAGGCATTATCCACGGCGGAGCGCAGATCCTTGCCGATTCCGGTGACGCCGAGAACGCGCCCGCCGCCGGTGACGACCTTGCCGTCCTTGAGCGCGGTGCCGGCGTGGAAAACGACGGCGTGTTCCGCCGCGGCGTCGAGGCCGGAAATTTCGTCGCCTTTTTTATAGTCGCCGGGATAGCCGCCCGCCGCCATGACGACGCAGACGGACTGCTCTTTTTTCCAGCGGATCAAATCTTCGGAAAGCGTGCCGTCAATACAGGCTTCGAGCGCGGGAATCATGTCGCCGTCCCAGCGGGCGAGCACCGCCTGCGTTTCGGGATCGCCGAAGCGGCAGTTGAATTCGACCACGCTCGGCTGGCCGTTATGAATCATCAGCCCGGCGTAGAGCACGCCTTTGTAGGTGATGCCGCGCTTTTTCAGTTCGGCCAGCGTGCGGCCGTACACTTCGGCGCGGACGATATCAAGAACGGCGTCGGTGGCGACCGGCGCAGGCGAGTAAGCGCCCATGCCGCCGGTGTTCGGGCCTTGGTCGCCGTCGAACACCCGCTTGTGATCCTGTGACGAGGCGAGCATCACGACGTGTTCGCCGTCGATCAGCGCGAGGATGGACGCTTCTTCGCCGACCAGAAAATCTTCGATGACGACGCGGCTGCCGGCGTCGCCGAACGCTCCGCCGAGCGCGTCTTTGATGGCTTCTTCGGCCTGCTCGATCGTTTCGGCAACCGTTACGCCTTTACCGGCGGCGAGGCCGTCGGCCTTGATGACAATCGGCGCGCCGCGCTGGCGGACATAGGCGCAGGCTTTATCGGCGTCGGTAAAAACGGCGCAGGCGGCGGTCGGAACTCCGGCGGCCTGCATAATTTCCTTGGCGAATTTTTTACTGCCTTCGAGTTCGGCGGCGGCTTTGCGCGGACCGAAAACGCGGAAGCCTTCCGCTTCCAGCGCGTCGGCCAGACCGGCGCAAAGCGGCGCTTCGGGGCCAATCACGGTCAGGTCGGGCTGATTGGCTTTTGCCCAGCTGACGATTCCGGCGACGTCGGTGGCGGAAAGGGCGAGGTTGGTGCCGAGCTGCGCGGTACCGGCATTACCGGGGGCGCAGAAAAGCTCCGGCTTGCGCGAATCATTTTTCAGTTTCCAGCAGAGCGCGTGTTCCCGTCCGCCGTTTCCAATCACCAGCACCTTCATCAGAGAAACCCTTTCGTCGTGGGAGCACATTTAGCCTGAATTCCAAGGTTTGGACAAGCTTCGGGCAAGAAGTTTTACAGAAGGGAACGAAGGGAAGCATTACGGGCGGGCGACATCATCAGTTACAAACTCAAACCGATGATTGGGCCTTTTTGTTTTTTATTATGCCGTACACCAAAAAAACTATTCCGAACAACAATGGCGGGCCGGATAATAAGAGCAGACATTGGATTAGTGCAAAAAGACCGTAACAGCCAAGGGAGAATGCAAACACTCCAATTATCAAAGCATCAATAAGTAGGAGCGCTCCGGAAAATGGCAAAGAATAGCATGACACAATAAACAGAAAAATCTGAGGGCCGGCATAAAGCATCATATCCAAGGAGAGTAAAGATCCGGAATTCACGGCAACGACAAGGATTATGAACAAAACCCAAATCAAAAAAATCCAACGAGTTGCCGTTAATAATCTGGGCTCCCACGGTTCTTTAGATTTTTGTTTTTTCATTTTCTCAATCCAATAATCCACCACTTAACGCATTGTATGACTTCTGTTTAACAGGGATTGCTCATTCCTGCAAGCCGCTGGACAGGGCGGGGGCAAACGGGTAGCCTGCCGCGCATGAGAAAAAGTTTTACCCGCGAAGATCTGCTCGGCTTTGTTCCGACGTTTGGAACATTTGTCGGCATCGATTCCGACGGCTGTGTTTTTGATACGATGGAAGTAAAGCAGAAGGATCATTTTCATCCTTTGATCATCAAGATATGGAAGCTGGAAGCGATCGAGCCGCAGCTCCGGCAGGCCGCAGAGTTTGTGAATCTCTATTCCAAATGGCGCGGGCAAAACCGGTTTCCGGCGCTGTTACAGGTTTTTGATCTTCTTCACGATTGGCCGGAGGTGGTCGCCAGCGGAGTGGCTCTGCCGGAGCGGAAGGCTTTGCGGGCCTATTGCCAGTCCGGCCTGCCGCTCGGGAATACGACGCTGATCTCAGAGGCCAAACGGACGGGCGATCCGGAGCTGGCGCGGGTGGTCGAATGGTCGCTGGCCGTGAACCGGGATATTGAGACCCGTATGCGGAAAATTTCGCCGTTCCGGGGTGTACGGGAGAGCCTTGAAAAAATCCGGGCCGGTTCCGATCTGGCGGTAGTTTCCCAAACACCGGAAGAGGCGCTGGTGAAAGAGTGGGAAGAAAACAATCTGGCGCAATTTGTTCAGATTATTGCCGGGCAGGAGCTCGGAACGAAGGCGGAGCATCTGCAAATGATCACCGCCGGACGCTACCGGCCGGAAAATGTACTGATGATCGGCGACGCGATGGGAGATCAGGTTGCGGCCGAGTCTTTGGACGCCTGTTTCTATCCGGTTAATCCCGGCCATGAGGAAGCGAGCTGGAAGCGGTTTATCGAAGAGGCGTACGACCGGTTTCTCGCGGGAACGTTCCGCGGGGCTTATCAGCAGAAACTGAATGCGGAGTTCGCGGCGTTTCTGCCCGCTCAGCCGCCGTGGGTCAAGCCGGCCTGAAATAAGGTTGCGCCGCCCGGCGATATGCTCTTTATTATTCTCCTCGTTCTCAAGGACAACCCCGACAGGAAAAACCGATGCATTTTTTTCATATCGCTTTATGGGCTGGCGTGGCCAGCTGGCTGGTGGCGCAGACAACCAAGATGATTATCTGTCTGGCACAGAGCCACCGGCTGGATTTCAGTTATCTGGCGAGCACCGGCGGAATGCCAAGCGCACATTCAGCACTGGCCAGCGGGATGGCGACCGCTATGGGCATGACCGAAGGCTTCGCTTCACCGGCGTTTACCGTGAGCTTCTTTTTCGCCGCGATTGTGATGTTCGACGCCCAGACCGTACGCGCGGCGGCGGGAGAACAAGCCCGTCTGCTCAATCAGATCGTGGACGAAGTGTTCAAAGAGCACCACTTCTCCGAGATCAAGCTGAAGGAACTACTGGGGCACACGCGTTTGGAAGTATTTTTCGGCATGCTGACGGGTATTGTTTCCGCGCTGGCGCTGCTTCGCTTTTTCCCGGCATAAAAAAGCCCCTCGCTTTCGCGAGAGGCTTTTCACGTGCACAAGGCCAGCCTTAAGCCGCGCTGATAGCGCCCATCGGGCAGGTCGCTTCGCAGGCGCCGCAGTCGGTGCAGCTACCAGCGTCGATAACGTATTTGCCGTCACCCGCGCTAATTGCTTCGACCGGACACGCGCTTTCGCAAGCGCCGCACATTGAGCAGTCATTAGAAATTACATAAGCCATGGTTCTCTCCTTTTAATTAACGGCGGGCAACGTACCACCTTCATTCCGTGAGTTCAAATCCGAAACCCAACAGAGTTTTTCAACTCAATCTTCGTTCGTATCGGCAGGCAGGACGGTATGTTCGCCGGAAAGTTCAACCTTTTCGATTTTACCGAAACGGCTGGTGATTTTCCGCGCGGAGGTTTGCACGTCGTCGACATCCTTGTGCGCCTGACCGATATGCGCGGCCAGTTTATCCATCCGCTCCTGGAAACGGCTGAAATCCTGTGCCAGCGCCACCAGATGCTCCTTGATAACATGCACCTGCTGGCGGGTCGCGGCATCTTTCAACACCGCCCGGGCGGTGGTGAGCACCGCCATCATCGTGGTCGGCGAGACCATCCAGACACGTGCCCGCTGCGCTTCCTCGACAAGATCCGGATAGTGCCCGTGAATTTCGGAGAAGACCGCCTCCGCCGGAATAAACATCATGGCCCCGTCAGAGGTTTCGCCGGGAATAATGTATTTCCCGGAGATATCCTTGATGTGTTTTTTGATGTCCTGCCGGAACTGCCGCTCGGCGGCGGTACGGTCGGCATCGCCCAGCGACAGGTCGGTCATGCGCTGATAGCCTTCAAGCGGAAATTTTGAATCGATGCAGATGGTGCCAGTCGGTTCGGGCAGGAACAGCACACAGTCGGCGCGCACACCATTCGGGAAGGTGTGCTGAAGCGAGTAACTTTTTTCGGGCATCATGTTGGAAATGAGCGCGCCGAGCTGCACCTCGCCGAAAGCGCCGCGCGAACGTTTATCAGAAAGCACCTCCTGCAGACTGACAACATTCACGGTGAGTTTGTCTATTTTTTCCTGCGCCTTATCGATCAGCGCCAGCCGCTTAAGAACATCGCTGAAAACAGTCGTGGTTTCCTTAAACCCTTTGTCGAGCCGCTGCTCGACCTTCTCGCCGATCTGATCCAGCCGCTGATTGTTGGAGGTGACCAGTTTTTCAATCTGTGTTTGAACCGCTTCTTCACTTTTGCGGGCGCGGGAGTCCAGCTGTTCGGTTAGAGTGTTGAGATTGCGCGTGAGCATTTCGAGCCGCGTATCCTGCCGGGCGCTTCCGTGCAGCGCCAGACCGAGCTGAACCAGCACCAGCGCCGCCAACGAAATCAGAATAAAAACTTCCATAAACATCTCCGGGCGGGCCTTGCGCAGCATCCCGCGGATGCTTGACACTTTACGCACCTCGCCCGATACTGCAACCGTTTTATTTTCAGCCCGGAGCGCAGGAAATCATGAAATTATTCCGCAAAAAAAAGGCCCGGCCGGACAATGTCCGTGCGAAACCCGCAAGACCGGATTCCGATAACTTCTATTCACAGCACGCCGGGCATGCCCCGTTAGATGAATATTCCGACGGCAGAGACACGCGACAGACTCACCGAACCTCGCAGCACAGTCCGGCTCGCCGCCGCGAAGTCAACTACCGCGCCAGTGACTGGGCGATTGCCGCGCTCTTACTCCGGGCGGTTCTGATCGTCGTGCTGCTGGTCGGCGGATTTTTTATATTGAAACTGGTGCTCGACTACATGGCCAAACCGTCTGCCAAGGAGAAGCAGCGGCGGGAATCCGCCGCCGCCGTGACGGAACAATTGTCCAGTGCCGTTGCCGTTTCTGCCGGAACTCCGGCGTCGCGGGAGCCGGTTGTTGATTCTGCGCTGATCGAACAGCGGCTGGGGCAGTGGGACCTAGCCGCGCAGACCTTGCGCTCAGCCGAAGCGTTCGCCCTAAGGGGTGTTGACGAGGATGCGATCCAGCGATTAGGGCAGGTGTTGCGCATCGTGCCGGACAATCAGGCGGCACAGAAACTCCTGGTCGATATTTATATGCGCCGGGGGCGATATGCTGAAGCGGTTCCGCTGTGCCTTCACTTGTTGGATCAGAACAGTCAGCAACCGGATCTGCAAATGAATTTACTGAAGGCATTGATGGCGAGCGGACAAAATGCCGCCGGAGGAATGCTGGCCGACCGGATGCTTCGGGATCAGCCGAATAATGCGACCGTGCTGGCTTTTGCCGCCGCCGGACAGATGAATCTGGGCAACAAAGAGGCCGCACTGGCGCTGTTCAAACGAGTTCTGGAAAACGAAGCCAAAAACAGAGACGCGATGCAAGGTTGCGGGAAAATTTATTTCGACCAGAACGACTATCAAAATGCCGTTCCATATTATCTGGAGCTGACAAAACTTGATCCGAAGCCGGAATATTATCAGATGCTCGCGCGCTGCTATGCGCAGCAGAATGAGGCGGGTAAAGCGGTGATCTTCATGGGGCAGGCGGCTGGCCTTTTCGGTGGAGAGGCCGTCTCTTCCTGGTTTAGAGACCCGCTTTTTGATCCGGTGCGCGAAACCTCCGAATTCCGCTCGTTCACGGACCGTATCATCGGGATTGAAGGCCGCAAGGCTATTGAAGCGATCAGTAAGCGCGAGGTGGAACAGAAGGCGGAAGAGCCCGGCGGATCTGACATTAAGAAACAGAGAGAGCTGGAGCCCCTCCAGCCGCGACGGAAATAAGCGAGCGTTTGAAATGATCTTAGCTCAACAGGTGCGGCGCCCGCTGGTCGGAGTCGCCCTGTCCATCGCGGCGGGTCTGGGCATTCAGCGCGGGCTCGGCGGCGCTCCTTTACTGATGCTTAGTGCGGGCGCTCTGCTTCTGGCCTTTGCCAGTTGGAAGGTTTTGTGCAGTCGGCGGACAACTCCGCTGATTTATGTCGTCTGCGGCCTGCTTGCCGCCACACACGCCGCCATTAACGAAATGCCCGTTCCCTCCCGCGCTGCGCTGCCGGTCGCCGAAGTGAATTTCCACCAACAGGAACTGATCGGCACGGTCGAAGATGAGCCGTCTGTTTCCAGTGCGGACGGAACGGCTTCTTTTCTGTTCCGCACGGCGACTGTACGTCACGGCGAGGAACAGCTTCCGTCTGATGCCGTGCTGCGGGTTTATCTGAAAAAATCTGCCGCCCCGATTCTTTTCGGAGAACAGTGGCGGTTAAAAGGACGTTATATCGGCTATGAAAGACCGCGCGGCGGTGCGGACGGATTTCTGAGCGTTTCCGGAGCGGATGCCTGCAAAATCAAGGAGGCCGGGATTTCGCTGGCCAGCCGGTGTTATGAAGTCCGCCGCCGTGCCGCCGCATGGCTCCGTCTGGGTGTGGAAGCCTTTCCCGAACAGACGCAACTGCTGCATGCCATGCTGCTGGGATACCGGCAGGCGATTCCTCCCGACCTTTATCAAATGTTCATCCGCACCGGAACACTGCATATCTTCGCCATTTCCGGTCAGCATGTCGTGATCCTGGGCGCGATCTTTATTGCCGGACTGAAAATTTTCGGCATCGCCCGCCCCCGCTGGGGGCTGTCGCTGCTCCCGGCGCTTTTCCTTTATATTTTCACCACAGGGCTCCAGCCGAGCGCTTTGCGTGCTCTTGCGATGGCGGGGGTCTTTTTTGTAGCGCCGCTGGCCGCCCGCCGCCCGGATGCAATGTCGTCCATTGCGCTGGCCACAATTTTATTGCTGGCATTTCAGCCGGAGAACCTTAGCGACCCGGGGTTTCTGCTGTCCTTTGTTGTGGTTTACGGGCTCATTGTCGTGAACGGCTGGACCATGCGGCAGATCAAAGAATTTCGTCTGGCCGGCTGGGAAGCGCCTCTTAAACGGCTCAGCGGAAACCATCCTGCTGCCGTCCTGTTGCGCAACCTCGGGTTGATGATGCTTACTTCGCTGGCGGCGTGGCTTTTTTCCGCGCCGATTACGGCGTGGTTTTTTAATAACCTATCTCTAGCGGCGCTGATCGGCAATCTGGCGGTTATCCCGCTGACATTCATGGTCATGCTGGCCGGATGTTTGGCGTTACTGGGCGGAATATTTTTCTTCCCCGCGGCGGCGGCGCTTTTTAATCAGGCCAATCTGCTGTTTATCGGACTGCTGATATGGATTGTTGAGCGTCTTTCCCCTCTGCCCGGCGCCTGCCTCGCGGTTCGCGCTCCCTCCGCTCCGGTAACCGGTCTTTGGTATGCCGGATGGATTTTATTTTTCACCGGTCCCGTCCGCTGGCGGAAGGGCGCGCTGTCGCTGGTGCTGCTATCGGTATTGCTGTGGGGTTCTGCTCATTTCGAATCAGACCGTGATATAAAAATTCTCCGGGCGGGCGATTCGGCGGTGGCGGTGCGTCTGCCGGAAAAGAAACAATGGATGTTGGTGACGGACGGCGACCCGTTCAGCACAGCACGTGCCATTCGTCTTCTACAGAAAGAGGGCGTCAACCGGCTGCATACTCTGACCGTGATTGATAAAAAAGCCGATGCCGAAGCCATCCGGCGGCTTCAGGAAATATTCCGCCCGGAACAAATCCGGAATAGTGCAGGCGGGGACGGTCTCTACTGGCCGGCGGGCGGAGGATTTGTCCGTGTTTCGCCGGGGCGCTGAGCGGCACCGGGTTTTTCCAGGGACACCGATGCGATTTCCAACTGATCAATCAGATTTTTAAAATCGACGGCGCCGCGCACCTTATCGAATTCATCGCGGCGCATCCACGCTAGCGCCAGCTCCGGATCGGTCAGTTGAATTCCCCGTTTAAGCGCAGCCAGGGCTTTCTCCTGCTGGCCATTCTGCACCTGAACCTGCGCCAGAAGAAAGTAGACCGGCGCAACATCCGTTACTTGCTGCGTCAGTTTGGTCAGAAAGTCCGCCGCTTCTTTCCACCGGCGCAGCTTCGCCAGATAGAGTGCGTACGTCTGCATGGTGTCCAGATCGTTCGGTTGCAGGTCGATGTACTTTTCAAAATGGAAACAGGCCTTGTCATCGAGCTTCATCTTGCGGTAGAGCGTGGCAAGATTCTTGTGGCAGCCCGGGTTTTCCGGCTCCAGTTCCAGCAAGCGCTTCAGGAGCTTCTCGGCTTTATCGTATTCTTCTGTGCCAATGTAAGCGACAGCCAAATTATTAACCACATCGGGCTCTTCTTTCTCGGCCAACGCTTTTTCAAGGTGCTGTGCCGCCAGCGCGTACTCTTCACGCCGGAGGTAAAGTATACCCACGGCGCGATGCAGGCCTTCGATGTCCGGATAAATCTCAACCGCCTTTTGGAAATGTTCCAGCGCCTGCTTCGGCTCGTTAACGGCCAGCGCCTGCTGCCCCATAATAATGTGATAAGCGGCGTTCTTCACCCATTTAACTGAAAGCGGCTTCGGCCCCGGTTTTTCGTCGGCCTCTGCCTGTGCGGCCGCTTGCTGATAGTCCATCACCCAGAGGGCGTCCAACGGCAGCGAATAGCGCGGAATATAGGGCGTCTCCGGAATGCGGACTTTTTGGGATATTTTTCGTTCGCTCAAAAAATCGCGGATGACCACAGCAACCAGAGCCACAGAAAGCACGAGAACCAGCGAACCGAAGAAAAACGAAGCAATTTGGCTGCGGCGCAGGTCGCGCTGACGATCTTCAATTATCTCCTGTGCAACTTTCGGAATGAAATCGTCCTCAAAGTCGCGGTCGCTACTCTGATAGATGTCCTGGATCTCGTCTTTTCTCTTATGCATGAGCGGCTCCCCGAGCTTTCCGTACAGGCAGAAATGTGGGGTAAGTGACGGGATTCGAACCCGCGACATTCAGAATCACAATCTGACGCTCTAACCAGCTGAGCTACACCTACCATTGTTGAAAAGCGTGCTAGAGTAATAAAAAATCAGTGGAAAGCAAAATATATCTGCCCGTTTTAGCGCAATTCAGACGCGATATTCCTGGCGTAGCGCGGCGTCGGCCAAAACCAGCGCGGCCATCGCCTCTACAATCGGAACAGCGCGTGGCAACACACACGGATCGTGCCGGCCCTTGGCTTCCAGTGTAACCGGATGGCCGTCCAGAGCAACCGTCGCCTGAGCCTGCCCGATCGTCGCCACCGGCTTGATCGCAATCCGGAAGACGACCGGCTCTCCGTTCGAAATTCCGCCCTGTATTCCGCCGCTGTAATTCGTCTTTGTGCCGAGGCGTCCGCTTTTCTGAACAAACGCATCATTATGCTGCGAACCGCGCATCAGCGTGCCGGCAAACCCGGAGCCGATCTCAAAGCCCTTTACCGCCGGAATCGAAAGCATCGCCTGCGCCAGCAGCGCCTCCAGCTTGTCAAACACCGGCTCGCCCAGTCCGGCCGGAAAGCCGCGGCAGACGCAGGTCAGCGTTCCGCCCAGTGAATCCTTTTCGTCGCGCGCTTTTTCAATTGCCGCAATCATCTTCTGCGCGGTCTCTGCATCCGGGCAGCGCACCAGATTGGCATCGACCTGTTCGCGCGTCAGTCCCTCAGCGGTAATTTCCGGCGCAGTGATTTTTCCGACCGAACTTACATAAGAAACGATCGAGACATCGCCGAAGCGCATCTTCAGCCATTTTTCCGCAATGGCACCGGCTGCCACACGACTGACAGTTTCGCGGGCGCTGGAACGGCCGCCGCCGCTCGACGCCTTCACGCCGTACTTCATCAAATAGGTATAATCCGCATGTGACGGACGTGGCACTCCCGACATATCGCCGTAATCGCCCGGACGCTGGTCGCGGTTATTCACCGAAAGACCGATTGGTGTTCCAAGTGTTACGCCGTTTTCCGTGCCGGAAAGAATCGTCACCTGATCCGCTTCGTCGCGCGGCGTGGTCAATGCGTTTTGACCGGGCCGGCGGCGGTTGAGCTGCGGCTGAATATCCGCCTCTGTCAGCGGTAGATTGGCGGGGCAGCCGTCCACAATCGCGCCGACCGACTTGCCGTGCGATTCGCCGAATGTAGTCACCCTGAAAAGCGTGCCGAATGTGCTGCTCATAACCGTTCTCCGCCGAATGTTTCCAAGCTCCGGAAAAGGTATACGCTGTTTTTTCAAACATTGGAAAAAATTTCCGTGTTTTTTCCAAAGGTTGGAACGGGGATTATCCGAGTTTTGGAACGTCGACCCACCGGCGCTCTTTCCAGCTCTGCATGCCGAGTTCGGCGAGCTGAACGCCTTTAGCGCCTTCCATCAGGCTGTAGCGCCACGGCGTGTCGAGCACGACGTGCTTGATGAATAGTTCCCACTGGATCTTGAAGGCGTTGTCGTATTCGAGGTTGTTCGGAACGTCTTCCCAGCCGGCGAAGAAGTCGATCGGCTGTTTGATGTCCGGATTCCAGACCGGTTTCGGTGTGTTGGCTGCGCTTTGGGTTTTCACTTCGCGCAGCCCGGCGACGGCGGAACCCTTCACGCCGTCGACGTGAACCGTCAACAGGTCGTCGCGGCGCACGCGGGTGCACCAGGAGCTGTTGAACTGAACCATGGTGCCGTCTTCCAGCAGGAACATGGCGTAGGCAGAGTCGTCGGCGGTGCATTTGAACGGTTTACCGTCTTCGGCGCGGCGTTCCGGCAGGTCGATGCTGCCGTGGGCGACGAGACTCTTGATGGGGCCGAAGACATTGTCGATGACGTAGCGCCAGTGGCAGAACATATCAATCATCATGCCGCCGCCGTCTTCGGCGCGGTAGTTCCAGCTCGGACGCTGGGCGGGCTGATCTTCATCCATGCCGGTGAAGACCCAGTAGCCGAAGTCGCCTTTGACGGAGAGAATTTTTCCGAAGAAGCCGAGTTCCTTGAGCATTTTTAGTTTGCGAAAGCCGGGCAGCCAGAGCTTGTCCTGCACGACGCCGTTTTTGAGGCCGGCCTTTTCAACCAGCTTGGCGAGGCGGACGGCTTCGGCGGTTTCGACGGCGGTTGGTTTTTCGCAGTAGATCGCCTTACCGGCTTTCACGGCCATTTCGACGAACTCGCCGCGCTGCAGCGTACCGGAGGCGTCGAAGAAAATTTCGTAGTCGCCGTATTTTCCGTCGAGCGCGCCCTGCACTTCGGTGGTGTATTTGTAGGCTTCGCCGCGGGCGTCCCTGCCGTATTTTTCGGCCAGTTCCTTGATGGCGTGTTCGCGCCGTCCGGTCAGGATCGGGTCGGGCATGATGATCATGTCGTTGCCGATTTTTATACCGCCCTGTTTGATGATGGCGCTGATGGAGCGCGCAAGGTGCTGGTTGGTGCCCATGCGTCCCGTCACGCCGTTCATGATGATTCCAATTCGTTTAGTTTCCATAGTCTCAATTCCTTTGTTCAGGTTTCTAAATAATGATCGGTCCGCCTTCGGGCATTTCGGTGCACTGCTGTCGGGCTCCTTCCGGCAGAGGAGGAACCTCGATCCCAGCCTTTGGAAGCGTGCCGGCCAGTTCCTGCCGCCAGTGCGCAACGTCACCAGCCGGACCGTAGCAGTAGATGAAGTGTGCCGGCTTGTCGCCGATGTTGGTCATCTGGTGAAAAACTCCCGGCGGAATCTGAACGATCTGTCCGGCGGTCATTTCGCGGCGCTCTTCGCCGAGACACATCTCAACACGACCATCGACAACGAAGTAGACTTCTTCCGATTCCTGATTATGCCACGGAACCTGTCCGCCGTTCGTCTCAAGCGTCACGTAACCCATGCAGAAGTTTTCGCATTGCACAGGCGAAGCGCCGCCGACAAGATTTTGTGTCCGCCGCCGGGCCGGATAAGTCCGGCCTTTGATCTTTTGCAGGTCGCCGATAATCATGGGAAGCCCCCGTTGTTTTGTCACATAATGCCGCAAAAAGATTCCTAATCAATAATTTAATGCATAAAATATATTGCAAACGAAATATTCTAGACGCTAATGTAGCGGGCAAAAGGAGTTCCCGGCGTGACTGGAAAGATTGAAGAAGGCCCCGAAATGTACCGGTTCGCCGTTGTGCGCGACCTGCGCAAACGGGACGGGCTGACCATCGCGGATCTTTCTAAAAAAACAGGGATTTCGCCGGCAGTGATTTCCAAGCTGGAGCGCAATCAGGCCGTCGCCGGTCTCGGCACATTGTTCCGTCTGGCCAGAGCCTTTGGAATCACCTCGGCCGAATTGCTCGCGCTGGTCGAGTCACGAACCGCCCAGTGCAAAAAAGAAACAGAGCGCATCGCGGGAGATTTTCATTTCCGGCAGATCGAATTCGCCAATTCAAAATGTTTTTATGCCGAAGCGCCAAAAGGAGCCAAGCGTTCCAGTCCGGATGCTCACCGCGATGACTATGAAACCTGCTGGGTGCTGGCTGGCGCACTGAAGGTCGTTCTGCCTTATGAAACGCATATTTTGAAAACCGGAGATTGTCTTCAGTTCGATGCACTGTTCGAACACACCTATGAGGCGATGGAAGATTGCCGGATTATCATTCAGCACATCCACAAACAGAAACGGTTTTAAACGGAACAAAGGGAACGCAGTATGAAAAAAACAGCATTGATTACAGGGGCTGGTCGCGGGATTGGATTTGCGATCGCCGAAAAGCTGGCGGCCGAAGATTTTAATATTGCCGTCATGGATGTTCATGAGGAGTCCGTGGTTTCGGATGCTCTCAAACAGCTCGAACGCGCTGGCGCAAAAGTGCTTTACTGCCGCGCCGATGTATCGTCTGCGGCGGACCGTGCGAAGACGATTGAAGCGGTAAAAGAAAAATTCGGCCGACTGAATGTTCTGGTCAACAATGCAGGCGTCGCACCGAAAGTGCGGGCCGACATTCTCGAAGCGACGGAAGAGAGCTACGAACGGGTGATGAAGATCAATCTGCAGGGGCCCTATTTCCTGACGCAGGCCGCGGCCAACTGGATGATCGAACAGAAAAAAGCGGATTCAGCTTTCAGCGGATGCATCATCAACATCGCCTCCATGTCCTCCAGTGTTGCCTCGACAGGCCGTGGTGAATACTGCATTTCCAAAGCCGGGATGAGCATGATGACCCAGCTCTTTGCGGTGCGCCTCGGCGAATTTGATATTCCGGTGTACGAGATCCGTCCGGGCATTATCAAAACCGACATGACGGCGGTTGTGACCGGTAAATATGACAAGCTCATTTTCGAAGACCATATTCTGCTGCAGAGCCGCTGGGGACTGCCGGAAGATATTGCCAAAGCGGCCGCCATGATGGCGCGCGGAGACATTGCCTATTCCACCGGACAGATCATCACGATCGACGGCGGATTCACGGTGCCGCGCCTGTAATCCATAATAATATTCGGAGAAGTGAAAATGGAAAAATCTGTACTCAAATTGGATAAGAAAAATGAAATCGCTGTAACCCGCGTGCATTCGCTGGTGATCGGTTCCGGCGCGGCCGGCTTGAATGCCGCCGTGCAGTTGCGCAATCAGGGAATCGAGGATGTTCTGATCGTGACCGAAGGGCTGAAGATGGGCACCTCCATCAACACCGGCTCAGACAAACAGACCTACTACAAAAGCGCGATGTGCGGAAACGATCTCGACGCGCCGATGGTGATGGCAAAAAACTATTTTGCTCCCGGAAGCATGCACGGCGATCTCTCGCTCGTTGAAGCCGCGACGTCAGGTCGTGCTTTCCTGAACCTTGTGAATCTCGGAGTCAAATTTCCGCAGGATCCATTCGGTCAGTTTGTCGGCTACAAAACCGACCACGACCCGGCGCAGCGTGCTACATCGGTCGGCCCGTACACCTCGCGTGATATGTGCCGCGCGCTGATCGCCGAAGTGAAACGTCGCAAAATTCCGGTGCAGGAGAATATCAACGTCGTCAGCCTGCTGACCGTCGGCGAAGGCAAAGACAAGCGTGCCTGCGGCGCACTGGCGCTGAACGCCAAAGGCAAGCTTGTCGCGTATGCCGCCGATAACGTCGTCTTCGCGGTTGGCGGGCCGGGCGGCTTGTATAAAACCAGCGTCTATCCAGTCGTTCATACCGGCGCGATCGGCGTTGCGCTCCAGGCCGGTGCAATGGCGCAGGGATTACCGGAAGCGCAGTACGGACTGGCTTCCATTAAGTTCCGCTGGAACGTTTCCGGAACCTACATGCAGGTGGTTCCGAAGTTTGTTTCCACCGACGCCGACGGAGAAAGCGATCCGCGCGAATTCATGCGCGACTATTTTCCAACCATTGGAAAAATGAACAGCATGGTTTTTCTGAAGGGCTATCAGTGGCCGTTCGATTCCAAGAAAATCATCGGCGGTTCGTCGATTATCGATATTCTCGTCTACATCGAAACCGCGCTGAAGGGCCGCCGTGTATTTCTCGATTTCCGCAATAATCCGGAAGGCTTCGATTTCCAAGCCTTGGAAAAAGAGGCGTACGAGTATCTGGAAAAATCCAAAGCGTTTCAGACAACACCGATCGGCCGCCTCGCTCACATGAACCCCGGCGCGATCGGACTGTACAAAGATCACGGCATCGACATCACCAAAGAGCCGCTCGAAGTTGCCGTCTGCGCTCAGCACAATAATGGTGGTTTGGCGGGTAATCACTGGTGGGAATCGCTCAATATCAAACACCTTTTTCCGGTCGGCGAAGTCAACGGCTCGCACGGCGTGGCCCGCCCCGGCGGCTCGGCGCTGAATTCTGGACAGGTTGGCTCTTTGCGCGCCGCCGAGTACATCGGCAACTGCTACGCAGGCAGCAGTCTGAAAATGAGCGACTTCACCAAGGCGGCCAAAGCAGCGGCAAAAGAAGTTTCTGGATTCATGAAGCGTTGCGAAAAATCAACCGCCGACTGGCGTTCGGTCCGCGCAGAACTGCAGGAACGCATGAGTAAGGCCGGTGCGCATATCCGTTCGCTCGACGGCCTGAAAAAAGCCGCCAGGGAAGCGAAGGCGCAGTTTGACGCGCTGGAAGCAAACGGCTGTAAAGTCGGCAATGCCGTCGAGGCTGTGCAGGCGTTTCGCAACCGCCAGCTCTGCTTTGCGCACTGGGTCTATTTGGAAGCAACGCTGTATCATGTGAAGAGCGGCGTCGGTTCACGCGGATCGGCCATGGTGCGCGATGCCTCCGGTCAGCGGGCGCACGAACAGCTTGATTCGTCCGAGTGGAGCTTTCTTCCCGAAAACACGGAGTTCCGCGCCAAGGTGCAGGAAACCGTGGTTGAGAATGGTAAAGTGAAACAGCGCTGGGTAAAGTGCCGTCCGATTCCCGAGAGCAATTTGTGGTTTGAAACCGCCTGGGCCGATTACCGCGCTGGGAAAATATACCGATAACAGAAGGAGAACCTTATGTTGAACGAACTTTTGAAACGACCAGTAATTCCGGTGATTGTGATCGACAACGCCAACGACGCCGAGCCGCTGGCTGAAGCGCTGCTCAAGGGCGGCATGGATGTGATTGAAGTGACCTGCCGTACCGCCGCCGCGCCCGAAGCGTTGAAGCGGATCAAAAAATCATTTCCCGAAATGCTGGTCGGTGCGGGTACCGTGGTGACGCCCGAACAGGCGAAAATGTGCATCGATGTCGGTGTCAGTTTCGGTCTGGCGCCGGGGCTTAATCCTGACACGGTAAAATTTTTCCAGCTGAACAAAACTCTGTTTATTCCCGGTGTCATGACGCCGTCGGAAATTGAACAGGGCCTTGCGCTTGGTTGCAAAATGCTGAAATTTTTCCCGGCCGGCGCGGCGGGCGGCGTGAATATGCTCAAAAACATGGCCGCACCGTATGTGTCGCTGGGCGTCAAATTCTGCCCGACTGGCGGCGTCAGTCTGGACAATATGAACGAATGGCTTGCGCTTCCGATTGTCAGCGCTGTCGGCGGTACGTGGCTGGCCACGCAGAAACAGATTGCCGATAAGCAATGGGATGTGATCACGGCGAATGTGAAAGCGGCGTTGGCTAAAAGTGCAGGCGTCTAATCGCTATGAATTTGAACCCTCTGAAATTCGGAACAGTCACGATCAACTTTCCTGTCGTGCTCGCGCCGATGGCTGGCTACACCGATGCCGCGTTCCGCTCCATCTGCAAAGAGAATGGCGCGGGAGCCTGCTATACTGAAGTGACCAGCGCCGAAGGAATCCGCCGCGACTCGCAGAAAACATTCCAGTTTCTGGAAGTTTCTAAGTTGGATCATCCGATCGCGGGCCATATTTTCGGTAAGTCAGTCGAGGCGATGGCCGAAGCCGCGCGATATATCGAACAGCTCGGCCGTTTTGACTGGATCGACCTCAACTGCGGCTGTCCGGTGCGCAAGGTCGTCCGGCGCGGCGCGGGCGCCGCGCTGATGAAAGAGCCGGAGCAGATCGGCGAGATCGTGCGCGCGGTCAAAAAAGCGGTTTCACTTCCGGTCAGCGTCAAAACCCGTATCGGCTTCAGCCCCGCATTTCCCGACCACCTGACCATTGCCAAAATCGTCGAAGACGCCGGCGCGGATATGATTGCTGTGCACGGACGGCTCGCCTGCAATTTCCATAAAGGCGAGGCGGACTGGGAAAAGCTTGGCGAAATCAAACAGGCGCTCAAAATTCCAGTCATTGGAAACGGCGGCATCAACACGCCGGAGGACGCGACCGAAATGGTGCGCGTATCGGGCGTGGACGGCGTAATGATCGGCCGCGGTGCGGTCGGTAACCCTTGGTTATTTAATCAGATAAAAAATCCGGCAATGCCGGTTCCAGACCTTGGAACCCGGTGTGCCGTGATCGAGACGCACTTACTTCGGCTGGTTGAAATGACTTCCGCTACGGCGGCGGGGCGGCGGTGCAAAACCAAATACAATCCTGAGCAGTCGGCCTGTCTGCATTTCCGCCCGCACCTTGCGCAGTACATGAAAGGACTGCGCGGACGACGCGAACTTTTGCAGCACCTCAACGAAATGCACGATGTCAAAACGGTGATGACGGCGGTGGATAAAGTACTGGAGCAAAATCAATGAGCGACAAAGATCTGGAACTGGGCATTCAGCCGTTGGATGCCATCATGGAAGAACGCGGACTGAAGAATCACGATCTGGTGGCGGCGTCAAAAGACGGCTTGACCCACAAACAGGTGCAGAAGGGTCGGAAAGGTCGTCGTCTGACGCGCCACATTCAGGACAAAATTGTTGCAGCTCTTTCTGCCTCCACCGGAGAGGCTTACAAGCTAGACCAGCTCTTTAATTACCGCTAACCGGCCTGTCGTGTAGGGGGAAACCCCACAAACCTGTTGAATATCCCTAAGAAGAGCGTATAATTTCGGTCAGCTTTCGGGGGAAAGTAATGAAGTTCAAAATCCATTCCAAAAACCAGTGTCCCAAATGCGGACGAACCGACGCTTCCGAGAGCCTGCGTCGAGGGTGGTTTATGCACCGAATATGGCCCAAAGCCCATTTAATGAAATGCCGACTTTGTCTCACCCGTTATCTGGTGCGCCAACCTTAGAAACGGAGAATCCGGAACCGCTGAATCTTTTCAGCAGTAAGGGTCTGTGCTCAGACAACCGGATGGTTGTATTCTTAAACTCGCGCCGCACGCGGTAATGTGCGCGCAGTTTGTCAAACCGCGCAATGTCTTCGATAGAGAGCTGGTCGATGCCAATATCGTAGATCGATGCGATAGCTTCGGCCAGAATCTCAAGGTCGCTTTTGCCGCGCGAATCAATTTTCAGTTCCGGCACCGCCACGGCGGGTAGCAACGGCGCGGGATTCCAGACCGGCGCCGTTTCAAAAAAATGGCACGCCTCGCGGTAGACTTGAACTGTTCCGTTCAGCTTACCTTCGAAGGAGTGGCCCGCGATATGCGGCGTTCCGATGGTGGTGATGGTAAGCACATCGGCGCGGATGACCGGTTCCGGATCCCATACATCGAGCACGGCGTGTGAAACAATTCCGTTTGCTTTAGCGTGGAGCAGGGCGTCGCTGTCGAGCACCTTGCCGCGCGAAGCGTTGATGAAAACCGCACCGGGCTTCATCTGTTCAAAGAAGCGGCAGTCGGCCATACGAAGCGTCGGCCAAGGTTTTTCCTTAATCAGCGGCACATGAAGCGTAACGAAGTCCGCTTCGGCCAGCAGCGTTTCCAATTCTTGGAACCCGGCATTACCTTCTTTCGCGGCGCGCGGCGGGTCGTTAAGCAGAACGCGCAGGCCGAGCGCTTCCGCACGTTTGGCAACGCGCGAGCCAACCTGTCCGACGCCGATGATGCCAAGGGTTCGGCCTTCCAGTTCCACGCCGTGTTTCATATGAAGAGTAAGCAAAGCGGCGGTCATATAGTCTGCGACACTGTCGGCGTTACAGCCCGGCGCGGCGCACCAGCCTACGCTCTGCAAAGCAGAGCTACGGCTGGCAAGCCAGCTCATATGCTCAAAACCGGCTGTGGCGGTGCCGACGAAGCGCACGGCGGAGCCCTCGATCAGCTCCGGCGTCACTTTGGTTTTGGAGCGGATGATGAGCGCGTCGGCATCCTTGAGATGCTCCGGCCCGATCTGCCGATCCGGAACGACCACCACTTCGCCAAGCGTTGCAAACGCCTCGCGGCCCAAAAGAACAGTTTCTGCCACAACAGTTTTCATTGGCGGGTAATTTACGGTATAAGCCCTGCACATGAAAACGGAAAAACCAACGGGCGGAGCGATTTTAACGCTGATGATCGCGCAGAGCGCGGCGGAGACGATCAGCGACTGGGTGGCAGAAAATCTCGGAAGGACAGTCGTAGAGCTGAAAAAGCCCGGCGGCGTCGAATGCGCGCTCGAAATCTATTTCGACAATACCATCGAGGCGGAGATCGCTGCGCGGGCGCTGGAACATTTTTCGATCCTTGGGAAATCAGTCCGTGAGTATGCCGACGAAGAGTGGGCGGAAAGCTGGAAGAAACACTTCAAGCCGATGGATATCGGGCACCGGCTTCGCGTGGTTCCGCCGTGGCTGGCCGGGCAGAGCGACCGCATCGAGCTGGTGATTAATCCGGGGCTGAGCTTCGGAACCGGCAACCACTTCACGACGCGGTTCGGCCTCGAACAGCTCGACCGCTTTGTCCCGCAGAGCGGCGCGAAGACAATGCTCGATATCGGCACCGGCTCCGGGGTTCTGGCCATCGCCGCCGT
>CAIKWE010000030.1 GCA_903831085.1 uncultured Verrucomicrobiota bacterium | reverse complement strand
GTCGGGGGTGATGCCGCTAACGCCTTTGGCGGCTCCCGAATGGCACGCATCGAGAATCATGACCTTTTCTTTGGCCTTGCAGGCGGCGAACTGATCCTTGACCCACGTCAGGCTCACGCCTTTGGTCAGGTCGCCGTCGGTCGGTACAAGAAAACTGGTTCCGTTGTGGGTAACACCGTGGCCGGAGAAGAAAAAAAGAATCTTGTCGTCCGCTTCTGCCACCTGAGCCAGCCTTTTGATGGCGCGCTCGACGTTGCCAATGGTGGGCGTCGCATTGATATTGGACTGGTTACTGTCCACCAGCACGGTGATGTGGTTGTCCGGATAGCCGATCTGCTCAAGCACGGATTTCAACGCGAGGGCGTCGGCGGAACAGACCTTAAGCTCTCCGATTGCTTCACACTTATCCACACCGATGAGCAACGCCCATTTTTCGCCGGCGGCGTATACAGGAACGACAAACCCACTGACGAGAGCCAAAGAGGCAATCAGTAAGAACAAAAGGAAGGGAGGCAATCCTCGCATTTGAGCATTTCCTGTTCTAGTTCGTTATCCGATGCACTTTTTGACTACCGCGGTAAGTTGTTCTGCGAGGCGGTTGGTTATTTCATCGGTCGGGCCTTCGACCATGACGCGGCACATCGGCTGGGTGCCGGAATAACGGATCAGCACACGGCCCTTGTCGCCCAGTTCGGCTTCGGCTTTTTTGACGGCTTTCTGTATTTCCGGAAGTTCTTCAAGCGGCGGCTTCTTGGCCACATCGAAATTGATGAGCCTCTGGGGAAAAACTTTCATAACTTTCGCCAGCTTCGAGAGCGGCTTGCCGGTTTCACGCATAATCGCCAGCAGTTGCAGCGCGGCGATGATGCCGTCGCCGGTGGAATGGTGGTTATGAAAAATTACATGCCCGGAGGCTTCGCCGCCGAGCACCGCGTCGTCTTTGATCATCCGTTCGAGCACATAGCGGTCGCCGACCGGCGTGATGGCCACACCAATCCCCAGCTCTTTCATAGCGGAGAGAAAACCGAAGTTGCTCATGACCGTTGCGACGATCTCGTTGTTTTTAAGCAGTCCCTTTTTCTTATAGTGAACCGCGCAGATGGCCATGATCTGGTCGCCGGAAAGTTCGGTTCCGGTTTCATCCACCACGATCAGGCGGTCGGCGTCGCCGTCGAAAGCCAGTCCGACATCCGCTTTCACCGCAAGCACCTTAGCTTTGAGATCGCCGGTGTGCTGCGAACCGCAGTTGTCGTTAATGTTCATCCCGTTGGGAGAAACATGAATGGCCGTAACCGCCGCGCCCAGTTCCGCGAAGATGGTCGGCGCGACTTTGTAGGCCGCTCCGTTGGCGCAGTCGAGGGCGACTTTCATTCCGTCCAGCGTCAAATTTTCCGGAAAGGTGTTTTTGCAGAAAACGATGTACCGTCCGACCGCGTCGTCAATGCGCTTGGCTTTGCCGATGTCGTCTTCTGTCGAACGGACATCGCGCAGTTTACGCCCGGCGATCAGTTTTTCCATCTGCTCCTCTTCCGCGTCGGGCAGTTTATAGCCGGTGCGAGAAAAGATTTTGATGCCGTTGTCGTGATAAGGATTGTGCGAGGCGGAAATAACAATCCCTGCATCGGCGCGCATGTCCTGCGTGATAAACGCCACGCCGGGCGTCGGCAGAGGACCGAGCAGAAGAACGTCCACGCCCATCGAGCAGACACCGGCCGTCAGCGCGTTTTCGAGCATATAACCGCTCAGGCGGGTGTCCTTGCCGATAACAATACGCGGACGGGTTTCCTTCTCCTTGTGGTATTCCTTGCAGACATAGGCGACCGCGCGGCCGATTTCCAGCGCCTGCTCGGCGGTCATGTTGCCCATGTTGGCCATGCCGCGAACGCCATCGGTTCCAAATAGTTTTCCCATCGGTCTCTCCTTTAATTCCACAGCGCGGCGGCTTCATCAACGATTGACTGAAGCCACGCCGTTGAACCGGCGCGCGCGGCTTCGCTCAAACTCTTTACAGCGGCGATGTAGTCCGCCTTGTCCGCCTGCTTGATTTCGCTCATCAGCTTCGTATCGGCGACTGTATTGAGAGGAAGTTTCCAAGCATTGGAAACTTTCGTCGTTTTTTCTCCAAGGCTTGGAACCCCGCTGTCAGCGGAGCAGGCTTTTTCAGCTAATTGTTCCAACCTTTGGATGCGTTCTTTCAGAATCAGGTCAAGGTTGGCCAGCGCGCCTGCGTGGCAGGCACGGTCAAATTCATCGCGGATAAAGAGAACGCGGACGTTTTCGTACCACGCTTTGAGTGCGCGGATATTCCCAATGTAGATGAGGTTGTTTTTAACAATGCGATCAATGTTTTTGTAAACGCCCGGCTCGAACGGAACGGTCTTCTCCTCCGGCGCGGCGGGAATATGAAGCTGACTTTCTGCGAGCACATCTTTGCGGCAGATTCCGCCGGCGGCGATGACGCATCCGTAGGCGATGCGCGCCGGGCCGACCAGTCCGCCCTGCCCGCCAAGAAAGATGGATTTCTGATTCAGCAGAACGCCGCACGGTACGTCGCCGACCAGCGAAGCGGTGGCTTTGTCCTGATTCGGCGTGTAATTGAAATGGATGTAGGAGGAGCCGACTTCGCTGTGGTCTTTACGGCTGGTGCCACCTGCCATCAGGATGTCGCAGAAATTGATGAGACTTCCAAGCGTTACAAAAGGAAGCAGGACGGTTTGTTTCAGGCCGACGGTATGCGCGCCGTTCGCCTCTTCTTCGAGAATGGTGCCTTCACGGACGTGCGCACCGCTACCCATGTTGGCACCGTCGAGAAATACCGCGCCGGAAAAATATCCGCCTTTGAGTTTTACACCGCGACCGAGCTGGCAGTTTTCAATCGTGACAGGCGCTTCGGCTCCAAGCACACAGCCGGGGCCGATGGAGGTCTTCTCGCCGGAAATGCGGCATCCGGGGTGGATGACGGCATCCGGCGCGATGCGCGCCGGATTCACTTCAGGGCCGATGAAAACACCGCTCTTCATTTAAGCAGGACTCCGATCGTCGTTCCGATTCCCGTAAAAAGGAGCAGCGCGATGGAGGTTTTCATGGAGAACGCCAGATTGAAGATTTCAATCTTGGTTTTGCCGCCGGTAAAAATAAAAAACAGGGCGCAAAGCGCCATCAGAACCAACGCCCAAATCAGCGATTTATTCATGATATACTCCCTTGCTAAAACTCTTCACAATCCGGCATCTGTTCGAAAGCGCTGTATATCCATTCCAGAATGGATTCGAAACGGGCGTCGCCGTGCAACGACGCCAGATCGGGATCTTTCTTCATTCCGTCGTAGTCGTTATAGCCCAGCTCAACGGCTCGATTAAGCGCGTCGAACGCATCGTCGGAACGGTTTGAAAGCGCCAGGCTGCAGGCCAAATTGTACCAAACCACTGGATCTTCGGCGCAAAGGCGGCTGAGGCGTTCGTCCACACGTAAGCCATCGGCATAAGCGCCTGTGCGGGTGTAAAGGTCGCCCAGCACGCGCATGACGTCGGTATCCTCAGGCAGCCGCCGGGCGATGGCCTGAAGAAACTCCAGTTCCTGCTTATTCTCGCGGAGGTCTTCCGGCTGTTTATCAATCGGTATCACGTTTTGAAATTCCACTATTTTCGTTTCGATATCGGGGTCACTTTGCGCAGAACCGGTCCGGTATAGACCTGCCGCGGACGGGCAATGCGAGAATCGTCGTCGCTCTGCATTTCCAGCCACTGAGCAATCCAGCCCGGCAGACGGCCGATGGCGAACATGACGGTGAACATATTGGTCGGAATGCCCATCTCGCGATAGGTGAGTCCCGTGTAGAAGTCCACGTTGGGATAAAGATTGCGCTCCTGGAAATAGGAATCGGCCAGCGCCTTTTCTTCCAGTTCCATAGCGATATCCAGCAACGGGTCTTTGGTGTGCGTCACCGCAATTACTTTTTTGCACAGCTCTTTGGCGATCTTGGCGCGCGGGTCGTAGGATTTGTACACGCGGTGGCCGAACCCCATCAGCCGGAACGGACTGCGCGGGTTTTTGGCACGCTCAATCACTTTGTCAACATCGCCGCCCTCGCGGTAGATTTCCTGCAGCATCTCGATGACGTGCTGGTTGGCACCGCCGTGTTTCGGCCCCCACAGCGCGCAGATGCCCGCCGCGATGGATGCGTACAGATTGATTCCGGAGCTGCCCACGCCGCGCACGACGGAGGTGGAGCAGTTCTGTTCATGATCGGCATGAATGATGAGTAGTTTGTTGAGCGCGTCGGCCATGACCGGATCAATCGGTTCTCCGCGTACCGGCGAACTGAACATCATGTTGAGGAAGTTTTCGCAGTATTTGAGATCGTGCCGCGGATAGACCGCCGGCTCGCCGATGGATTTTTTATAGGAAAAGGCGGCAATCGTGCGCAGTTTGGAAAGCAACCGTGTAACGGTCATGTCCACATCCTCTTTGAGGTCACCGCTCAACTCGGGATAAAAAGAGGAAAGCGAAACCGCCATGGCCGAAAGAATCGCCATCGGATGCGAATGCTCGGGATAGTTGCTGAAAAATTCGCGCATATCCTCATGAATCATGGAGTGACGGTTAAGAAGCATCGCGTAGTTTTCTCTCTGCGCGAGGGTCGGCAGCGAGCCGTGAACCAGCAGATAGGCCACTTCGATAAATTCGCATTTTGCGGCCAGATCGGCCACATCGTACCCGCGATAGCGCAGAATGCCTTTTTCGCCGTCAATAAAGGTGATATCGCTGGCGCAGGAGCCGGTGTTGCCGAAGCCCGGATCATAGGTGATCAGCCCGGTCTCTTTGCGCAGCTTGCCAATATCCATGGCCCGCTCGCCTTCGGTGCCCTCGTAAATGGGGCAGACCAGCTTCTGGTCATCAACATGTATTTCAGCCTGTCCAACTTTTTCCATCTTCATAATCAACCTCTCTGATTTCAAGGGCTGGGGAGTGTATTTATCCCCAAAGTCCTTTATCAAGCAAAAAGCCTATTCCACCGTCACGCTTTTGGCCAGATTGCGCGGTTTATCAATATCGGTGCCGCGGGCGCGGGCCGCGTAATAGGCCAGCAGTTGAAGTCCGACCACATTGACGATCGGCGTGAATTCGTCGCGAACTTCCGGCACGTAAATAATGTCGCCGGCCAGCTTCGCAATCTCCGTGTCCCCTTCGGTCGCCACCGCGATAATCCGCCCGCTACGTGCCTCGACCTCTTTGATGTTCGAAAGCATTTTTTCGTAGACCTCGTCGGATGTCTTTGTGCAGATGCAGATGACCGGCAGCGCATCATTGATCAGCGCGATCGGGCCGTGCTTCATTTCGCCTGCGGCATAACCTTCGGCATGCTGGTAGGAGATTTCCTTGTTCTTAAGTGCGCCTTCCAGTGCGGTGGGATAGTTGAACTTGCGTCCAAGATAAAGCGAACTCGGGCCGTCGTGGTGCTTTTCGCTGATCGCCTGAATTTCATCTTTTTTCTGAATCACATAATGAACAGCGTCCGGGACTTCCTGCAAATCAGCAAGATAGGACTTAATCTGCTCCGGCGTCAGGTTGCCGCGAACCCCGGCCACGTAGAGAGAAAAGAGCGCAAATGCCATCAACTGCGCCGTGTAGGCCTTGGTCGAAGCCACGCCAATCTCCGGGCCGCAGTTGGTGAAAAATACTGCGTCGCTTTCGCGCACCACTGAACTGCCCTCGACGTTGCAGATGGCTAAAATTTTACAGCCCCACTCTTTGGCCATACGGATCGAAGCCAGTGTATCGGCTGTTTCGCCCGACTGTGAAACCGGAATGATCAACGTGCCGGGATCGATTTTCGGGTCACGATAGCGGAACTCGCTGGCGAGGTCGGTTTCAACCGCAATGCCGGTCAGATTTTCCAGCAACAGCTTGCCGTACATCCCCGCATGATAGGCCGTGCCGCAGGAAACAATCATAATACGGTTGAGCTTGCGGAAATAATCCGGTTTCAGATCGGAGCCGATATCAATTTTCCCGTCCGCCGAAACGTGTTTTTCCAGCATCGCGCGCAGAATGCGCGGCTGTTCATGAATCTCTTTCAGCATGAACGTTTCGAACCCGGCGCATTCGGCGGCCTCAGCTTTAAAACTGATCTCTTTAATCACCGGCGTAACCGCCACACCTTCCATCGTGCAGATTTCCACGCTATCGGCGCGAACAACGGCCATTTCGCCGTCGTTTAGATAGATGGCTTTTTTGATCCGGTTGATAATGGCCGGCACGTCGCTGGCAATGAAATTCTCTTTCTCGCCCAGCCCGATAATCAGCGGACTTCCCTTGCGGGCGCAATAAATGGCGTCCGGCTCGGTGCGGAACAGAATTCCAAGCGCATAAGCTCCGCGCAACCGCTTCAGCGTGCGCTGAATCGCCTCGACCGGCGATTTCGCACCGTCCTTAAGCGACTGCTCAATCAGGTGCGGAACCACTTCCGTATCGGTTTCAGAAAGGAATTTATGCCCCTTGGCGGACAGTTCATCGCGCAACTCGGCATAGTTTTCAATAATTCCGTTATGCACCACCGCAATAGATCCGTCCGAGCTGGAATGCGGGTGAGAATTAATCTGCGAAGGCGCGCCGTGCGTCGCCCAGCGGGTATGGCCGATACCGCGAGTTCCCTTGACCGGATCTGCGGCCAGCATTTTCTCAAGATTCGCCAGCCGCCCGACTTCCTTGCGCGACGTGATTTTACTGCCGTTAAGCACGGCAATACCGGCCGAGTCATATCCCCGGTATTCCAGCCGCTGCAAACCGTCGATCAGAATCGGGGCCGCTTCCTTACTGCCAATGTAACCAACTACTCCGCACATAATTCTTCCTTCTCCCTAAAATAGATAAAAGAGGGCCGCAGTCTGCCTGATAAAAGCTCTGAAAACAAAACTAAAAACCGCCCAGCTGCCCAGCCTGTAGAAGAGATTTTATAAGTTCCCCTCCGCTGGAGGTGCCGACTTGTCCTCCGACAGGTGGAAACGGCGGGACGGGTTCATCTTTTCTGTGGGGGCGGACGGTGGCCGCCCGCTCATCGGAGACCGCGCCCACCGTGCGCGGCTACAATAAAAAACGGGCCGCCGCGCGGCCCGGATTTTAAAAGGGTAAAAGAGTTAAAGGTTAAAAGTGGCCGTAGCTTTTGCGAAGACGGCGGTAGCCTGTAATGATCAGGCCGCCGAGCACGAGCGAAAGCGCGGTCGCCGGTTCAGGGATTGCAACGACGCGGAACCCGCTACTGCTGCGCTCGTTCGACGGACCAAAACTGAGGTTACCAGACGAGCGCAGAAATATCTCATCGCTGCCGTAAGTGCCGCCGCGAAGCGTGCCATTAAAATCTTCCATCCATTCACCAACATTGCCCATCATGTCATACGTACCGTTCTGCTCTGCTGTTCCTGAGCCGGCGCTCCATGGCGTGCCGATCGCCTTTGCCTGATTGTAATTTGCATCGGTTCCCGCGACCGGTACGGTGTCGATTCCGTTGGCGTAGAGCGAATAGCCGGAGGCATCGGTTTTGAAATAGGCCGCTTTATACCATTCGTTTTCTGTCGGCAGGGCGTAGACCGTTCCGTAGGTGGTGACCGCCGAGGCGCGGTCGGTGGACTGATATACTCCGCCGCTGAAGACATACGCTCCGTTATCGATATTGCCACTGGTCAGCCAGTTGCAGTATTTCATCGCTTCGTAGAGGGAAACATAACTTGCCGGAGCCGCGGTGCCCACTGTGCGGGTGCCGTCGTTCCAGAAGTTCTCATTGCCATTACCGGCACCGGTCGCCCGCTGGAACTCCGCAATTGTCACTTCGGTTGCTGAGATTTGGTAGGTGTAACCCACCGCACCATAGCCAGTGGATAGGTCCGCCGCATTGCCCGCATGACTGATCGTCACAAATGACGCCTGCGCCATGCCGCACAGCGCAACCAGCACCGTCACCAACCAATTTAATCTCATAACACGCCTTTTTTTACGGGCAGAGTATTCAACCGGAAAGACTCTGGCGAGTGAAATAACCTCGGCCGCTTTTGCACAGAAAAGGGTTGCACGCCGAAAGCTTTTCCTGTTTTATCCCCGCTTCACCGAACCATTGAGGAAATTGATTTATGGCAAAAACGAGCAGTATCGTTAAAAACAACAAGCGCATGAAGCTGGTAAAAAAGTACTACGCCAAGCGCATAGAACTTAAGACAATCATCCATAATCCGAAAACGTCCTACGAAGACCGTATGGCCGCGTTCGACAAACTGCGCAAACTGCCGCGCAACGCCAACCCGGTTCGCGTCCAGAGCCGCTGCCGCGTGACTGGACGCCCGCGTGCTGTCTACAAAAAGTTCGGTCTCTCCCGCATCACCCTGCGCGAAATGGCTTCTAACGGGCTCATCCCCGGCATGACCAAAGCCAGCTGGTAAAAACCGCTCTGGGTCTGTATCAAACGCTCTCCGTTCGCGGAGAGCATTTTTTTTGCATCCGGACATAAAAAAACCGGCCCATTTGGACCGGCTTTCAAACAGAGCGTGGGCTTTCTTAGGCTTTGGTCACCAGACCCGAGCGGATCGCCTTGGCGGAAACCCAGATGCGGCTCACGGTGCCGTTTGCATCCTTCACGCGGACATGCTGAAGGTTTGCCTTGAATTTCCGTTTCGTGGCGCTGGTCACGTGCAGACCGATACCGCCTTTGCTTTTTCTCAAACCCTTGCGGACAATCCGGCGGCCTGAAATCGTTCCCTTACCTGTCAATGCACATTTAGCCATGATTTTTCCTCACAATCTCAAAAATTTACTTCAAAGAGTGGCGTAATCTACGGACAGACCCGCCCCATGGCAAGCGCAATATCACACCAATTCCGCAAAGACCGCATCGCTCACAAATAGCGCCTCTTCCGCAAGCCGGACTCGCCGTCTGTCAATCACCAGTAAGCCCTCTTTTTCCAAT
>CAIKWE010000029.1 GCA_903831085.1 uncultured Verrucomicrobiota bacterium | reverse complement strand
GATTCCCATTCCAAAAGGATGGAGCTTTAAAATTGGAAAGGACGGTCGCGGTGTTGCAATTCCGCCTGGCGGTAAGGCGGTTGAAGGAAGCGATAAGCGCATGATTGCCGTCCCGGAAGGCTGGACGAGCGTCGAAGGATCCGACAAACGCGTCACCGCCGTTCCGCCGGATGGAGCCGCAGAAACAGGCAGCGACGGTCGAACAATTGCCGTTCCGAAAGGCTGGACAACCACTGTCGGTTCGGATGGCCGCATGGTGGCGATCCCCCCGGGGGGAGAGTTTATTGTAGGGGCTGACAAATTCGCGACGGTGCTTCCGCCGGATAACTTCGATGTAACAGATTATATTACCCGCTACTGCATACTTGGCCCCCAAACGGATACACCGATCGAAGAAGAAAAAGAAGCGGCTGTTCTTACGGGAGCTGTAGTAGATCCGTAAACGCTTCGCTGGGGATCTGATCTGTTTTTCACACGTTGGATCCGAGTGAAGCGAGCGCGGTCCCGCGAATGCGGGGTTCTGCTCTGGTTTCACTTTCCCAGTTCACCTGATGCGATTGTCTAGGCGCGGCCTCCTGATAACGCCCGCTGTGCGAATTGCGTTTGATTTTCCTCTTTACGTTAAGGAGGAATCATCATGCTACAAACTATGCTCATCAAGGCCGGTCGTCACATCGCTGTTTGCGGAACCTGCTGTCCGCTCACTTCGCCCTGCACATTGATCTGCTTTCCACCCTCCTGGGCAATGTTGATCTGTCTGCCGGAGACACGAAATCCCACCAATCTGGGGCAAGCCATTATGGGTGTTTGCTCCATCATAACCCTGAGTTCATCAGGAGTTTTTAAATCTGACGGCTGATTCGGGGGAATTTTCTCTATTTTTATCCCCGGTGGTCCGATCGCAGATAGATCCGGTAAGGTCGACGCATGGCATTTTTTTGCGAACGATCACGTTCATAAGCCAGCGGCGGGTCAGATTCGGACTCAACATCCACCGAGTGGCTGAGGATTCGCACGGCCATCAACGTCCGAAGTCCACTCCGATTACAGAGCTTCATGAGTCGGGAAAGCGTTAGCGGGTAGCGATAGCAGTCGCGGGTTTCATACAGTTCGGCATAATAATGACGCACTTTTTCCAAAACGAGATCGAGCAGCCGCTGCTGCCGCACATCAAAGGATTCAATGGTTCCGGTTCCGAGCCATCTACGCTGTTTCATGATTTTAAATCCTCATCTTTTATCGCTCCCGGCTGAACATGAATCTCTTGGAATTGCACATGTGTTGGCGGCAGGCGTCCCTTGATCTTGACGATACCTTCGCCCACCTGAAGCCGGTCCAGAAAGACGTCCTGATTACGTTCCAGAAATAACGCTTGTCGTGCGGAGATGATGTCGGCTTCGTGCGTCAGGGACATGAAAATGAGCGTATGGGTATTGCCCAATACATAGATGGGAAGCATAGAGGGATGCTGGGTAATCGCAACCAAAGCCTGACCGAAGGAACGGATCTCCCGGTAAACATTTTCAAGTCCACCATTTGAGGTTGTGCCATAGGTCGGTGCAGGAAAAATGTTGTGGGCCTCTTCGAGTACCAGCACATGCCGCAGGCGATCCGTC
>CAIKWE010000028.1 GCA_903831085.1 uncultured Verrucomicrobiota bacterium | reverse complement strand
TTTATTTATTATCAGTCGCTTTGTTGTCGCCGATCTTGGCGGCCGAACGGGCGTCTTTCCCGCGAACAGCACCCACAGTGCGGCGGGCGCCTTTACGGGTACGGGCATTGGTCTTCGTGCGCTGACCGCGCACCGGCAGGCCGCGGCGATGACGTGTGCCGCGGTAGCAGTTGATAGAAATCAGGCGGCGGATGTTCTGGCCGACTTCGCGGCGCAGATCCCCTTCAATCGTGTAATCCTCACGGATCACGGCGGTGAGCTTCATGATCTCTTCGTCGGTCAGGTCGTCGGCTTTTTTAGCGGGATCCAGACCGGCTTTGGCAATCGCTTCGCGCGATGTGGTCAGGCCGATGCCGTAGAGGTATCTCAAAGCGTACTCGAGACGCTTTTTGCCGGGAATATCAACACCAAGTAAACGAGGCATAATACAACTTTCCTTAAATTAACCCTGACGCTGTTTGTGACGCGGGTTGCGTTTGTTAATTACGTAAACACGCCCTTTACGACGCACAATCTTGTCGTCAGCGCTGATCTTCTTAACTGATGCCTTAACCTTCATAGTTCACCTAAATAATAATCCGCCCCACACTCATATCGTAAGGCGACATTTCCACCTTCACAAAACTTCCGTCTTCCGGCCTCTTTTTTTCACGGTCTCCCGTTGCAATATAGGTCGTGAACCGGTGTCCATTGCCTAGTACTGCCCGAAAAGCGTGACTATCTATCACGGCCTCCAACTGAGCGTCCAGTAAAATAGTCTCACATCCGTCCATTTTTAAGAGCGGCCCATCATAGCGGCCTGCCCTTCCTGTACAAGCCCCAATTCCATAAATTTAACTTTCCCGGCCCGACGGTGATTTTTCCAATGTTTGGAACCCGCAGTAAGGCCTGACGTCCACAATCTCTGCTAATGGATCATTGGACTTCTTTTGTTCATTTGCGGCGCAGGACGGCGTTGAAGACCTGTGCGGCTTCACGGCGGCAGAGCAGAACGGAAGCGAGCAGATAGACGATCATGCCGACGGCGATGGCGCCGCCGACGGAGATAAACTGCACCAGTTTTCCGGCGAGATGATTTTCCAAGGATTGGAAAATCCATCCGTGAACGAAGATCACTGACATACCCATAATCACCGCCGCAATCAGCGCGCGGCCCGCGCCAGCCAGAACAGAAAGCCAGCCGGGCGACCCGATGCGCCGTCCGAGCCGCCAGCCGAGCGTCAGTCCGTTGAAGGCTTCCGACACGACCGCCGAACCGGCGAGGCTCATGGCTTTGTATTCGGTCGGCAACGATAGCGTGAAAATCAGGTTGAGCGAAAAGTTGATACCGACGCTGTACAGACCGTTGCGGTACGGTGTGCGCGTATCGCCCAGTCCGTAGAATGCCGGAACAAATACTTTGGCCAGCCCGAAAAAGAAAAGTCCCGGCGCATAGACCCGCAGCACCGCCGCTGTGCGGTCGACGGAATCGACGTCGAATTTGCCCCACCCTAAAAGCATTTCGGTGACCGGACGGGCCAGCGCCATCAGGCCGACCGCCGCCGGTATCATGACAAATAGAAGCATACGCAAAGCACGGTTGATGGTTTCGCGAATACGCTGGTCTTCGCCGACAGCGGCCTGATTGGAAAAAGTCGGCAGCAGAACGGTGCTCATGGCGGTGGCGAGAATGCCTTGCGGGAAATAGAGCAGGCGTTCAGCAAAATACATGGTGGCGGCGGCCCAAGGCGTGGCCCAGCGCGCCATGATGCTGTTGATGGTCATGTTGATCTGCGAAACGGACTGGCCAAGCGCGGTCGGAGCCATCAGGCCGAGGAAGCGGGTGACTTGCGGATCCTTCGCATTCAGATCAACTCCAGGCCGCCAGCCCAGCCGGTACATGGCGGGAAGCTGCGCCGCCAGCTGTACCGCACCCGCCACCAGCACGCCGAGCGCGACACCGGCAATCTGGTCTTCAGGCTTTGCGCCCATACGCGGACAAACAAAAATCACGAAGGCAATCCAGGTGAGATTGAGCAGACACGGCGTGAAGGCCGCCAGAGCAAAGCGCCCGAAGCTGTTGAGGATTCCCTGCGACAGCGCGGTTAGACAAATGAAAAAGAGATATGGAAGCATGATGCGCAGGAGCGGTAGGGTTTGGGTTCCCTTGCGAAAGGCTTCGACGAGCGGCGGAAAAAAGGTGATCCCGATGCCGATCAAGACAATGATAATTAGCACTGCGCCCAGTAAAGTGATTACGCGGCGGGCGAATTGCCATGCCGCCGATTCCCCTTCCTTCGCCCGGATCGCCGAAAAAACCGGAACAAAGGCGGAGGAGAGCGCTCCTTCGCCGAACAAAGCGCGGAACATGTTCGGAATGCGGAAAGCCACGACGAAATCAGACATCACCGCGCTGGTGCCAAAGGCGGCGGCGGTGACAGTTTCGCGCAGCAGACCGAGCAAACGGCTCAGCATGGTGAAGGCGCTGACGGTTCCAACTGATCGAAGTAATCCGCGATGCTCCATAAATTTTATCTGTTTTTCCAAAGTTTGGAACTCGCAAGACTATAGCGGCTTTCGTATTTTAGACCACGAAATTTGACGATGAACCACGGACTTTACGCCTTATGAATAAAACCCCGGGCCGCCTGCTGGCGGGCAATGAAGAAATCCTTTCTGCTTCGTATGAGGAGTTCAACCGGATCGCGGTTGACCTCGACCTGACCGATCAGCCAAGTCATCCGCCGCGCACACAGCAAAAAACCATTGCCGAGCGGGTAAGCGTTTCCGGGCCGGGAACCTTTGCGGGCAAAGCCACCACCACCATCACTTTTGAGCCGACCGATCGCGAAGGCTGGTGGCTGGACCGCACCGACCTGCCGAACTCCCTGCCGATCCGAGTGGCGATTGATAACGTCTGGACGACGGGCGCAATCGTCAGCAATATCGTGTTGCGTGCCGGCGGCCCGCACAACTATGTGCGCATGGTGGAGCACATCATTTCGCTGCGCATGGGTCTGGATATCGACAACTTGATTATCAAAATTGATTCCGGCGATCCGCCGCTCTTCGTGCGTGGAAGCCTTGATCTGATCGAAGCGTTGGAGCGTGCCGGACGGCGCACGGTGAGTCGGCCGATTAAATATGTGACCGTCAAAGAGCCGATCACACTCTGCTGGGATCACGGACAGTTTCTGACGCTCGCGCCGAATACAAGTGCCGTGCCGAAACTGATCGTAGACGCCGCCATTAATTTTCCGAATGTCATTGGACAGCAGCGCATCCGGTTTCCGGTCAACTTTATCAATGTGCAGACCGGCGCCGAGGCGCGCACCAACACGCCGTATGGCAAAACGATTTACTGCAGAACAATCGGTAAGATTTTTGCCGACATCCGCAATCTCGGTTACACCGATCAGAACGTTTTGATTGCGCGTAAAAACCGCTATCACAATCAGCCGCGTCTGATTCGTAACGGGAAATCGCTGGAGCCGATCTGGCATCGTGGCGTGCTGGATCTGCTGGCGGCCGTTGCATTGATTCCCGACGCGCGCTTCGTCGGCGAGATCACCTCGTACAAAGCGGGCCACCGCCTCGACTGCGACCTGATCACGCAGCTTTACCTGAACGACCTGCTGACCCCGGTTGGAAACGGATGAATCCGGTTAGAGAAAAAACAGAATATGCACTTCTCTGCGGGATGATCAGCCTGCTGAAGATCCTGCCCAAACGGCTGATCGAAGGATTCTTCCGGCTCTTCGGCGCGCTTTTTTTCCTGATCAGCTTCCGGCGGCGCAACCTGACAATTAAAAATCTGGAACTCGCCTTTCCGGAGAAATGCCGGAAAGAGCGTCGCGCCATCGCATGGCGGGCGTTCCTTAATATGGCTGAGTTCACTGGCGACAGCTTTCTCCTCATGGCCAACAAGCTGAGCCGGGATGAAATTCTCTCCATGGTGGACGCTTCGCAACTGGGAAAATACATCGCCCTGCGCAACGCGGCGGATAAGGGTGCGCTCCATATCACCGGTCACCTCGGGAACTGGGAGTTGATGGCGCAGTACGGCGCGTTACAAGGTCTGGAATCGCACATCGTCGTCCGGCAGGGGAGCAATCGGCTGATTGACGACCGCATCGTAACTCCGCTCCGCTTGCGGCACGGTAACAAAGTGTTTTACAAAGAAAACGCCATGCTGAATACGGTCAAGGCGCTGAAACGCGGCGAGGCGGTTGCCTTTCTGATCGACCAGAAAATCGGACCGACAGAAGGTGTTCCGGTTCAGTTTTTCGGGCGCGAAGTACTGGCCGTGGCTTCCTGTGCCGTATTGCAAATACGCTTCCATCCACTGGTCATCCCGGTCTTTTTGGTGAAGACGGTACGGCGGCGCTACAAACTGATTATCGGCGATGCGATCAACTGGCAGGATGACGGATCGCCGAAGGAAGAACAGATTCAAAAACTGACCCAGCAGTATCAGCGTGTCATTGAGGAGACCATCCGGCAGTATCCGGATCAGTGGTTCTGGATGCACAACCGCTGGAGGCTTTAATGAAAGCTCTCATTCTAACTGACGGAAAACCGGGTCACGAAAATCAGTCCGTTGCTCTCTGCCGGCACCTCGGACTGGACTATGAATCCGCCACGGTTTCCTATCCTTGGAAACCGGCCAAGGCGATCTCTTACCTTTTTGATCGGCTTGGGATTTACATACAACAGATTTTCCAGACCTCAGACCTCAGACTTCAGACCTCAGGTTTCAATCTGATCATTTCGACAGGATCGACAACCTTCTACCCGAACAAAGTACTGTCGCGAAAACTGGGAATCCCGAATATCGCCATTCTGAATCCGAAAGGGTACCGGCTCGACTTCACAAGGATCCTCTGCCCTGCTTACGATCATCCGCCCAAACGGGCGAACATCATCGAGCTGCCGCTCAATCTCTGCGCCGCCGACGAATCGTTCTTCGTTGAGAAAGCAGATCAGTTTAAAAAAATATATAAACCGGCCAAGCTGGCGGCGACTGGATTCATCATCGGCGGGCCCAACGCCATATCAACAATCGATGCCGCCGCACTGAAGAAACAGCTGGAGAAGGCCTTCGCGCTCACAGAAGGATGCGAACGCTGGGTGACCACCTCACGCCGCACGCCGAGCGATGTGGAAGCCATCATTGAATCTCTGCCCTTTGACTACAAACTCATCAACTCGCGCGACCCGTACAATCCGGTTCCGGCTTTCATTCAGCTGTGTGACCGGCTGTTCGTCACCAGCGACTCGGCATCGATGGTCAGTGAATGCGCCAGCTTTGGAAGCGCGGCGGTCGAAGTGCTGGTCAACCGTCAGCTCAAAACGCCCAATAAATTTCAGGAACTCATCCAAGGTTTGGAAAAGCTCAACGCTGTTCACATCTTCGACGGAACTCTCGGCGCGGCGAACCGCAAAATTGACCCGAAAGGACAACTGCAGGAGGTTTTGAAATGCATGTAGTCCAGCTGCTGCCGGAATTGAATCAGGGCGGTGTCGAACGCGGCGCCGTTGAGTTGAGCCGCGAACTGGTTAAACGCGGACATCAAAGCACTGTCATCTCCGCAGGCGGCAGTCAGGCCGCGCAAATTGAAAAAGATGGCGGACGGCACATCACACTCGATGTCTGCTCCAAAAATCCTCTCACCTTTTTTCAACGAGTCCTAAAACTTAAAACAGAACTCTTAAAACTTAATCCTGACATTCTCCACGCCCGCAGCCGCGTCCCGGCCTGGCTTTGTTATTTTGCCAACAAGAAGCTGAAAATCACGTTCATCACCACCGTTCACGGATTCAACAGCGTCAGCAAATACAGTGAGATCATGACCCGAGGCGATGCCGTCATCTGCGTCAGCCATCCGGTCAAAGAATACATTCAGAAAAACTACGGCACACTGGATGAGAAGATCACCGTCATCCACCGGGGAATCGACCCGGCGGAATTCGATCCGGAAAAGCTCGACCAAGCATGGATCAACTCATTCAAAACAAAATTTGACTTGAACGGGAAATTTGTTGTCACCGCTGTCGGACGGATTACGGAACTCAAAGACTATGAAACATTCATTCGCGCCATCGCTGATTGCGCACAGAAAGTTCCAGACATCTACGGTCTGATTGTCGGCGGCGTGCGGCACGACAAGCAGGCGTATTATGAACGGCTTCAGGCGCTGGTTAAAGAACTGCATGTGGAAAAGCACATTATCTTCGCCGGCAGTCACAGCCAAATGCCAGAAATCTACGCTCTGAGCGACGCGCTGGTTTCCTGCTCCAAAAAGCCGGAAAGTTTTGGTCGCACACTGATTGAGGCTATGGCGATGAACACCCCCGTTATCGCCACCCGCCACGGCGGCGCGCTCGATATCATCGAAGAAGGGCTTAACGGGTTTCTCGTGACCCCCGGCAACGTGAACGAACTGGCCGATGCGCTGAGCAGGCAGAAAGAAATTCCGCGCGGCAGCCTGCGGGAATATGTCCTCAGCCGTTTCACTCTGGAAAAAATGGTTGAAGCCACAATCGGCGTGTATAAAAAGGCTCTTGAGCAACACGCCAAAAGCCAACCTGCAAGTTGTGATGTGTGAGGTGTAAATGAATGATCAACTGGTGAATGTAATCTGTTTCAAGTGGGGAACGCGCTACGGCGTTCATTACGTCAACAACCTCTATGCCGGAGTCAAAAAACACCTGCACCGGCCCTTTCGATTTATTTGTGTCACCGACAATCCAGCCGGCCTGACCGACGGCATCGAAACGGTACCGATTCCGGAAAACCCCGGCACTCCCGGCTGGCCAAGCGTCTTCCTGAAACTGCTGATCACCGCCGACGGTTTCGCCGATCTCAAAGGTCCGACTCTCTTCTGTGATATCGACATCGCGATCTTCGACGACATCGACTGCTTCTTCGATTACCTGCCGGGTAAAAACGTCATCATCCACAACTGGATTGAGCGACGCAAACAGCTCTTCCGGAAACGTCCGGCCATCGGAAATTCATCGGTCTTTCGCTTTGAAGCGGGAAAATCGCAGTATATCTGCGACACGTTTCTGCGAGAAAAAGAACGGGCCATTGACCACAGCATTTTCTCCACCGAACAGGCTTTTCTGACGTATGCGATGAAAGAGCGCTATTGGTGGCCGGAAAAATGGGTTCGCAGCTTCAAGCGCCACAGCATTCTCCCTCTCCCGCTCAACCTGTTCCTGCCGCCCGTTCTGCCAAAGGGCGTGCGCATTCTCGCCTTCCATGGCAAACCGGATCCGGATGAGGCACTCCAAGGTTACCGAAGCGAAAAAATCCACTACCGCACCCTGCCTGCGCCGTGGCTGGCCGATTATTGGCTCTGATGCACGATTAACCTGATCAACAGCGGGGTCGCTCTCTCTAGAGGTGGAACGAGATCTCCGAGCGCGTTCTAAACCTGCCAGGCGGTCAGGTTTCACACCTTACGGACGGCTGAGGACAGCCATCCCTGCCTGTAAAAAGAAGAACGCAGTGAGGGCGCCGCATCTACGTTATTTTGGAGACCGAAGTCATCGCCCTCGGCTACAGAGTTTTACCTTCGGCGGAAAAGCGGCGGATACGAACCACCGCACTCCAAAAAATTTCCAATGCTCGGAACTTTCGCGGCATTTCTTCCAAGGCCTGAAAAAACAGCAAGCCCCGACATAGTCAGTTCCAATGTCTGAAAAAAGAAAAGGCCGCCAGCAACCGGGTGACCCTCATACTAAAATAACGGGGAATCCACTTGCGTTTAAGGGGGCGGGAAAGTACTTTGTCGCAGTTTTTTATTTCGTTCTTCCGGCAGGCATTTCCAGTCATCCCGAGACGGGCGAAAAAACGCTACTACCAGAAAGGTTAAAGGAGAATATGAGCAATATACGTTCGCAATGGAAAATGTATGTGAGTTTGATGTTGGCTTTTCTTGGACTTAGCGCCGGAACAGCTATGGCCAGTGAGGCTGATCTGAAGCTCCCGGATCTGGGCGCGGTGACGTTCTCCGCTCTGGGCGGCATCTCGGGAACGCACCTGATGATGATCGGTATCGGTGTCTGTTTTCTGGGGCTGGCCTTCGGTCTCTTCCAGTTTTTCAAAACGGAAAAACTGCCGGTTCATAAATCCATGAGCGATGTTTCCCAGATCATCTGGGAAACCTGCAAGAGCTATCTCGCCCAGCAGGGCAAGTTCCTGGCTATCCTGTGGGTGCTGATCGGCGCGTGTATGCTGTACTACTTCCTGATCCTCCAGAAGATGCCGACCTCCCATGTTATGCTGATTCTCGCGGCGTCAATTCTGGGTATCCTCGGCTCCTACGGCGTGGCCTGGTTCGGAATGCGCATCAACACCTTCGCCAACAGCCGTAGCGCTTTTGCTTCACTCCGCGGCACCCCGTGGGACGCACTGGCCATCCCGATGCGTTCCGGCATGAGCGTTGGTATGCTGCTGATCACCGTTGAACTCTTTTTCATGATCTGCATCCTCATTTTCCTCCCCGCCGAACTGCGCGGCCCCTGCTTTATCGGGTTCGCCATCGGTGAGTCACTCGGCGCCGCCGCGCTCCGCATCTGCGGCGGTATCTTCACCAAGATCGCCGACATCGGTTCTGACCTGATGAAGATCGTATTCAAGCTCCCGGAAGACGATCCGAAGAATCCGGGCGTTATCGCCGACTGCACCGGTGACAATGCTGGCGACAGCGTCGGCCCGACGGCTGACGGTTTTGAAACCTACGGTGTGACCGGCGTGGCTCTGATCACCTTCCTGGCGCTTGTCCTTGGCGCCGGAACACTCTGCGCCCAGATGATTGTCTGGATATTCGTCATGCGCATTCTGATGATCGTGTCCGCTCTGGCCGCTTATCTGGCCAACGACATGCACTTCACCGCCAAACTCAAACACGCCAAGGAATTTGATCCGGAACATCCGCTGACCGTTCTGGTGTGGCTGACATCCTTTGTTTGTATCGGCGTAACCTATGTTTCCAGTTATTTCCTGCTGGGCGACATCAAGGTAAACGAAGTGGTTCAGCCGAATCTCTGGTGGGTGCTTTCCACCATCATCTCCTGCGGTACCATCGCCGGCGCGCTGATTCCCGAGTTCACCAAAGTTTTCACCAGCACGAACGCTATCCATGTTAAGGAAGTCGTCACCGCCTCCAAGCAGGGCGGCGCTTCACTCAACATTCTCTCCGGCTTCGTGGCAGGTAATTTCTCCGCGTTCTGGGAAGGTCTGACCATGCTGGTGCTGATGCTGGGCGCGGCCTTGCTGGCAAGTCATCCGGCAGTGGCAAGCCTGATGCCGGCTGAGTATGCCTTTGCGGCGCCGATTTTCGCCTTCGGTCTGGTGGCATTCGGCTTCCTCGGTATGGGTCCTGTCACCATCGCGGTGGACAGCTTCGGCCCGGTTTCCGACAACGCGCAGTCCGTTTACGAACTGAGCCGCATTGAGTCGATCCCCGGCATCGAAAAGGAAATCGAAAAAGATTTCGGATTCAAGCCCGACTTCGAAAACGCCAAGCTCAACCTCGAGCGTAATGACGGCGCAGGAAATACCTTCAAGGCAACCGCCAAGCCGGTGCTGATCGGTACGGCCGTGGTCGGCGCAACGACCATGATTTTCGGTATCATCATCATGCTCGGCAAGACGCCCGGTTTCGGCGGCATTGAAGGCGTTATCTCCAGCCTGAGCCTGGTTCGTCCGGAAATCGTTCTCGGCCTGCTCATGGGCGGCGCGGTGATCTACTGGTTCACCGGCGCGGCCACACAGGCTGTGGTGACCGGTTCCTACCGTGCGGTCGTGTACATCAAAGAAAACATGAACCTGAACGCGGAAACGGCTTCGATCAAGGACAGCAAGGAAGTGGTCAAAATCTGCACGATCTACGCGCAGAAAGGTATGTTCAATATCTTCGTCGCGGTCTTCTGCTTCGCCCTCTCGCTGGCCTTCTTCAACCCCTTCTTCTTCATCGGCTACCTGATCTCCATCGCGTTCTTTGGTCTCTATCAGGCCATCTTCATGGCTAACGCCGGCGGCGCATGGGACAATGCCAAGAAGATCGTCGAAGTCGATCTGCGCGCCAAAGGAACCGATCTGCACGCGGCGACCGTGGTCGGCGACACCGTCGGCGACCCCTTCAAGGATACGTCTTCCGTGGCGATGAACCCGATCATCAAGTTCACGACGCTGTTCGGGCTGCTGGCGACGGAAATCGCCGTGGCGATGACCAATTCAGGCACGAAGTACATCATCGGCGGCGTGATCTTCACCGTCGCGCTGATCTTCGTCTACCGGTCGTTCTACTGCATGCGCATTCCGGAAGATAAAGAAACCGCCAAGTAAAAGGCCGCTAACCGGAAACAGAAAACCCGCAGTGTTCGCACTGCGGGTTTTTCTTTTTACTCGGATTCCTTAAACGACTTTTTGCAACTCCGGCGGAAGTTCCGGATATTGGAAAATTTTCAGCTCACGCCCGCAGACTTCGGAAAAGTTGGCGAGAAGCCGGTCGCATACGGCCTCCATTGACGGGCAGGAGTCGCCCAGAACGGTCTTCATCGAGGCGACTGGCTGGCCGACCAGTCCGCACGGCACGATGGTCTGGAAGCCGCTCAGGTCGAGGTTGACGTTAAAGCTCATACCGTGAAACGCCACCCAGCGTTTGAGCCGGAATCCGATGGCCGCCACCTTACCCTGCTCCGTCCATGCGCCGTTCTTGCCTTCGCGCCGGAAGCCCTGTATGCCGAAATCCGCCAATGTCCGCAGGGCGACCTCCTCGAGGTTCCAGAGATAGCCATGCGAGTCAGCGTCGGAGCCGCCGAGATAAATGATTGGATAAAGCACCCACTGCCCCGGCGCGTGGTAAGTGACATCGCCGCCGCGTTCGGCGTGAAACACGTCGATGCCGAGAGCTTTATATTCTTCCGGCGTTTTGAGCAGATAGTTGTCGCGGCCGCGGTTGCCGAGCGTGATGACCGGTGTGTGCTGGAGAATCAGAACCGTGTCAGGAATTTCATCGGCCTGCCGCGCCCTGAGCAGACGGTGCTGGATATCAAGACCGGTCTGATACGAAACCGGTTCGTCGAACTGCAGGGCGATGGTTTTCATAAAAAAGGGCGGCCACGCCGCCCTTTGGTTATTCTTCGTCTTCGTCGCCGCCCTCTTCGCAGAGCTCGGAGTATTCTTCGGCGCTCATGAGGTTGTCGACATCTTCCTCTTTGCGCAGCTCGATCTTGAAGAGCCAGCCGGCGTCATAGGGACTGGCGTTGATCATGTCGGGCGAGTCTTCGAGGTCGCCGTTCACTTCGACAATCGTTCCGGCCACTGGAGAGTAGATGTCGGAGGCGGCTTTGACCGACTCCACGACAGCGACTTCATCGCCAGCTTCGACTTCACGCCCGACATCGGGCAGCTCGACAAAGGTGATGTCTGAGAGCTGATTCTGGGCAAAATCAGTGATCCCCACCGTGGCGATGTTTTCATCAATTTTCAGCCACTCGTGTGTCTTCGCATAATACAGGTCATTCGGTACTGCCATTTTCTTTCTCCTTCGCTGAGCACTACATTCAAATCTGGAGGCGCGAAGCGGAATTGAACCGCTCTAGCAGGTTTTGCAGACCCGTGCCTAACCTCTCGGCCATCGCGCCCTTGTTCAAAGGCTCCCCAATGTAATGAGCTCGACGATTGTTTAAAGGAAATTTTTCCAAAATCGCATTTTAATTTACCGGTACTCAAAACGCCTCTCAGCGGAGCACGGTATTATCGATCAGACGCGCGCCGGAAAACTTCACTGCCAGCGCGAGCAGTGCCGGCTTTTCCAGGGTTTGGACAGGCTGAAGCGTTTCGTCATCAACGATTTCGATATAATCCACTTTCCCGGAGGTCGCCTTGATCACCGTGCGCACAGCCGCCTTGATTTTTTCCGCACCGCGCTCGCCCCCCGCGAACAAGGCCTTGGCCTTTTCCAGAGATTGGAACAGGCAGACCGCCTCTTTGCGCTCGGCGGGTGTCAGATATTTATTGCGCGAGCTCATCGCGACGCCGTCGGCTTCGCGGACGGTCGGCGCGGCGATGATTTCGACATGGAAGTTCAGGTCGCGCACCATGCGGCGCAAAACCCGCAACTGCTGGGCGTCTTTTTCGCCCAGCACCATGAAGTCCGGCTGAACGATATTCAGCAGTTTCGCGACAATCGTGCAGACCCCGCGGAAATGGCCATGTCGCGAGGCTCCGCACAGTACGGTGGAAAGCGCCTCTTCAGACAGCCAAAGGCTGTGGTCGTCGAGATACATGTTTTCGGAGTTGGGATAAAAAAGAAAATCCACGCCGGCCTCGCGGCAGAGTTTTTCGTCGCGCTCAAAGTCGCGCGGATAGGCGGCGAGATCTTCGTTCGGCCCGAACTGCGACGGATTGACAAAAATGCTGACGACCACGGTATCGGCATATTCTCTGGCAATCTTCATCAGCGAGACATGGCCTGCGTGCAGATAACCCATCGTCGGCACAAAACTGATGTCCTCGCCGGACTGGATCAGCAGGCGCGCCTGTTTCTGCATCTCTTCAGGTGAACTGATAATCTTCATGTTTATGGGGCCAGTTGAACTTTTACTTTATAAAAACTGCGAGATTCAGCACCGTGTACCGTATCGGTATAGCTCGCCTGAGGCCAGACGATATTGGTTTCCAATGTTTGGAAACTGTTCAGCAGATTGGTCGCCCAGTATACCGAATAGACCCGTCCAGAAACCGCACTCCAGCTTACCTTGTTCGGGGTGTTCTGGGCTGCCTTGAAGCAGGATGCGGCATTGGTCGGATTGGTTCCGGCAATGTATTCCTGCCAGGCGGCCAGTCCGTCAGAGTCCGGGTCGAGAACAGCATCCGTTTCATAATTAGTGAGCCCGTGTCCCGCCAGCCATGAGTACGGCACCGTCGCGGCCGCAGGGTTGGTGACCACCTGCGCCACGAAGTCCACAGTCACTGTGCCGGCCGCCTGCACGTTGGTCCAGGTATAGTTGTAGCTCGTGCTGGTGTTATTAAACGCCACGCCGGCTACGTTCGCGCTGTTGGTATTCAGCGTTGAGATACGGTAGTAATTAGTCGCCGTAATCGTGAAGGTCACGTTGCTACCGAGCGACACGTTCGTGCTCGGCGGCAAAATCATGCCGTTGGCTCCCGCAGTAGCCGTCAGCAGGACGGATTGGGATTTGTACGTCGCGGTCACAGCGATATTGGCTTCCGGCATGGTTACCGTGGTGACCGGCTCATAGATGTTGGCCACATACGGCACACCGGTGCCGATCCACTGGTCAAAGAGCTGCCCCTCCTCCGGAGCATCCGCCACGATCACCACCTGCGCTCCGTTGGTATAGTTCCCGTCACCAGTGCCGATGTTGACCGCCAGTACATACGTGATGTCCTTGTACGTCGCAGTCAAGGCGATGTCCTGCGCAGGCATCGTCACCAGGGCGTTCGTGTAGGTGACGTTATCCACATACGCAGTGTCGCCGGTCCACTGATCAAAGGTCTTCCCGTTCACTGGTGAATTCGCCGTGATTGCCACTTGCTGCCCGATGATGTATGAGCCGCCGCCGCTCCCGTTATTGACCGTCAGTGTGTAGTTGTTCGCTGTCCATTTCGCATACAACGTCTGAGCCGAAGTGATCGTGACGGTTGTCGCTGAAAGCACCTGAGAACCTGCACCGTTCGTCCCCGTCCACCATCCGCCGAATGTGTAGCCGATGCGCGCCGTGGTCGCCAGGGCTCCATAGGTCGAGCCATTCGTCACGATCATGGATGCCGGACTCGCCGCCGACCCTCCCTGCGCGTCAAACGTCACCACCGGAAAGGACACAAAATCAACACCCCAACGATTTCCGGAGCTCGCCAAATTATCCGTGGACAACCCCGTGGTGACGGTCTGGTTCGTAAAATTATATCCGCCGCTGCTTACGCTCAGCGTGTATGTGGAGTTCGCAGGTATCTTGGGAAATGCATAGATGCCGCGAACATTCGTATTCGTGGTGTATGTGCCGCCGCCGCTCCGGACCGCTGTAACCGTCGCATTGGTCAATGGCGACCCGGCGCTGTCGGTAACGCGTCCGCTGATAATTTCGCCGGCGCCGACCGTGTAAACGTTATAGACACATTCTTCAATCGATGTGAACGTATATCCTACCCCAGTGTCGATGACGGGCAAGGCGTACCACGCGTCACTGGTGCCGCCCCAGCCGAGATTCAGGTGATGATAGAGCGTGCCCAGGTTGTAACCGTACCCGTCACACACAATGGCATGGCCTGCATTGTTCGTGTCGCTAATACCGAACAGCACCGGATATCCGGCATCCAGATTGGGATTAACCATGCCGTTTAAACTAGTACCGATATTCGTAGCGGCATTATTACGCCCATAAATGGCATTATTGTACATAAACGTGCTTTTGAGCTGTGCCTTGGCATCACTCATAAAGGCACCTGAACTGCTGGCAGTGTACTGCATTTTGACTGAAACACCGGCGTCAGCGGTAAGCGCCCCGATGGCCTGCCGCTGGGCATCGGGAGTGCTCCAGGAAGGAACCAGCGTCATGTCGCTCCACGAATAAGCGCCGCCGTTTCCGTCACCGCCGCGCAGACTACGCGACCTCTTGTTGCCGTCGATTTTGATCTGAAACGACGCTGTGCCGACACCGGTGGTTGGATATTGGTAGTACCGCATCAGCTGCGCCATCATCGTTGCAACACAGCCGCAGGGATAGTTGGCCGCCGAACCGGCAGTATTGGGCGGAGTGTAATAGTTATAGCAAGCAATCCCGCTCACCGTTGTCTGACTCCATCGACTTTGCACCAGAGAATCAACACGGACATCCGACACATTGTTGGTTCTGCCTATTCCGTTCGTTTCAGAGCTCTTCGCTGCGGCCTTGACGTCCTGCAATCTTGTCCACTTATTGCGGGCTTTTTTCGGACCGCCGGTTAGCGTTCCCGTTTGTTTCCGCGCATGCTTCATCCGTTCCGGCAAATCTCTGTTGATAAGCGCGCCCAGCGGATTGTCGAGGGATGGATCGTAACGACCGTCCGCAGCAAATGCTACGATCGGCTCAATCAAATCGTCCGCGGCGACGATGGCAAAACCGGACGGATTCAAATTCACCACGTGGTAAAGCGGCGAGTTTTGAGAATCTCTGTACGTCTCTATAGAGGAAATTGTCTGGCCCATGCGCGCATGAAGTGGAGCCGAATCTTCGCGAAGCCATGCCTGCACGGCGGCCCGGGCCTGTCCAGACGCTACCTCGGCACAAAATACAGTATAGGCTGGCGACAGCAGGATCGCCGTCAGCAGGATGGTTTTAAAAATTCGCATCGTCCTGAAGGTATCAAATAAGGCCTGAAATTAAAACTCCGGCGCGGACTTATCTTTCCGGAAAGGCGGACTCTTCGACCTCTTTTTTGTAGGCCGCGAGCGCTTCCTGAATCTGCGGATTGAGGTCGGCGAACTTTTTGACAAAGCCGGGAACGTGGCCGTGGCCCATTCCAAGCAGATCGGTGAAAACCAGCACCTGTCCGTCGCAGTGCGGGCCCGCGCCGATTCCAATGGTTGGAACCGTCAATGCGGCGGTGATTTTCTGCGCCAGCTCGGACGGTACGCATTCCAGCACGATGGCAAAAACTCCGGCCTGTTCCAGCGCCTTGGCATCGTCCATCAGCTTGCGGGCGGACTCATCGGTCTTGCCCTGCATCTTGAACCCGCCCGTTTCCTTGACGCTCTGCGGGAGCAACCCGATATGACCAAGAACCGGAACGCCGTTGGCGATCAGTTGTTTAATTAAATCCACGCGCATCGCGCCGCCTTCGATTTTGACGGCATCGGCGCCGCCTTCCTTGATGAAGCGGCCCGCGTTTTCCAGCGCATGCTCCAGCGTGCCCTGATAGGACATAAACGGCATATCGGCGACGATCAGGGCTTCCTTCACGCCGCGCGAGACCGCCGCCGTGTGGTGCACCATTTCGTCCATCGTCACCGGCAGTGTCGTCTCGTAGCCGAGAATCGTCATGCCGAGCGAGTCGCCAACCAGCACCAGCGGAATGCCCGCCTCGTCGACATAGCGTGCCGTCAGATAATCGTACGCCGTCAGCGTCGCGATCTTCTGCCCGCCCTTGAGCGCCTTAATTTTTGGAACTGTCCATTTCATAATTTCGCTCCGCGAAAGGCTTTAGTCCTTAGGCTATAGGCCTTAGGAAGAAAATTCTGCCTCCTGCGCCTAAAGTCTATGGTCTAAAGTCTAAAGCCTTCCCCCTCTCCTACCACTTTTCCGAAAACAGCCGAACATCATCATTATCGGTCATGTCCGCAAGGATTTTCCGTACCGGCTCATCCGTTCCGGGCAGCACCATCTCCGGGCGGACATCCGCCAGCGGCAGCACCACAAAGCGCCGCTCAGACCAGCGCGGATGAGGAATCTGAAGCAGGTCGCTGTCAACGATCTGATCGCCGGCAAAAATGATATCCACATCGATTGTGCGCGGCGCATTGGGATCTTCTGTGTGAACGCGGTGCAATGTCTTTTCAATTTTTTTAATTTTCGCCAGCCACTCTTCCGGCGTGTACTGACTTTCCACGATCAGCGCGGCGTTGAGGAACTTCATGGATTTATACTGCGGCTTCACACCCACCGGCTCGGTTTCATATATCGGAGACTGATCGACAAATTTGACCTGCGGCTCCAGCAGAATCAGCGTCTTCGCCTGCCGCAACAGGTGCAGCCGACCTCCCATGTTTGACCCTAGACAGAATCCCGTTTCCATAAACTCCTTTGAACTGCGCTTCCCTTTTGGAGTGCGGTGATAAAGCGAAGCGTATCACCGCTTTTCTCTCTCACTCTACGTCAAAGCGGCGATACGGAATACCTTCTATCGCCGCACTCCAAATTAATTCTCCAGAAATTCCAGTACCTTGGCGGGATGCTCGTCCGCCTTCGTCACTTTTTTCCAATGCTTGGAAACGTTGCCGTCCGGGCCGATAATCACCGTCGAGCGGATTGTTCCCATGATGGTTTTGCCGTACTGCACCTTTTCACCGAATGCACCGTATCTCCTCATCACACTCGCATTGGGATTGGAAAGCAGCACGAACGGCAGTTTGAATTTTTTAATGAACTCACCGTGCGATGTCAGAGAATCTTTACTGACGCCCAGCACCACGGCGTTCAGTTTTTTCAGCTTTGGCCGGAGATCACGGAAACCGCAGGCTTCCTTGGTGCAACCGGGCGTATCGTCTTTCGGATAGAAATAAAGCACCACCGTTTTACCGAGATAATCGGCCAGCGAATGTTCTTTCCCGTCACTGCCCGTCAGCGTAAACGCCGGGGCCGGTCTGCCGACTTTAATAGCCATAATCTTTCCTTTGGACTGCGGTTCCCTTTTGGAGTGCGGTGATAAAGCAAAGCGTATCACCGCTTTTTTTTCTCATCTTCCCGAAAGCGGCGATATGGAATACCTTTTATCGCCGCACTCCAAATTAATATTCAATCGTTCCCTCAAAAACATGCGCCGTCGGGCCGGTCAGCGTCACATTGCGCGCGCCATTCTCTGTCAATTCGCCATCCACCACCAGCACATCGCCGCTCGCCACATGAATATTCACCGGCAGTTTCACCCAGCCGTTTTTCGCCGCGATCAGCCCGCAGGCCGCCGCGCCGGTTCCGCAGGCCAGCGTTTCCGCCTCCACGCCGCGCTCATAGGTTCTAACATACAATTCGCCGTCCGGCGAAATCTCCATGAAATTCACATTCGTTCCTGCCGGAGCAAAATCGCGGTGATGGCGCACTGCTGAACCGACCTCCTGCACATCGACGCTCTGCAAGGCATCCGTGCGTATGACCACATGCGGCACGCCGGTGTTCACAAAACCATAAGTCAGACCTCGCCCGGCCAGTTCCAGTGAACCGTCCAGCTTCCAGTCGGCCGGATCAGTCATCCAGAGACGAACTCCCTTCTGCATCACTTGCGCCGCAAGCTGTCCGGCCTCCGTCTCGATCGTCATCTTCTTTTCGGTCACACCCAGCTCAAAAGCCAGCCGCGCGGCGCAGCGCGCTCCGTTACCGCACATTCCGACCTCGCCGCCGTCCGGATTAAAAAACCGCATCCGGAACCCGGCCGTTTTGGATTTCTGAATCAGAATAACCCCTTCCGCGCCGACGCCGGAATGGCAGGAGGCAAGATGGGTGATAAACTTCCGGTCAGCGGCGGGAAATTTCCCGGCACGGTCGTCCACCAGAACAAAATCGTTCCGCGCGCCATGCATCTTCCAGAACTTGATCTTCATAAGCAGGACACCTGATTGGAATGATGGAATATTGGAATGCTGGAATAGTCTGACTGGAATTGCTCACCCGTTCTTCCACTCTTCCATGCTTCCATCATCTGGAGCCCATCCTTCCATTATTCCACTCTTCCATTCTTCCGTTTCCCCGTGATAACTTCTGCCCGATGAGCGCCCCATTAAACAGAACCGAAGCCCGAAAAGAAACAGAAAAACTGCGTGCTGAAATCGAGCGGCACAACCGGCTCTACTACGTCGAAGCCGCCCCGGAGATTTCCGACCGTGATTACGACGCGCTCCTCAAGCGGCTCGAGGCTCTCGAAACGCAGTTTCCAGAACTGGCAACACCCGACAGCCCGACCCGCCGCGTCGGCGGCGAACCGCTCAAAGGCTTCGAAAATGTCCGGCATACCGTCCCGATGATCAGCCTCGCCAACACCTACAACAAAGAGGAACTGGTCGAGTTCGACGGCCGCGTCAAAAAACTGCTCAAAGAAACTCCTTATTCCTACGTGCTTGAACCGAAGATCGATGGCGTCGCCATTTCACTCCGCTACGAAAATGGACTGCTCGTTCGCGCCGTCACGCGCGGCGACGGTACTACCGGCGATGACGTCACCGCCAACGTTCGCACCATCAAATCGATTCCGCTGCGGCTTAGTAAGGTGGACGAGGCTTCCAGCCTCGTCAAAAGCGGCAGGGATGCCGCTTCCACAATTCCTGCCGTGCTGGAAGTGCGCGGCGAAGTTTACATGACGCGCAAAGGCTTCGCCGCGCTCAACGAAGAGCGGCAGGAGGCCGGACTCGAGCCGTTCGCCAATCCGCGCAACGCCTGCGCCGGATCGCTCAAACAGCTCGACCCGAAGATTGTCGCCGCGCGTCCGCTTGACGCCCTCTTCTACGGCCTCGGCGAATGCTCCGCTGATTTCGCGACCCATCAGGAAATGCTCAACGCTCTCGCTCATTACGGATTACGGATCACACCGAAGCACTGGCCCTGCCCTGAAATTTCCGAAGTCCTTGAAAAACTCGACGTTCTCCAGAATATGCGCCACGACTTCCCGTTCGAGATGGACGGCGGCGTAATCAAGGTCAACCAGCGCGACCTCTACGAACCGCTCGGTTCGACCGCCAAAAGCCCGCGCTGGGCCGTCGCCTACAAATACGAACCGGAGCAGGCCGAGACGCTCTTAAAGGAAATCACCATTCAGATCGGCCGCACCGGCGTGCTGACTCCGGTAGCCGAACTCGAACCGGTGCAGCTCGCCGGAACCGTCGTCAAACGCGCCACGCTTCATAACGAAGACGAAATCAAACGCAAAGACATCCGTGTCGGCGACCGCGTAATCGTCGAAAAGGCCGGCGAAATTATTCCGGCGGTCGTGCGCGTCGTCACCGAAAAACGTACCGGCAAAGAAAAACCGTTCGATATGCAGGCCGCCTGCAAAGCGCTTGGAATCAATCCGGTTAAGATCGAAGGCGAAGTCGCCTGGCGCATCGACGATCTGCACCACCCCGCTATGCTCAAGCGCTGGCTGACTCATTTCGCCTCGCGCAACGGCATGGATATCGAAGGCCTCGGCGAATCCATTGTTGAATTACTGGTCGACGCCGGACTGGTTAAAGGTCCCGCCGATCTCTACGACCTGAAAAAACAACAGCTTCTCGGGCTCGAAGGATTCAAAGAGAAAAAGGCGCAAAACCTGATCGACGGAATTGAGGCCAGCAAGAGCCGTCCGTTCGACCGGATTCTTTTCGCGCTCGGCATCCGCCACGTCGGCAGCGGCTCCGCGCGGGTGCTGGCGCAGAATTTTCCAAACATTGGAAAGCTGATGACCGCCGACGTCCAGACCTTGGAAGAACTCCGCGACATCGGTCCGGTCGTCGGAAAAAGCATCTGCGACTTTTTCCAGACATCGGAAAACCGGAAACTGATCGAACGGTTGCAGGCGGCGGGCGTTAACTTTGAACAGACCGTCCAGGCCGCCAGCGATGAATTTGCGGGGTTGACCTTTGTTTTGACCGGCACGATGGAAAGCATGAGCCGCGACGAGGCGGGCGAACAGATCCGCGCCCGCGGCGGCTCCGTCAGCTCCAGCGTTTCCAAAAATACGTCGTATGTCGTTGCCGGCGAAAAAGCGGGCTCCAAGCTGACCAAAGCCGAGGAGCTCGGCATAAAGGTTCTCGACGAAGCCGCCTTCCTGAAACTGCTCGGCGGCAAACCTGAACAAAAAAAGAAAACAGGACAGATAGATATGTTCTAAACCACTAATTGACGCGAATGGACACGAATAGTAATAACTCTCTGCCTGATTCGCGTTTATTAGCGTTCATTAGCGGTTGAAAAATTAAGGATACAAGATGGCAAAGAAAATGGGTTTAGGTCGCGGGCTTGACGCTCTCATTCAGGAAAAAAAGGTGCTGGCACCTGTGATGGACGCCCCGGCTCCGGACAGTACCGGCATCACGAAGATCGCGGTCGGACGGATTAAAGTCAACCCGATGCAGCCGCGCCGCATTTTCCGCGACGAAGCGCTCAACGAACTGATCGCCTCGATCAAAGAGCACGGCATCCTTCAGCCCCTGCTCGTCCGGCAGAAAGAAAAACATTTTGAACTGATCGCCGGTGAGCGCCGCCTGCGCGCCGCCAAAGCCGCCAACCTGCCGGAAGTGCCGGTCATCCTGCTCGACATCGGCGATCAGGAAGCGCTCGAAATCGCGCTGATCGAAAATTTACAGCGCGCCGACCTCAACCTGATGGAAGAAGCCGAAGGCTACCGCGAACTGGCCGTCAAGTTCGGCCTCAAGCAGGACGAGATTGCCAAGCGCGTCGGCAAGGCCCGCACCAGCGTTGCTAACACGCTCCGCCTGCTTGACCTGCCCGCCAGCATCAAAAAGATGCTCGAAGGCGAACAGCTTTCCGCCGGACACGGTAAAGTGCTCCTCGGTGTGGAAATTGATGCGGAAAAAGAACTGCTCGCCCAGCGGGTCGTCCGCGAAAGTCTCTCCGTCCGGGCCTTGGAAAAAATCGTCGAACGGCTCAAGAAGCCGACCAAAAAACCGCGCGCCGAAAAGAGCGACCTGCCGATTGATTACGTCCGCCACCTCTCCGAAAAACTGCACCAGCACTTCGGCACCGCCGTACACATCACCTCGACCAAAACGCTCTCCAACGGCAAAAAGGTTAAAGGCGCCATCCAGATCGACTACTACAACAACGAAGACCTCACCCGCGTCCTCGAAATCCTCGGCATCAGTTCTGACGATCTGTAAAAGCCCTTCCTCGGAATCGCCCAATAAACTGTTCAACAGCGAATTGATAGAAACAAATGAAATGGTTATTGGACATAGTCGATGATACGTCTTTTTGGACTCTTATCTTCGGCTACCCCATCGTCGCCGTCGAAATCCTCGTTCTCAGCATCATTTTCTTTTTCTGCCCTATTCTTCCGATCTACATGTCGCACCATATGGAGTTCTCAAATCTTGGGCCCATCGCAACGTTCTGCTGGGGAGTCATGTTTGACATCTTCGTGCTGACCCCAATTTTTCTGGTACTGTTATCCTTAAAGATCGCTCGAGTCCTCCGTGCCAGACGCGCAGAACGCTTAGAACAACAAGGGGAATAGGAACCGTCAACAAACGCGACGAGAACGTCGCGTCTACGTTTTCCAAGGTTTGGAAAATCAAGCCGACTTTTTCTTCAGATCACCGAGTTCGATCGGGTGCGCCCGGCCTTCGACGACGTCTTTGGTGATGCGGCAGTTGGTGATGTCGCTGCGTTGCGGCACTTCGTACATGACGTCGAGCATGAGGTGCTCAAGAATCGCGCGCAGGCCGCGGGCGCCGGTTTTACGTTTGAGCGCCATTTTGGCCAGCGAACGTAACGCATCGTCATCAAACTCCAGCTCCACGGAATCCATGGCGAGCAGTTTTTTGTACTGCTTGACCATCGAGTTTTTCGGCTGAGTGAGAATATGGACGAGATCGTCTTCGGACAGTTCCTGAAGCTGAACAACCAGCGGCAGGCGGCCGATAAATTCGGGAATGAGTCCATACTTGAGCAGGTCTTCCGGCTCGACGTTCATGGTTTCCGGCTTCCAATCATTGGAAACTTTATCGGCGGCACCGAAGCCGAGCACCTTTTTATCGGTGCGGCGGCTGATGATATCGTCGAGGCCGACAAACGCACCGCCGCAGATGAAGAGGATGTTGCTCGTGTTGAGCTTGATGTATTCCTCCTGCGGATGCTTGCGTCCGCCTTTGGGCGGGATGCTGGCGATGGTGCCTTCGATAATTTTCAGCAAGGCCTGCTGTACACCTTCACCGGAAACGTCGCGCGTGATGGAGACGTTGTCGGTCTTCTTGGAAATTTTATCGATCTCATCGATATAGACGATGCCGCGCTCGGCGCGTTTAACATCATGGTTGGCATTCTGCAGCAGAGCCAGCAGGATGCTTTCCACGTCTTCGCCGACGTAGCCGGCTTCGGTGACGGTGGTGGCGTCGGTGATGGCGTACGGCACGTCGAGAATGCGCGCCAGCGTTTTGGCCAGCAGGGTTTTACCGCTGCCGGTCGGGCCGACGAGCAGTACGTTGCTTTTCTCAAGTTCAACACCGTCGTCTTTGGACGTGGTGTCGGTCATCCGTTTGTAATGGTTGTGAACCGCGACAGAAAGAACCTTCTTGGCGTGTTCCTGTCCGATAACGTATTCGTCGAGATGCTTTTTGATTTCGTGCGGCTTCGGCACTTTAACAGCATCAGCTCCGGCGCCTTTGCCGCGTTGCCCCTGTTGCGCAATCATGGCGTCACAGAGCTGAACGCACTCATCGCAGATGCAAATGCCGTCCGGCCCGGCAATCAGACTGCGGGCGTCTTTTTCGGTTTTGCCGCAAAAGGAACAGACGGGTTTACGAGATTGTTTGTTCATAGTTCAGAGTTCGGGGTTCAGGGTTTAGAGTTCAGAGTTTGGAGTTAAAAGCTCACCAACCGTGAACTGAGAACTCCGAACCGTGAACTCCAAAAAACTATTGTTTTTTGGTGACCACTTCGTCGACGAGGCCGTATTTGACGGCTTCTTCGGCGGACATGAAAAAGTCGCGGTCGGTGTCTTTTTCGATCGTCTTGATCGGCTTGCCGGTATGATCCGCCAGAATTTCGTTCAGCCGCTTCTTCATGCGGAGAATTTCTTTGGTCTGGATTTCAATATCCGTGGCCTGACCCTGCGAGCCGCCGAGCGGCTGGTGGATCATGATGCGGGCATTCGGCAGCGCGAAGCGTTTGCCTTTGGTGCCCGCGGCCAGCAGAACCGCGCCCATGCTGGCGGCCTGACCGACGCAGTAGGTGGTGATCGGGCACTTCAGGAACTGCATCGTGTCGTAGATCGCCATGCCGGACGTGACCATACCGCCGGGCGAGTTGATGTAGATGCTGATATCCTTCTCGGCATCTTCGCTCTGCAGGAACAGCAGCTGCGCGATGATGAGATTGCTCACGTCATCGTTGATTTCGGTGCCGAGAAAAATGATCCGCTCTTTCAGCAGACGTGAGTAAATGTCATACGCGCGTTCGCCGCGGCACGTCTGTTCGATCACCATCGGAATAAGCATATTCGCCCTTTCGTTCAGGGGCCGACGGCCCCGTTATTTGCTATTGGTTATTCGTTATTGGGGAAACCAGCAGTCCTCATCTCCACAAACAACAAATATCAAATATCCAATACCTATTTAATTTTTGCTTTTTCGAGCAGGAATTCAATGGTTTTCCCGAAACGAATCTGATCGCCGACCGATTCCAGATGGCCGCCCTTTTCAAGTTCTTTGCGGTATTCGGCGGCGTCGCGACGCTGCTGAACAGCCATGCGGACAATTTCGTCGGAAATTTCCTGATCGGTGACCGCGACCTTTTCCTCATCGGCGATGGCCATAATGATGTAGCGCAGTTTCACCTGCTCTTCGCCCTTCACCTGAGCCTCTTTCATCATGTCTTCGGTCTGAGCCTTGATCTGCTCCTGAGTCATGCCGCTCATCATGCGCTGGCGGGCCATATCGTACATCACCTGGCGGGCCTGCTCCTTCACGGCGCTTTCCGGCACGTCGAGCTTGGCTTTCTCAAGCAGAAAGTCGCAGATCGCATCCTGCTGACGGCCTTTTTCCTTATTCTTCGCGTTCGCTTCGAGGTGCTCGCGGATGTTCTTGCGCAGTTCCGCTTCCGATTCAATGTGCAGCTGTTTCAAAAACTCCGCATTTAGCTCCGGCAGTTTCGTTTCGCGCATACCGGTGACTTCCACCTTGAACTCGGCCTTCATGCCGGCCAGTTCCTTGACGATAAAGCCTTCTGGGAATTTAACGGTGACGTCCTTCTTGTCGCCGATCTTCGAGCCGACCAGCGCCTTGCCCATACTGGGAAGGAACGACTCTTCGTCACAGGTGATCCAGTAGCCGTTGCCGTGTCCGAGGCCGCGGGCCTTCGGAACCTTTTCTTCCAGCGGCTGGCCGCCGATGGTCGATTCGTAGGAAACCTGCACCATATCTTTTTCTTTGGCGGCGCGGCCGGTGATATCCTCATAGGTCGCGTGCTGGCGTAGAATGCTTTCGACCGTTTCGTTGATCTGCTTTTCGGAAACGTCGGTCTTTTCGGCCTTGATGGTAATGCCTTCGTATTTCGGAAGCTTGAATTCCGGCACAACATCGACCGTCACTTCAAACTTAAGCGGCTTGCCTTCGACCACTTCCGGCTCGCTGACTTCAACCACCGCGACCACTTTGACTTTTTCCTGTTCGATCGCTTCGTGGTAAAACTTCGGCACAACGCGATCCTTCAGGTCGGCGGCCATATCCTTGGCGAACTTCTTTTCCACCAGCGCTTTAGGCGCGTGTCCTTTACGGAAACCCGGCAGAGAAACGCCCTTGGCGTAATAGTTCAGCAGTTCGGCACGCTCGGCGGCTACGGCATCCGCCGGCACCTCAATTTTCAGCGTCTGGCGGCACGTTCCGGTGTTTTTTACAGAAACCTTCATCAAAATTCTCCTTTTATTGGAAATTTAAAAGCGGCACAGCTTACGGCACCCCTCCGGCGAGGTCAATTTCCAAGGGTTGGAAAAAACAGGTATGGATACGGGCAGGAACAAAGGCGCAATTCGAACCGTCATTGACACCATCCCGACTTTTAAATACACACTTCGGACTGAATTAACGAAAAAATCCTATGAACGACAAAGCCAAAATTATTTACACGATCACCGACGAAGCGCCGGCTCTCGCCACGTATTCCCTGCTTCCGATCATCTCCGCTTTCACCAGTGCGGCCGGTGTGGTGGTTGAACCCCGCGACATTTCTCTGGCGGGCCGGATTTTGGCCAGCTTCCCTGATTTTTTGACCGAAGAACAGCGCGTCCCGGATGCACTGGCCGAAATGGGCGCGCTGACTCTGCAACCGGAAGCCAACATCATTAAGCTGCCGAACGTTTCCGCCTCCATGCCGCAGATGAAAGCCGCCATTGCCGAACTGCAGGCCAAGGGCTTTGCACTGCCCGACTATCCGGCAGAGGCTTCATCCACCGAAGAGAAATCCATCAAGACCCGCTACGACAAAATCAAAGGCAGCGCGGTGAACCCGGTGCTCCGTGAAGGCAACTCCGACCGCCGCTGCGCCGCCGCCGTGAAACAGTATGCCAAAAACAATCCGCACCGCATGGGAGCATGGTCGGCAGATTCCAAATCCGTCGTCTCCAGCATGCCCGCCAACGATTTCTTCGGGAATGAAAAGTCGGTGACCGTTGCAAAGGCCACGGCGGTACGAATTGAACTGGTGGCAAACGACGGCAACGCAATCGTTCTCAAGGACAACCTGAAACTTCAGGCGGGCGAAGTACTGGACGGAACCTTCATGAGCGCCAAAGCTCTTGAACAGTTTCTGGCCGAACAGATCGCTGCGACCAAAAAGGCCGGCACGCTTTTCTCTCTGCACATGAAGGCGACCATGATGAAAGTTTCCGACCCGATCATCTTCGGCCACGCTGTGAAGGTCTTCTTCAAACCGGTTTTTGAAAAACATGCCGACACATTCAAGTCGCTCGGCGTTGACGTGAATAACGGACTCGGCGATCTGATCGCCAAGATTGAAACCCTGCCCGCCGACAAAAAGGCTGAGATCGAGGCCGACATTGCCGCCGTTTATGAATCCGCTCCGGCCATCGCGATGGTCGATTCCGACAAAGGCATCACCAACCTGCATGTTCCAAGCGATGTGATCGTCGATGCCTCCATGCCGGCGGCCATCCGCGCCTCCGGGCAGATGTGGAATAAAGACGGCAAGCAGCAGGACACCAACTTTATTATTCCCGACCGCTGTTACGCCGGCGTCTACGCCGAAACCATCGACTTCTGCAAAACCCACGGCGCTTTTGATCCCCGCACGATGGGCTCCGTGCCGAATGTCGGACTCATGGCGCAAAAGGCTGAAGAATATGGCTCGCACGACAAGACCTTCGAAATTCCAATGTCCGCCAGCCGCTTGCGAGCGCAAGCGAGTGACGCGGGAACCGTTCGCGTCACCGACGCGACGGGTCATGTGCTTTTCGAACATAAAGTGGAAAAAGGCGACATCTGGCGCGCATGTCAGACCAAAGATGCGCCGATCCGCGACTGGGTTAAGCTCGCCGTCACCCGCGCCCGCGCCACCGGCGCTCCGGCGATCTTCTGGCTCGATAAAAACCGTGCCCACGACGCTCAGCTTATCCAAAAGGTCGAAACCTATCTCAAGGATCACGATACACAAGGTCTGGACATTCAAATCATGTCGCCCGAAGCGGCCACCCGCTTCACACTGGCGCGCGCCAAAGCCGGCCAAGACACCATCTCGGTGACGGGTAATGTTCTGCGCGACTACCTGACCGACCTCTTTCCGATCCTCGAACTCGGCACCAGCGCCAAAATGCTCTCCATCGTTCCGCTCATGAACGGCGGCGGACTCTTCGAAACCGGAGCCGGCGGCTCCGCCCCGAAACACGTTCAGCAGTTCCTGAAAGAAAATCATCTGCGCTGGGATTCGCTCGGAGAATTTCTCGCGCTCGGCGTATCGCTCGAACACCTTGCCACCGTCTTTAAGAATCAAAAGGCTCAGACTCTGGCCGACACACTCGATACAGCCATCGCCAAGTTCCTTGAGGAAAACAAATCGCCGTCGCGCAAATGCGGTGAGATCGATAATCGCGGAAGCCACTTCTACCTCGCGCTCTACTGGGCCGAAGCACTCGCCGCGCAGGACAAGGATGCCGAACTCAAAGCGCGCTTCGCGCCGCTCGCCAAAACGCTCGCCGAAAATGAAGCTAAGATTGTCGGCGAACTTAGCGTGGTTCAGGGCAAACCGGTGGATGTCGGCGGCTACTACCGCCCTGACGAAACCCTCGCCGCCAAATCCATGCGCCCGAGTGAGACTTTTAATGCGGCATTGGCCGCATTGTAGTCGAAGGTCGAAAGTCTGAAGGTCAAAGGTCGGGATTCTGGGGTTCCAAAGTTTGGAACCTTTACCAGCAGTTTTTCAAATGCTTGGAAACATCGCCGATGTTGCCGCACCACAGGATATCCGTTAGCCTTCCGCAGGTTTAAAAAAACGAACTGACGCTCATTAAACGTTCCGCTTATGAATATGAAGATGAAACTACTGCCACCGGAGATGCGGGATTGGTACTTCCCGTTTGACTGGTGTCCGGAGCGTTTGTGGGCGCTTGACGTGCCGACGGAAGTACGGGACATATCCGAACTCCGCTGGCATTTCGACGTACCGATTTGGGGCTCCGCCAAAGGCAAACACTTCGACTTGTGTCCGAGCGAAGTACTTCACAATCCAGGTCGCTTCCCGCAACATGACGACAAGATCGAGACGTGCGACATCTCGTTTCCAATCGACATGATGTTTACCGTTGATCGGTTCGCGATCATCGACGGTGTTCATCGTTTGGCGAAACACGAAAAACTCGGACTCACAGAAGTGAAGGTGAGGATCGTCCCAAAAGAGATGATCCCGTTTTTTGAAAGCAACTGGAGAGAAAAACCAGCCATTGCTCGCGACGCCTTATAGCCGGAACCGGTGTCAGTCCTATTATTTAGTAATTGGCGACTGATGTTTTTCCAATGTTTGGAATTTTTGATCTGAATTTTTCAAAACATTGGAAAAAGAAAAAGGCCAGAGCGGTTTCCCGACCCTGACCTTCGACCTTCAGACCTTTGACTTTAGACTTTCTGAACTTCCAGAAGCTCAGAAATGCCCTTCTCGGCGAGATCCATCATCTGAGCCATCTGCTCTTTGGTAAACGGCTCGGCTTCGGCGGTGCCCTGCACTTCGACGAACTTGCCGGAGGCGGTCATGACAACATTCATATCCACTTCGGCGGCGGAGTCTTCGAAATAGCAGAGGTCGAGCAGCGGAACGCCTTTGCAGATGCCGACGCTGATGGCGGCGATCGCTTCTTTGATCGGGTCTTCCTTGATCAGTTTTTCTGCAAGCAGACGGTCAACCGCCATGCGCAACGCGACATAAGCGCCGGTGATCGAAGCGGTGCGCGTTCCGCCGTCGGCCTGAATCACGTCGCAGTCAATGTAAAGCTGGCGACGGCCCAGCTTCTTGAGATCGATCACCGAGCGGAGCGCGCGGCCGATCAGCCGCTGAATTTCCATCGTGCGGCCGCCGAGCTTGCCGGCGGTGGCTTCGCGCTTGGCGCGGTCGGGCGTGGCGCTCGGAAGCATGGAGTATTCAGAAGTCACCCAGCCGCCTTCAACATTCTGGGCACGCATCCAGCCGGGCACGTTTTCGTCCACGCTGACGGCGCAGATGACTTTGGTGTTGCCCATTTCGACCAGTACCGACGCTTTGGCGTTGATGGTGAAGTCGCGGGTGAATTTCACCGGGCGCAGTTGATCCGGTTTCCGTCCGTCGTATCGCAGTTCAGCCACGTTGATAAACTCCTCAAGATTGATGCCGGTATTAATTTTGTTGAATGGTTTTTTGTCCATAAGTGGGCCGATTATGCGGAACCGTCTTCCGATTGCAACGGGGAAAACATACAAACCGCGAATAGACGCCACCGCCGAAGGCAGAGGCTGTCGCAACGCGACAGCAGCGAACGCAGAGAGTGGCAATAAACGCGAATTATTCCCGGTAAAGGCGCGGCCACCGGCCGCACCCACAGAACATCTTCTGTAGCCGCGCACGGTGGGCGCGGTAATAAAGACCGGACGTCATGCGAACGTTGGTATTATTTCTAAAGGTTAGCCGCCTGCTTGATGAAACAACCTCTCTGGTCAACTGAGGTCTTCTTTGGTAGGTTTGCCGCATGAAAACAACTCTTCCTTGCGCCGCCGCTCTCTCCACTGTTCTCTCCGTCGGATGCGTCAGCTCCGCCGCCACCCTTGAGCCCAAAACATACCGGGTTTATTTCGGGACATCGGTCGAGCAGGAGCGCGGCGGAATTTACATGGCTCTGTTGGACATGCAGACCGGACAGCTAGGCAAAGCGGTTCACGTTGGACACGCCCCGCGCGCCGGTTTTATTGCCATTCATCCGGACGGGCAGCACATCTACTCCACCGGCGCGAACACGGAATTCGACGGAATAAAAACCGGTGCCGTCAACGCGTTCCGGATCTCGGAGCCCGATGGAACACTGGTCAAAATCAACGCCCAATCATCCGGCGGCCTCGGTCCCTGTCATGTGTCGATCGACCCGACAGGAAAGAATCTCCTGGTCGCCAACTACTTCGGCGGTAGCTGTTCGGTACTGCCAATCCGGCCGGATGGATCGCTCGCTCCGGCATCCTGCACTCAAAAACACACCGGCTCCAGTATTCATCCTAAACGGCAGACCGCGGCTTTCACTCACTCTATCAACTGCGATCCGGCCGGACGCTTCGCCATCGTGGCCGACCTGGGCATGGATAAAATCCTGATCTACCGGTTCGATGCGTCCGTCGGCACGCTGACTCCAAACAATCCGCCGTTCATCGCCAGTGAACCGGGCGGCGGTCCGCGCCACTTTACTTTTCATCCGTCCGGGAAATTCGCCTACGCCGATCTGGAGCTCAGCAACAAAGTGGTCGCCTTCCAATACAACGCCGATAAGGGAGCTCTCAAAGAAATCCAAACGATCTCCACCCTGCCCGCCGGATTCACCGGAGAAAGCACCACCTCTGAAATTCTGACCACGCCCGACGGACGTTTCCTTTATGTCGGCAACCGCGGCCACGATAGTCTGGCTATCTTTTCCATCGATCCCGCCAGCGGAAAACTCACCGCCATCGGCCACGAATCGACTCGCGGAAAAACTCCGCGCAATTTCAATGTGGATCCGACTGGAACGTATCTGCTCACCGCCAATCTGGAGAGTAACAACGTCGTTGTGTTCCGGATCAACCGCGAAACCGGTCAGCTTGAATTCACCGGCAGCGAAATCAAAGTTCCTGAACCTATCTGCATCCGGTTTCTCGCCGCGCCCTGATTTTCCAGGGCTTAAAGCCTGCACTCAAACCAGCTTCGTGCCGTTGTTTTCGAAGGTGATGAGGCATTTTTTGTAGAGCGCGCCGATGGCTTGTTTGTAGGTTTTTTTGCTAACACCGAATAGGCGGTAGATTTCTTCCGGCGGGCTTTTATCGGTGACGGGCATGAAGCCGCCCTGCGCTTTAATGTGATTCAAGATGACGTCGGTGAGATCGGTGACTTTTTCGAAGCCGGGCTTATGGAGGCACAGGTCAATCTTACCGTCGGATCGCACCTGCCTGATAAAGCCGTCAATTTTCTGACCGCGATCCAAGGGTTGGAAAACTTCGTTATAGAAAAGAATGCCCCAGTGCCGTCCGTTGACGATGGCCTTAAATCCCAGATCGGTTCTCTCGCAGATGAGCAGTTGAACCGGTTGACCGGTTTTATAGGTCGGCGGTGTGCGGTCGAGAAATTTGTCGAGCTTGGACGAGGCGGCAATGCGTCCGCTGGCTTCGTCGAAATAAATGTACACAACGTACGATTGCCGCTCAACCATTTCCGCCTTCTGTTCCCGGAACGGCACAAACAGATCTTTCGGCAGTCCCCAGTCAAGAAATGCTCCAATCCGCGTGACAGAAGCCACGCGCAGATAGGCAAACTCGCCGACCTGCGCGGCCGGCTTGAGCGTGGTGGCGGTCAGGCGGTCTTCGGAATCGAGCATCAAAAAAACCTCGACGACATCGCCGGGGTTCCAATCGTTGGAAACATAGCGGTTGGGCATCAGGATTTCGCCCAGCGTCCCGCCGTCGAGCATCAGACCGCAGTCCGTTGCCCGCAGCACCTCCAGCCGGTTTGTTTTTCCTATTTCAGCCATTTTATTCAGGCTCCAATCCGATCCGCCTCTGCGAGCCACTTTGCTTCGAGAACATTCAGCTTTTTCGTGACAGCAGAAAGCTGGATGTTGAGCGCGGCATAGTCAAGCGTTGCGTCGCCGCTGGAAAGTTGATCGCAGATCACACGCTGTTCGGCGTGCAGTTTTTCCATGTCCGCTTCCATCTTGCGCAGCACCTTTTGCGCTTCGCGATCCTGGGCGCGCGCTTTGCGCGCGGCCTGAGGATTCAGACTTGAGGCTTTGGGAGAGTTCTGAGCGATGAGCGATGAGTTCTGAATGGATGGCTGCTTATTTATCGTTTCGCGTTCAGCGTTTATCGATGTCTTTTCCAAATAGTAGTCGTATCCGCCGGGATAACTGACCACGCCGTTGGAGCCGATGGAGATAATGTGGTCGGCCGCGCCGCGCACGAAGGCGACGTCGTGGCTGACGAAACAAACCGTGCCTTTATAATCGCGGATCGCTTTTTCGAGCGCTTCGCGTCCGTGGATGTCGAGGTTGGTGGTCGGCTCGTCGAGTAGCAGAAAGTTCGGCGGGTTGATGAAAATACGGGCGAAGGCGAGGCGGATTTTTTCGCCGCCGCTGAGCACGCTGGAAGGTTTATTGACGGCGTCGCCGCTGAATCCGAACGAGCCGAGCAGTCCGCGCACATCGCGTTCGGGCACTGAGGGTTTGGCATTGCGGACAATCGTGAGCAAAGACTGATCGGGCGGCATGGTTTCGGCGAAGTCCTGCGACTGATAACCGAGGACGACCTTATGCCCTGTCTGCCGCGTTCCCGTCTGCGGCGTCAGCGCGCCGGCCAGCAGGCGCAGAAGCGTGGTTTTACCCATGCCGTTATAGCCGACCAGCGCGATTTTCTGTCCGTGGCCGATTTCGAGATTCACGTCGCGCAGAATCCAGCGCTGTCCGTCGTAGGAAAAGCTCAGATCTTTGGCCGACATGATATGCGCGCCGCAGTGTGGCGGCGGCGGAATCCGGAGTTTGGAAAGATTGGGCGGCGCAACCGGCGCGCGCACCACGTCGATTTTTTCGAGCATCTTGATGCGGCTCTGCACCTGCGCGGCTTTGGTGGCCTGAGCGCGGAAGCGGCTGATGAAACTTTCGAGGTGCTCTTTCTGTTCCACATAGTTGCGGTAGGCCGCTTCCTGCTGCATGTGGCGCTGTTCGCGTTCTTTGATGTAATAGGTGTAGCCGCCGGAATATTTGGTGACCGTGCCGCCGCAAATTTCGAGCGTGCGGTCGGTGAGCGTTTCGAGCAGATAGCGGTCGTGGGAGATGAGCAGCATGGTTCCGTCAAAGCCGCGCAGAAAGCGCTGGAGCCATTCGACGGCGGGCAGGTCGAGATAGTTGGACGGTTCGTCGAGCAGCAGAATGTCGGGCCGCGCGATCAGCGTACGCACCAGTTCGGCGCGCATCTGCCAGCCGCCGCTGAACGAGCGGAACGGATTGGCAAATTCGCTCTCCTTGAAGCCGAGTCCGCTCAGCGCGGCTTCGGCGCGCGATTTCAGGTCGTAGCCGCCGAGATGTTCAAACTCGTGTTGCAGATCGCCGAGTCGATGCAGCATCCGCTCCTGCTCCGCGCCGGTGGCGGTCAGCAGGTCGTGCTCGATCTGATGGATTTCCACCACCATCGGCTTGAGCTCGGCAATGGCGTTGCAGGCATAGTCGAGGAGCGAGCCGTCCTGCGCGTGAGCATGAAGCTGCTGATGCAAATGACCGAGGCGGACGTTTTTCGGCATCGTGATATCGCCGCTGTCCGCCGACATTTCGCCGCTGATCAGACTGAAAATCGTACTTTTGCCCGCGCCGTTCGGGC
>CAIKWE010000027.1 GCA_903831085.1 uncultured Verrucomicrobiota bacterium | reverse complement strand
GGCGAGCTCATCTGGATTCGAGGCATCTTGATGAGATGAAAGAGCGGATGGTTGGCGATGGCCGCTTCTGCGTCTCCGCCCTCCGTGCTGCTAAGTTGGAACCCCGCATTGGACTGTCCGGAGCAGAAGAAAACATCCCCGACCAGCATGTTGGTGAAGGTGGTCGAGCCATAGGAGTTGCTGATGATCATCGTCAGCGGGTTGGTGGTGGCCGCCATGGCGGCAAGGCTCACTTCCCATTTACCCAGGGCATCCACCACGGTGGTGGCGGTCTGCCCGGAACTGAGACTCACGGTAACGGTCTTGCCGGCCGCTCCATTACCCCAGACGGGAATCGGCCGGTCCCTTTGCAGCACCATATTGGATTGGAAGATGAAGTGTGCCTTGGGTTCGGTGTGCTTCACAGTGAGCGTGACGGTCGCCGCGGCGCTTTGGAATGCCCCGTCGCTTGCTTTACAGGCTGCGTAGGTGAACGTGTCCGTTCCGATAAAGCCTGGATTGGGCGTGTAAATGAACGAGCCATTCGTTGAGAAGGAGAGCGTCCCGTGGGTCGTCGAACTGACCAGGCTGGCCGCCAGCGCATCTCCGTTGTAATCCAGGTCGTTGGCCAGCACGCCGGGAACCCCCTTGGTGAAAACCGTATCCGGTTCGACGAGGAAGGTATCGTTATTCGCGACCGGTGCCTGCGGGGATGTGTTGATCACGTAGTCGAAGCTCATGGAGTTGACCGTGATGCCATTGTTGGTCACGCCGCCGGTTCCGGCACGGGCAATTACTTTCAGTTTCCAGACTCCGGTGTTGAGGGGGGTCAGGGCGGTGAGGCCTGTCAGGACCGTCGCGCCGCTACTGCCGGTATAGTTGAAAGAGGTTTTCGGGCCGGTCGTGATATAATTGGTCGTCCTGTCCTGAAATTCCACCGTATAATTGGCAACGAAGTCGCCCAAGGTGATTCCCGCCAGGTCGAATAACGACAGCGTCTTTCCGGCAACCGATATCGTGAACTCCAGCGATTCATCATCGGCTGTGTTCGTGCCGGCGCTTCCCTGATCGATTTCAAGATTGTTGATGCCGCCTTGAACCCCGAGTTTATTTGCGGCCGGGGCGCGGATGTAGCCGGGCGCACTGCTGATGCTGAGGGTAAAGGTCGCTCCGTTCGTGGAGATGGTTGCAATTTCTTTTGTCGAGTTCCTGTCCGCGACCCCTTCATTTGCCCAATCATTAAAGGTGAGGGTCTGGCTGGCAACCATAGTGAGGTAGACGGTCGCCGGGCTGCTGTAAAGCCCGCTGTCGTAGGCTTCGTAGGTGAAGGTATCCATGCCGGTGAAGCCGGGATTGGGCGTGTAAATGAACGAGCCGTTGGTCGAGAAGGAAAGGGTTCCGTGGGTCGTCGAGCTGATGAGGACGGCCGTCAACCGATCCCCGTCGGCGTCGGTATCGTTGGCCAGCACGCCGGGAGCCGCGTTGGTATAAACCGTGCCGGGGGCGACGTAATACACATCGCTGTTTGCCACGGGTGCGTGCACGGGGGACACCGTAAGGGTGACGGTCGCCGGGCTGCTATAAAGACCGCCGTCGTAGGCTTCGTAGGTGAAGGTATCCGTGCCGGTGAAGTTGGTATTGGGCGTGTAAATGAACGAGCCGTTGGTCGAAAAGGAGAGGGTTCCGTGGGTCGTCGAGCTGATGAGGATGGCCGTAAGGGAATCGCCGTTGACATCCGTGTCGTTGGCCAGCACGCCCGGGGCCGCGTTGGTGAGAGTTCTGTTCTGCGTGATATTATAACTGTCATTGACGGCCACCGGCGCCACCGGCACCATGGGGATGACTGACAGTTTAACATTATCAACACGGAAGTGGTCGGTGTTCAGAGTTGCTTTTTGGGAAAACTTAAACCCGAATCCGGCCAACTGTCCGGCCGTCCAGCCGCTGGCATCGATATTGATCGTGTAAGGTCCGGTGTAACCGGGTAAATCATAATCAACATTGCCAGAGCTGCTGTCTAAGAGGGTAAAGTTGGTGGTCCATGTGGTCCCGCTGTCGGTGGTGATCGCCACATAACCTGCCTGGGTGTTGGTGGTTGCGGATTCATACCATGCGTCAAAACTAAGGGTGAAGGCGCGGCCGTTGGTAACGGCACTGGTGAGGTTAATATCTTTGCGCATACTGGCAGTTGAATTCCTTAGAAAAAAGGCGCCGCTGTTTCCGACTCCATCGTTCATGTTCCAGTACGGAACCCCGGTGACGATCCAGTCCCGAGTGTTTGTTACTGCGGTTCCGCTGTACGTGAGGTTATTGAAGGTGTCTTCAAAGACGATGGTGCTGGCCATTGAGTTTACAGCGACCATCCATGTCGCAACGATTGCTATGATTGCTGTTCTTTTATTCATTCTTCGTCCTTGTTGTTGTACTTATCTGATCCGTTTCTCAAACAATCATTATCGGTGTAAGCGGGTACAAAAGTCAAAACAATTTTGGCAATTGCTGTGGTGCTGTGGCGCGCTCAAACATTCCCAAGGCGTGCGTTGAAACTTCCTTTTTTCCCTGTTGCAAACGGTTGGCACAGACTTTGTACTTTCCAAGCCGACTACTGGCACCGGCAACCCTCGTGGGGCAGGCATCCTATCTGACAAGAGCATCTGCGCCGCATTGATATAAACCGAACATCATGCGGATCGCGGTATTATTGCGTTGCGGTAATTGTTCAGGGTTCAAATTTCCTCGCGAAGGCGTTGGCGGGAAGACGTTCCTTGTTCATCAGGTTGGGTGCGGCGGTTTCGTGCCAGGCAAAACGCACCCATTCCGGCTCGTTGACTGATGGTGCGCCGACAAGAACGGTGTCGCCCTCGATGGCGGCGGTGGCAACGGAAAAAATCTGATCGGAGCCGGCCACTTCGAACCAGTCGGGCGGGTTGCCGTCGCGCGTAACGAGCCCGCTGCCGGCATGGTTGAACAAAACCCGAAGGTTCGCGCCTTCGCGTTTTACCGATCGCACCATCGGTCCCATGTGAACCAGGTTGGTCCGGCCGTAGGTTCCATAGAGCGCCCATAGCGCCAACCGCTCGCCGACCGGCGCCTTGTTTTGAGGGTGGATGTTGTCCATGGTGCCGATATCGTTGATGACCGCCATACCGGTATTGGGGATGGTTTCCATGGCCCGGGTTTGAGCCGCCCAAATTTCGGGAAGCTGGTAGACCGCATCGCCGCTATAGTTGAAGGGGGCGAGCTGCACGAAGTAGAAGGGAAAATCGCCCTGTGCCCATGCCGTGCGCCAGTCCTTCACGAGTGTCTGCATTTTGGCAGTGTAGGCGCTGCCGTCGGCGACGTTGGCTTCCGCCTGATACCAGATTGAGCCTTTGATCGGCATCCGGGTGTAGGGATGCACCCGTGAGTTATAGAACGTGTCCGTGTCCGGCTTTTCAAGTGTCGCTGCCCATTTTTCGATGGACGTTCCTCCCTGCGCCGATTGAATGAGCCCGATCGGAATGTCTAAATCCTGTTGCAGGTATTTCCCGAAATAATAGGCGACGGCCGAAAAATCCTCCACGGTCTTGGTCGAACTGACTGACCACTTCGCGCGGACTGCCAGGTCGTTCCACGGCCTTGCCGCCAGGGTTTGGGGTGTCTTGACCAGTCGCAGGCTGGGATTATTGGCCGAGGCTATTTCCGCGGCACTGCCGTCGGTGTTTTTCAAGGGCCAGTCCATGTTGGATTGGCCGGAGCAGAACCAGACGTCGCCGACGAGCAGGTTATTCAAGCGGAACGTTCGTTCGCCGCTCGCCAGTTGCAGGGCGCCCGGCCGATCCGATGCCGGCATGGGCGGCAGCATTAACGACCAGTCGCCGTCTGCATTGGACTCGGTGCGAACCGTCTTCCCGTTGTCAAGGAACACAGTGACCGGGGTGTTGGGCAGGGCTTTGCCCCAAACTGGAACCGGAATGTCCCGCTGCAGCACCATGTTGTCTGAGAAAAGGTTCCCTAATCGGAAATATCCAATGACGGGCAGCGTAAACACGCATGTGTCTGTGTGTCCGTTACCGTCATCAACCTGAATCGTTAGCACATTGTCGCCGGCATCGGAAAAGGTCGGGGTGCCCGTCATTTTCCCGTCTTCGGAAATGTTGATCCACTCAGGGCCGGCAAGTTTGGTAAACCTAAGGGCGTCTCCATCCTTGTCATCCGCATAGTGATTGAGCGAGTCAGCCCATGGAGTACTTTCCGGGATGGCGTTGAGCGCGATGCCGTACGGATGATTGGCAAACGAGACGGGCAGGTTTTTTGTTCCCTTTTTTCCGGTTACTGAGGCGTTGTCGAGGAATATGGCTTGCCAGTAGTTGCCTTCGCCTTTGTTGTTCACGTTGAGCATGACGCGGGCATAGGCGGTGCCGGCCGGTGCGATGGCGGTGCCGGAGAGCGTGTTCCAGATTTTGACAGGAGCGGCTGCATTGTTCGCCTCGGCCACGGTGACAGTTTTGCCTATTCGGCGGTCGGATTCATCAAACCATTCCACCTGAATGCGCGGCTGCCAGCGGTTATCGGCGGTGCCTGCATTGTAGAAGGCGACCGAAAAATTGTAGCTCTCGCCGGGCAAGGCGCTGAAATGCTGGTAGATCGATGTCGCGCCCCAGCGGAACTGTAAGGCCTGGTTGTTCTTGCCAATCTCCCGGTCGAGGGATCCATCCGTCAGCCAGGCGTTATATTCGTTTTCAGCCCAGAGTTCCCGTCGCCATCCTTTGCAGTTGAAGACCGGCGGCTTGTCCATTTCCGGCGTCCCGATCTCAAAATCGCGGTTAATCAGCAGCTCTTCCCCACGGGAATGGCAGATTAACATGGTTGTCAGCGAAAGGGCGGCAAAGGTTATTTTAATCAATTGTTTCATTTTGTTTTTTCATACTTCTGTTTCTGTTCGGGCTTGTTTTCAGGGGAGTATTTTTAGTTTCTAAACAACGGAATCAAATGCTCCAAGATCGCATCCAGAGGCAGATTGATTTCTTTTTTGTTATGGGCGGTCGCCACGACGACGAGGTTAAGATCTGGAAAGATGGACATATATTGGCCTCCCGCACCGATTCCGCTGATGAAGTCGACTTTTTTGTTCGGGGAAATTTTGCTTTCATTGTGAAAGTAGTAAAAGTAGCCCTTCCCCTTGTCAGCCGCCATGATTTCCTTGACGTAGTCGGCGGAAAGAAGTTGCTCGCCTTCGTATTTTCCCCCTTGGAGGATGGCGGTCCCAATTTTTACCAACCCTCTTGAGGTAAAGTTGGCGCCAGCCCCGCATTTAGGAATTCCGCATTTCTGATCTTCCCAGCTGTAGGTCACACCAAATTTTCCGGCCAGTTCTGTTTTGATGAAGTCCCGCGCTTTTCCGCCTGTTTTAATATCCAGGATCATCATGATCAGGGACGGGTCCGTGCCGGCATATTTGTATTCCTTGCTTTGCGGCGTGATCGGAGTCGTTCTTTCGAATAGTTGCTGGAAGAACTTTTGTTTTTGATACTCAGCACTAAGAGTTGACTCCATCTTGTCACCATTGGCGTCGCCCCAACGCAGGCCGGATTTCATATAGAGCGCGTCTCTCAATGTGATGGTGTCGACGCCAGGCTGGATTTTGGAACGGTCAATTTCAGGCATGAAGCTGATGACCGGTTTATCGAGGTCATCCATTTGCAGCAAACCCAGTTGAATAGCCCGGGCAAGGGTGACGGAAGTCAGCGTCTTGGTAATCGACATCAGGTAGTGCGGTGCGTCCACATAGCCATGCCGGTTGTAATATTCAAAGACCAGCTCGCCGTCTTTCCAGAGCAGAATGCTGTCGAGGTTGGAATATTTGCCGGCCTTGTCGTCGGCGATGAGCGCCGCGACGGCCTCCTGGGTGCCGGGGCGGTTCAGAGTGCCCACTTGCAGGCCGTCGCCCAGGTTTTGCGGTGAAGTGCTGGCGTAGGCTTCCGGCAGATCGGGCAGTTTGGCCTGCTCTTTGTAGCCTAGTTCGCGAGGATTGATTTCTTTGGGCAGCCGGGGCAGCTCAGCCGCTTGGAGCGGCAAGATCAAAACGAGAGCACCGCCCGCCAAGAATAACCGGAGAATAGATTTTGAGATGATTTTTGTTTTCATGATGAATTTCCTCGTGTTCGAATTTAGTTTGATTCGTTTTCTTTTGCACTGAACGCCGGAATGATTCTCTCGGGCAGTGTGGTCAGCATATTGCCCATGCCTTTGTCGTGGGAGGTGACGACCGCAATCAGATCCAACTCCGGGAACATGAAAATAAACTGCCCGCCGGCGCCCCGGCCCTCGATGGCGTGATGAGTTTTTTCGCCCACTTTAAAATCTTCCACCCACCAGAAAAATCCATAATAGGAAGTGCCGTAGCTGTACACATTGGGGCTGGTCGCCCGCGTGATGTACGCTTCGGGAATGAGTTGCTGACCCTGCCATTTCCCCTTGTTGAGAATGAGCTCGCCAAACTTCACCATGTCGCGGGAGAGCAGGCTGCTGCCGGCCGCTGACTTTGGCAAACCGCTGACGGCAGTATCCCAATGATATTGGGTGATGCCCATCGGCTTAAGCAATTCGTTTTGAATAAACATCTCCGCTCCGCCTGGCACCACTGCATCCAAGATTTGCATCGCGATGGCCGGATCTGATTCTTGATACTTAAACTGGCGCGGTGCCGGAGGAATGGGCGCGCTGTTTTGAAGATAGGCTTGGATTTCTCCCTGCCCCTTGAGCTGCGCCGGATCCTTGCGCAACTCTTTAGCCTTTTCATCGGGCAGGCGGATACCTGAACTCATCTCCATCGCTTGCGCGAGGGTAATTGTCTCAGACCCAGGGGCGAGTTTGGAGACGTCCAGTTTTTTTAGAAAGCTGATCGCGGGCTTGTCAATATCTTCGGGCTGGAGGAAACCTAATTGCATCGCCCGTCCTAAAGCCAGCGCGGTATAGGACTTGGTGATCGACATCTGGTAGTGCGGATAATTGGCCCGGCCCCGGCGATAGTAAGATTCAAAAATTAACTTACCTTTGTAGCTGATGAGCAGGCTGTCTACAGTACCCGTCGTTTTATCGCCTTTCGGATCCGTTTCGACCCTCGGGGAAGCCGCCAGTTCCTCGGCATATTTTTGAACCAGCTCGGCGTTGCCGCCATCAACGCCCAGTTTGCCGACGATCAGCCCGTCCTTTTTATCCTCCGGGGCAACGCTAATGTAGGGGTTTTCCAAGTCGGGCAACTTGGCTTCCAGCAGATAGAGGTTGTCTTTAAGGTTGAGCGAAGTGACCTCGGGAGCAAGGCCGTTGCTTTCCTTCGCAGGGCTATTCAGCAAAAGTGCGAGACTGAAAAATCCGATTCCGTACAGGGTTCGTTTGTTCATTGGTTTTTCTCCGGAGTGGTGCGCGGCGGTTTAAAATCATCGGTCATGAACGAGGAGGCCGGCAGGCCTTCGGCATTGATGAGGCTGACTTCCGGGTCTGGCACCCGCTTAGTGAACAGATAGCGGACGTAGACCGGCGCAGGCACCTCGCTGCTTTGCACCACCACGGTATCGCCTTCGATCCAAGCCTCGGCCGCGACGTATTTGCCATCGTTGCCGGCAATCTCGAAAAACTTCAGCATCTTACCGTCCGATTTATTTTTCAATCCGCCGCCGACATGCTTGAAGGTCAACACGGCTTTGTCGCCCTTGATCTGGACCTGGTCAAGAAGAGGGCCGCTATAAACGAGATTCGTGCGTCCGTAATCCTTGGCCAGCGCCCAGAGCGCAAGGCGTTTCCCCGCAGGTTCCTTGTTATCGGGATGCAGACCGGGCCCGTAGTCGTAGAAGACCGCCATGCCGGTGTTTTCGGTCATATCCAGTGCACGCCGCATGCCATCACGCAGCCACGGCCACTCCGCATCGACCGGCGACTCCTGGGTCGGAACCTGGACATAGTAAAAGGGAAAATTGCGCAACGGCAACCCGGCCGTGTCTGCCCACAGTTCCCGCCAGATTTTGATGTGGAAGGGAAGCAGCCAGCGGTATTCCCATCCGGTGAATGCTTTGGCGTTGCGTTCGCCCTGATACCAGATCACTCCGCGAAAGGCTACCGGTACGATGGGCGCGATCTTGCTGTCGAACTGCACCGCTGGATTGCGAATATCCTGCACATCGTTCCAGCCTTCCGGAATGCCGAGTTCCTTACGGATCTGCTCGGAGGCTTCCAGCGGCATCCAGGCCTGAATCGGTGTGGCGGAGTTGTAGCTTTGGATCAAGCCAATCGGGATATCCAGTTCCTTGTAGAGCTCAATTCCGAAGAAATAAGCCACGCAGGAAACCTGACTTTGCGTTTTTTCATCCAGAACGGACCACCCTTTCGCCGTGTTGAAACGGAAGCCGGAGAGATCTGTTTTAAATACTTTCGGGTCGATGGCGCGGCCCTTATTCTCCATAAAACGCCCGGCCATGTTCGATTGCCCGGAGCAGAGCCAGACCTCGCCGACCACCACGTCATGGAAGGTGATGGTGTTCGATCCTTTTACGGTCATCTGTTTGCCGGTCTTCAAGGTCATCAACGGAGCCAGTTTAACCATCCATTTGCCTTCGGCATCCGCTTCCGTTTCCAGATTCTGCCCGGCGAATGAGACGGAAATCTTCTCGCCCGGGGCAGCCGTGCCCCATACCGGAACCGGCAGTTCGCGCTGTAACACCATGTTGTTGCCGAAAACCGGAGCCACCTTTACCTCGGCAAGAGCCACCGATGCGCAAGCCACGGCGCCGAGGGCTGCGAATAAAAATCTCATTTCTTTTTTCATAAGGTCTCCGGGAATGTTTTCAGTTCTTCAAGTAACAGGGTTTTCTGCGGCGGGCGGATTTGTTCAAGGAACCATTCGTAAGGGGCGGAGTTTCTGTAGTTTTCCGCCCAGGAGCCGTAACGTGATGCTGGAACCGGGTTTCTTTGCATATAGTTTCCTTATCGTGGATATTTTTTCAACTGGCGCACGTTATCTCCCACAGGATCGGCTAGAACAGGCGCTCCTTGTCCATCCGAAGGTTGTCGATAATAACCTCGTCGGTGCCTGGCGACGCCGCGCTGTTGCGCCTCATTTCAAATCGCAGCAGAATATGGTCGTAGCCCGGCCGTTTGCGTAGCGTGAAGACCACTTCCCCGCTGGTCGTCGGGAGAATATCGCCGAGATCGTCGCGCTCGATGATCAACGCGCCCTGGCTGTCGTAGATCTGCGCTTGGATCTGGAAGTCTGAATCCACCATGGTGATCGCTTTTGCGTCCAACCGGAAGATATAGCGGGTGCCCAGCGGGTCGCCGGAGACGTCGATCGTCCGATCCAGCCGCTTCCATGCAGTCACACCAGGTCCGATGAGGTACTGAATAGCATTGGTGCCTTCAAGCACCTTGGCCGGAACGCTGGTCAGTTTGATCTGCACCGGATTGTTGTTCGTCCATCCGGTCGTATTGCCATATTCAAAGCCGCCGTTGGGCAGGGCCGTAGCGGCTCCGAGCCGGACGAGCGAAATGTTATCGAAGATGTAGCGCTTGTCAGTCGGTTGCACCTGCTCGACCACCAGATAGATGCGCAAGTAGTTTGCCCCGGACGGCTTTGCGGCATCGATGCGGTATTCGACCCGCGCGTTGCTGTTCGTCAGCTGGTTGCTCTGTTGCGAACCAAGGATGCCGTTCGTGGGATTGGTATCCGCATCCCATTCGATTCGCAGATAGGCAAGGCCCGCCGGGCCGACCAAGGCCGAGCGGCCATCGGCACGCAGGATATAGCGCGTGTTGTCGAGATCCAGCGACACATTCAGTGTCTGGCTCAGACTCGAATTTGAGGAGGTGGTGCTGGCCGTCGAGCGGATCTGCGCACTCGTCCCTACGATGCTGACACCCGCAGTTGCTACTGAGCTGAACAAATAGTCGCCATTCGTCGTCCAGCCGGAAATCCCGTTCTCGAAGTTTCCGTTCGTCACGACGAGCAACTCGCCTTCCGGGTCGGTCACGCGGTATTGCGCATAGCTCTCGCCATATCCGAAGACAAACGGGCTGAGCTGGAAGCCATGGCTAATCCAGTTGGTGCCGTCGTTGCTGCCGAGCACATGGCGCGGCGTAATCTTCGAGTAATCCAGTTGCACCAGATTGTTGGTGGTCAAGGTTTGTGTCGGCGCCGGCATGAAGTAGTCGTCCGCCAGAAAATCCGTGAGCCCCGGATGCAGCAGTTCACCGAGCCCGATCATTCCGAACCACAGGTCGGCGATGCCTATCCCCGCCATTGCATACGTCGGGTCATCCATCGACCAGCGGGTCAGCATCCGTGAGTTTGAATAGGTTCCCGACGACTGCATTTCCTGCCGCAGGCCATCGCGGTAGGCCAGATACGCGCCGACCGCCGGAGAGGTCCAGCCATACTGGCCAAACCCGCAGACCGCCGGGAAGTGGATGATGTCGCCGGGATGGCTGGCCGGGTCATCCGCATTGTAGTTTCCGGCAACCCATGTGTTGTTGCCGGCGGAGAAGGCTGTGAAATACGGAGCGCCCATGTCGTCGCCGGCCGCCATGCTGATGGCATAGTAATTCCGGTTCTGCTCATCCCAGCCCGGCATATCCCGATGGTTCCGGAGGATCATGGAGCCGCCCATGTTGATAAAGGCCGAATGGTCCGATTTGATGACCGGCTCATTTGTCAGGAAATAATCCCAATAGGGGATGTCGTTGCGGTCGTAGAGGTAGTCCTCATAGTCCAACTTGGCGAACGGATCCTGCGCCGCCGCCAGATCCACCATGATCCAGCTCTCGTTCACGGAACCGTTGTTGATGTCCAGCGGGCCATAGTCGTCATTCTTCCAGGTCAACGCATAGTTCGGGCGTATCGTGTCGCTGGAACGCTTCATGATGGAGCGGAAATATTCCTGGTAGCCTGCGATTTCCGCGTTGGCAGGGAACGTGGCCTTGGCACGGTAGGCCGCAGGCAGCAGCTTCATCATGGTGTACAGGGTGCCCGGGTCGCCCGTGGGTGTGCCGTTGGTGTTGTAGGTGTCGGTCAGGATGCCGTCAATGGTTTTGACGCCGCCCAGCCCGTCCGGGTAGGCCCCGGCGTTGCGCTTGAGAATCTTGGTGATCATGCCTTCCGCCTCGGGATCGCCGTTGACCAGATGGTCGGCCAGCAGGCAGTAGAGCACCCATCCGGAGGTGTCCACGTCGATGCCTGTCTGGAAGGTGTCGCCGGCCGGCACCAGCTTTGAGGTGTTGAAGCCTTCCGGCACGAGACCGTTTGGCCAGGCCAGAGACTTGACCGCGAGGGCATAGTTATTGAACTCGTCCTGGAGCCAGGCCTCGAAGCTCATGCGGGTGTCGGCGGTGTCGGACATGATCTGCGGGGAGGTGGTCGCCAGCAGCATGCGCCCGCAGGCGGTCGCGGCGATGCCGGCGAGGTCGGCCCCGAACGTCTTGTAGGTCTGCAGGGATGCGCTGCCGCCGCCCCGGACCGAGGCGGTCGAGGCGAAGCGCAGCGTTGCGGTCGCGCCGTTGTTTTCCAGCACATACAGGCCGCCGTTCGCTAGGCCGCCGTAGGCGCGGCCAAAGGCCAGCCCCTTGATGTTGCTGCCGGAGGCGATCGCGGAACCGAGGCTCAGCGAAACCGCCGGATTGACGCGGTAGATGCTCGACGGCGTGGACACATAGAGCTTCGCCGTCCAGTTGGTTCCGGTGCGTTCGGTCATATCCACGGCCAGTCCGGTGACCGGTGCGCCCACCGCGATGGTTTCGAGCGGGCGGCTGCCGGTGTCGTTGCGGCCGGCCGCATAGCGGTTCAGGCCGGTGTCCGTTCCGACAAACAGTTGGCCCTTGTAGTGCGCCATGCCAAAGTTCGCACCCGTCAGGCCGCCATCGATCACCAGCCGGTCGAATACCGTCAGCGTCCCCAGATTGAGGTTGAACAGCAGGACGGCATCCTTGTTCGTGCCGCCAGATGCGGAGCAAACGCCAATGTAGAGCAAACGGCCGCTTGGCGTGAAGGCCAGCGAGCACGGGCCGCCGACGCTACCGGAAAGATTCAGATTGGTTGCCGCCGCCTGGAGCATCGCGGAGGTTACCGTCGCGATGTTCGTACCGCGGATATCGCGGATTTCAATGCGGTCGCTGACGCGCTCCGCCACGGCATAAAGGCCGGCCGCCTGCGAAACCGCCACCAGCGTCGCCGGGTTCGATCCGCCGTAGGGCCAGGCGGCCGTTACGGCGGCGCCATCGCCGATTGGTTCTGCCGAGACCGAGGCATTGTCGAAGAAATAGTTCTTAGCCGTACCGGTTTTGCTGCAGATCAGTATAATTCGACCGGTGACGGCATTGGCGGGGGCGATGGCATTGCCGCGAAGTTCAAACCAGATACCCAGGGGATCGGTGCTGTTGTTCGCCGCGTCGAGCAGGATTCTCGAACCAATCATTGTACCCGTTGCATCGTACCATTCGACCTGAAGTTGGGCGGCCAGTCCGTTGGTGGCATTGCCCGAATTCAAGGCGTCGACGCTTAACAGGTAGTTTCTGCCGACCATAGCCGGGAAATCCTGATAGATATAGGTGCCGCCCCAGCAGAATTCAAGTGCCTGGTTTCCGCTTCCAATGATTGGATCGAAAGAGGCATCGGTCAGCCATGAATTATTGTTGGTGTTCAGGTTAAACCATTTCCAGGGCGGAGCATCGAAGGTGGCAGAACGGTCGGCGGTCGGTGTGCCGGTTTCAAAATCGCCGTTCAGCAGAATATTCGCTGACGGGGCGGCTATTGAAGAAGCCTTATAAAACCGTGCACGAGCGGCAGGCGGGATCAGGTCGGAATAAACCATGTTGCTTCCAGTGCCCGGCAGGTCGGCGGCGATAAGGTTCCAATCATTGGAAATCAGGTTTTCGCCGCGAGCAATGCTGTAATGCCGGTCACTGCGGCTGTCAAATTTGAGCGTGAACAGCACACCGGTCGAGGTTCGGGAAACGTCGTACGCCGTGAAAGCAGCCGGCGTTGCATTGCTTGCGAAAGGAGTCCCAGCCAGCGCAACTGCCGCCAGCGCCCAGGTGGTGATTGCAAGTAAAGCTCTCTTTTTCATTTTCGCTTTATGTTCGATCCGGTTGTCAGTGTGGCCGGCTGTTATATATATCATTTTTGGTCTCCGGTTTGAACGGTTATTTCGCTTGAAAAACCGCTGTCTGAGGTGACGGTTAGTTTGACCGCGCCGGCTTCATCGCGCCTGCTGCGCAAAATAGCGACGGCTTTCCCGTAAAAGAGGGGGTGGGTCTCGTCAGTGAATACGTCGTGATTCATCGGGTTGCCGTTGCCGACACCGATAAGCTTCGCCGGACCTTCGACCGTAAAGGTGAGGTTGTCCATTGCCCACGGGCAGACGCGCCCGTTCTGGTCGACCATCTCGATGGTGACGTAGCACAAATCCATGCCGTCGGCCGAGATGGCTGGACGATCGGGAGTCAGGCGCAACGCTGCGGGCAGGCCGGTGGTTTGGACGGTGTCCTCGCCAATAATCTGTCCATTTTTGTAGGCGACGGCCTTGAGTTCGCCGGGTTCGTAGGGCACATCGAACCAGCAGAGACGGTAGCGCCGGACAATATCGTAGTAGGGGTTAGACAACGGCCCGTTTACGATTTCGCCTCGCGGCGCTTCGGGCAGAACCTCCACTTCACTGATACTTGCCAAGTAGTGCTCCTGAATGCCATGGATGGTGATCCGCACATGCCGCGACCGGGTTTCGGGAAAGGTAAGGAGGATTTGCTGCCCATCGGTCTTGGCTGGCGCAACGATCTTTTTCCAAACCTTGGAATCGCAGGAGAGTTCGACGGAGTAGTCATACGTCGCGGCGGACTGCTCCCAGACGATTTTGATGCATTGAAAGGTTTTTTCTTCACCCAGATCGACCTGCCAGGTTTGCGGGGCGGATTTGTCGGCTGCGCACCAGCGGGTTTTCAGGTTTCCGTCGATCGCCTTGGATGCAAAGTTTTCTTCGATTACATTACCGGACTTATCCTGATGGATCTGCTCGGAGCTGGCGCGGGCAGTTTTGCCGAAAGCCAGATTCTGGACGGCACTCTTTTCTGTCTCTTTTTTGCGTCGGCCCAGGCTTTTGCCGTTCAGGAACAGCTCGGCTTCGTCGCCGTTGGTGTAGAGGATGACGGGAATCTTGTCGCCTGATTTCCAGTTCCAATGCGGGGTGAGGTGGACGGTGGTTTCCTGCGGGCGCCAGTAGCTGCGGTAGAGGTAGTAGCTATCCTTCGGGAATCCGACGAGATCGATGACGCCGAAATAGCTGCTGCAGGCCTCAATCCCGTTGGGGTTGGGCTGAATCTTTCCTCCAATGTAAGGAGTCGGCTCACCGAGATAATCGAAGCCGCTCCAGACATATTCACCGGCCACGAACGGATAGCGGATCATGCGGTCAATCTCCACCTCGGGAATATCGGCCCACGGCGCGGCGGTAAGGATGTAGGCGGTGCACTCGCCGTCCTTCGAGTAGTCGGTCTTGTGCTCAGGAAGCTTGAGCTTGTAGGCGCCTCGCGTTCCGAACGCCGAGGCGGATTCGCTGAAGACGGTCGCCTTGTCGGGATAGTTTTCGAGCGAGGTCAGAAATTTTTCCTGATAGTTCCATCCCAGGGTATCGAGCGCGTCGAGGATGTGCTTGTCTTTATCGGCGGCGGCGGGCTGGTTACAGCCCATGGTGACCGGGCGGGTGGGGTCGTATTTCTTGAAGTAGCCGGCCATCTTCGCCACATGTTGCGGTGCCTGTCCGTCTTCGTTCTCCAGCAAGGGGCCGTTTTCGTTGGCGATAGACCAGGTATAGACGCACGGATGGTTGCGGTCGCGCCGCACAAAATTGCGCACCTCGGCTTCGGCATAGTTGTTCACATAGTCGGCGGTCGAGCACCTGACGCCGGCCGTATGGCCATATTTATCGAACAGCTCGTTGAAGACCAGGATGCCCATGCGGTCGCACAGTTCCAGCATCTCCGGCGCGGGCGCATTGTGGCTGGTGCGGATGGAGTTGACGCCCATTCCCTTAAGGATTTCGATCTGGCGTTCCATGGCGCGCGGATAGAAGGCTCCGCCGAGCGGCCCCTGGTCGTGGTGCATATTTACGCCCTGAATCTGCACGTGGCGGCCGTTTAGAAACAGCCCCTTGTCGGCGGTCCACTCGATTGTACGGATACCGAACGGCGTGGCCTCCTCATGAACCATTTTTCCGTTTCGGTAGATCCGGGCCATGGCGGTGTAGCGCCGGGGCTTTTCTAGATCCCAGCGCAGGGGTGATGAAACTTTAAAATCGAAATTTAAAATCTGAAGCATGCCGGCAGGAACGGTCTCGCTTTTCCGAAGTCTGGAAATTTCAGCCCCGGTTGGATCAAGTAAAGTCGTTTCAACAACCACCTTTTCCTTGCGGGCGGAGTCGTTTTGAATTTCCACTGAAGCATGCACGTCAGCATTTTTATCGGTGATCTTGGGCGTGGTAACAAAGACGCCCCAGACGGGAATGTGAATGGGATCAACGAGGCGCAGTGTTATTTTCCGGTAGATTCCCCCGCCGGGATACCAGCGTGAAAAGTGTTCGCGGGTGTCAGCATGGACGGTCAGCACGTTTTCTCCGCCAAAGTTGGCCGCGTCAGTGGCATCGAGGTGGAACGAGTTGTAGCCGTATATCCACGAGCCAACCTTCTTTCCGTTCAGGTAAACCGTCGGCGAGGCCATCACCCCGTCGAAGATGAGCTGAACGCGTTTGCCTTTTTCCGTCGCAGGAAGCTGAAAACTTTTGCGGTACCAACCCTCGCCAAGCCACGGCAGCTTGGCTTGCCCGCCGTGGTCTGTCAGCTTGCCGAACGGGCCGCTGATGGCCCAGTCGTGCGGCAGGTCGACCTGCTCCCAGCCGGAGTCGTCAAACGAAGGCGCGACGGCCGCCGGTTGATCGCCCTTGGAAAAACGCCAGCCGAAATTGATATCGTCGAGGCGGGTTTGGGTAGATGCCCGGTGCGATACAACCATTGCCGCAATCAGTGCGAGTGCAATGGCGACCGGTTTGTAAAGAGGTTGTTTTAACGGCGACATATGTTCGCTTCCGTTCAGGGATCACTGCGGACTTTTCCGCAGTAAGCGGGCTGCCATCCCCATTGGGGCGGCATCATCTGCGACGCCCATTTATTGAAATCTGCTTTGAGCTGCCCGGCCAGCTCGGAGTGCGTCAGAATAAGGTTTGTGGTTTCGTTGGGGTCGGTGTCAATGTGGTAGAGTTCGGCATCGTTGCCCTTAGGTGTGACGAGTTTCCAACCCTTGGAACGGATGGCCTGCTGGGACAGGAAGCGCCAGTAGAGCGTCTCGTGCGGCGGTTCCTGCGTCTGACCGGTCAGATACGGCAGCAGATTAACGCCGTCAAGTTTCCAATCCTTGGAAATGGTTTCGCCCGCCGCCGCAAGGAGGGTGGGCAGAATGTCGAGTGCAATGACGGGCGGCCCGAAGACGGTTCCCGCCGGAAGACGACCCTTCCACTGCATGCAGAAGGGAACGCGAATGCCGCCTTCGTAGAGATCGCCTTTTTTCCCATTAAGAGGTGTGTTAAGCGAAAAGTTGGAGGCCCCGCCGCCGGTTCCGATTTTTCCGGGAACTCCCGGACTGCCGCCGTTGTCGCTGATGAAAATAACGAGCGTGTTCTTATCGATTCCGCAGGTGGCCAGCTGCTGGAGAATCCGGCCGATGTTGAGGTCCAGCGAATAGACCATGGCCGCGAGGGTCCGCCGGCCCATATCGTCGATCGATTCAAATTTTTTCAGCAAATCCGCCGGGGCTTCCATCGGAACGTGAGGCGCGTTGAACGGAACATACAGAAAAAAAGGGTGGTCTTTATGACGGTCGATGAAGGCGACGGCCTCGCGGCCAAAGGCATCGGTGAGGTATTCGCCTTTCAGATCGACGGGTTGGCTTCCTCGCTTCACGCTCTGCAACGGATCGTCCTGCTTGAAGTAGTGTGTCCAGCCATCGTTGAAATAGAAGCACTCAGCGAAGCCGCGGTTATAGGGCTGAAATTTTTCAGCCCGTCCGTCGTGCCACTTGCCGACGATTCCGGTGGCATAGCCCAGAGACTGCAGGCGTTCGGCGATGATTTTCTCGGCAAGCGGAATGCCGATTTCCACCTCTTCAGATTGGCGAAACGGCCCCGGGGTGTCCTCGAATCCAAAGCGGTTGGGGTAGCGGCCGGTGAGCAGGCCGGCGCGGCAAGGGGCGCACACGGGCGCGCAAACATAGCCTTGTGAAAAGATAATTCCGTTCGTTGCGATGGAGTCGGTATGAGGAGTGGGGATGTCGATGCAGCCATTGTAGCCGACATCGGCAAACCCCAGATCGTCCGCCAAAATCAGGACAATATTGGGTCTATCCGCTGCGGCTGGAAGGGCCATGGCCAGTGTGCCCGCAACGGGACAGAGGTTTCGAAGCCTATTCATTACCAATCCTTGTCGGGGCTCTTGGGGTCGATGCGCACTTTGCCGCAGTAAGCGGGCTGCCAGCCCCATTGCGGCGGGGGCAATTCTGCCGCCCAGGTGTCGAACTGCTTTTGCAGTCGTTCGGCCACTTCTGGGGATTCCTTGATCACGTTTCGGGTTTCGTTGGGGTCGTCGGCAATTTTATAAAGCTCGGTATCGCTGCCCTTGGGTGTGACGAGTTTCCAACCACTGAAACGAATGGCCTGCTGGGACAGGAAGCGCCAGTAGAGCGTCTCGTGCGGCGGTTCCTGCGTCTGACCGGTCAGATACGGCAGCAGATTGACGCCGTCAAGTTTCCACTCATTGGAAATTGTTCCGCCGGCGGCCGCGACAGCGGTGGGCAGGATGTCGAGGGAAATGACTGGGTGTTCATACTCTTTTCCGGCGGGCAGTTTGCCTTTCCATTGCACCGCAAAGGGCACGTGCGTTCCGCCGTCGTAGAGTTCGCCTTTTTCGCCATGCAGCGGGCCGTTGTAGGACATATTGTCGCCGCCGCCGTTGTCGCTCAGAAAAAAGATAAGGGTGTTTTCCTCCAGTCTGTTTTTCCGGAGTTCGGAAAGGATGCGCCCGATATTTTCATCCATCGAATAGATCATCGCCACACAGGCCCGCCGCTTTGCGTCTTTGATGTGCTTGAACTTTTCAAGGTGGTCTTTGCGTGCTTGCATTGGGCCGTGCGGCGCATTGAACGCCACGTATAGAAAGAAAGGGTTGTTTTTGTGCCGCTGGATGAAGTCCACGGCCTCGCGGCCGAAGTCGTCGGTCAAGTAGGCTTCCTGCATGGTGGCTGGCTCCAGTCCCCGGACGAGTTTGCCGGGTTCAAAATAGCTGGAGGCTCCGTTGTTGAATCCGTAGAACTCGTCGAAACCGCGATGAATCGGGTTGTATTCGGGTGCTGTGCCGTCGTGCTGTTTGCCGATCATGCCGGTGGTATACCCGAGCGTTTTCAAACGGTCGGCGATAGTTTTTTGCTCTAGCGGAAAGCCGAGTTTGGTGTCCGTCGACTGGCGGAACGGTCCAGGATTGTCCTCGAAACCGAGCCGGTTCTGGTAGCGGCCCGACAGCAGGCCGGCGCGCGACGGCGCGCAAACGGAGCAGGAGACATAGCCGTTGCGGCAAACAATCCCGTTTTTTGCGAGCGAGTCAATATATGGGGTAGGGGTTTCGACAGACCCATTGAATCCAACGTCGCCAAAGCCAAGGTCATCGGCTAAAATGATCAGTATGTTGGGTTTTCGTTCCAGTGGTTCCGCCCATACGGATGAAGCGAATGCGGTCAACGTTGCGAGTTCAGCCAGTTGAATAAATACGCTATGTTTCATACCCCCTCGCACGTTCTTAACACCCCGTACACAATCCGACTGAATGCCGGAATCACCTCCGACATGATCTTTCATAACGGATTCAGCTTAACGAGAAGGAGCTATATATGTAAGGGGTTACAGGTGGCAAGACAAATCCATAATCCTACGAATGGAGGTAGATTGTAAGTTTAAATGCCACAATTGGAAGGTGACCGCCCTGCATCATCCTGCGGTCTTTGGGTCGAGTTGCGCACGGAAAGGGATGTGGTAATGGTAAGGGTGGATGGGTTTCCCTTTTGCGCGTCAATGCGGCGAATGGCCAGGTTGGCCGCTTCATAGCCAATATCCATCATCGGCACCTGCACCGAGGTAAGCCCGGCATAGAGGGCGCTTTCAGTATCGTCAAACCCGATCAGGGCCAGATCGCCGGGCACGGTGTAGCCTTTTGCCTTTACCGCTTCGAGGGCGCCAAGCGCCATACGGTCGTTAAATGCAAAGATGGCTTCGGGCAGAGACTTTCCCGATTCAAGGTAGTCGGTCATTTGCTCCATACCGCCTTCGTAAGTAAAGTTGCTTTCAATAATGGTGACCGTTGAAAAATCCTTTCCGGCATCTTCGAAGGCGAGCTTTGCGCCGTTCAGGCGCTGGATGCTGTCGAAATTGTCGGCCGGACCGGTGAGCAGCAGGATGTTTTCGATTCCCTTATTCAGCAGGTATGTGACGGCGCTCGCCGCGCCGTTGGTGTTATCGATCTCCACGACATCAAACGTAGCACTGGTTTCCGCACTATGACCAATCATCACGACTGGCACGGTATCGTTAACGAGTTTTTTGACCTGGCGGTCTGAAAGGTCGATGTTGATCATCACAATGGCGTCGGAACGGCCGTCCAGAGCAAGCGACAGCAGGGTTTCCTTGAGTCCGGCCTTGTCGTGGTAGAAGGAGACAAGCAGATGCAAACCGGCTTCCTTGGCGGCGTTGTCGATGCCGCGAAGGACCTGTACGTAGAAGCCGTTGTCGATTTCCGGGAAAATCACGCCGAGAGTTTCGGTTTTATGGCCGGCCAGCATGCGGGCGGCTGGCTTGGGGCGGTAGTTAAGTTCTTTGACGGCATCAAGCACAATCTGGCGTGTTTTTTCGGTCACTACATCTTTCCGGTTGAGCACGCGCGAAATGGTGGCAGTTGAAAAACCGGTTTTTTTACAAACATCATATAGTGTGGCCATGTATAAACTCCTTGCACGGGTAAATCACCAATGGTTCGCTGAATATCGCTGAAATGTGACGGTTCTACAATGTAAGTTAAGAAAAATATTTACCTTGTGATATGGGATTGTTATGTTTTCCTACTTTCGCCTTGAAAGCGATTACATTCAGGTATGACATAGTCAATTAACCTTGCCTTGAGTCTGCAGAAGGCAGGGAAAGAATGCATTTGAATACAAAGCATAGTATAGCCAAAGAAGATAAGATTCCGCTGGGGCGTTTGGTTGCCTACGGCATGGGCGGGCTTGTTCCTGTTGCGCTCTTTAATATTGCAGGTCAGTTGATGGGGCTGGTCGCCAATATCAGCTTGGGTTTGAGTGCCTTCTGGCTGGGGGTGATCATGATTATTCCGCGCCTTTGGGATGCGGTATCCGATCCCCTGATAGGTCATATCAGCGACAATACCCGAACACCGTGGGGGCGCCGTCGACCTTTCATTCTTCTTGGCGGAATTTTAGTGGCCATCAGCTTTGTGTTGATGTGGTGGATTCCGGACGCCGAAACGGTAAAAGGTGTGTTCGCTACCGAGGCTTCTTATAACTGGTTCAGACTGGTCTATATTCTGGTTTGGCTGCTCATTTTTTTCACCGCATGCAACATTTTCGAAATACCGCACGGGGCGCTGGGTATGGAAATGTCCGGCGATACCCACGAACGGACCCGTTTGTTCACCGCGAAAAGCTTTCTGGGAAACCTGTTTGCCATGGGCACGCCATGGTTGTTTTTCCTTGCGAATCTGGACGTTTTCAGCGGCCCCGGGGGGAACGAGGCCGATGGCATGCGCTGGGTTTCGATGTTGATCGCCGTTGTTCTTATTCCGCTTTCCATTTGGTGGTTCTTTGTCTGCAAAGAGCCGGGTTTCGCTGCAATCAAAGCGCAGGAAAAGACCAAATTCTGGCAGAGCATCAAAGTCACGTTCAAGAACCGCACCTTCCTGATCCTGGTGGGTATTTTCTTCATCTTGGGCATGGGCTTCAACTTTGTCGGATTGCTCAACTATTACATTTCGATCTTCTATCTCTATGGCGGCGACAAAACCGCTGCAGGGCCTTTGCTGGGAATCAACGGAACCATTTGGGCGGTCACGGGACTGCTGGCCGTTTTCCCGCTCAACTGGATGGATCGACGCATTGGCAAGCGCAACACGCTGGTCGTGGCTATTCTTTTGATGTGCGGCGCGCAACTTTCCAAGATCGTCTGCTACAACCCCCAGCTGCCATACCTCGTCATTATTCCCACAATCATGCTTTCGGCCGGCATGCTGATGTTCTTTACGCTCGGCCCCTCGATGCTGGGCGATATCTGCGATGAGGACGAACTGAAAACCGGCATTCGTTCCGACGGCAGCTATTATTCAATCTATTGGTGGTTTTTCAAGATGGGTACCGCATTCGCCAGTCTTGTGACCGGCAGTCTGATTTTGCTTTCGCAGTTTGACCAAATGCAATCCACCTCGGTCGATAAAGTGGCCGGAAACCTGGCTATTGCCCGTTCCGAGGTGGTTGCTTGGGAATCCGGGATGCAATCATATGGTTCTGAATCCCGGACGCAGAAAATCAGGGAGCAACTCGACGGCAGCCTCAAGGAAGTCGGCAAACTCCGTGCACACTTTCTTGAACGGTCAAATGAAGTTCCGGAGTCCGGCACACATGTTGCAACGCTGCTCGAAACACTTGATGAAATCGAACGCGGCATAAACGAGCTGAACGCCGGAGGCTTAATGGAGCCGGAGCCGTTGATTGAACAACTGGGGAGACAAATCAGCACGACCCGGCGGCTCGCAGAGCAGACACCACAAACCCTGCTTCGTCTTCGCATCATCGAAATTTCGCTTCCGCTCGTTTTAAGTATCTTTTCCCTGCTCTTGACCTTCCGGTATCCGCTTTCAGAGACGCGGGTATACGAAATCAAGGCTGAGATGGAGCGCCGGAAGGCGAGTGTTTTAACCGGTCAATGAATTACTTATGGGACAGAAAATGGATGTAGTGAAACTGAACATGGGCGACCGCCGGGATTTCGACCGGATCGAATTTTTAAATAAGGCCGGCCTGACGTTTGCGCTATATAAAAATGGCAGAACGCGTGGCATATTCCTCGACGGGCTGATGATCAGTCAATTGGAAGGGCATCCTTTTCAGGGCGGACTCGATCGCGTCTACCTGCGCAAGCACTCCGCCGGCGGCATCGAAGCCTTTCCAATATCGGGAACGGTGGCGGATTGCTCCTTTCATAGAAACGGCGCGGAATGGCATCTGGATGACGGGGAACTTGAAGCGTCGATGCAATTGATGCTCCATCCCGAAAAGCCCATCCTCTTCCGCGTGTGCCGCGTGCGGAACAACAGCACGGCGTCCGTGACGCTTGACTGGATGGCGGGGCAGGATCTCGGGCTGGCCGATGCAGGCGCGCTAAAAAACAACGAAGCCTATGTGTGCCAATATCTGGACCACAAGATCACCGAACATCCCGTCGCCGGAAAGGTGGTGCTTAGCCGCAACAACCTGCATTCGAAAAACCCGTTTGCTGTTAACTTCTGTCTGCAAGGGGCACAATCGGCCTCCACCGACGGATACCAATTTTTCGGAACGGCATCCAAACTCAGCGGCCAACCCGCCGCGCTTGGTTTCCAAACCTTGGAAAACCGCGTCCGCCAATACGAATTCGCCTTCGCCGCATTGCAATCACACAAGCGCGAGCTCCCTCCCGGCCAGAGCAGTGTAACGGTTTTTGCCATGTATGTCCTGGGGGCGCATCCGCCGGTTTCTTCGGACAAAGATCTCGCGTTGGTCGACGAGGCTCTCAAAATCGAGTTGCCTGAACTGGGCGACAAAACAGCGGACTGCCAAACAAATGCCTTCTTTTCAAACACGCCGTTACTCTCCGTCGAATCGTTGGACGATGCGGAGTTGAAGGGATTGTTTACGGGCGAGTGGCGGCATGTTGAATGTTCGGATTCCAATGAGCTTTACTCCTTCTTCTGTGGCGACGAAACGCATGTGGTGCTACCCGCGAAGGAATCTGTAGTTGAGCGCCCGCACGGCACCATTCTGAAGTCGGCGCACGGCGCGGGCCTCGATGAAAACGTTTTGTGCGTCACTTGCTACGGCTGTGGTGCGTTCGGCTCCCAATTCTCGGTCGGCAACACCACCTTCGGGCGCTTCAGCACCATCCTGCGCAACTCGCTCAACCTCGAACGGTCCAGTGGTATCCGTATATTCGCCAAGGTGTCCGGGATTTGGAAACAGTTGGCATTTCCGTCCGCGTTCGTGATGGAGCGCGACCGGGTCCGCTGGATCTACAAAACGGCCGAATGTACATTTGAAGTCGTTGCCAGGGCCACCACGGAGACAATGGAATACGCCGCTGTTCCAATTAGCGGAACGCCGCCCGCCCTCCGCGTGACGTGGGAAGTTTGCGGTGATGCCAACGAATTCGATTCCGCGCCGCAGGTTGAATGGGATGCGGACGGAAAGCTAATGTCCTTTTTCCCGGCCGAGGGATCCTTGTTGAAAAGAAATTTCCCCGAAAGCTGTCTGCTGGCCAGACTGGATACCGCGACTTGCTCGGTCGGTGGGGCGGAGAGGCTCGGAGGGAAAAAAGAACCCTATGTGGTGATGGATATCCCCTCAGGCAGATTCAGACTGACGTTGACCGGTCACTATGACGGCAAGGCTGAGGCGATGAACCGCTTCGAAAAAGCCAAGATGCCGGAATGGGCTTCCTTGACGGCCAACTTCAGCCTGAAATCCGAATCGCCCGGTGGCGCGAAGTTGTCGGATACGATTATCTGGTATGCACACAATGCCATGATCCATTATGCCGCCCCGCGCGGCATGGAGCAGTATAGTTGCGGCGCATGGGGCACCCGCGATGTCTGCCAGGGCCCGCTCGAATTCCTGCTCGCGCTCGGCCACGATCAGTCTGTGGCCGATATGCTCTGCACGATCTTTTCGCGCCAGTATGCCGATACAGGAATCTGGCCGCAGTGGTTCATGTTCGACGGCTTTGGCGCTGTCCAGCAGCACGAGTCGCACGGCGACATTGTCTTTTGGCCGATTAAAGCGTTATGCGATTATATCGAACAGACCGGTGATTTCCAGATACTGGAAAAAGAGCTGCCCTGTACCGACTCTAAATCCCTTACCTTCACGGAGGAAAAGGTTTCGCTGCACGAACACGTCGTGAAAGCCGTGGAGCACATCGTCGGCGCGTGCGCCGCAGGCACCGCGCTACCATTCTACGGTGATGGCGACTGGGACGATTCGCTTCAGCCCGCCAATCGCGAGATGAAAACCCGCATGGTCAGCGGGTGGACGGTCGGTTTCGCCTATCAGACGCTTTCCGCGCTTTCCATGGTTTGGGTAAACGCAGGCTATGCCGCCGATGCCGACCGGCTGTCCGCTTTTGTGGAGCGCATGGTCAGCGACTTTCAGACGCATCTTTTCAAGGACGGTATAGTTGCCGGATTTGCCCTTTTCGGCGATAAGGGAACCGCCCATATGCTGCATCCTTCGGATGCCGCCAGCGGAATCCACTACCGGTTGCTGTCCATCAACCGGTCGATCATCAGCGAACTGTTCTCGCCGGATGAAAAGGACTTTCACCTGAATCTGGTCGACAGGCATCTCAAGTTCCCGGATGGCGTGCGGCTGATGAACCGGTCGCCGGAATACAGGGGCGGAAAATCAGTTCATTTCCAGCGTGCGGAAACGGCCGCTCATTTTGGGCGCGAGATCGGCCTGCAGTATGTCCATGCGCACATCCGCTACTGCGAAGCGCTGGCCAAGGTGGGTCACGCCGACGAACTGCTCGCAGGCCTGCTGGCCATCTCGCCGGTGGCGATCAAAGAAACGGTTCCGAACGCGCGGCCGCGCCAGGCGAATCTCTATTTCTCCAGCTCGGACGCCGAGGTGCATGACCGCTATGAAGCGGCGGAGCGTATGGACGAATTGAAAGAGGGCAAGGTCGGCGCTCTCGGTGGTTGGCGGCTCTATTCCAGTGGTCCGGGCATCTACATTGGTTTGGTAATAAACCGGCTGTTCGGCATCCGCCGCAGTTATGGCCGCATCGTGATCGATCCGGTGCTGCCGAAGTCGATGGATGGTGCGGAACTTGATCTAGACTGGAACGGAAAACGCGTTCGCTGGGTCTATCAGGTGAAAAAACAATCCTTTGACCCGGCCATCGTCCTGGTTAACGGCGTGCCGGTTGAGAATTTCCAACGTCTAGGAAATCCATATCGCGCCGGCGGTCTCAGCATCCCCGCCGATACGTTTAATTTGATGCTGACCCAAAAGGAAAACACCGTTGAAATCCAACTGTAACCGCCGGAGCTTCCTTGTGGCCACTGCTGTTGTGTGTGCGCTTCCAAGCATTGGAAAACCCTTGCAGAAGCCGAACGTACTGTTCGTTATCGTCGATGATCTGCGGCCGCTGATCGGCTGCTACGGCGACAAGACCGCCATCACGCCGAACCTCGATGCATTGGCGGCCGACGGCATGC
>CAIKWE010000026.1 GCA_903831085.1 uncultured Verrucomicrobiota bacterium | reverse complement strand
TTGTCTTCTTAGGCTTTCGTCACCAAACCCGAACGGATCGCTTTGGCCGAAACCCAGATGCGGCGCACCGTACCATTTTCGTCCTTCACGCGAATATGCTGAAGATTCGCCTTAAACTTACGTTTCGTGGCGCTGGTCACGTGCAGACCGATACCGCCTTTGCTCTTTCTCAAACCCTTACGGACAATCCGGCGGCCTGAAATCGTTCCCTTACCTGTCATTGCACATTTAGCCATGGTTCTTCCTCACAATCTAAAAATTTACCTCAAAGAGTGGCGTAATTTACGGACAGACCTTCCCCTTGGCAAGCGCCAAATCACACCAATTCCGCAAAGACCGCATCGCTCACAAAAAGCGCCTCTTCCGCAAGCCGAACTCGCCGTCCGTCAATCACCAGCAAGCCCTCTTTTTCCAGTGTCTGGAAGCAACTGCGTTGCATCACAGCGCTTTGCGTCGCACCGGCCCAAACATTCTCTGGAATTTCTACGCCCGCCAGCTGCCGCAGTCCCATCACCAGCGTTTCGCGCTCCTTCGCCTCCGGATCAAGCTGCTCCTCAAACTCCCGCCGCGGGCCGTTTACACAGTAATCATCCAGGTCGGAAACGTTCGCCCAGCGAACACTCTTCCAGTGCGAATGCGCCGCGGGACCAAGACCAAGGTATTCGCCGCCGTTCCAGTAAAGCAGATTATGCCGGCACTCAAACCCCGGCTTGGAAAAGTTGGAAATCTCGTAATGGACAAAGCCCGCCGCTTTAAGCCGTGCGCGAATCCGGTCATACATTTCCCGCTCCAGTTCCTCTTCCAGCTTTTGCGGATTAAGGTTCGTGAGTGGCGTTCCCTCTTCGTACATCAGGTTATAAATCGCAATATGTTGCGGATCGAGCGCCAGCGCCCGGTCGAGATCGGACTCCAGCATTTCCATTGTCTGCCCCGGAACGCCGAAGATCAGATCGAGACTGATGTTTTCAAAGCCCGCCGCACGCGCCAGCCGGAAAGCCTCTTCCGCCTGCTCCGCCGTGTGGATGCGCCCCAAGGTTTCCAGACATTGGAAATTAAACGACTGCACGCCGATCGAAAGCCGGTTCACGCCGCTTCGTTTCAGCAACGCCAGTTTCGCGACATCAATAGTTCCCGGATTGACCTCGCACGAAAACTCCGCTGGTCTAAACTTCCCAAGCATTGGAAAAAAAATTTCCAAGGTTTGGAAATCCGGAGCCGTCGGCGTGCCGCCGCCGATAAAGATCGTCTCGGGCGAAAAATCGGCTGGCAGATTCCGCAGCTCTTTTTCCAAGGTTTGGAAAAACTGTTCCTGTTTTTTCTGACCCCCGGAAACAACGGAATAAAAAGCGCAGTAGGAACACTTGCGCACACAGAACGGAATATGAATGTACAGACCTGACATGATTGCCGATTGTAGATTGCCGACTTACGATTTACACTCACGCACGTGAAAAAAATAAGGCTCGATCAACTGCTGGTGGAAAAAGGACTCGCTGAAAGCCGCGAAAAGGCCAAGCGGCTGATCATGTCCGGCCAGATTCTGGTCGATGGTCACCCTGCCCCGAAACCCGGTCAGACGCTCGACCCCGACCACAAGATCGTTTTGAAGGAAGCCGAACGATTCGTCAGCCGCGGCGGCGAAAAGCTCGAAGGAGCGATGGAGGCCTTTTCGATCGAGCTGTCCGGCAAGGTCTGTCTCGATATCGGCTCCTCGACTGGCGGCTTTACCGACTGCATGCTCCAGCACGGCGCGGCCAAGGTTTACGCCGTGGATGTCGGCAAAGGACAGCTCCACTGGAAACTGCGCGAAGATCCGCGCGTCGTCGTCATGGAGGGCGTCAACGCCCGTTACCTGACGCCGAAAGATTTGCCCGAGCCGGCGGATTTTGCCTCGATCGACACGTCCTTTATTTCACTGACCAATATCCTGCCCGCCGTTAAAGGCCTGCTGAAACCCGGCGGAGAGATCGTCTCACTGATTAAGCCGCAGTTTGAAGCGGGCAAAGATGAAGTCGACAAAGGACGCGGCGTTATCACCGATCCGGCGATTCATGAAGAGGTGATTTCCAAGGTTCGGAAGTTCGGAACTGAAGAGCTGGGCCTCGCATGGCTCGGCGTTTCCACCTCACCGCTCAAAGGGCCTAAGGGCAACATTGAGTTTCTAGCCCACTGGCGGAAACAAACGCTTGCCATTTAAAGCCGCCTGCTTACAATGCCGCACTTTGCTTGATTATTCGGGGTGTGGCTCAGCCTGGTAGAGCGCTACGTTCGGGACGTAGAAGTCGCAAGTTCAAATCTTGTCACCCCGACCATTCATTCTTATAGCGAACTCCGACCGGGTTCGCTTTTTTAATTTTCCGCCCTTTTAGCCCCAATTTTCGGGGTTGTCGCGACTCCCCATCCTGCCAGATGCCCGACAATACCGACCCAGCAGCTGCATTTACAGCGGATATTCTCCGTTCGCTCTCCGTTCTCCGCCCCGTTCGGCCCCTGTTTTTCCCGAATGGTGGGCGTTCTTTACAGCCCGGCAAACTCAAACCTCTTAAGAACCCCTACCATCGGCCCCTGTGCATCCAAGAAGGTGTTCGTTCTTGACTGCAATGCGAACCACTCGAAAGATTCAGGTTGCTGAAAACACACGGGATCAGATAGAGCTGTGTGCGTGATTTTTTTTGGCAAGACAACCGGAATGAGATTTTTCAAGGCAGTCGCATTCGACACATACGGGTGAAAAAGGTATTCCCGCACAGAATTCAAATACGGGGATTTCTCCCAACACGCCGCCAAAGCGTGGTTTAAAAGGCGGGAATACTCACTTGTGTCGCGGAAACGATGCCGACGCCTTTCTTGACCACCCCCACTATCCGGCGGGCTTGTAAAAATTTGCCGGCCTCAGTCCTGATCAATCAGGGATGATTTGGTCTTTTCGGGATTTTGCCGTTGGTCAAGAACACGATAAACCATGACGGCATCCTGTTCGATTTTATAATAAACCGCATAAGGAAAACGCTTACTCAGAAGACGGTGATAGCCGAATACCACGCTGTGCTTTTCCGGAAAAAAAATCAGGGAATCAATATCGGAGAACAGCGTATCAAAGAAATATTCGCCGAGCTGTTCTCCCTGTTTTTCATAAAACAGTCTGCCGGAATACAGGTCCTCAACGGCGGATGGAAGGATCTTTATTTTCACGCAAACCGGCTCCGCAGCTGGTTTTTTGCCTCGTTCCAGTCTACGGGAGTTTCAAGCCCTCGAGCAACACGCCCTTCGGTTTGCCGCAGAACCTGCTCATGCCAAGCAGGAGCGGTAACCGCAGTTTTTGACAGATCTTCCCAGATCGCTTCCATGAGCTCGACTTTCTCCTCCGAGCTCAGTTTTTCAATGTAGGCCGTATTCATAATTCATGTTTACCAAAGGCAGAATAAAAAAGCAATTTTAGACTCCAAAACTTCAGGCGACAGCCTGAAGTACCGCCCTGCCCGAATCAGTAACCTGATAGATTTTCAATTCCTTTGAGAGAGCGATATTTTGTACGAGAATTATATCTAAACGTGATTTACCACGCCCGCCTGCCATCGATCGTAAGCACAAACAGAGCTGGATAAAAAACGCGTCACATGTTCATAAGTGAAGGTATATTTATCCGCATGAAAACAGCGGAGCAGAAATCTGCATGGTTCGCGAATTCGAAATTCAATCCGCCCCTATGAATTCATGATCGATACTTCGATGATCCGTTGAGATCACGGTAAGAAGTGTAGTTCCCCATAAACTTTACCGGGTCTGGCAGGTCGTTGAGGTGATAGCCGGTCAGCATGGTACACGGGCAACAGCCCATCCTGTCCCGATCCTGTCCGTACCGGTTTCCGTCGGTGTCGGGCTTGGTCTGACGGCCTTTCCAGATCTCGAACAAACTCTCATCAAAATTAGCGATATACGCCCACTCACAGTGCAGGCTGTTGTAGATGAAGTCCGGTGCATCCGGCATGAACGTCAGCTCTCCGTTCAAGTACGGTTTCAGTGTACCCTGCAGCGGACGATAAAGGTCATAAAAAGTTTTGGGCTCTGTTCTGTATTCCAAATTCGGGAAGTGCCTCCTGATTTCCGTTTCCGCCATGCTGGAGTACTCATCCAGTCTACGGGTTTCCGGAATGCTGTGCAGACTGCCGATCCGTTCACGAACGGCATCCCAGTCTTTCACGTCACGAAGTTCCTTCAAAATTTTCTGCCCCAAAATATCCGGATCGGAATCGAAGTGGTTATAGGCCAGCTTGTCCTTTTCTTTATATCTGAATCCAATGAGTCCTCGTGTTGACATTTTTTATTCCTCCAAAATAGTTGGTTTGTTGTGTTTAAAGGGTTTGCGGCGGTTTGCTGGGATGAGTTTTGGTCCGTGAGCCCCCACCCTTCTTTTTCCCGCCAGAAAAATGATCAGGGGAGATCAGCACAAAGTAGGCGGCGCTGACGGCTCCCAGTATTCCAAGCGGTGGACAGAGCAAAAACAGGCAAAACAACCCGCTGGCAAAGAGGATCAGCAAATTGCGGAACCTGACATCGGTTTGCGCACGGGCTTTGGTTTGCCGCCACCCTTTCTGAACGGCCGCCTGATAGTTTGTTCCCGCATTCCGACCCTTTCGCATTTCGCGGTAGATCCAGTAACTGGCCGCCAAAATCAGCAGGATGCTGATCACAGAAACGCCGGGTCCGAGGAATGGAAGCAGCATGACGGGAATCAGCAATGGAATCGGGAAAACGCGGATACGTTTTATAGCGTGCTTCATCCCGTCAAGACGAAGGTGGCGGTATTGGTTTGCATGACTATTTTTCATAAGTTTCTCCTTTTTTTACGGGGTGCTTTATATGGGGAACGCTGTTTGGCGCTCATCTCATCACCTGTATATGGTTGGCCATGCTGCGAAACTCTTTAACTAATGCGTCCTCATCACCAATGAAGCGATACCGCGGACGACCCTGCTTATCTAGACTGGCCACAGCTTTTAGAACTTTTTCATCTACGTTGTCGCGGGACGCAATCCCGATACAATCAATCAAAGCACCATTCTTTTTAATAAAGGATGCGCACAATTCCGCATTGCCATCTGTCGGGGATCCGTCCGATAAACAGATGATATGTTTAAGGTCACAGGTGACCGGCTGAGCCGCAACAGAGGGCTTGCTCAACAACAAACTCTCAACCAAGCCCCACATCCCGCTGCACTTTGTTACGCCGGCGGAGCCCCTTAAAAGTGCGGACGCCTCCTTCAAACCAGCATCAATGTTCGTAGCGGGTTTTATCTGTATTTTCTGAAGACAATTAATGAGCGAGGTCGCATTTGCACCAACCGGAACAAGAACGTGCTCAGTGTTCGCCCATCCGCCAAAGCTGACGATTCCAACGTAGTCTTCAGGGCATTGCCGGCATTTTTCTTCAATCAACACTCGCGTCGCCTCCTGAGCGGCAACCAGCCGGGACGGATTCCAGTCCGTCTCTTCCATAGACGGGGAGCAATCAATGAGGACCACAGTTGCTACATGGAGACCTTCTTTCGAGGAAGGTGATGCAAAAGACATATATGATTTCATGGTATTCTCCTTTCCCGGGGCGGGCGACGTGCCCGCCCCTTTAATTTGTTACGCAGCCTCTTCTTTTTTATAATCGACCGTCATGTCCGCCGAACTCCCATCCAGCGGATCAAACGCGGATGCCGAGAGAATGCCGTCCGCATTGATCGAGAATTTGATTTCGATCGGGTGCGGCTTGCCCTGCACCGGCTGTAAGTTCTTCAGCTCAAAATGGCCCAAAACAAGACAGTCCTCTTTAGGCGCACCTTGCGGACCCTGAAGAATTTCAATCAGTGCACCGGTTTGGCCATCCTCAGAAAGCTGGAATTTCTCAACTTTGGTGGAGGGCATAGGACGGCCTTTGGCAAGAATCACGCTGTTTTTAAGTATTCCCGAGCTTTCGTTATCTACTACGGCAACACCTAACGGATGCGCAGTTGTATCTCTTATGACAACAGAACTCGGCGGCAGTTTCCGGCCGCCTTCAGCAACGACCTCCTCTCCTCGCCCTTCCAGTGCCAGCCGAGCCATGATCAACGCCCCTTTGGCAACACAGAAATGCACATCGGAATGAACTGTAAATGGTTTTCCGAAACGCCGCTCCACCTCTTCCGCAATTGCCGGAACAAGGATACCCCCACCCACCGGCACAAAGGCCCTGATGTCACTCGGTGTCAGCTTCGCCTCCTTGAGGGTCTGCTCGGCACAGTCGACAATCTGTTTAACAAGATCGGCGGTCAGTTCTGCAAACTTTACGCGGGTGACCTCCAAGCTTAAAACCTTACCATCGGCGCTGCAGACCACGTTAACATTTTCGCGCGAGGACAATCCATGTTTCGCCTGAGTAGCCCGTTGATAAAGCTCCTGATAGGAAAGCGAATGCTTGGCAGGATCAATTTTGAACCCGTATTTTTTACTGAATTCGCTATTGAGGTACTCCACGAGACGTGTTGTGAAGTCGGTTCCACCGCACTTTGGAATGCCGTTTGTGTTCTTGACATCGATGTTGTTGCCGGAAGATTCTGCTAGTGAGCAGTCAAATGTTCCGTGTCCCTCGTCGAATGCTAAATATGATCCGTCACCACGGCGATGAACCTCATTGCCCATTAGAGCGGCACTGGGTTCGTGGGCAAGACCAAGGACTTCAACTCCGGTGCTTTCAATGGCTTCCCGGAGTTCGGTTTTCTGCTTATCGTTGAAGTTCGCCGGACAAGTGCAAAGGCATTTGCTCACCACAGAACCGGTTTCCGTCTGAACGGCTTTTTTGACCTCCTCGAACAGAATCGCCGCGATATCCTTTGCCCCATACTCTTTGCCTCTCTCATCGCGATAAAGAACATCGCCTGATCCGATAAACCGCTTCCAATCTCTTACGCCGCGTTTCCCGTCCACAAGCAGAAGATTTTCCGCTTCGCTTCCCACGACAATCAGCCCGTCCGGACCGAAGAACACAACACTTCTCAGGCTGTTCTCGCCGCCGAAACGAATCAGTTGAGGATTTCCAGTTTTGTCCAGGCGTGCCGCCTTGACCCACCCTGTTCCCATGTCTACTCCAATTAAACACATGACTTTTCTCCTTGTTATATACAGCGATATACGATCACTGCGGCTGGACGGAGAATGTCTCCATTTCGCCAGCAGAAGCCCTTACGCTGCACTTTTGTTATTGTTCCATTTCTCTCCGCGACATCCCCACGACTGATTTGAGTCGGCTGGCAGGTCTTGCCATCAAATACATCACCCGGCTGCACATTGATTTCACCAATGCCGCAACCATCTAAAATTTGAAGAAATATGTCCTTCAGACCGCGGTACACATCAGGATCAATGGCGTTGTGCTCCAAAAGGCTGTCAATCATGTCGACGGCCATGAGAATCTGCGCCGCCAAAGGCTGAATGATTTGCTCGCGAACGTACTGACTGCTCAATTTGGTTTCGATCCGGGATATTCCGGCTTCAATGCATTCGTCATGCTGATTTGTAATCTGCCTTGAATGCTGAGATTCTTCGGTCAGAGCCGCCACTGAAGTGTCTGTCTGGTGTATCTGACGCGCGACGCTTTGCAGTCCTTGCCGACACTGACTCACTTCCGCCTTAACATCTCCAACACTTGCTGCCAAATCAGCCAAATGCCTGTGCTGCGCATCTATTTCTGCCGGAAGCAAAATAAACCGCCGAAACAATTCAACCGCCGCATCATCTGCCCCGCGATCTCTAATCTCGCGATCCGCAAAGCTTCGCGGCACGGGGATGTCTCTATTTTCCTGAGTCATGGGAACCTCCTGATTTGTTTAAGATGTAAGTCGGAACCACTCCGTTTCCGCAGGCAAGGCCGCCGGTCTGGGGAAGGAAAAGTCCTTTGGAAGCAATCAGCCGCTTCAGTTTTCGCCGCTGCTCTTCCCATGAAATAATCTGGGTGAGCGGCCTAATTTCTTCCCAAAGGATCGGATCTTTCCCCTCTATTGTTTCCGGCAGGTTAAGCAGCCATTCCTGGATTTCCGGTGAAAGCTGGCGCAAACGCATGATCCGTGACATCAGGCTGCGGTCCACTCCAGCCAGTTCGGCCAGTTCGTCATGGCCGTCGACGAGGCCCTTGCGGATCAAGTGCTCATACTTGATTGAAAGCGCCATGAGACGCGTGATGCGGGGAAGGCGAGTCGGTTTGGCATGCGAAGGGCGCTTCCCTTTGCGAATGATCCGGTGCCCGCCCCTGCCGGGAGTGAAGTAAATGTCGAGTTTAATCGAAGCGTTCATGCCGCGCCCCCTTTGCCTGCATCGGGCAGGAACCCAGCATCGTTAAAATGAAGCGTGATGTTTCCGTCGACGGCGTCGTAATCCACCTGAGAGACCATCGTCCGGACAAAGGCGCACCGCTCTCCTTCGTTAAACGACGGCCACAGTGAGCGCATGTCGTTCAGGATTCCAGCGATCTCCCCGCCGGAAGGCGCACGCAGAGTTTCTTCTCCATCGATGCGTTCCAGCAGATTTTCAGCCTCCCGCTGTTTGGATTCCAGATGATGAATCAGGGATGGCAGCGCATCGAATTCCCGTGAAGAGGCCAGCTCCCTGTGAATACGGTCCAGCTGCTGCCTCGCAGTTTTGCGCCGCTGGGCGAGATCAACCCGCTTCTGCTCAATCGCTTCGTTCAACTGCCGGCAGACCATTTCTTGAAGTTCAGGATTTGTGCCGATGGAAAACAGCTGCTCGACCACAAGGCTCTCAATCTCTCCCGCCGGAATGGGTACCGACGGGCAGGTATCCGCTCCGTGATCGCGTTTATGGCCGCACGTGTAGTACCGGTACATCCGGTTTTTCTTCCGGGTATAGGTATGCACAAATAGCGCGTTGCAGGCTTTGCAGGTCAGCAGTCCTTTAAGAAGCGCTGAATGCTTGTTGCGGCGGCGGTTGCCGCCCTGCACCGAATTCCCGGCCAGCATCGCCTGCACCCGTTCAAACAGTTTCGGGTCAACAATGCCCTCGTGCTTTCCTTCAAAGTTTTCCCCTTTGAGCGTTACTTTCCCGATATAGATCGGGTTGGACAGCAGGTGATGAAGACTGCTGGTCGAAAAACTGTTTCCGCCGCTGACCTTGCCGTCCCGCGTAATCCATTTCTTATTGCACCAGCCTCGGCGATGCAGTTCATGAACAGCCGCTTTGACGGAGCGCAACTGCAGGTAGAGTTCGAAAATATCACGAACCCGGATGGCTTCGAGTTCATCGATCTCGAGTTCGCCGCCTTTCGGTTTGATGTTGTAGCCAAGAACCGGCGGGCCCCCGATGAACCGTCCTTTTCTGCGGGCGGCATGCAGACGTTCCGTAACCCGGTCACGGATCAGCGAGCGTTCAAACTCGGCAAAGGACATGATGATCTGCACCATCAAACGCCCCATCGAATCGCCGGTATTGAAATTCTGGGTGACACTGACCAGCGCCACACCGTGCTTTTCAAAAAACTCTGTCAGCTCCAGAAACTGTGAGAGGCTGCGGGAGATCCGGTCGAGACGGTTAATGACAACCACTTTGATCCGGCCTTCACAGATATGCTGTTTGAGCCGCTGAAGTGCCGGACGCTCCAGGGTTCCGCCACTGATGTTGTTATCATCATATTTTTCGGGAAGGCAAAACCATCCGCGATGCTGTTGTGAAGCGACGAAGCTCTCGGCCGATGCACGCTGCACGGAAAGCGAATGCACCTCCTGCTCCACCTTGGCGTCGGTGGATTTGCGGGTGTAGATAGCAACGGGTACGGGATCAGGCGTGTTCATTGTGCGCCTCCTTTCGTCAGTCCGAAAAAGAGCCGTCCGTTCCAGCGGGTTCCGGTAACGGCACGTGCCACAGCGGAAAGGGATTTAAAAATCTGCCCTTTCCATTCAAACCCGTTTTCTAGCACCAGCACGCGTACATCATCTCCCTGATAGCTGCGGCGAAGAACCGTGCCCGGCAGCAGAACATCCTTGGGCCGGTAGGCAATGGTTACTGCCGGACTGCCGTCATCGGCAGAAACCGGCCTGTTATGCGGGAACCGTTCCCGCACATCACGGTCATCCGCGATGGCAAGCGCTTTGTTCCGGGCGGCATCGCTGATATCTCCAAAAGCATCCCGCTGCATTGCCCAACGAATCCGGCTAACGAGATGTCGTTTCTGACGGGAGGTGGTTACGTACCCGTAACACTCCGCAAAACGTTCGCGGAGCTCGGGCATGGAAAGCGCATAAAGCGCCTGTCCGGCTTGGTCGAGATGGAGCTGTTTTTTCGTTTTCATGTGTGTTGTGTGACCATACGTAGAAACTAACCTCAAGCCTTCTCTGTCCGTGTTGCCTCTCTATCTTCCGTAAAACGCCGGATCAGCACGCTGACCAGGATTTCGGCAATGGTTTCGGCGGTTTTTTCATGATCTGACTTCTGTTTTTTCATGCGCCTGCCTCCCGGACCCGCACATGGGTGCGGGTCAGTTTATCGATCCAATTGAAGAGTTCCTGCAGTGCCGGATCCTGATAGCGAAACACGCGGATGTTTTTCTGATTGCGGGCCGCCGCCAGCTGTAACGCCTTCTTCTCAATCTGCCCGTGAAACCGGTCGTTGAGTGAAATCACAGCGACCGCGTGGCATTCATAAGCCAGATTGCGAGTCAGGTTGCGGATAACGTTGCGGGGCGTGGACTCCGCTTCGATGGCGGCAATAAAGCGTGTGCCGCAATGCATCACCAGAATGTCGGCAAAGTTCTGCTCGTAGAACACCGCCCAGTCCGGCGCGTGAAAGAGC
>CAIKWE010000025.1 GCA_903831085.1 uncultured Verrucomicrobiota bacterium | reverse complement strand
GTCGGGGGTGATGCCGCTAACGCCTTTGGCGGCTCCCGAATGGCACGCATCGAGAATCATGACCTTTTCTTTGGCCTTGCAGGCGGCGAACTGATCCTTGACCCACGTCAGGCTCACGCCTTTGGTCAGGTCGCCGTCGGTTGGTACAAGAAAACTGGTTCCGTTGTGGGTAACACCGTGGCCGGAGAAGAAAAAAAGAATCTTGTCGTCCGCCTCCGCCACCTGAGCCAGCCTTTTGATGGCGCGCTCGACGTTGCCAATGGTGGGCAGGGCATTGATGTTGGACTGGTTATTGTCCACCAGCACGGTGATGTGGTTGTCCGGATAGCCGATCTGCTCGAGAACGGATTTCAACGCGAGGGCGTCGGCGGAACAAACTTTAAGCTCGCCGACCGCCTCGCACTTGTCCACGCCGATGAGCAACGCCCATTTTTCGCCGGCGGCGTATGTGGGACTGGCAAACCCGGCGGCGAGAGCCAGGGATGCCACGAGCAGGAATGAAAGGGTCTTTGGTATAGTCATAGGAGTGTTTCTGCCGTCATTTACCGGCGTCTTGGTTGAAGGAAAAAGTTTTTACGCAGTCAATCTTGAACGTATCGCTCAGAACTTTGAGGCGTGCCTCGTGCGAGCCGGCTTTAGTCAGCCGCTCTGCGATCTCTTGATAATTATGGATGTCGGAACGGTTGGCGCAGACGTAGAGAGTATTAAGCCCCGGAGTGGTATCCAGCTTGAAATAACGCGGCTGGCCGGCGGCATCAGTGCCAGGCACGCTGTATTCCATGTCGGCGCGGCAGTAATTGTCACGCGCTTTCGCCTTGCGGCCGAATTGCCTCTCGAACTGTGCCTCCCAATCCTCACAGGGGAAGAGGAGCGCGGCCTGCTGGTCAGATCCAAACAGGAATACATACGCGGTGGCATCGGCGTCTGCGGTGAAGCGGATATTAAACTGGTCTCTGCCGCCCTTCAAAGTCTCCCCCTCCTTGACCAGCCATTCCTTTACCGGAGCACCCGGAGCGCCCTCGCGCTGGGCGGTCACTGCGATGCTGATATTGTCGACGATTGCGATATCATCAGCCCCGCGCCCCGCGCCCCGTCGCATGTATTTTAACAGTTCCCGGATCGCCGGAGTATTTGGTGTGCTGACGGTTTGCGCGGTCAGCACGTTGCCGTTGCGTGTGCCGATCAGGCGCAATTCGATGTTGATCTGTTCTGTGCCGGGAGTCACGACGCCGACAATCAGGAAGTCCGCCTTTTCTAAAAAACCAGCGGGGGCGCTGTTTTCCTTTTTGTTTTCCTTGACCACGTCGGTGATCCAGAGCTTCTGCTCATCCATGACACTGGTGAGGTTAAGCCGTGACTGGACACGCAACCACTCCGGTTTTGAGACAAGGAGTTGGCGCTCGACGATTTGCGCAACCACCACCCCCAGCTTGCGGACGCTTTGTTCGGTGTCCACCAGCGGCACGGTGGCAATCGTCAGCTCCTTGCCGTCAGGATTCTTTTGATTCAGCGCATCGCGGAGCGCGATTGCGGCAGGCGTAAGTTTCCCTTCCATATCCTGAACCGTCTGGGCGTGACTCGCAGGACCGGCCGCGAACAAGAGCAGACATAAAAGTAAAAGCATTTGCCGATGGTTCATTTTTTATACTCGTTTTTTTCGCATCATGAAGACGGCACCCAGAATGGCGGCGACGAGCAGGGTTCCGACGATAAGGGCCGGGATCAACAGGCCGGTCGACACGTTGGTTTGGCGGGCGGTGACTTTACGCGGGCCGCTGATGTTGCCTTCAAACTTACCACCGCTAAGTTTGGAAAGCTGGCTGGCAATCGCCTCCGCCTTGATTCGACCGATGATCCGGACTACGGCGATGCCGTCCTCCGGTGCCTCGACAATTTCCGCCTGAGTCACGTTTTCCACTTTGCGCAATTTATCGACCAGCGCGGCGACGGTTGCGTAGTTGGAGTCAGAGATTTCCAAGGTGATCGAGGAGCCAATGTCCAGGTCACGCGTCCAGTGGAAGAGGATGCGATCCATAATCTCCGGAAAGACGGTGGCAACGGCCTTCTTGCAGGCGTCCTGCAGACCGGTACTGTCGGAGCTGCCGGCGCGGCCCGCAGCGTTCTTGGAGGCTAAAATCTCGGCGCTGTCGCGGTGACTGACGGCGGCTTTCAGTTCGACGACGGCCATGTTCATCTTGGCTCCGTACACCTCTTCCGCCTTCTTACTGCCGGTCGCTGTCACGGTGACACCATAGGGCGCACCCATTTTTAACTTCAGCTGGTTGGCCTTTTTTGCGTTGCCGGCGGCGAGGGCGCGCTGGTACTCGCGTTCTGTGGCCTCACTGGCGGTCTTACCGTCGAGTACAGCCAGACCGGTCTTGTCGAGCTCGTCCATGAACGCGCCCTCAACCCAACTGTCGATTCCCGGTTCGCTACCGGGTTTGATTTCGATTTTCACGGAAAACTGGGGACGACCCATCAGTTCGATGAGATTCTGAATGGCGAGGAAGTCGTTATCCATCTTTCCGCGCACGCATTCCGCGCGCAGTTTGACTACGTAGGTGTCGTTAGCGGAGCGCCGTTTGTCGGTGACATTGTACGAGCGCACATAGCCATTGGCGCGGGTGATCATGGCGTCGCGGATCAGGGTGAAATCCACAACCTTACTCTGGGATTCGAGCGCGACACCGACGGCTTGACGAACTGCGGTGCGCAGAGCGTCTTGCTCAGCGGCATCATAGGAGGTTTCCGACTCACCCTGGGCTGAAACCTCGATTGGCGTTTCGTCGGCGGCTTGAAGGGTAGTGCCGTTCAGAATAAAAAGAGCGGCGACAGCTAAAAACAAACGTGAAAGAGCCATTTCAATTCCTCCCGTAGCGAAAAGGACAGCCCAGCAGGCTGTCCTTTTCGTGGTCATTTAAGCATGCTGCGATTATCGATCAGTTGTCACGCCGGTGTTGACGGTGGAGCCGCCCTTCGCCTCAATGCTCTTGGCGGAGGTTTTGACGTTGATGTTCATGTTCTCAACCTTGGCATTGTCCACTTTGATCCCGGTGTTGATCTTCGAGCCGCCCTCAGCCTTCAAGGTTTCGACCGTGGTTGCTGCGTTCAGTTTAGAACCCTTGATGGATGAATTGTTGGCCGAGATACCCGTGTTGATCTCTGAACCACCAGTTGCTTCAATCCGTCCAGCAGTTGTATTGACGTTCAACTGCGAACCTTCGATCTTCGCATTGTTGGCGATCACACCCGTGTTAATCTTGGAGCCGTCTTTGGCGATGATATCATCGGTAGTCGTGGTGTTGACGTTGATCTTCGATCCCTTGATTTCGGACTTGTTGGCGATTACGCCGGTGTTGATTTCTGACTTGCCCTCGGCCAACGGATCGCGGCGCGGCGCGCTCTTGGTGCTGACGTTGATTTCGCTATCTTTGATCTTCGAGTTGTTGGCTTCTACGCCGGTGTTGATCTTCGAGCCGCCGGTCGCCTGGATAATATCCACGCCAGTATTTACGTTGATCTTCGATCCTTCAATCTTGCTGCCTTTTGCCTCGATACCGGTATTTACAGAAGAGCCGTCCGTCGCTTTAATTGTCAAATCTCGGTTTGATCCCTTGGTTGTTACGTTGAGAACCGAATCCTTGACTTTCGAGTCGGTCAAGTCGACACCCGTGTTGACTTTCGAGTTGTTGGCCGCATCAATGCTCTTCACTTCCGTGTTGACGTTAATGCTTGAGTTCTGAACATTCGCCCCGCCAACCTTGACACCCGTGTTGACTTTAGATTTTCCCTCGGCCTTAATCGTGTCCACATCCGTGTTCACATTGATCTGGGAAAACCCTATTGTGGCTATGCACACACCAATAATCATCCCACATACCAGTTTCTTTTCCATAATCCAACTTCTCCTTAGCTTTTGGCTACCTTTTTGTATCCTCTCTGCAGGTTCCGGAACCCTTTCCGAACCTCTTCCGATTGTGATCATTTAACTAGATCGTATGGCGTACAGCAAGGATTGTTTTTCGTTTTCGAAGGGCAGGTTTTCTTCTTGTTTTAGAGGGGCTGTGTTCCCAGAATGTGCGGCAGTTAGCTCGTTTTAGCCGTCGATAACTCCGGGAGGAACAGTATGAAAAGTATGTGGTTGATGATCGTAATAGCGCTGGTTTTGACTGCCAGCATACAAGCCGTTTCCGCCGAAGAGCCGACCCCCATGACACCTGTCATGATGGGCTGGTTCAACCCTGCACAGGCTCCGTCTGAAAAATGGGATGTCTGCGGGCTGCGCGTTGATCTTTTTTATGGCAAATGCAGAAATTTAACCGGAGTGGATGCTGGTGTTCTGGTGAATCATGCAACGGGCGATGTGATCGGATTGGAAGCCTGTTTTGTGGTGAACTATGTTGAGAAGGATTTTACCGGACTTCAGGTCGGGCTGGTGAATGTTGTTTCTCATCAGGTTAGCGCGCTGCAAATTGGTCTTTTCAACGGCGCCGATGATATGTCCGGACTTCAGATCGGGGTGGTCAATCATACGCGTCTTATGCGGGGATGCCAGATTGGTGTCGTCAATGTGATTGAAAACAGCGACGTTCCTTTCCTGCCGGTTCTTAACTTCCTCTTCTAATAATATAAACAAAGGAAACCCTATGAATATTAAAAAATGTATCCCTCTGTTTGTGCTGGCTTGTCTGTGCGGTTCATTTGCCTCAGCACAGGCTCCGGCTGTGAGTCCGAAAATCGCCATCTTTGTCAAAAACCAGAGTAAGGTTCCTGGAATGGACGATATGGTCGACGGCGTCCGCGACCGGATTTCCGCCGAACTGGCCGGGGCAGGGATGATTGTTATGGATCAGGCCGAAATTGCTTCCGGTTTTAACCGCTTTAAGGTTACCACGGCGGAAGAGCGTGCCGGGCTGGTTGATGGCGTTTTTACCGGCGGCTCAACGGTGCGCGTTGGCCAAATGCTCGGCGCGGACTACGTGATGACGGCTTCCATTATTTCGATAGACCGTGCTTCGTTGACCGTGAGCGGCAAGCAGATGGTCAGTTTCGCGCTTCGCATGACGGTTAAAGTCAATGAAGCCGTGCAGGGGTCGTCGGTTTATGGCGACAACTGGACACGCAAGTATCCGGTGACCGCAGAAAATGCCGCTGGAACCGATGCGAGTTTCTATTACAACGATCTGCTGGATGCCTGGGCCAAAGAAACCGGCGAAAAGATTGCTGAGAAATCGAAGACCTGGCGCCGTGTTGAGGCGGCTCCGGTTCAGCTGGTCAGCTTTACGGTCAGCACGACTATTGATGAACTGATCCAAGGACTGGAATCCGGTGTGCGGGCTCCGAATGCGCTGCTCGATGAAATGCGCCATGTCGTTGGCGGGGCGACGGTTCAAATTGACGGAGCCGCGGTCGGCTCTTCACCGGGAACCTTTCAGGTCGCTCCGGGGATGCATCAGATGCGTATTTCGCGCCAGTGGATGAAAGACTGGCAACAGACCGTTAACATTCAAAACGGCAGCAACTTCAAAGTCGGTCTGGAACTTTCCGACGCCGGCCTGCAACGTTTCCAATCCTTGGAAAAACTGAAAGCGCAGATTGCCAAGGACTACGCCGAAGCGATGGCGCTAAAAGGAGTGAAGGTCAACTTCGATACCGCCGCGTGGCGCGATGTTTCGGTCGGCAACAAAGGCAGCGAAATCAATCTGGAGAAAAAAGAAATCCAGCAGCAGGGTTTGATCAACGCCGTCGGCCGGTGATTGCAGAAAGAGTGCGTTGATGCCGTATGTTCATGTTAATCGTGCAGGATGGCTTCTGCTCGTTGCCGTAACTCTGTTGACAGCAGGGTGTGCAACGCACAGCGCAGGTTCTGGAATCGCCCTCACAAGGCTGAAAGCCGGTGATATGGCCTCGGCGTTGACGTGGTCTGAAAAGCTGAAGCTGAGCGCATTCAGCAAGGATCTCGGTTATCTCGAGAGTGGCCGCATAAAAATGCTTTCGGGCGACTTCGCTGGAAGCCGCGCTGATTTCGCGACGGCCATCGACAAGGTTCTTGAGGAAACCGAAACCGGCCCGGTTATCCGGGTCGGGTCGCTTGGTTCGACCGTTGCCGCTTCGACTGTTGCGGATGATACCGTTCGCAAGTATCAGCTCTCGCCGTATGAAATTATTCAACTCCTGCACTATCAGACGCTCAACTATCTGTTCAGCGGTGATCCTCAGGGAGCTGGCGTTGAAGCGCGGCGAACCGTGTTTGCTCAGGATGCGATTGCGGAGAAATATTCAAAGGAAGTGGGGAATAATCAGACAACAGCTGATGCCACGAAGGCCAAGGCGATGGCGGCGGTCAACGCCAAAATGGAAACGATGGGGCCGGCGCTGGAGCGCACGCGCAGTTCTCATGAAAACGGACTGGCGTGGTATTTTTGCGGGCTGATTTTTGAAAAGCAGGGCGATACGGCCAATGCGACGCTCTGTTATCGCAAGGCATGGGAGCTTTCTCCGCAAAATCCGTGCATCGTAAAAGATTTTCTCCGCCTTTTGCAGACGCAGGATCGGCAGGCCTTCCTTGATCTGGTGTTGCAGAACAATATGGACGTGAAGAGTCTGACGCGCGGATCAACTGAAATTGTTGTGCTCTATGAGGACTCGTTGATTTCTCAGCGCCGTGCTGAAAAAATTCCGCTCCCGATTCCCGATTTCCGTGGTGCGATCACCTTGGTATCGGTTGATTTTCCTTTTTACAGCGATCCAGCTTATACACCGTCTCCGCTGACCCTTGTGGAAAATGGCGAGGAACTTGGCGTTGCGGAGCCAGCGGTTTATCTTCAGTCGCTTGCCTATCGCGACCTGAAAGAAAAAATGCCCGGTATCGTGGTTCGCAATGTTACCCGGGCTGTAACCAAAGTTGCCGCACAGCAGGTGGTCAACAATCAGAATGATGACATGATGAAACTGGGCATGATGGCGATTAATGCGGTTTCGTCGCTGGCTTCCACTTCGGATACTCGCGCATGGTATTCCATCCCGATGGCGACACAACTTTATAGAGGATCCATTTCGGCCGGAACGCATATGCTGGAATGCCGCAGTCCGGTCAGCAGAGCAACCTTGACCATTCCGATTACAGTAAACGAAGGCGAAACCCGGTTGATCTGGATTGCCGATACCGGCGGAATCGCAGTTGCGGCGACCGCTTCATTATCAGGGAAAGGATTGCCACCGACCTATCAGCAGTTTAATAATCCTTTTTACACAAACGGAGTATCGGGCGTCGTGAATGAAACGATCTCGACCAACCCAGGCGTTGAATCAGTAACCAGTAAGGAGACTGTATTATGAAAATATCAAAAAGCATGATCACCGTTGCCATTGTGGCGGCAGGTCTGGCCGGACTCAGCGGCTGCAAGAATACCTCTGGAACAATCGTTAAGACCGACCACCTGACCGGGGCATCCACGATTATTACGGAGAACGCCCGTCTGGCACACCGTGTGGCCGTGACAAAGACAACTTATGATGAGGTCAACGGCTTAAAGCGGGTTCACATCACCTTGGCATCTGACCGCAACAAAGTGCTGCGTGTTGACTACCGCATCTGCTGGTTCGATGCCAATGGCATGGAAATCGATCCCCAGACTAAGACCTACCGGAATCTGATCATCGAAGGACACGACGGGGTGACGGTGACCGGTGTGGCTAACTCGCCCGCAGCGGTTTCCTCCAAAGTCCGTGTCCGTGAAACATCTCAAGCTGAATAAACGAAAGGAACAATGCATATGAAAAAAGTATATTTCTCGCTGTGTCTGATTTGCTGCGCAACGCTTCTAAGCGGATGCGCCACCCAGGTGAAGGAAGTGCCGCTTGATCGCACAGCTTCGACGACCAGAATTGAGCCGCAGGATATTCGTCGCACCGTCGAGAAGATGGTGGAATCTCTGCTCGTTGCTCCGGGTGTTAAAGAAGCCGTCGGCGGCCGCCGTCCTGTACTGGATGTCGAGCCGATGAAAAACCGCACCATGCAGCACATTGATATGATCAGTCTGACCGAGTCGGTTCGCATGCAACTTCTGCGCTCCGGTATGTTCCGCTTTGTGGATCGGTCGTCGATCGGAACGGCGGCGACGGATGTCGAACGGATCAATCAGGAAAATCAGCTGGGTTTGGTCGACTCTTCTAAGGCGGTCAAAGCTGGACAGCAGACCGCGCTGGATATGTATCTGACCGGAACACTGTCGGAAATCAAGAATGTCGATGGTCGCACAACCGACCAGTACTACAAATTCTCTATGTTCCTGAAAGATCTCAAGACCGGAGAACTTGTCTGGGCCGACGAACAGGAAATTCGCAAAGAGAGCACCAAGCCGGTTATCAACTGGTAAATCCACCGACTTTTCTCGAAAACCGCCCTTGGGACATCTGGGGCGGTTTTTTTGTTTCCGGCGGCAAATAAAGCCCGCTCTTCTTGCTTTTTGAGAACAGGTCGGGTAGCTTCCCTGCTCACATTTTTCCAAGGAAACAGTATGCCGAAGATTGAAATTATGCCGTCCATTCTGGCGGCTGATATGGGGAATCTGGAAGCCGCCATCCGTCAGTGCGAAAGGGCAGGGGCCGACCAGATCCACATGGATATTATGGACGGTGTTTTTGTTCCGAATATCAGCATGGGGCCCGCCGTGGTCGCTATGGCCGACCGTGTGACAAATCTGCCAATGGATGTTCACCTGATGTTGCTTCAGCCGCAAAATCACATCGAGGCATTTGCCAAAGCTGGCGCGGACACGATCCTGATTCATATTGAGGCCGACTGTGATGTCGAAGATACCCTTAAAAAAATCCGCGGGCTCGGCTGCAAAAGCGGCATCACGGTGAATCCGCCGACACCGGTGGAATCTATTTTCCAATGTTTGGAAAAAGGGCTGGCAGATGAAGTGCTCATCATGTCAGTCAACCCCGGTTTCGGCGGCCAGAAATATATTGCCGCCGCCGAGGCCAAGGTGGCGGCGGTTCGCAGTCGCTACCCGGACATGCTGATCTCAATTGACGGCGGCATTGATCTGGAAACCGTGAAGCCAGCGGCGGCGCACGGTGCCAACCTGTTTGTGGCCGGCACATCGCTGTTTAAAGCTCCGGATATGAAGGCGGCTGTCGCGCAAATGCGCGCAAATGCCGAAGCCGTCTATTGTTCAAAAATCTGAAATCTCCAATCGAAAATCTAAAATGACTGACCTTTCCCGCATCCGGAACTTCTCGATTATCGCCCACATTGACCACGGCAAGTCCACGCTGGCTGACCGTATCCTGCAACTGACCGGCACCATCGAAGCCCGCAAAATGAAAGAGCAGGTGCTCGATGCTATGGATCTGGAACGCGAGCGCGGCATCACAATCAAGGCGCATCCGGTTTCCATGAAGTACGTTGCGAAAGACGGCAAAGAATATCTTTTCAACCTGATCGACACACCCGGTCATGTGGATTTTTCCTACGAAGTTTCCCGCAGTCTGCAGGCCTGTGAAGGAGCCATCCTTGTTGTGGATGCCGCGCAGGGTGTTGAAGCCCAAACGGTTTCCAATGCGTTTCTGGCCGCCGAGCATAACCTGACGGTTGTGCCCGTCCTGAATAAAGTTGAACTGCCCAGCGCACAGCCGGAACTTGTGGCGCGTCAGATCGAAGAGCTGCTCGCCATTGATGCGACGAACTGTCTGCAAGTGAGCGCCAAGTCCGGGCTGGGGGTGGCGGAACTGCTCGAAGCGGTCGTGGAGCGCATTCCATCGCCTACGCCGTCAAAGGACAACGCCACACGCGGACTCGTTTTCGATTCCAAATACGACGCTTTCCGCGGCGTGGTGGTTTACATGCGCCTGTTTAGCGGCCACCTGAAGGCTGGCGAAAAAGTGCGCATGATGAGCACCGGCCAGGAATATGAAATCAAAGAAGTCGGCGTCTTTACGCCCGATCAGGAAGTCCGTAAGGAGCTGACCGAGGGAACCGTCGGCTACGTGATCGCCAACATCAAAGACTCTTCGGAAATCCAGATTGGCGACACGATGACTTCTTTGCGCAATCCGGCTACGGATGCCTTGCCGGGCTTCAAAGAAATCCATCCCATGGTTTTTGCCGGTATTTATCCGATTGAAACCAGCGACTACGAAAAACTCGGCAAAGGCCTTGATAAGCTGCGGCTGAACGATGCCGCCTTTTCGTATCAGTCCGAATCTTCCGTCGCGCTCGGCTTCGGCTTCCGTTGCGGATTTCTCGGTCTGCTCCACATGGAAATCGTGCAGGAGCGCCTGCGCCGCGAATTCGATCTTGATATCATCGCTTCTTATCCGAATGTTATCTACCGCATCAAACTCAGAAACGGTACGACGCTTGAAATCGACAATCCGACCTATCTGCCGGATCCGACCGTGATTGAAACCATGGAAGAGCCGTTCATTAAAGCGACCATCATCACGCCGACGGTTTGTCTGGGCGACATGATGCAGCTGGTAATGGAAAAACGCGGCGAGATCATTCACACCGACTCGATTGACGCTCAGCGCGTCATGCTCACCTGCGACCTGCCGCTCAATGAAGTGCTGATCGATTTTTACGACCGGCTCAAGAGCATCAGCCGCGGCTATGCCTCCATGGACTATGAATATGCCGACTACCGCCTGTCCGATCTCGTGAAGATGGATATCCTGATTCACAGCGAGCCGGTCGATGCCTTTTCGTCGATCGTGCACCGTTCCAAAGCGATCCCGCGCGGACGCCAGATGTGCGCATCCCTCAAAGAGGTGATTCCGAAGCAGGCGTTTACCGTGGCCATTCAGGCGGCCTTGGGCGGCAAGATTATCGCCCGCGAAACGATTCAGGCTTACCGGAAAGATGTGACGGCCAAGTGCTACGGCGGCGATATTTCCCGCAAACGTAAACTGCTCGAACGTCAAAAAGAGGGTAAGAAGAAAATGAAGAGTATCGGCAAAGTGAACATCCCGCAGGAAGCGTTCATCGCGGTGCTCAAAACCAAGCAGGAATAGGCGACATGAAATTTTTCAAAACCCGGAAAGCGCGCAAAGAACTCAAAGAGGTTCTGCACTATGCCAGACATATCCGGCATATGCATGAGGACATCGCCGACCCGAAGGCTCTCGAACAGTTGCGCACCGGTGAACAGATCGCCCGCGCTGCCCGCAAGAGCGGGGAAGGGGAGTTGATGGAAAAAGCAGGCGAGGCGGTCATTAAAACCTGTGAAAAAGTGGCTCCACCGCGCAAGCATCCAAAAATCCGTGAAAACGTCGAAGTACTGTTTGTGGCCATTGCCGCCGCCATGGCCATTCGTGCCTATTTTTTCCAGCCGTTTAAAATCCCGACCGGCTCGATGCAGCCGACGCTTTACGGGATTACAATTAAACAGGAATCGACCATAAAATCCGGCAATCCGCTGGCGAAAATTGCCAATATGGTTCTTTTCGGCGAACGGTATGAAATTGTCCGGGCCAAGGCCGATGGACGCATCCGGACGCAAATGGGAGCCGACGGATTGCCGCACCTCTATGGACAGATTAACTCAGACGAAACCAGCACACTCTATATCGGTAATGCCGCGCATCGTATTCCGAACAAACTGATTTCGTTTTGCCGCTTTGGCGAAGACCTGAAAGCTGGCGACCCGATGGTTCAAGGTGTCGTGAAGAGTGGTGACTACATTCTCGTCAACCGCATCAAATACAATTTTGTCCGGCCGAAGAGGGGGGATATCGCGGTTTTCGACACCCGCGAACTAACCCATCCGCAGGTTCGTAGAGATGCCTATTACATTAAACGTATGGTCGGCCTGCCCGGCGAAACCATCTCGGTTGCTCCGCCATACCTGCTGGTGAATGGCCAGAAACCAACCGATTCGCGCTTCGATAAAATCTTTAGCAACCCGCATTACGACGGCTATCAATTCGCCGATTCCCGATCCGTTCCGCCGGCGTTGATCGGCAAACCTGGCGACTCGATCACGACGCCAGACGACCAATATCTGTTTTTCGGCGACAACACCCGCCAGAGTCTGGACGGACGCTACTTCGGACCCGTCAACCGTCGGCAGATTCTCGGTCCGGCATTCTTTGTCTGCTGGCCGTTCGATCGCGCCGGACTTGCCGAAAAAAATTAACCCCGGTATTTTGAAACTGTTGAGTTTTGGGCGGGCTTTGGGTCTAATTTTTTAAGGGGCTGAATCTGTTGTTTCCAATTCCGGACCCGACAGGTGGGTTTCCAACAGATAAGTTCCAAGGAGAATATGAATCGGCATTCGCCTTGTTGGCAGTAGATGTTCCGAACACTGGAATTCCCGACTGCGAAGACGAGTCCCTGAGGGGTTTTACCCGCGAGGAACCGAACTTTAAGTGATCATGCGGCTGACTTAAGTGAAAATCATCAGATTCCCTCATATTCCAGCTTTCTATGCTTAACGTCGCATAATATATCAGATGACGGCACGGTGCGTTTCCGGTGATGGCACCAAAAAGATTTGACGGTGTTCAAAAAACTCGTATGGTGATGGCAGTTTGATAGCACGGAGGGAAGAAAGTGGTTGCGAGAAAAACAGAAAAGCGGGAATATACCCGCATGGCCATAGCAGATAAAAATATCCGCATAAATGTTACGTTTTCGCGCAAGGAAAACGAACTTTTGAAGCGTGTAGCAAATCTGGATGGCCGCTCTGTATCGAATTATCTTCGATTCGTAGCCCTTAAAGACGCTGGATCTCGCACCGCGAAATAGGCGTTTTTTTTGTTCCTAAAGTGCCGTCACCGTGACGGAACGAACAACCAAAAACAGGGAGCAGGGCATGAAAGTTAAAAGTCTATTGGATTTCCTAAGCCACTTTAGCGAAGAGGACACGGTTTGGCTAAAGCATGGGAACGACGATTACGAATTAACCGAACTAACCTCTTCAAAAGATAAAAACGAGCCGGTTTTAGGCTAACCATGAACCTAGAAACCTTCATCATTTTTCTACTGGCGGTGGTGGTGGTCAATGCGTTTTTAATCGCCGCGCTTCGCAATCTTCGCAGCGATGTTGACCTTTTAGCCGTCCAGTTGTGTGCCCACTTAATTCAGCATCAATCATGTGAAGTCTGCGGTAAATCGCTCTCACAGTCAGCACAATCCAAACAAACTGCGAAACCACAATGACCGCGATAATTCCAATTATAATTTCCATTTCCGCCCCCTGTTTCCTGTTCTGTCCGGGTTCTTTCCTGTCCCCGACTCTACAGGGGCAGGGCGGCGGTTCCAATCGGTAACTTATGGCAACTGAATTACATATCCGCCTAACGGCGGCGCAGGTTGAGGAAATGAGGGCGGGCCGTCTGGTGATCGACGTGGACAACCCAATGCCCGCCGAAGTCACCACGTCGCAAATCAGCGAAGCAACCGGGCAGATCGTAAGGGAAATTCCAAACGGTAAAAACAATTTCCGGCCTGCCGGAACGTGCTGCGACTGCTCCGGCTATAAACGCCAGCGCGGGGCCAACTGCTTTCGCTGTACACGCAAGACCTTCAAAGGCGATTGCTACCTATTCGCCGCGCTCGCTCGCACTTGCGACCTTTTTGAACCAAAAAACAGGGAGAAAAAATGACACTTATCGGCGGTATTCTGATCGGCTTTGCAATCGGGTATTTCATAGGCGGCGCACTAATGCGCGAACAGATCAAGGCGCAGCTTTGCACAAGCGTTTCGCGCTCTGCTTGGAAAGAAGTTTTCAATGTTCTTTGCCGGGGTGCAGAATGAAGCGAACTGTTTTTGTTTCCGGGGTTGCGGGGGTTGTGCTGGGTATCGTATGCGCGGCCTTTGATGTGTCATTCGCTGGTTCTTTTTGTGTTTTTGTAGTGGCTGGCTTGGCCGTCGGCGCGGTAGGGGGTGCGCGATGAAATCCGCCGCGCTTGAAAGTGTCAAATTCAAGAAGCTGAAACGCCGCCTAAATCTTCCGCATTGGCAGGCCGTAGGGCTGCTGGAAGCTCTATGGCAGTTCACTTGTGCCAACGCTCCGCAAGGTGACATAGGGAGGCACTCAAACGAGGATATTTGTGCCTCTCTGGAATGGGCGGGGGATGCTGACGAACTGATAGGAACCTTGACCAGTTGTGGGTGGCTGGACGCTCACGAAAAGCACCGTTTGACCGTCCATGATTGGCACGATCACGCGCCGACTTACATCAAAGGCAACCTTGCCAGATCACAAAAAGAATTCGCTACTAAGGACGGTACTAAGGAGCCTACTAAGTACGGTACTAAGGAGCCTACTAAGTACGGTACTAAGGAGCCTACTAAGGACGGTACTAAGGAGCCTACTAAGGACGGTACTAAGGAACATACTACCAAGCCTAGTCTAACCAAGCCTAACCAAACCAAGCCCCTTGACCATGAAGAAGAGATCAAGGGTCGAGGGTTAAATTTTCTCATCCTGCACAAACCGGAAACAGCCCGGAAAGTGAAACTCGAATCATTCGCCGACTTCGCAAAGCACGATGTGACTTCGATTGCCTGCACGATCTGCAACGAATTCAGCGGCCCCGGCATGGGAGCGTTTTCAAAGTGGCTGAAATCGTATGCAAAAAATCAGGCAGAAAAATCCTGTCCGTCGCTGGGTGATAAAGTTGCCTGCAAACACGCCCGCGATCTGCTCTTTGAATTTTGGAGCGAACTAAAAGCCGGGGAGGAACCGAACAGCCGGGCCGCTGCTCTGCTCGCTCGCTGCCGTAAAATTTTTGATGACAAAAAACAGGAGGGAAAAAAATGACCACAGAAGCGACCACAGAAAAAAAACAGTCTGCCCGGATGGGCTTCGGGTGTCGCGTCAACGTGTTTGACGACGCAAAGCAGCGCAGCCACTTCCGCCCGGCGCGGTTTCTCGCATACGTCGGAACGAAGATTACAGAAGGCCGCAGGGTGTCACTTGTAAAAGTCAGCTATGACGACGGCGGGCTTGATTGTGTAGATCGGCGCAACGTGGAAAAAATAGGGAGCTAACTATGCTGCAAACCGACCTTTTTGACGTATGCGAACGGAAACACGGCGGCAACGCGCAAAGCGCAGCGGCCAACCGCAAGAACCTACAGCACCGCGCCGCCCAGCGGAAGGCCGTTTTTGAAGCGATCAAAGGCGCAAGCGGCAATAGTGCCGATTTAGTTCCGGGCCTGACCTGCCGGGAACTGGCCGAAAGCTGGGGCGTTGGAATGAATTGCATTTCAGGCCGTTTTTCTGAATTGAAGGCGGCTGGCTTGATTAAAAAAATCGGAGTGCGCGCCGGGTGCGGCGTTTTTGTGAAAGGGTGAAATTATGGGCGGGCCGGGATTTATACCAACGCCGGGAATGACAAGCCGGGAACGTGTAGAGCGGCAAATTTCGCCGCTTGTCGAACAGCCGAAAAATACGAATTTCAAAACATTGGCGGAGCGGGCGGCAGAACAAAACAAGGGGAAAAAATGAGTGATGAACTTGATTTACAGCAAACACCGGGCGACGGCTTGAAGAAAACGGCGGAAGTGATAGCCGAAATTTCCGAAGCAGCGGCCCCTGCACAGATCGGCGGCGCGGTGGATAAGTGGGGCGTGACGTTTAACCCGGAAATTCACAAGGCGGAAGGCGGGCAGCCGATAGTCGGCAGCAAGGGGCAATTCCTTCTCAAAAAAGAGGCGAAAAAATCAGCCGGACAGCGAATCAAAGACACTTTTTCCAAGCTCTGGAATGGCGAAAATCCGCCAGAAAATGAAATTCCAGCCGGAACCGAAATTCCGCTGTCAGATCACGAAATTGATAAAAATCAGGCCGAAAATCAGGAAAGGGAAGTTTCCGAACAGCTCAAAGTTGCTCAAAAACACGCTGATTTGACAAGCTCCGCTGAAAATTCCGCCGACTTGTATTTTTTTGGGCTTTCAATGGTTCTGGGTGTTGAGGCCTTGAATCAGCGCAACCGGCTTTATGCACACACGGCGAATTGTTTTTATGAGTACGAACGCAAGACGGGCCGCTCAATAGACATTCCACCCGGCGCGGCTCTTGCGCTGGGCCTTGGCCGCATCGGATGGGAAGTAATCCAAACGGAACCGAAGTGCAAGGCGCGGTTTGACGCTGGGGCAAAGGTGGTGCGGGAAAATGCCGTGAAGTTCATCGGGAAAAAGCTGCCGTTTATCAGAAGCGCAGCGCAGCCAGTCACGGAGCCGGGAAAAGATGCTTAAATTTCGCGGCCATTCGCTGGTTATAGGAGCGACCGGAACCGGGAAGGGTGTCTTGACCGCTTCGCAGGCCACCGCCTTCCAGCGGGCAGGCATGAAGGTTTTTTTACTCTGCAATAAGCAGGATGAATATGAAGATTTTCCTGCCGACTTCAAAACCATGAAGCAGGCGCGACTGATTGAGGAAGTAAAAAAGCTCCGCGCCCCGGCAAAGGGCTTTGTCGATACGCTGGTTGTGATTGACGAAGCTTGGAACTGGAATTGGAAAAATAGCGGCGGGCTGCAATTCATTCCAAACGCTGCGCGGGCGCATGGCGTTGAAATGTGGGTGCAATCTCAATTTCCAACGCAAATGGCACCTACGGTGCGGAGCAACTGCGATAGCATCTTTTGCTTCACGCTGCGACCGGAAGGCGCGGAGTGGGCAGCGGGGCAGTACGGCGCGATTTTTAGGCGGGCCGCTGAATTGAAGCCGGGGCAGTACATCGGGCAGCGCGGACTATCAAAGCCCTTCATCGGCTGCGCGTGGTATCTTGATATAAACGGGAATTTTAAGGGGTGCTGAATGAGGCGGTTCAGATCGGCGGTATATCGGGAACGGTTTGACAGGCTATGGGACGCGCTGGGGCTTTGTGAGGCGCGGGCGGCGGGGGAAGTTTCCCCGGAAATCATAGCGGGGATAATCGGTTGCTCTGTTGACTATGCGCGGCGGTTGCTTTTTTTTCGGATCCGGGGCACAATAAGAAAAACTAGGAGGGTGTTATGCAGGCGGTCAGAATGGAACACAAGCGCGGCGAATGGCGTTTAGTAGTTATCGGAACAAAGAAAATTGTTGCGAGAAATTCAGACGAAAAAAAATGTTTCCAGTTTTTGGAGGGGAACGCGAAGTATTTCTATGAACCAACAATGAAAAAGGACGTTCATTATGTGGTTTAAAAACGCTCAATGGACGCTGGAAGGGCACAGAAAAAGGATAAAAGTTAGGCTTTCGGGTGACAAGGGGCCGTATATTGTTTCCGCGCTGTTTGATACCGGCGCGTCGAAGTGCGTTTTTTCAAAGCGTGTAGAATCTGCTCTTTTCAATAAGGCAGGCGGAACAAAAACAGCAATTACCGGGGTTGGCGGAGAAGAGGAAACGCGACTTAGAAAAATAAAAGTCGAGGTTTTATCAGACGACGGAACAGAGGTTTTATTATCGCAAACACAAGTCGAAGCGTTCTTTGTTCAAAGTAGAAAGTTTGATCTCGAATTGCTAGGCGTAGAAACATTTTTGGACAAATTTTGCTGGAAGCTAGACTATCCCGGAGGCACTTTGTCCGTAGAATAAGCTTAAATTCCGAAGCAAAGACGAACTTTTTTTGACTGCAACCCGTTCAACGCGAACGGGTTGCTTTTTTGTGTCTGGAAAAAATGGCACTTAAATTCCGAAGCGCGTTTTTCCGTGTCAGAATTATTCCGTAAATTCTCAAAGGCTTCCGGCGCACGGTGCGACGGGCCGGAAATTGAACCGTTGAAGAAGTAAAGGAAAATATGAAGAAGTTTATTAAAGAATGGCTGCCGAAGGTTGCCGTGGTGGTTGTCGGCCTGCTCGTTGCAAACGAAGTGGCCCCGTACTACAACGCCGCCAAAACGAAAATCAAAACCCAGATCAAAGGAGCTTAAGCCATGATTCGGAACCCTGTCAAAATCGGTACTATCGCCGCCGCAGCGTCAAGCGTTCTTGACCTGTCAATCCCCGTTGGACACAACGGAACAATCTGCGGGCTGTTTTTCCAATGCTTCGCAAGCGCAGGCACAGCTTCCCCGATTGCCAACGTGAAAACGGCGATTGAAAAAATCAATCTTTCCGTTACGCACAAAACAGAAGGCGGGTTCAGCATCCTGAATGATGTAACCCCGACTTTCTTGTACTTCCGCGAACTGTTTTACGGTAAGGCGCGCGGCCTTGCTGCGAACACAACCGGCGCGATGCACTACGACCCGTCAGCAGCGATGCGCGGCGGCGAAGCGGCGCAAAACGTCCGCAACCTTGGAACGCGCGACCTGTCCGATATGGTGCTGCGCGTTACCTTCGCAAGCGCAATCACGAATGTTGCCCGCATTGATGTTTTCGCGGACATTGATTACAACCTGATTGCAGATCTTGGCGAACACGTGAGAATCGGCAAAGTCAGCAACCCGGTAACTGTCACCGGCGGCGACGTTGAAATAACGAACCTGCCGCGCATTGACCGGAAGTTTGGTTATGAAGCAATACATATCCACAGCGGCGGATTGACGGACATGACCGTCACGAAGTATTCGCTCGTTTTGAACGGCAACGATTGGCAACTGCGCGATGTTCCGAAAGAGATCATTGACCGGCAGTTGTCGCTTCATGCGCGTTCCGTTGAAACCGGCTTCGCTTCGCTCGACTTCGCAAAAGAAGATAACCCGCTTTACTTCCTGCCGGGCGGCATGAGCGAAATCAAACTCATTCCGAACTTCCTCGCTGGCGGATCTGCCGCAGCCGGAACGGTGTCGGTATGGTACGAAACGATCAAAAAGGCGGCTTAAACCATGAGCTGGCTTTCTGACGCTTGGGGCGGAGTGTCCGGCACCGTTGGCGACGTTTTTAGCGGAGTCACCGGGGCCGCAACCGACCTGCTTGACAGCGACGGGGCGCAGGCCGCGCTTGAAGCGGCGGCGAACTACGCAAACAGCAAAATGACAGCCGAACAGCAAAAGCAGGCGGCGGCGGCGAAAGCCGCTTCCGCTTCTAAAATTCCAAGCTGGGCCTTGCCCGTTGGTATCGGCTCTGCTGCTCTTTTGATCGTTGCGCTAATTCTTTCGCGGAGGAAGTAAAAAATGCCTGCTGCACCCGTTCCAAGCCTTGATTTTGCGTCAAGCGCAGCGTCGCGCTCCGGTGATACCGGGGCGCAGTACGGCGGGGCGGCTGTCTTTGGTTCTAAGGTAATCATGGACGGCGGGCGCGGCGGCGGGCTTTCTTCTGTTATTTTGGGCGCAGCCTTGCTTGCCGGGGGCTTTTGGCTATGGCGGAAAACGAGGAAGCGCAAAAAATAACCGCAAAGCCGGTGCCGTGGTTTGAAGGCGCGCGAGGAATGATAGCGCGCGCCGAACCGGGCGGCCCGGAAGTGCTTGACTATATTGAGCAAGAGATCAAGGCGAACCGCTTAACGCTTTTTGAAGTGCGCGATGAGTGGGAGCAGATCGGGATTTTTACGGCGCGATGGGCCTTGCAGTATAGCGGGCAGCGGCACCTGTTGATTATCCACGGAGTCGCGCTGAAAGAGGAAGAAGGATTTTCTTTTATGTTGACGCTCAAAGATACGGTCAAAGCGATTGCGAGAAAATGCGGGTGCAGCCGGGTTGAGATACATACCCGGCGGCGCGGCATGGATAGGCTTATTGAGCGAAACGGATATGAGTTTCAAGAGGCAATTTTTTCGATAGGGGTCTAAAATGGGCGGCGGTTCATCCAGTTCCACAGAGTCGGCACAAGAGACAACCAACACCCAAAAAGACACCACAGCAACCGGCGGCGGTATTGCTGTTGGCGCAGAGGGGCAGCTTTACGCGCTCGATACGTCAACGAACCTTTCCACAGGCTCCAACGGCGGCACCATTCTTTCTTTGGGCGACGGGGCCAGCGCAGTTTTGCAGCAACTCGACAAAAACACCGCCGACCTGCTGCTGTCCGCCGTGGCCGTGCTGGGCAATAATGCGAACAACTTTATGACGCTTTCCGCCGGGCGAAACCCTGATCTAAAACTGGCCGACCAGACAACGGAAACGCTTGCGGCGGCTAAAACAAGCCCGTTTTTGAATTTCATACAAACCAACGCCGGGCGGCTGGCTTTCGCCGCGCTTGCTGCTTTGGTAATTGTCGCGCCGGTAGTTATTTTGAAGCGCGGAAAACGGAGAAGCAAATAATGGATAATAGCTCAATCAATCTGCAAATGTTAAAACTGCCGCTGACGTTGGCCCCGCTTGCAACAAAGCGCGTCAACTTTACCGGGTCTTTCATTTCCGTTCTGACCAACTCGCTAACGCTTGACCCTATTGTTTCGGCGGATAGCGGAACGTCAACGGCAATTCCTGCCGGGATAGGGCTGCCCGCCGTCCGGCTATCTGCCGACGGTACAACGCTCATTCCTGCCGTTTTCCGGTATGTAGAATTTCACAACCCGTCACCAGATCAGGATATGCTGATTACCTTTTCTCTTGCGCTGGGAACTCCGCTTGATACCCGCGCCGTTGTCACCGGCTGGCTTCAAATGGATTTATCCGCCCCGGCGCTGGCTTCACCGGCGGCGTATGCAGTCGCAACGGATGCGCACACGGTGCTTGCTTCAAACCTGCTTATCAAAGAGCGTATTGTTCAGAATAACGGCGATTACCCGATATGGTGGGGGGATGAAAACACAGACCCGGCCACAAAGCGCGGCTTGTGTATCCTGCCTGGCGGCTCTGCCGTCATAAATTGCTGGGGCGCGGTTTATTTCATGGCCGAAGAAGCCGCCAGCGTTCTTTCCGTGGTCAACATTCTTAAAACGGTATAAAATGCGTTGCTTTGCCGTCATACTGGCTTTGATGCTGTCCGGGCAGGCCTTCGGGCAGTCTAGCCTGTTCAACGTACCCTATAGGCCGCAGCCGCGCGTTTTAATCCCTACCGTGGAACCGGCGCAAACGCTGGTTTCCACAAATGGAACAGTTATAGCTAATACAAACCGCGCTTTGCGGTACTGTGATTTTTACCTTGCGGCGGTAGATCAATCGGGCGCGTACACAAACCCGATTCTCTTTGAGTTTTCCAGCGTGACAACCAACGCGCAAAGCGCAGCCGTGGTATTTTACCAGCGCAGCGGGGCGAACTGGCCCGCAAGCCTGCTGCGAAACGCCGGGTCAACGTATTGCGTCACAAATTGGACGTATGCGGTAGTAACAAACGCAAGCGGCAGCTACGTTGCTTGGCAGGGCGTTCTTTCCCTAACGAATTATCCTTCGCGGGTAACTTGGAAGGGATCAAATTTTGTGGCGATGGGAAGCTCTGCCGGTATGCCGCGCTTTTATAAAAATCAATACACCGCTCCAACCGGAACCGGGTCTTTCGAATATGTCTATTCGGGAAGCGGAACGGTGTGGCAAATTAAAACCGGGGCTTCTATAGCGTACAATTCTCCAGCGTTCACAAATTCTATCGTAACGTCAACGCAGGAAACCAATTTCTGGACTATAACATACACAACTAACGCAGCTTCGGAAATCCAATCTGCAACCATAATGAGCGTTAGCGCGACTAGCTCTAATGAAGCGTCCGCGATAGAGGTTTACCCGTTGCGGCAGGGGCAAAAATGGATGAAGCCCGCAAACCCCGACATAAAATGGATGTGTTTACTTTCAAACGGGCGCGGCTGGTACTCGACTCCGGCGGGCGACCCGGTTTGGTTTAATTGTCTTGTTGAATGGGTAGATAAAATTCCAACGAACGGGGTGCGATAATGGCGGCAGCAAAAACATTTGACCGGGTATGGTGGCAAGATTTTTTCGGCGCGCTGCCGGAAGAAACGCGACAGGCAACAATTCAGCTTGCCGATACGATAGGGCAGGGGCTTGGCGAGATCGTACAGCCGACAGCCAGCGCGGTTTCTAAGCCCATATTTGCTGTGGCGGCGGTGCTGGCCGGGGCCGGGGTGCTGGCGTTCATATTCCGCAAGGAAATTAAACACTTTGCGGCGAGGTTTTAAAAATGAGTCTTGGCTTTGAGATCGGGCTTATTTTTTTAGGGGCGTTGCTGGCCGGGCTTAACGGCTGCATAGTCTATATTTTGTACGACCTGAAAGGATGGGTTAAAAATTTAAATGACGAAATGCGGCAGCACGTGACAGACCGCGCGCTGCATACGGAGTGCGGAAAGGTTCACGAATAACGAAAGGAAGCGGACTATGAAAAACTGGAAAACAACATTGGCGGGCGTTGCGGCATTTTTGGCCGTGGTGCTTTCGCAAATTTCGGCAGCGATGGACAGCAACCCGGAAACCGTTGCCAACTGGCAGGCGTTAATTCCTGCCGCCGTTGTATGCTGGGGGCTAATTAAGGCCGCCGACGCGACAAAATGAACGGGGCAGAAATAGGCGCGGCGGTAATAGCCGCGCTGGTTGCGGTGATCGGGCTTATTTTAGACCGGCGCGACAAACGAAAGGCGGCAGAGAGTGAAATCAAAACTATTCCTAATAATCTTGCCGGGCTTGCTCGTTTTCGGAAGTGGGTGCGCGACACAAAAGCCCAGCGCGACTTTTAACCGCGCCGCTGTTTACGAAGTCGCGCCCGAAGGTGCTTGGATAGCAGACGCAATTTATGACGCAAACCCGCCGCAAGGCGAAATGAAGCGAACTGGGCCGCTATGGTTGCCGCCCGGTGTAATGATCGGGGCAGGGGAATGAAAAAACGGGTGCTTGTTTTGTTGGTCTTGGCTGCTTTCCCGGTATTCGGGCAGAGCGGCCTTTTTAATCCATTCGGACAACGGGAGATTGACCGCTGGAAGCTGTCCGCCGGGGTGGTGTACCTTTCGACAAACAGCACAGCCGCCGGAAAGCTGTATTCTTTCGTAACGAATGGCTGGGCGTTGGCCTGTTCCACAAACCCGGCAAGCTGTTCCGGGTTACTGGCCGTCGCGTTGTCAACCAATAGCGCGCGGGGGATGCAGAAGGGCGGCATGATAACGGCGCAAGGCCTAACGCCGGGCCTGCCCGTTTTTATTTCAGCAACGCCGGGCGAATTTACCCAAACCCAGCCGACAAACTCCGGCTATGTTGTGCGCTCTCTTTGTGATTCGGCCTTAACGACGAACTCTTTTGAACTGGCTCCGGGCGTTTCCATTGAGCTGCAATAATGAAACCGGCACGGAAAACCTTTGCGCTGCTGCTGCTGCTGGCCGGGCTTTTCGGGGGCGCATACGGTCAAGCAAATTTAATATGGGTGACAAACTCCGCGCAGATCACTATTACCGACTGGACAGGCAGCCCGGCGGAAATCACAATTCCCGACCATATAAACGGGTTGCCGGTGACTGAAATTGGCGAGTTTGCGTTTATAAATAACGAAACACTTTCAAGCGTCACTTTCGGCACGAATGTTGTAGAAATCGGCTTCGCGTCATTTCAGGCGTGTATCTCTTTGTCAAGCATCACAATTCCAAGCGGAGTTACGAACCTTGGCAGCTATGCGTTTTATGGCTGCCGCGGGCTGTCAGGCGTAACAATGCCGGACAGCGTAAAGAGTATTGGTATTTACGCTTTCGCCGGATGCATCGGGCTATCAAGCTTCACAATTCCGCCGGGCGTTTCAACTATTTCCGACCGCGTATTTTGGGGCTGCATTGGATTAGCTGAAATCAGGGCCGGCGCGGGGGTTTCTTCTGTTTACGAGGGAGCTTTCGCAAACTGCACGAACCTTGCTTCAATTTATTTTTCGGGCGCAGCCCCAGAATTTGACCCAAATACATTCGCCGTTTTTGATGAAGAAGATTCAAATGTTGGCGCAATTCCGGCCACCGCGTACATATTGGCCGGGGCGGACGGCTGGCCTACGCCGCCGGCTGGCGTCGGGTCTTATCCGTCAATCCCGACGGCATATTACACGCCCAGCGGCGGAGATCCGCTGGCAACGGGCTTGCCAAAAATTTACGGGGTGAGCAATTATAGCCGGGCTTTTGGGCTTCCGGCGAAAAGAATTAAGCGGATTTTTTAATGATTTAAGCCAGCCAGTCGGACGCGATGACCTATAGCAGAAATTGCAAAACAAGGAACTTTTCGCCGTCCGGCTGGCTGGTAATCCTAGTCAAAAACATTAAATACTTAGAAAGCATGGCGGCGGAGCGGGTAAAAAATGAATTTTTTTTCAATTATTTTTTCGGGCGGTTTTCAGGCCGCGCGTTTTAAAAAGTGATGGTTTTTCAGGGGTTTTTTAGTCACGTCGCATAATATATCTTATGTCTAATGCTCGGTTGGGGGGTACACAAGATGTGGTGTTTTGAGGGTTTCCTGTCGATAACCGGCTCCTAGTACTCAGTTATCAACAGCGGCACCAAAGGAAGATTTGAGAATCGGAATAATAAACCACTGAACATGTGGATTGTTTGGCGAAGCACCCCGCTGCAAACAAAGGATGTGTCACGGGCAGCGTATGATTGCAAGGATGGGTGTGATATAAATTTCCAACTCTATTAAGGAAGTGCGAAGGGTGAGCCCCGGCCCGATGCGAAAAAGATACCTCAACATTCTTTTCTTGAACTACAAAAAAGGGCACCCCGAAGAGGGTGCCCTTCCCCGTCTAAACCGCTCCGAAGAGCGGACGGCTTTACTTGTCGCTTTCGATGCTGGAGTAGACCACCTGATGAGTCTGTTCGTTGGTGATGGTGAATGCCTCCATGTGCAGGTGCGGGTCGGAAACAAAGGTGAGATGACCCTGGAATTTTTTCTCCATGTCGATGAGCATCTGTTCGTCTTCGCGGCGCAGTCGATCCAGCACCGCCGGATTGACGGTGACCTTCATGGAATGGGTACCCTTCCGGTCTTTACGGAGCGCGGCGGATAGACGGCGTTGAAGCGCAACGCTCATGGTGAGCGCTGATTTGACGCGTCCACGGCCGGCACAATAGTCGCATTCGACGTATGTGGTTGTGTAAACGCTTTCCTCAAAACGCTGGCGGGTCATTTCGAGCAGCCCGAGCTGAGAGATCGGAAGAACGTTGGTGCGGGCGCGGTCTTCGCGCAACGCATCTTTGAGCGTTTTATAAACCACGTTCTGATCGCGTTTGCTCTTCATGTCGATGAAGTCGATGACCACCAGACCGCCGACGTTGCGCAGGCGCAATTGGCGGGCCACCTCGTCGGCGGCTTCCGTATTGACGGATAGAATAGACTCCTCTGCGGATCTTCCGCCTTTATGGCGTCCGGTATTGACGTCGACAGCAACCAGCGCCTCGGTTTCGTCGAAGATCAGGTAGGCGCCGGATTTGAGCCATACTTTGCGCCTGAAAACCGATTCAATCTGTTTTTCGACATCGAAGTAATCAAACATCGGTTCTTCCCCGCCGTAGAGCTGCACCCAGTTACGCGAGCGTCGGGAATATTTGGCGATCATTTTTCGGATCATTTCGTAGGCATCCCGGTCGTCCACGAAGACGCGGTCGATGTCTTCCGTGAGATAATCGCGCACGACGCGTTCGGCTAGATTCGGCTCCTGATAGAGAACACATGGCGCCGGTTTTTCCCGCATACCGCTGTCGATCTCTTTCCAGATCTCGATCAGAGTGCGCGCATCACGGACAAAGCTGGTTTTGCGGGTGCCTGAACCGGCGGTGCGGACGATGATGCCAATGGTTTCGGGAATCGGCAAACGGGCCAGTATCTTCTTGAGCCGCACGCGCTCTTTGGCATCGCCGATTTTTTTGGAAATACCTTTGAGTCCGGTGCCGGGCATCATCACCAGATAACGGCCCGGGACGCTCAGGTTGGCTGTAACGCGCGGGCCTTTGGTGCCGATAGCGTCTTTGGTGACCTGCACGACAATTTCCGATCCGATGGGAAATTTCTTCGACATTTCGCCCGGAGAGAACTTCCGGCGGCGACGGGCACTATTACGGTTTCCCTCCTGCTCTTCCAGCCGCGCGGCATCTTCCGGGATCATATCCCAGTAGTGAATGAAGGCGTTTTTCTGCATGCCGATATCGACAAAGGCCGCCTGCAAGCCGTCCTCAAGGTTCTGGATTTTTCCCTTAAAAATGCTGCCGACCAGCCGGTTCTCCTCTGCCCGTTCGATGTGGAAGTTATCCAGACGTCCTTCGTCCAGAACAACCACGCGGGTTTCAAGCGGTTCGATATTGATCAAAATCTCCTTCTTCTTCCGGCTTCTGATCATCAGTTTTTCTTTAATTGCGTTAATACTGAGCATGAATGCTCCTTTCTTTCATTAAATACGACGCCGCAGGTAAACACTCTGCACCAGTCCTAGCGCTGTCATGGTACTCACCATGAAAGTTCCGCCGTAACTCATCAGCGGCAGCGGCACACCGGTAATCGGCATGAGGCCTATGGTCATCGCGATATTTACAAAAACATGTGAGAAGATGAGTACGCCGATACCCGCCGCCAGCAGCCGCCCGAAAGTGTCCCGGGCCTGCACAGCCGCGCTCATACAGCGCACCACCACCGTTGTGTACAAAACCAGCAGCAACGAGCTGCCGGCAAATCCTGTTTCTTCGGCCACCACCGAATAGATAAAATCGGTCGGGGCGACCGTTCTCGGCAGGAAACCGAGAATATTCTGAGTTCCTTTCAAATAACCTTTCCCGAACCAGCCGCCCGAGCCAACCGCAATCTGTGACTGCAACTTGTTCCAGCCCGCACCGAGCGGATCCTGATGGATGTTCAGATAAACAAGAATCCGGCTTTTCTGGTAATCCTCGAGCGGACAGCTGTCCGGGAAAAAGAGCAGCCAGATAATCAGTAGAAGAAGCGCCACCACGCCCAGTCCCATAAGGATCAGAAGCGGACGCAGCGGAACGCCGGCGCAGAAAAGAAGCAGAACAACGATCGGCAGCAGCACCATGGCGCTGCCTAAATCGGGCTCCATGGCAATCAGCAGAAAAGGAACACCCGCCAGCACGAACGCCAGCATGAATGTTTTGAAGCGTTCCACGTCGGTTGCCGGATCGCCCAGCCAGGACGCCAGTGTGAAAATAACAGCCAGCTTGGCGAATTCCGAAGGTTGGACGGTGATGCCGCCGAAACTGAACCAGCGATGCGCGCCGTAAACCGACATGCCGATGAACAGCACGAGCACCAGAGAGAACAGTCCGGCCAGATAAATCCACCAGTGCGCGCTATTCAGTTTCCGGTAATCCAGAAACGCGGCGGCGCTGTAACAGCCGAGCCCGATCAGCGCCCAGACCAGCTGGCGGCCCATTAATCCGCCGACCGCATGATCATTGCGATAATCCGCGCTGTAAATGAACAGACCGCTGAGTACGAGCAGTACCGCGATGGCGCTGAACATCACCCAGTCGAAACGGAGGAGGCTTCTGTTCATGTCAGCCGCCCTTCCCGTTTCATTTTTTCGTAAAGACCTTCCATAAGGACTTTCATGCAAGGCCCGACGGTACCGCCGCCTGAATCTCCATCTTCCACCAGAATGGCGACGGCATACTGCGGATTATCAAACGGCGCAAAAGCGATCATCCAGGTGTGTTTGGCGCCCTCTTCTTTAACTCCGTATTCCGCAGTGCCGGTTTTGCCGGCAAAATCGAGGCCTTCGACAGCGGCACGGCGGCCGGTGCCGTTCTTTTCCATAATCACATCATGCATGCCGGCACGAACAGCGAACAGCGCCGCTTCAGACCAGTTCATTTTCCCAATGCGGTTTCCTTCATTCAGAACATAGGCTTCCGCAGCCGGTTCGCGATACGCCTGCACCAGCCGAGGTCGATAGAGATAACCGCCGTTGGCAATCGTCGCCGTGACCATCGCCATTTGAATCGGCGTAACGGCCACATACCCCTGCCCGATGGCGAGATTACAGGTGTCGCCGTCTGACCAGCCGACCCGGTTTTCTTTCTGAAATTTTTTATCCGGCACAACCCCGCTTTGTTCAAAATCAACTTCCACGCCGGTCTTCTGCCCGAGTCCGACTGACAAAACCTGCTGGATGATCGGATCGGGACCGCAGGCCAGTGCGGTTTTGAAGAAATAGACGTTGGCGGACAATTTCAGCGCTTCGCGCATATCGACTTCGCCGTGGCCGGTGGTGTGCACAACACGTTGGCCGATACGGAAAATCGATGGACTATCGTAGACCGTATGAATCGAGGCCGGATTCAGGGTGGCGGCGGCCAATCCGACCAGCGGCTTAAAAGTACTGCCTGGCGGATAAACACCGGCAACCGCGCGGTTCAGCAGCGGCTTGGCTGGATCTTTGCTTAGCAGGTTCCAGTCAGTCACATTGATATACGGCACAAACCGGTTGGCATCAAAACCCGGCGCGCTGAGCATGGCCAGCACATCACCGTTGTTCGGGTCGAGAACCACCACCGCACCGCGGTGATTCCCAAGCGCTTTATGCGCCAGCAGCTGCACCTCCATATCCAGTGTCAGCCGCAGATCGCCGCCGGACTTCGGCGTCCGGTGGGCCAGCTCGCCGTGCCGGTAACCGGTAACGTCAATCTGCATCAGCCTGCCGCCCGCTTCGCCGCGCAGGAAGGGATCAAAAAGTTTTTCAAGGCCCGCCCGCCCGGCCATTTCCGGCAGATAGTAGGAATAATTTTCTTCTTCGTTCATCATGTCGGAGTCGGCGCGGCCGACATACCCGAGCAGATGGGAGGTGTACGGACTGTATGGATAGACGCGTGTAGCCTCTGTGTAAATATCAACACCTGGAATATCGCGGCCCCGTTCAGACAGGCGGGCCATCGCCTGCGGGCCGATGTCGCGCCAAAGCACCAACGGAAGAGGCAGACGCAGGCGGATGTGTTTCCAAATGCCCTCACGATTCATTTCGGGGTTAAGACCGGTCACTTTAGCCACCCGTCCAATGACATCCATGGCTTGGTCGATGGTGCGTGCCCACGGGCCGGCGCGGCGAACCTCTTCGAGAAACAGCGCGATGGAATAAACAGGACGGTTATCGGCCAGACAAAGTCCGTTGCGATCGTAAATTTTTCCACGAATTCCCGGCAGGCGGACACGCCGCAGACTCTGAATCTGCTGACGGTTTTCGAACTGCGAAACTTTTGCCACCTGCAACCGCCACAGGGAAATCCCAAGTACCAGAAAAGCAAGCAACATTCCGCCAGTCAGCAGATAGATGCGCGGTATATAGAGATCTGTGCGGCGAATGCGCATTAGATTAAACGCCTCCGGTTATGAACCGTTGAATGGCGCAAATGCAGAACCATCAGCGACACCAGTGGAACAATGACTATGCCCGCCATCAGCCCGCCCGCCAGCCGCAGTGCCAGCAATCCCAAGGGAACCGGCCGCAACCCGCTCAGCGAAAAAATCACTGCACAATAAAATGTTTCGAAAACAGCGGCGACCGCTCCGAGCACCGCATAGGTGGCCGGCATATCGCCGAATATTTCGTCGCGAATCCAGTGAACCGACATGGCCAAGACAAGAAAAAACGGGATCGACAGACCGAGCGGGGCGGGACAGAACGCATCGCGCAGCAACCCGGCCAGCACAGCGGCATAAAGCATTCGCGCGCGATCGGTGTGCAGGGCGATACAGATGATCAGTCCGGTCAGAATCGGCAGTTCCAGCTGGCCGAATGCGCCCCACGGCGGCAGAAGGGTTTGAAGCAGCGCACCGGCCGCCAGCGACAGTGTGATGAAGAGCCGGTTCATTCCTCCGCCTCCGCGTTTTCCTCTTCGGCAGCGACAAACACCACATCCATCAGTTCCGTCACCGCTTTAGGAATAATATCCGCAACCTGATAGAGTCCGGCTTCCTCTGTGCTGACACTTTCAATATAGCCGATCAGAATATTTTTCGGGAAAACACCGCCGAGCCCCGAGGTCACCACGGCATCACCGGCGCGCACCGGCGCATCCTTGTGAATGAACTGCATGCGCGCAACCGGATAGCCCTGCACGTTCACGCCTCGTCCTGTCACCAGACCGAATGAACCGGTGCGGCTTACGCGGGCCGAGACTTTGCAGGCCGGATCTGAGAGCAGTAATACGTCAGCACTGTACGCCGACACTTCATCGGTTCGTCCGACCAGACCGTCGGGCGAAATAACCGCGCGGTTGGCTTCGACGCCCTGCGCCCTGCCCTTATCCAGCCGCATGCTCTGCCACCAGCCGCTGATCGTGCGGGCTGTCACCTGACAGGAAATGAGTGTGTGTTTCTGGCGGTTGTAGAAATCGAGATGATCACGCAGATGGCGGTTTTCCTGTTCCAGATTTTCCAAATCAACCTGTTTCGCCTGTAGATAGATCACTTCCTCAGAAAGGCGCTTGTTTTCTTCCAGCAGGCCGCCGAAGCCACGGACGGTGTCGACGCCCTCTTTCAGACTTTGGGATGTTTTAATGAAAATCCGCTGTAGCGGTGTGAGCGTATCTTTAAAAACACCTTTAATGCGGGCAGTACATCCGTCAGGCAAACTGAAAAGCAACAGCAGTGCTGTCACCGCCGCTACCCATTTAAAAAAGCTTCTCTCTACAAACATAGACCCATTCCGGTCATTTATTCAGAACCCGGAGGGACGAAAGAAACAGGAATCCGCGCGTCGACTAGCCGCGGGTTTCAGAGAGCTTACGCAGGAAGTTGATTTCGTGCAGAACCACGCCGGTCCCCTCGGCGACCGCGCTTAGCGGATCGTCGGCGATATGCACCGGCAATCCGGTGTTATCGGCAATCAGTTTGTCCAGCCCGCGCAGCAAGGCTCCCCCGCCAGCCAGCACCATACCACGATCCACCAGGTCGGCGGACAGTTCCGGCGGGCAGCGATCCAGCGTCACACGCACCGCTTCAACGATACCGGACACCGGATCTTTGAGCGCGTTGCGGACTTCTTCTGAACTGATCGTCAGCGTTTTCGGAAGGCCGGCAACCTGATCGCGGCCTTTCACTTCCATAGTCGTCTCTTCGCCAATCAGCATAGCCGAACCGATTGAAATCTTAACGTCTTCAGCGGTTCGTTCACCGATAAGCAGATTATATTCCCGTTTCAGATACTGGATGATCGCCTCATCCATGTCGTCCCCCCCGATGCGTACGCTGCGACTGAAGACAATGCCAGCCAGTGAAATCAACGCCACTTCGGTTGTACCACCGCCGATATCGACAATCATATTGCCGGCCGGTTCCTGAACCGGCAGTCCCACACCGATCGCAGCAGCCATCGGTTCTTCAATTAAAAACACATCCCGTGCGCCGGCATGAACTGCGGAGTCCTTGACGGCGCGTTTTTCAACCTCTGTGATACCGCTTGGAACAGCCACGACCACGCGCGGACGCACCATACGACGGCGATTATGCACCTTCTGTATAAAATACCTCAGCATCGCTTCGGTAATTTCAAAATCAGCGATCACACCGCCCTTCATCGGGCGGATGGCGATGATGCTGCCCGGCGTACGGCCCAACATGCGTTTGGCTTCGTCACCGACCGCAAGAACGCGGTTTGTACCGGCCTGCACAGCCACCACGGAAGGCTCGCGCAACACAATTCCGCGGTCGCGGACATAGACGAGGGTGTTGGCGGTTCCGAGGTCGATGCCGATGTCGCTGGAGAAAAGACCCATCAGACGGTTTAACATAGCGTTAATTCCTGTTTTGATTCAAAAGCGTAAAAATCTCATTAAGTGCTTCATAATTGCCCGTTTAAACAAAACCGGTCAAGCCGAAACCAACGAATATTCACGTTCCGTCCGTCTTTTTTCCAAACATCGGAAATCACTGCATTTCTCTGGAAACATCTTTGATAACCAGACCGCGCTTAACCGCCTCGTCGGCGAACCGACCCTGCCACGGCGGAGAGAAATTGCGTCCCATGGTATCGAGGTCTTCGAGCGAGTCGTAGTCGCGGGTGACGCAAAACGGATCGGGCGTCGGTTCCAGTCCAAAACTGAAGGCGGCTGCGCGCATCACCTGCCGTTCAACGCGCCGGCCGAATTTTTCGGCATCGTCCGTGTAAAGCGGCGGGATGTTGACCACGGCGATGCTGCTGTTGGAATAAACCATCAGATACTGAGACTCGTTCTTGAATCCAGACAGAACAATCAGCGTTACATCGGCATCGGTTTTGACACGTTGCGCGTCTCTTTCCAATGCTTGGAAATTTTCCTTGCCGGCCAGATCTGGTTTTCCCAAGGCTCGGACAGGAACGTGCAACTCCTGTTCCGCAAACGCCCGAACCCGCTCCAACAGCGGTGCATCTACGGCGGCGGCATTGATAATCGTAATCGCTTTTTCCTGCTGAGCTTGGACGCATTCGGCGGTGAACAGAAACAGACCCATTGTGAAAAGTGTGATCAGACGCATAAAAAACTCCTTTTATCTAAAAATTACGATTAGTATTCTGCCGTTTTCTAACCACAAAGTACAAATCTGTTTTATGCCAGCTTTCAAATATATTGCGCGCGGCGCCGATGGGAAACGGGTGGACGGCACTTTAGAGGCCGCCGACCGCCGTGCCGCACTGCAAATCCTTCAACAGGCGGGACATACCCCTCTTTCCCTTGATCAGACGACATCAAAATCTGTCGCCACCATCGGAAAAAAGCGGTTTAAATTTGAAACAGGCCTCCACAAAAAGACTAAAATGGGTGCGCGAGACATGCTTCTTTTCTCGCGCGAAATGGCCGACCTGCTCTCCTCCGGCATGACGCTTGGCCGGGCTCTTCACACGCTGGCGCAGCGCAAAGGCGACAACGCAAAGGCTCAGATTGTCCGCCGCCTGCGCGACGAAGTGGTGCAAGGCAGTTCTCTTTCCGAGGCACTGAGAATCTATCCTGACACTTTTCCGCAACTCTACATCAGCATGGTGCGCGCCGGGGAAGCGTCTGGTGCGCTGGCCGAAGCGCTCGAAGGACTCAGTCACCACTACGAACGGGTACAGGAGGCGCGCAGCAAAGTCATCACGGCCATGATCTACCCGGCTATTGTGCTGGGCATCGGACTCCTTTCGGTCGTCGGCCTGATGGTCTTTATCGTGCCGCGCTTCGCGCCGATCTTTGATGAACTGGGCGGCACCCTGCCCCTGCCCACCCGCATCCTGATGGCATTCAGCAATGCGCTGATCAAATACGGCGCGCTCATTTTAATCCTGCTGGCTGTCGGTGCGGTTTCCTTGCGCAAGTGGCTTCTAACTCCCCCCGGAAGATTGTGGTTGCACACCCGCCAGCTTAAATGGCCGGTCATTCGCCAGATCATCACCGCCAACGCCTTCGCCCACTTCGCCCGCACGCTCGAAACGCTTATTCGCAATGGCGTACCGATCCTGAAAGCACTCACCATCTCAGAAGAAACCGTCGGCAACGATGTGATCGCCAAGGAAATATCCGCCGCCCGCGCCCGCGTCACCGACGGCTCCAGCATCGCTGGGCCGCTGGCGGCGGGCAAAGTGTTTCCGGAACTGCTCACCGACATGCTGGCCGTCGGTGAAGAAACCGGCGACCTGCCCGGCGCGTTAAAAAATATTGCGCGGCGCTACGACACCGAACTCGATTTCAGCATTAAAGTGCTCACCACCGTCATGGAGCCGGTGCTGATTCTCGGTATCGCCATCATCATCGGATTTGTGGCTGTCAGCATGCTGATGGCCGTGTTTAACCTGACCAGCGGCTTAGGTGCTTAACTAAGGAGACCTCATGAATAATCGGAAATCAAAAATCATCAACCGAGACAACGTCGAGCTGGGCACCGCTATTGCGGGGCAACGAAGTGGCAATCGGCAATCCCGGAGCGGTTTCACCCTGATTGAAATCATGCTTGTGATCGTCATTATCGGGATCATCGTCGGCATCGCGGTGCCGAAAATCAGCGGCAAACTCGGCACGGCAACCGACACGGCTGCCCGGGCGAGCCTCAAGGGGGTCGAAAGCGCGATTAGCAGTTATGAAATGGATAACCTGCGGCTGCCGGACAGTTTGACCGATCTTACGGTTCAAAAGGATGGTAAAGGTCCATACTTGAAACCCAGCGAACTCAACGATCCGTGGAAGCAACCCTTTATCTATGCAAAACCCGGCTCGCACGGCACCGGCTTTGACCTCTCCTGCAAAAATCCTACCAGCGGTAAAGAATTCAACAACTGGGATTAAGGACATTGCAGATTTTCGATTGTTGATTTCAGATTGAAGATCGGCCGGGAAACATGAAAAACAATTCAGCAATCGGCAATCGGCAATCCTCAATCGCCCATGGCTTCACTCTCATCGAAGTCATGCTGGTGGTGGTGATCGTTCTGATCGCCGCCGGGATTGCCGTTCCAAAGCTTAAAGGAACCTTTAAATCCACGCAGATGACCGATGCAACCCGCTCCACCGTCCGCATCGCGCGGTATGCCCGCAGCCTCTCGATTCTTAAGCAGGAGACCTGCACACTTCTGTTTGAAACAAACCGGCTTCTTCTGGTGTGCGGAACCAACAGCGCCAAGCCCGAAGCCTCCCGCAAACTGCCAGATGATGTTCAAGTCAGTTCATTTGAAAATCTAGCTGAGGATAAAATTTCTGCCGGAGATCGTAGCGTGCAGTTCTACTCTGCCGGCATGAACGACGGGTTTAAAGTGACGCTCAGCACGGATGAAGACCACCGCGCAACCATCGTCTGCAATCCAATCTCCGGAAAAGTCACCGTCGTGGAAGAAGGAAGATGAAGAGGAATATTGGAATACTGGAATGGTGGAATATTGGAAGAGGGAAGATTTTTTCTCCCCCCCATGATTCCACTATTCCACCGTTCCACCGTTCCAATTCCCGTCGGGGACTGTCGCTGATTGAAGTCATGCTGGCCGTGGTGATTTTAGGTATTGGTTCGGGTATTCTTCTGCTGGCAACGGCGCGCTGTCTTTCCATTGTCACCAAGTCTCAGCATTACAGCACCGCGCAGCGGCTCCTTCTGCGGGTCGGTGCGGAAAATCCGCTGACCCGCTCGGAAATTGATACGGGAACAAAATCGGGAACCTTCCATGACGCAGAAGGCTACCGCTGGGAACGTGAGATCACGGAACCGGAAGGCGAGAGCCGCAAAGGGCTCTTTACCGTCCGCACCCGTGTGAGCTGGTCCGATCGTGGCCGCGACAGTTTCGAAGAGGTCACCACCTGGCACTTCATTCCGCCGGAGGAGAAGAATTGAAGATTCGCGATTTCAGATTTACGAATGGAGTCCGCAGGAGAACCTCCTCGTCCTCCGTAATCGGCAATCGCCAATCGGCAATCGCCAATGGATTTACCCTTCTTGAGATCATGATCTCTATTGTGATTCTCGCCATTGCCATGGCGATTGCGTTTCAGACCTTTTCGGCGGTGACGCGCGGCTGGACCGGTGCGCGAATACTGATGGACAAGATGCACCACGGCGATTTTGTTCTTGGTCAGATGTCCTCCGCGCTCCGTTCCATGGCCTTTTTTACAAATTCACAGGAACAATGCGGTTTCCGGATTAAAGACAATTCTACGGGCAAAGGAAAACACACCATCAGCTGGGTGACGTCCAGCAGCGCCTTTATTCCGCCCGGCGAAGATGCCTATTCACACGGTGCGCATCGCATTGAGATCGGCGGCGGAACCGATGAGGATGGTGTCGATGGACTGGTTGTGACGGTCTGGCCCTATCTGGCCGACGAGGAAAAAGTGGAAAAGAAACATTGGTTTGTCAGCGAGAATATCAAAGGACTGAGCTGCAAGGTTTATGACACCAATGAAGAGAAAAACAGCTGGGAAGACACTTGGGAATACAGCAATAAAATTCCCGGGCTGGTCGAAATCACTCTCTATGCGGAGCCGGTCAAAGAATATGACGAGCCGGTCGAATTCCGGCAGATCATCGAAATCCCGCTCGGCCCGCCCGTCACTAACGATGTTTCGGCGGCGAAGTGAAATATGAAACCTGAAACCGGAAATCTGAGATTTGAAAAGAGGCGCGGCAGTGCGCTGGTGGTGGTGCTGTGGATTATCATGATCATCGCGCTGATTGTCAGTTCATTCGCTTTTGAAATGCAGCTGGAATCCAAAATCATCACGTTGCAGCGCAAACGGTTCAAAGCCGATCAACTCGCGCTGGCGGGTGTCGAAATGGCCAAGGCCATGCTTGCCTTCAAGGAAGAGAAAAATCCGACCGGCGAGAAAACCGTTTATGAAGATCCCTATTTAAATGAAGCGGTCAAGATTGCCGATGCCCTGCCGGTTGTATACAGCGAACCGTTCGGCGACGGTGAGGTCACAGTCAAGATCGACTATGAAGAAGGTCGCCGGAACATCAAGAAGTTGAACGCCGATGAATGGAAAGTGCTGTTCGAACAGGCCGGCATTCCGAATATCCGCTGGGATGCGATGCTCGACTGTCTGGGGGACTGGCAGGATCCGGACGATCTGCACAAACTCAACGGCGCGGAATCCGATGACCCGTTCTACCAAAAACGCGGCTATGAGTGTAAAAATGCGCCGGTGGATACCGTGGACGAACTGCTGCTGATCAAAAACTGGGACAAAGAGATTCTTTACGGGACGCCGCCCGGTGAAAAAACAGATGAACCCATTACCGGCATCGCCAACCTGCTGACCACCTGGGGCGACGGCCTGATCAACCCCAACAGCGCCAGCACCAATGTGCTCAACAGCATGAAAATATCCGACAGCATGATCAACGCCATTCTTGAAGTTCGTGCGGAGGATGAAGGAATCAACCAGAAGAATTTCGATGCGATGGGGCTGGGCACCACTGGACTTTTCACCCTTAAACCCAATTATGTGAAAGTGACGGCCATCGGCAAGGTCGGCGATGTGCAAAGCCAAATCTCCTGCATCTTTAAGCTGGGCGAAAAGGCGGCCGTTCCTCTATTCTGGCTTGAAGGAAAAACGTCTGAATGATGCTTTTTACTCATACAACCGGCATTCACTACACCGACGAAATCGTCGAGTGGGCCGTGTTGCGTAAAAACCGCAAGGGCACGGAGAAAATCCGCGAAGGCTCCCTGCCGGTTCCGGAAGGTTTTTTTCAGCAGGAAAACGCGCCGCTCTTTCCGGCGGAAGTGCTTTCCGAAATCCGCCGCAGTTTCCGCGGCGTTGTGACGGTTTCGCTCCCCTCTTCACAGTTGCTGATGCGCATGCTCGAACTGCCTTCGACCAATCCGCACGAACTCAAGAGCATGGTTGAACTGCAGATGGATCAGATTTCGCCCTTTCCGGTCGAGCAGCTGACCATCTCCTACGAAGTGCTTCACCAGACCGAAAACCACTCGCGGGTGCTGGCCGTCGCCGCGCAGCGCAAAATTGTGGATGCCCTCGGCGACCTTTTTAAAGCGCAGAACGTTTACATCCGCAGTCTCGATGCCGAAATCCTGGCATGGTGGAGTTTGCTGATCGCTCACGGGCAGGTGCCCTGTCAAGGCCGTGTCATACTCATCCTTGAAGAGCACACCGAGTTTTCGATGATCGTTGTGGATGACGGTGTGCCGGTTTGTTTCCGATCCTTGGAACTTTTCCATAACTTCACCGACGAAGCGGTCATGCACGAGATCGTCGAGGAAATGCGCTACACCCTGCTCTCACTCGAAGCCGAATACGGTCACCGCGACGGCTGTACGGTTGAAGTCTGGAGCGAATCGGAATTTCCCGAACAGCTCGTCAACCTGCTCAAACAACCGTGCGGCGGATCGATCAACCTGCACGCATTGGGTTCGATCCCGCCCGTTTCCGAAGGGCTCGCCCTGCGCACGGCGGAACGCCGCCTGCACCATGCCGAGCTGGTGCCGCGCGAATGGATCGAACTGCAGCGCCGCAAGCGGCTCATGAAAATCGGCACAGTCGCATCCATCGCCCTGCTCAGCATCTGGATGGCGGGCATCTCCGTGGCAGGCGCTGTCTTCTCGTTCCAGCAGGCCTCGTACAACCGGGTGCGCCGGGAAGCCTTGAAGTACGACGCTCCGGCCCGCGCCGCGCAGGCCGCCCGCGAAGAAATGATCTCGCTCGAAAAATATGCCGACCGCTCGCACTCCGCTCTCGAATGTCTGCGCGCCGTCGCCATAGCCCTGCCCGACGGGGTTGAAATCGCCTCGTTCACCTACAAAAAAGACGAGGCCGTCAGCCTGCGCGGCTCCAGCGGCGGCGCGGAGGCGGTTTACGACTTCTTCCAGAAACTCGGCGCCTCCGAAATTTTTGCGGGCGTCAAAGACCAGCCGGTCAGCACCCGCATGGTTAAAGACAAACGCGTTTCCACCTTCTCGGTCACAGCTGAACTTCCGAAAAACAAACCGGAGGCCAAGCCATGAAAATTTCTAAACGCGAAACCTTCCTCGGACTGGCTGCGCTCACCATCATCCTCTTCGGCCTCACCTACTGGCTGGCCGGTTCGCGCATTGCCGAACAGCGGCGAATCAAAGCGGACAAGATCCGTCTGTTGCGCCAGATTGAAGTGCATAAACGCATCCTCGCTGAAAAAGACGTCTGGTACGGCCGGCTGGAGGAACTTCAATCGCAGCTGCCGCTCTACGACAGCAAAACCGCCATCACCGCCGAACTGCTCAAACTCATTAAGCGCACAGCCGATGAATACAAACTCGACCTGGTTCGCACCCAGCCCTACAGCGAAAAGCAAACCGGCACGCTCTACGAACTCGGTGTCAGTTGTAACTGGGAAGGCTCCCTCGACGCGCTGACTCGCTTCCTCTACAATTTGCAGAAACAGGGCGTCCGGTTCGATGTGCTTCAGCTCAACGCCCAGCCGGATCCCCAGCGCGACCGGATCCTGAAAGGTTCAATGATTCTCGACTGTGCGTATAGAAAGAAGGTTCAATAACCAATATTCAATATACAACACTCAATTTTCAGCTGAGGGGAACTTGAACACTGTAAATTGAACATTGAGAATTGAGCCTTAATCATGGTTAAATACCGCCCGCTTTAAGTAATGGACCAGAAATTTATGAAAAAACTGACCGCTTCGATTCTGCTCGCCGCTGTGTTCGCCGTCCTGCCTCCCGTGCAGGCGCAGGAACAGCTCATCTCGCTCAGCTTTGAAGACGCCCCGCTGGAGCAGGCCGTCGAGCTCTACCGCGAATGGACGGGCCGCACCATCATCAAACAGGCCGACCTCAGCGCCAAGATCACCCTCAAAGGCCGCCAGCTCACGCAGGACGAAGCCAAACAGGCCATCGAAACCGTTCTCTCCATGAACGGCGTTGCCTTGGTGCCGATGGGCGACAAATTCCTGAAAGTCGTTCCGATTGCCAACGCCCGCCAGGAAGGGATGGAAATCAGACCGTTCGACTCGGAAAAGAAATATGTCCCGGCCGACCAGCTCATCACGCAGGTCATCCCTCTGCGTTACGTCATCTTCGCCGATGTTCAGCCGCTCATCCAGCACCTGGTTCATGGCTACGGCAAAATCATTGAAATGACGCGCATCAACAGCGTCCTCATCACCGACACCTCCGCCAACATCGCCCGGATCGTCGAGCTGATCACCATGGTCGACCAGCCCACCGAAAAAATTACGCCGCGCATCTACCAGCTCAAATACGCCACCTCCGCCACCGTCGCCGGTAAACTCAAAGAACTGATCGACGCCGCCAAAACCAAAAAAGGCGACCAGCCCGTTGTTGCCGGTGAAGTGCGCACCATCCCCGGCGTGATTCGTGCGCCAAGAGGCGAAACCGCTGAAGTCGTGGGTGCGCCGGAACAATCAACTGAAATGATTGATGGTGAAGTCAAAATCGTCTCCGACGACCGCACCAACATCATCATTGTCTTTTCCAAAGCCGCCAACTTTGAATTCTTTGACCGCATCATTCAGGTGCTCGATGTGTCGGTTGATCCGGCCGTCGTGGTGGAAGTGGTGAAGCTGGAATTCGCCAAAGCCAAAGAAATTTCCGGCATCCTGAACGAATTTGTCGGCGCGGCCAAAGCCACGGAAAAAGAAAAAACTGTTGCTGGCGGTGCCGCTACTGGCAAAGCCGAAGGCAGTAAAACCGTTGATGAAGTGATTCAAAAAGTGGTTGAGCCCACCGGGAAAGAAATCAGCCCCGAAGCCAAGAGCGCGATCGGCCGCCTTTCCGCCGATACCAAGATCATATCCGACGAACGCTCCAACTCTTTGCTCCTGATGGGCCGCAAGTCTGACATTGCTGCCATCAAGCAGGTTATTTCCGGTCTTGATGTTATGCTTGCGCAAGTGCTTCTGGAAACCGTCATTATTGATGTAAGTCTGAATGATAGCTTCTCGTCAGGTGTTCAATGGCTTTATTCAACCTATAAGGAAGACGCTAAGGCAGACGGCAATTTCAGTGTCGGTTGGGGGGGGGGTCGGATTCGATAACACCTGGTCTGAGCGATAGCGTTTTCGGTGGGTTTGTTAAGATTCCGAAAATCAGCACGGAGGCCATAGTCAAACTTACAAAAACATCTAAAAATGCCAAAATTCTCTCCGCACCGGTTATTTTGACAACCGATAATAAAGAAGCAAAAATTACGTCTGGAAAACAGATCCCGATTTCACAGACCACTTATAATACCACTGCCACTGGCGTGCCAGCGGCCAGCGGAACTCAATACAAAGATGCGGAGTTGAGTTTAACTATCACGCCGCATATCAACCCGCAGAATTTCGTGCTGATGGATATCAAATATTCCGAAACACAGGTTACGGGTGGTTATACTGCTTCTAGTAATAGTTTAGGGCCGGAGTTGAGTACCCGTTCGATGGATGCAACCATCGCAGTGGATGACCACTCGACTGTCGTGCTTGGCGGACTGGTGAATACCGCCGCCCGGGAAGGACGTACCGGCATTCCGTTACTAGGCGACATCCCTCTGATCGGATGGCTATTTAACCAAAAAACTTCCACTGGAGACCGTTCCGAGTTGATTGTGCTGATAACCCCTTATGTATTGACCACACCGGAACAAGCCAAAGCGCTAACTGAACGGATTCATTCGAATTCGGATTTAAAAACTGTCGTTTGGCCTCGCGGCTGGTCGCAAAGTCCGCTCCGCAACGACGAGCCGGAAAAAGACGAGTGGAAAAAGAAAAAGGATAAGAAGTCCAAGGCGAAAGGCGAGGAACCAACTAGCGCCGTTACGGTGGAAGACTTCCTCCGCCCTGCTCCAACTCCAGTAGAGGAACCGTCCTTGCCCATTCCTCCGACCGAAGCTCCCGCCGCCAATTAGGTAGGGACGGCTCGCCGAGCCGTGCGCGGCAAAAAATTGTTCTTCCTGTTTTCTTCCGGGGCCACCGGCCCCGGCTACAGAAGATAATTCCTGTGGGTGTCGTTCTCTCTTACTGTGGGTGCCTGTCACGCCGTAGCGTGAAACGCGAAGGAGGACGGACGGTGTGGCCGCGCCTTATACGAGTATCGGGGTGGGTGATTTTATTCCAAACCTTGGAAACCTTTCTTCCAAACATTGGAAACTCTTGACCCGTCCAATCGCCTCTGGCTTAATGTGCGCTCTTTTGGCCAATGTAGCTCAGTTGGTAGAGCAGCTCATTCGTAATGAGCAGGTCATCGGTTCGACTCCGATCATTGGCTCCAACTTCCAACAAACTATGCAAACCTTTTGTTTGCAATGTGTTATACGCATATTCCCTTGCTGAAATATGCCTACATTTTAGCCAAACGGTACCGAAAAATCGTCATGAGATGCCATTTGCTACGCCCATGCTACGGTTCTTTAGTTGACAAAGCGTTCGATTGAGCAGATAGAAACATTCAGCAACAGTGCGAACTTCAGCGCGAAAAGGAGATTTCTATGCCGCAGGTCTTCAAACGAAAATGGAAAGCGCCCGACGGAAGCCCTAAAACTTCTTCAGTCTATTACACCCGCTTTCAGGCGAACGGCAAAGACTACATGCTTTCGACCGGCAAAGAGAAAAAAACCGATGCGCTCAAGAAAATGGCAGAGCTGATTGCTGAACAACGAGACCAATCTTCGGTAGAAGAATATGTCCAGCGCTTAGAGTCCGCATTGAAAGAACTTCCAGTAGAGGAAGCGACGAAGCACCGGCGAAACATTGCAATCAGGCTTTTGAAAGGTCTCGGGAAAAAACTTTCGCTAGCTGCAGTTTGGAAAACTTGGTTGGCCAGTCCGAACAAGCGCAACCCCGGACCTAAAACGCTTGAAGGCTATGCGGGCCGATGGTCGCGGTTTGAAACATGGGCGTCAGCAAGGGGCATCGAATTTCTCCATGAGACAACCCCTGCCCTTGCGCAGGAATATGCTGCCGATCTACTGAGCTCTAAAATCTCCATGAGCACCTACAACACCCATATCACCTTTCTACGGGGGCTGTTCAAGACGCTGAGACTGGCCGGAGGCATTGAGGAAAATCCCTGGCTGGATGATCTGCGGCAGGAATCATCACCGGAGAACCGCCGCAATCTGACCACGGATGAACTGAAGGATGTTTGCTCGGCAGCACGAGGCACCATGCGCTATCTGTTCGCAATCGGCCTTTATACCGGAATGCGGCTGGGTGACTGTGTTTGTCTGCGTTGGAATGAAGTGGATTTTAAAACCGGCATTATTACCGTCATGCCGCTGAAAACCCGGCGCAAGAAAAAGAAGGTTCGAATTCCGCTGCATCCGGTATTAGTCAGCCTGCTTTGTGAACTGCGGAAAAGCAGCAAGGGGGAATTTCTCTTTCCGGAGGAACGAAAAGCGTATCTCAAGAGCAATTCGGAGCTGTCCAAACGAATCCAAAAGTTCTTCACGGATTGCGGGATCCAGACGCATAAGGAAGGCACTGGCAAAACGGAAGAATACAAGGCCGCCCTGAAAAAATGGATTAAGGGTGGGAAGAAGGGCAAGAAGCCAACCTGTCCCCGCGCCGTGGTGGAAGTTGGCTTTCACTCCTTACGCCATTCATTCGTTTCACTCTGCGCCGCAAACCACGTTCCGCAGGTTGCTATCATGGAACTGGTCGGCCACGGATCACCTGCAATGACAGAGCTCTATTCTCATGCCGGGGACGAACAGAAGATGAAAGCAATCGCCGCGCTCCCGTCGGTTCGTTTTGAAAATGAAGCAGAAGACGACTGATCTCCGGTCTTCTCGCTTTCCAAAGGAATAAAAACGACTGAACTGAAAAGTTGCGTCGTTTAAAAGCGAGGTATGATTGCGCCTTTCGGTTTGCCTGCGGGATTACCTGATTGTCCGGGTTGAAATTGCATAGTGACTCCTTACCCAAAGGGGAGAAATCAAACGGAGCTGTTTCAGAATGTTTCAAAAGGGCAGAAAAATGCAGAAAAACAGGGGCGCGTAGCGCACGGGGCCCCAATTTATAGGGGGGGGCCGCGCAGCGGGGGCCCCTTTTCCAAGGGTTGGAAAAATACAGAGGGCGGACGGCGGCGGTCAGATTTCCAAGGGTTGGAAGAAACCGTAGTGCGAGTTCCCATACTCGAAAGATGTCTGCCTCGCAGAGTTGCAGAGCATTATTGAAAAGGACGAATCAACAATTTTCCGAACCTTGGAAACCATGCCCCGCAGGGGAGACGGAACGGCGAGGCCGCAACAGCGGGTGCCTTCCGCAGGCGGCGCGTTGAGGTAGCGCCGGCAAGGAACGGCTGTTGTTTGGAGCGGAGCCCGTGCGGGGTTCCCGCAGATCCGGCATTTTGCGCCCTT
>CAIKWE010000024.1 GCA_903831085.1 uncultured Verrucomicrobiota bacterium | reverse complement strand
CGGCTTTTTTCCGCCTGACGGATTTTCTGAAGGATCGTCTGTTTGGCGGTTTGGGCGGCAATACGGCCGAAATTACGCGGCGTAGACTCGATTTCAATCGTCTCGTCGAGTTGCGCGGACGGGTTGGTGCGGCGAGCTTCGGCCAGACTGACCTCGTTGTAACGGTCACTGACGGACATGACGACTTTTTTGCGCGCAAAGGCTTTGATATCAAGAGTTTCCCGGCTGATTTCAACGCGCAGATCCTCGGCATCGGTCATGCTCTTGTTCGCGGCATTCTGCAAAGCGGATTCAATCGCCTCAATAATGGTTTCGCGATCGACTCCGCGTTCGCGTTCCATGTATTCCACAACGGCACTCAGTTCGCTGTTCATCGTCCCCTCCCGATTTCAAAAAGCTCAAACAACAAGGCCTTGGAGCAAAAAAGAGCGGACCGGGGGCCCACTCTCTGTCCAAAGACCAACTGCAAAGCCGGAAAGTTACGCTTCCGACGGGGGAGGGTCAAGGGCAAATTCCGGGGAATGAAACGACTCTTTTTCCGGCGGGGCGAAGGTTTCCAAGGGTTGGATAAACACTTTGAGTTTTGTGCGCGGCAGTGTAAGCTCCAGCAACGATAATGGTTTAACCCTAAAGGGAGGAGCTACGGATGAAGAAATGGAAATGTGAATCCTGCGGATATATTCACGATGGCGATGAAGCGCCCGCCAAATGCCCGAAATGCGGGGCGGCGAAAGAACAGTTCAAGCAACTCGATGAAGCTGCGGCCAAACTGGTTGAGCGTTCGCGCCACACCAACACCCTGCATGCCCGCGTGATCGATCTGGCCCGTCAGGCCGAGGCCATCTGTAACGACGGCATCAAAGACGATCTGGACCCCGGTTGCGTGGACGTCTTCACCAAATCCCGCGCCATTGCGTGGCAGATGATGAAGCTTTCTATGACCGAACAGCAGCTGCACATGAAAAAAGGCAAGTGGGGCTGAGAGAGAGGGCTGAAACCCGAAACTTGAAACCTGAAAGGCGCGCCGGATGGCGCGCCCTTTCTTTTTTCCAACCCTTGGAAAAACCTTGCTTCATCCGACCAAATATCCTTTTATCCGGACAAGCGGATAAATGGAGTATGACCGAAACCAACATTCTCGAAGTATTTAAAGCGCTGGGCGACGAAGGGCGGCTGCGGATTCTGCGCGCGGTGGAGATTTCTGAGCTGTCGGTGGCCGAAATCGTGGAGGCTCTTAAAATGCCGCAGTCGTCGGTAAGCCGCCACCTCAAGCCGTTGCGCGACAGCGGGCTCCTCGATACACGGCGCGAGGGCACCTCGGTTTATTACCGGCGCGGCCCGGTTTTCCAGGATACGGTCTTCGCGCAACTAATGAGCGAAAAACTGGCCGAATTGCGCGGGGCAAGCCGCGACCGTGCGGCGGTGGACCGCGCCATTGAACTGCGCCGGAAAGAGAGTACGAAATTTTTTGACGAAATCGCCGGACGCTACGGTTCGCTTACGCAACCGGGTGGCGGCTGGCAGGCGATGGCCGCGGCACTGGCCGCCGGATTTGTCGGACAGACGGTTGCCGATATCGGTTGCGGCGAGGGTGACCTGACACTGCTGCTGGCGCGTTTTGCGAAGCGGGTGGTGGCGGTTGATCTTTCCGCCCAGATGCTGCGCGTGGTGCAGGAACGTTCCGAAGAAGCGGGCGTGGCGCGGCGCGTGACGGTGGGCAAGGGCGACCTGGAAAAACTGCCGCTGGAATCAGACAGTATGGACGCGGCCTTTGTGAGTCAGGTGCTGCACCATGCCGCAAGGCCGGAGAAGGCGTTGACCGAGGCGGCGCGCATTTTGAAACCGGGCGGTCGGCTGATTCTGCTCGATCTCGCCCAGCATGATCAGGAGTGGGTGCGCAGCGAGTGGGCGGATCAGTGGCTCGGGTTTGACGAGCGCGAATTGCGCGGCTGGCTGGCCGGCACCGGCTTGAAAATGGAGATTTTCCAAACTCTGGAAGGGCCGACGCCGGCCTTTTCAGTCGTGATGATTGTTGCAACGAAAGAAGAAAAGAAACGGAGTAAATAATTATGGCAAAGAAAGTGATTTCAAAAAAGCAGGATTACCTTGTTAGAGACCTCTCTCTGGCGCCGTTCGGCCGCAAAGAGATGGAGCTGGCAGAATATGAGATGCCAGGCCTGATGGCCTTGCGCGAAAAATACGGCAAAGAAAAGCCGCTTAAAGGCGCGCGGATCACCGGATCGCTGCACATGACGATTCAGACGGCCATGCTGATTGAGACGCTGCAGATTCTCGGTGCCAAAGTCCGCTGGGCGAGCTGCAATATTTTTTCGACGCAGGATCACGCCGCCGCCGCTATTGCGGTCACTGGCACACCGGTTTTCGCGGTGAAGGGCGAGACGCTGGAAGAATACTGGGACTACACCGACCGCATCCTTGACTGGGGCAACGGCAAAGGCCCGAACATGATTCTCGACGACGGCGGCGACGCAACGTTGTTTGTACATCTCGGATTACAGGCGGAGAGCGATCCGTCGATTCTGAACCGCAAGCCGGGGAATCCCGAAGAGAAAATCCTTTTGGCGCAGTTGAAAAAAGCGCTCAAAAAAGATCCGAAACGCTTCTCCCGCATGGCCAAAGGCATTATTGGCGTCAGCGAAGAGACGACCACAGGCGTACACCGTCTTTACCAGATGATGGAACGCGGCGAACTGCTGTTCCCGGCGTTTAATGTGAACGACTCAGTGACCAAATCGAAGTTCGATAATCTGTACGGATGCCGCCACTCGCTGGTGGACGGTATTATGCGCGCCACGGACGTGATGCTCTCCGGCAAGATTACGGTGGTGGCTGGCTACGGCGATGTGGGTAAAGGTTGCTGTCAGTCGCTCAAAGGGCAGGGCGCGCGGGTTGTCGTCACGGAAATTGATCCCATCTGCGCGTTGCAGGCCGCGATGGAAGGCTATGAAGTGATGACGATGGACGAGGCCTGCGCCATCGGCGACCTGTTTGTCACCACGACCGGCTGTTGCGACGTCATCACCGAAACGCATATGCGGAAGATGAAAGACATGGCGATCGTCTGCAATATCGGCCACTTCGACAGCGAAATTCAGGTCGAGAAGATGAAGAAATATAAATGGACCAACATCAAGCCGCAGGTGGATAAGATCACCTTCTCGAACAAGAAGAGCATTCTGCTGCTGGCTGAAGGACGATTGGTGAATCTCGGCTGCGCCACGGGCCATCCGAGCTTTGTAATGTCCAACAGCTTCACCAATCAGGTGCTGGCGCAGATGGAGCTCTACTGCAATCCCGGCAAATATCCGGTTGGCGTTTATACGTTGCCCAAGAATCTAGATGAAGAGGTTGCCCGCCTTCATCTGGGGAAAATCGGAGTGAAGCTTGAAAGGCTGTCGCGTGCGCAGGCCAAATATCTCGGCATCTCGCCGAACGGACCGTTTAAGCCGACTCATTACCGCTATTAATCCTGGTCGGGCGGCTTTTGCCTCGCTCCCGCATGGGGCGAGGCATTTTTTTTGAAAGAGAGACTTTGTTTTCCGCGCCGACCCACCCAGCAAATAATATATATTAAGATACGTCTGTGTTTGTGCAGGCCTTTATTTTATCTAATTTAAAGATAAAATGCCTGTAACTTCCACGTATATACCAAGATATATTTTAATTTTTATTTGTTTATGAGAAACTTTTTTAGTAGGGTATCGGCCAACAAACAGCAAAGGAGGCTGGTATGGCAACAAACCCCATAGGAAAAGGCACCAAGACTATCGGCATTAACATGGCGAAGGGAATGGCGGAAGATCTGGAAAAACGTGCGAATTCAATGCACATTTCCAAGAGCAAGTACTGCAAAATCGTTCTTCAGCAGTGGCTGCAGTCAGGCAAGAAGCTGACGCTTGCTGAAAAGAAGTAGGGATCCTGCTTCGACAGATATTTTCTCTGAAAATATTTGGGAAAACGCCTCGTATTCACGAGGCGTTTTTTATGTCGGCGAAAATCGCGGCGGCGGCGGCCGAAGGATTTTCGGCCTGCAGAATCGGCCGCCCCACGACCAGATGCGTTGCGCCCTGCTGCACGGCGAAGGCGGGAGTCGCCACACGCTTTTGGTCGGCCACATCGCCGCCCGGCATGCGAATGCCGGGGGTTACCAGCAGCGCCTGCGGAAATTTTTTCCGCAAAGCCCCCGCTTCGTGCGCGCTGGTCACCAGTCCGTCGATGCCGGACGAAATCGCCAGTTCACCCAGCGCCAGAGCCTGATCCGATACACTGCGGGTTATTCCGAGATCGGTAAAGTCCTCCTGCGACAGACTGGTCAGCGTTGTCACGGCGACCAGTTTCGGCGGATTAGAACATTCGCGCGCCGCTTCGGCGGCGGCCTCCAGCATAGCCCGCCCGCCGATCGCATGAACCGTCATTAGGCTGACCCCGTGGCTGGCGGCGGTTTTCACCGCATTGGCAACCGTGTGTGGAATGTCATGAAGCTTGAGATCCAAAAAGATTTTTTTATTCCGTTTCTTCAGAGGCTCAAGAATGGCCGGCCCTCCGGCGCAGAAAAGCTCAAGACCCACTTTGTACCACTCGATGGAGTCCGGAAGGCGGCCGAGAACTTCTTCCATCTCTTTTATAGTCGGGACATCCAGCGCGACGATCAGTGCAGGTTTCATTTTAGTCCTTTCATTCAAAATCCATTGCGCTAAAAATCCCCGAACAGCAGACCGAAAGCAAGGATTAGTTCATGAAGCAGGAAATCGAACGAAAATTTCTGGTGACCGGCGATGGCTGGCGCAAGGAGGCTGGGGCCGGAATTTCCTGCCGGCAGGGCTATATGACCGTCGGCCCGTCAAACGTCACGGTGCGTGTCCGCCTGCTGGGCGAGCAGGGGTTTTTAACGATCAAAGGGCCGACCCGGGGAGTTTCCCGCTCTGAAATGGAATATGAAATTTCGGCGGCTGACGCCGAATATATGCTCGCGCATTTTTGTAGCGGCGGGCTTGTTTCAAAAGCGCGGTATAATTTGATCCACAACGGATCGCGGTGGGAAATCGACGAATTTTCCGGAGAAAACGCGGGGCTTATTGTGGCCGAAATTGAGCTGGAGCAGGAAGATCAGCCTTTCGAAAAACCGGTTTGGCTGGGTGAGGAAGTTTCTTTAGACCGTCGTTACACCAACGCCGCGCTCGCCCGGAAGCCTTTTAAAAGCTGGTAAATCTTCCACGCTAAAAAAAGTAAGAAAATTCTTAACAAAGTTAATCTCAGGAGTATTATGCCCGCCAACACCTTTAAAAGCCCATGTTTGATGGCGGGGGGATGGAATGAGAAAAACGTTGATTATAGCTCTGGTGATGGCCGTTTCTTTTATTGCGGGCGCGGACATCATCGTGACGTACTGGGACTTCGGCCCGGATGCGGCGGGATATACAGAAACGGTATCCATTGAGAACGCGATTGGAATACCGGCGCTTACCGGGATGTCTGCAGGAACCGGCTATGTTACCAGCGGTTCCGGCGGAGTGGTATTTACGGATGCGGCCGGAAACAGTCACGCGGCGGGACAGGCGCTTTCCTGGGCGAGCGGTGTGAATGATGGCGATCAGCAATGGGTTCTCGATGTGAATCTGACAGGCTATCAAGACCTGACAATCCGTTGGGATTATCGGGTGACTTCAACCGGCCCTTCTGGAGCTTCCTTGGAATATAAAGTGGGAGCCGGGATTTGGACGCTTATCGAAACCGCCAGTTTCACCCGCGACTCAAGCTACCACGAATATGTGAAAGACATTTCGTCCATTTCTGCCATTGAAAATCAGACCTCTGTTCAGTTTCGCCTTTCGAACTTCACCGGAGGTAGCGGCACCGGAACCTACCGTCAGGACAACTTGCAAATTACGGCAGTCCCTGAACCGGCGACACTGGTTCTGCTTGGACTCGGCGGGCTGACAGCGCTGGTTATTCGCCGCACAGCGCGACAATAGCCTGTTTTGTGAATAGCCAAAAGCGCTCCGGTTCGCCGGGGCGCTTTTATTTTTTCAACCATTGGAAAATTTCCTGAATCCGGTTACACTGCGCCCATGAATATTTTTGAAAAAATCGTAAGCCGAGAAATCCCGGCAACGATTGTCTATGAAGACGAAGATACGCTGGCTTTCATGGACATCGGCCCGGTTATCAAAGGACATACGCTGGTTATTCCTAAAACCTGCTATGATCCCGTTACCGAAACGCCCGACGTCGTGCTCGCCAACCTGATGCTGGTCTGCAAGCGCGTTGCCGCCGCGCAGATCAAGGGACTTGGCGCGGACGGCGTTAATATTATTCAGAACAACGGCAAGTCCGCCGGACAGGTCGTGCCGCACATCCATTTCCACGTCATTCCGCGGTTTGAGGGCGACGGACATCACTGGAATTGGCATGCCCAAAAGTATGACAACCCCGGCGAAATGGAAAAGCTTGCCTCGAAAATCCGCGAAGGACTGAACGGATGAAACACCCGAACGCCGAAGAACTTCTGCAGAAAATTATGGCCCGCGACCCGCGCTATGCGTCCGAGGCCTATGTTTTTGTGCGCGCCGGACTCGACTACACCGTGCGCCGTCTCGAAAAACCGCGTCATGTTAGCGGGCAGGAACTGCTCGACGGCATCCGTGAATTCGCGCTGACCGAATTCGGCCCCATGACCCGGACCGTTTTGAAGGGCTGGGGTCTTCAGCGCACCGAAGATGTTGGCGAAATTGTCTTCAACATGGTCGAAACGGGACTGCTTGGAAAAACCGAAAAGGACAGCCGCGCCGATTTCGCCGCCGGTTACGATTTCGATGAGGCCTTCTGCAAACCCTTTCGTCCTGCCGCCGTGCCGCGCGCCGGAAAGCGGCCCAACTGATTTTCGGGAGACGAAACGATGCTTATGCTGGGCGAAATAATTGACGGGCTGTCGAAAATCCTTTTCTCGCTGGTCACAGTTATTTCTTTGATTTATTTCATTTCTACACTGGTCTCTGTGCTGGCCTGCCGCCGGAAAAGAAGCAGTCCTCCGGCGCCGGATGAGCGGCTGCCGACTGTGACCGTGCAGATCACCTCCCGCAACGAACTGGTGGCGCTCGACTGCGCCCGCCGCTGCATGGCGTTTAATTATCCCGAAGACAAACTTCAAATTCTGCTCGGGGATGACAGCAACAACCCGAACATCATGCAGGAAATCGACCACTTTGCGGAACACAACCCGCGCGTCAAAGTTCTGCGCCGCACGAACCGGATCGGTTTTAAGTCGGGCAACTTGAATCACGTCAATGAACATACGACCGGCGAATACATCCTGGTGATGGATTCCGACTTCCTGCCGGAACCGGACTTTCTGCGCCGGCTGGCGGCGCACGCCGTCGCCGACCCAGGCCTCGCCGCGGTTCAGGCGCGCTGGCACATCACCGACGCGCACGAAAGCCTGACGACCCTGCTCGGCGCAGGCATCATCAATGTAACCCATTTCATTATGCTGCCGCTGTTTGACCGCTTCATGAAAACCTGTTTTCTCTGCGGTTCGGCCATGCTCATTAAGCGGCAGGCCATGGCCGAAATGAACGGATGGGAAACCCGCACCATGATCGAGGACATCGATCTTAGCTTCCGCTTTTTTACGAACGGCCACCGCATCGCCTATTGTCCCGACGTAACCTGCGACTGCGAAGTTCCGCATACGGCGCACGATCTTTTCCGCCAGCAGAAACGCTGGGCCTACGGCGTAGTTGAAACCACACTCAAACGCAGTCGCGCGCTCTACGGTTCCCGCAAGGCCACTCTCGGCAATAAAATCGCCGCCACGGTTGTCAGCTCCGGCTACGCCGTCAGCTTTTTGGTGTTCATCAGCACCATGCTTGGATTCGCTCAAATGCTGGTGCAAGGAGTCGGCCACATGGACGCCTCGTTGCAGGTTTCCGTGCAGGGAACCGTCGGCAACCTCTGGCGGATTGTTATTTCCTGCGGCGCGCTGGTGGCAACCATCTGCGCCGGTTTTTCCAGCGGATTCGGAGTCCGCGGAGCGGGCAAACTGATTTTTGCTTCCTACACCGTTGGCTTCGTAATGCTTTTCCATGTCAGCAACGGGATTGTCCGCGCGGTGCTGCACATGCCGATCGACTGGGTGCCGCCGGAAAAGCGCGGACGCTGATTCTTCCTATGTTTGGAAAACGGGCCGCACCTTCACTGCGCCGTCTTGAAGGCTGCGTAGGTCTTGATTTCCTGAGTCAGCGCCGCGAAGGCTTTGGTTTTCTGGAGGCGGGCATAGAGATCCGTTTCCTTGGAGAGCTGGTCGGCGATTATTTTCGGATCAAGCGCCATGACCGCATAAGCTGTGGAAATTTCGCCGACGGTTTCATATTTCAACGTCTGCGCCACGCTGCCGGCGATCTGTTGTTTAATTATTTTGGCGGAGGCATTAAAGCCGGACAGGAGCAGGGAGTCGTACGGAATTCCGGTTTCCGCCGAAAAGGCCTTCTCAAGTGCTTCGAACCGGGCATCCAGCATCCGGGCGAGTTCGATGCGGCCGTTTATCTTGGCTTTGTCGAGGGCCAGTTCGAGGCTTTTCGATTTGCTGATACCGACCACGGCCAATCCGCCGGCTTCCACGGTTCCGGCCGCGATCTTCTGCGTCTCTTCCAGCAGCATCGGCTGAGTCGCCGGTTGCTCAGACGGCCCGGGCTGCTCAGGCGCTTGTACCGCTACTGCGGGCGCTGATGAGGGCGGCGGGGTGGTGTCTGTTGTCGAACACCCGACTAAAAAGACAGACGCAATAGTTAAAAGCAGACCTTTGTTCATGGTTCAGTTCCTTTTCATTTTTGGCGAGAACAAGGTAGTCGAGTCATCGGGCTCAGGCAACCGATAAATCGGGTGTTTCGGCTTGAGATAGGGGGCTCATGTCCTTATAACAAATGCCTCTTTTTTCGCATGGAAAGGAACCTCTATGAACATTGTGGTCTGTATTAAACAGGTCCCGGATTCGGATAAGGTCACGATTGACCGCGAGACAAACCGTCTCAACCGCGCCGGTGTGCCGAGCATTATCAACCCCTTCGATGAAAACGCTCTCGAGATGGCGCTTCAGCTCAAGGACAAGCATGGCGGAAAAATCACCGTCATCTCCATGGGCCCGCCGCAGGCTGAAGAGGCGCTGCGCACCGCGCTTTCGCACGGCGCGGATGAAGCCATTCTGATTTCGGACCGCAAATTCGGCGGCGCCGACACTTGGGCCACCTCTTACACCATCACGCTGGCGCTCAAAAAGCTGGCCGATCCGGTTGATCTGATTCTCTTTGGCAAACAGGCCATTGACGGTGACACCGCGCAGGTCGGCCCGGGCGTTGCCCACTTCTTTGGCGTACCGATGATCACCTACGCCAAATCCTGCGAAGTGACGGAGAACGGTTTCCGCGTTCAGCAGGTGACCGACCACGGGTACAACGTCTGGGATGTCGAAAAACCGGCTGCGCTGACCGTGGTCAAAGAAGCCAACCAGTTGCGCATGCCTTCGCTCAAGAAAAAGATGGCCGCTAAAAAGGCCGAGATTCCGGTCTGGGGCGCCGAACAGCTTCAGCCCGACGAAACCAAAATCGGTCTGAGCGGTTCTCCGACCAAAGTGAACAAGGTTTTTGCGCCGCCGGTGAAACTCAATAAGGAAATCCTCTCCGGCGAGCCAGCGGATATGGTCAAGGAACTGATTTACAAACTGCGGGAGAAGAAGGTTCTATGAGCGCCAAAAAAGAAATCTGGGTTTTTGCGGAACAGGAAAACGGCAAACTGGCCGGCGTGGTCTTTGAGCTTCTCTCCGAAGGGCGCAAGCTGGCGGCCAAATCGGGCTACACCCTCTGCGCGGTGCTGCCTTCCGCCGGCGGCAAGCCGATGCATCAGGAGCTGTTCAACTACGGCGCGAAGAAAATTTACAACGTTGAGGATCCCCGGCTGCAGACGTATCAGAACGACTACTTTTCCAAAGTGGTCTACAGCCTGATCGAAAAAGAAAATCCGGAAATCGTCCTCTACGGCGCCAGCACCATCGGCCGCAGCCTCGCGCCGACCGTCGCCGTCATGGGCTGGGCCGGCCTCACCGCCGACTGCACCGAACTCGACTTCGACACCGAACGCCAGATTTTACTGCAGACGCGTCCGGCCTTTGGCGGCAATATCATGGCCACCATCATCTGCCCCGACCACCGTCCGCAGATGTCGACCGTCCGTTCCAACGTGTTCAAAAAAGAACGCGTCAGCGAAAACGAAACCGGCGAAGTCGTCGAAGTGAAGATCGACCTCTCCGGCGTCAAAGAGCGTATGAAGCGGGTCGAAAGCGTCGTGGAAGAAGTCAACACCGTTGACCTCAAGGCCGCCGACTACATCGTCTCCGGCGGACGCGGCGTCGGCTCGCCGGAAAACTTTAAGGTAATCGAAGGGCTGGCCGGCGCACTCGGCGGTGCGGTCGGCGCTTCGCGCGCCACCGTCGATGCGGGCTGGATTTCGCACCATCATCAGGTCGGACAGACCGGCAAAACGGTTTGTCCTTTGGTCTATGTCGCCTGCGGTATTTCCGGCGCGATTCAGCATCTGGCCGGTATGCAGAGCGCGGATCTCATCATCGCCATCAACAAAGATCCGGACGCGCCGATCTTCGACGTGGCCGACTTCGGTCTGATTGGCGACCTGCACAAGATCGTACCGGAATTCACCAAACAGATTAACGCGCTGAGAAGCTAGGAAGGTTCCAGACCTTGGAAAACGTCATCATCATCGGAACGGGGCCGGCGGGATTAACCGCCGCTGTTTACACGGCCCGCGCCAACCTCAATCCGCTGGTGATCGAAGGCTTTCAGCCCGGCGGTCAGCTCATCACCACCAATGAGGTTGAAAATTTCCCCGGCTTCCCCGAAGGGATTTCCGGCGCGGAACTGATGGACCTGACCCGTAAACAGGCCGAGCGTTTCGGCGCGCGGTTTAAATCCGGAGAAGTGGTTTCATCCTGTCTGACCTGCCTGCCGCACACCATCATGCTCAGTGGCGGCGAAAAGCTCGCGGCGAAAACCATTATCATCGCCACCGGAGCCAGCGCGCAGTATCTCGGCCTCGAGTCCGAACAGAAGTTGTTCGGCCGTGGCGTTTCCGGTTGTGCTGTCTGTGACGGCGCGTTCTACCGCGATGTGCCGGTCGCCGTGGTCGGCGGCGGCGATACCGCGCTCGAAGAGGCTCTTTTCCTGACACACTTTGCTTCCAAAGTGACGGTTATTCATCGCCGCGACCAGTTCCGCGCCTCTAAAATCATGGTTGATCGCCTGCTGGCGCATCCCAAGATTGAAGTGATCTGGGACACCGTGATCGAAGAGGTGCTCGATGTTTCCAAAAACGAAGTGACCGGCCTGAAAATCCGTAACGTCAAAACCAGTAAAATTTCTGAACTGAAGGTGAGCGGACTGTTTGTCGCCATCGGGCATAAGCCGAACACCAAGCCGTTTGCCGGTCAGCTCGACATGGATCACGCCGGTTATCTGATCGCCAAAACACCCGCACCAATATTGACGGTGTGTTCGCGGCGGGCGACGTGCAGGATGCGGTCTACCGGCAGGCCGTCTCCGCCGCAGGCTCGGGTTGTATGGCTGCGCTGGAGGCGGAACGTTATTTAGGAAGTATTAAACAGGATTAACTAAGGAGAACTGTATGGGCGAAATCAATTATGGACTGACTGAGGAGCAACTCGAAATCCGGGCCATGCTCGACGAATTCGGCAAAGAACGCATCGTGCCGGTACGTGCCGAACTCGACGAAAAAGGCATCTTCCCCTCCGCTTTGCTCAAAGAGCTGGCGCAGATGGACATGATGGGCCTCTACATTGACGAAGCCTACGGAGGCATGGGCGTCGGCCACCTCGGTTTCTGCATCGCCGTTGAAACCCTCAGCAAATATTGCATCGGTGTTTCCGTTTCCTACGCCGCCAACGCCCTTGGCGCCGACCCGATCATCATCGGCGGATCCGAAGAGCAGAAGAAAAAATATCTTTCTCCGCTCGCCAGCGGCGAAAAATGGGCCGCCTTCGGTTTGACTGAACCGAACGCCGGTTCCGACGCGGGCGGCATCGCCACCACCGCCGTCAAGAAGGGTGACAAATACATCCTCAACGGCACCAAGCAGTGGATCACTAACGGCGGCGAAGCCGACACCTACACGATTCTGGCTGTCACCAACAAAGCGAAGGGCGCCCGCGGCGTTTCCTGCTTTATTGTTGAAAAAGGCATGCCCGGTTTCAGCTTCGGCAAAAAAGAAGACAAGCTAGGCATCCGCGCTTCCGCGACCCGCGAGCTCATCTTCCAAGACTGCGAAGTTCCAGCGGAAAACCTCATCGCCAAAGAAGGCATGGGCTTTCTGCTCGCCATGAAGACGTTTGACATTTCCCGTCCGGGTATCGCCGCGCAGGGCGTCGGTCTGGCGCAAGGCGCTCTGGATATGGCCGTCGACTACGCCCGCGTCCGCCACCAGTTCGGCAAACCGATCATCGCCAACCAGGGCTTGCAGTGGATGCTCGCCGACATGGCCATGAAGGTTGAAACCGCGCGCGCCATCACCTACGTTGCCTGCAACACCATCGACGGCGGCGAAAAGGATGTCTCCAAAATCTCCGCCATGTGCAAATGCTATGCCGGCGATGTGGCCATGTCCGTCACCACCGATGCCTTGCAGGTTCTCGGCGGCTACGGCTTCATGAAAGAGTATCCGGCAGAAAAGATGATGCGCGACGCCAAGATCCTCCAGATCTACGAAGGCACCAACCAGATTCAGCGCGACGTCATCGGCGCGGCGCTCATCAAAGAGTACGCCTCCAGAGCCCGCTAAAAGGTTCCCGCGTCACTCGCTTGCGCGAGCAAGCGGCTGGCAAACCTTGGAAACGGAAGCTGCCCCGGAAACGGGGCGGCTTTTTTATTAGATTTTTCACAGAAGGAAACGAAGGAAAACAAAGGGAAGACAGCTTCTCGGAACATTCTCCGTTCCCCTTTGTTACCTTCTGTAAAACTCTCTTCTGTTTTTATGGATCATTCCCGATTAGAGTGTCCGCATGAAACGGCGGACTATTCTCTGGGCGGCGGGCATCCTTGTATTGCTGATGCTCACGCAATGTCATTGGGTTTTTCCGCCGCTACGCCGCGCCGATGCCGTCGTCACGATCAAAACCACCGGCTACTGCGCCTGCCCGAAATGCAGCGGCTGGAAATTCAACTGGCTCGGACTGCCTGTTTCGCAGAACGGGAAACCTAAAGTCATTGGCGAAACCTCTGGCGGACACATGGCCCGCCCCGGGATTATCGCCGTTGATCCGAAGGTCTTTTCGCCGGGAACCAAATTTTACATTCCCGGCTATGGCTGGGGAATTGCCGAAGATATTGGCGGAATCAGAGGGCGTGAACTTGATCTCTACTTCTTCCAGCACCGCAACGCCGCGAATTGGGGAGAACGGACCAAACGCGTCAAGGTCTGGTATCTCCGCGACTGATGAAAGAGTGAACGCGGCATCCTTGCCGCGTGGCCAGCGGCAGGATGCCGCTTCCACATTTGTGTTCCATGTGAACTTTTGCGGCTAAAACATTTTGTTTAACTTTTCGAGCGTGAGGCCTTCGAGCGAGGCGACAACAGCGTCGGCCTGTGTGAGCGCTTCTGCTGGATAACTGTTGGTGACGGCCAGCACCTTCAGTCCTGCGCCTTTGGCCGAGGCGATGCCCGCCTGAGTATCTTCGATCGCCAGGCCGCTGGTTACGCCGAGTTTCTTTGCCGCCAGTTTATAGGGCGCGGGATCGGGCTTGCTGATGTGCGTGTCGTCGGCGGTGACGATGGTGTCGAAGGCATTTTCAATACCGAGACTTCCAAGGATCGGAAGAATGTCGGCACGAAGCGCGCCGGAGCAGATGGCAAGCGGGATATTTCCCGAGAGATGTTTAATCAGATCCACCGCGCCGGGCAGGGCGGCGGCCCCGTCAGACTCCAGCAGTTCCTGAAACGCGGCGGCTTTCTTCTCGATCAAGCCAGCTAGTTCATTCTTTCCGAAGTTTGGAAACGCGTGCCGGAACGTATCGCGGTCGTCGAAGCCAATGAACGTTTTGATGTATTCCGCCCACGAAATTTTCCGGCCGAGCGGCTCAAGCACCTTGTTGAACGCCGCCCAGTGGAGCCGTTCGGAATCCACGATGATGCCGTCGAAATCAAATATCACTGCTGAAATCATTTCGAGAGTTTAACCATCCGCCGTCGCTTTATCAAGCTATGGCGGACAGGCGAAAAACACGAATGGACACGAAAAATTAACCCCGGATATTTTACAGAAGGTAACGAAGGTCACAAAGGACACGGCCTTCGTTTACTTTGTTTCCTTCTGTGAAAATTTTTCATCGCTTATCATTATTTTAGTCGCCTCCGGCGACTGATTCTTCAAGTAGAAGTAGCGTCCGGCCAGGCCGACCCAGCAGATGATGAGGATGAGTAGCATCCAGGTTTTTTCCTCGTCGGTCAGCGTGAACCGTCCGCGCAGCCAGATGATGAGTTCTTCGAGAATGAGAGGTTTCTTTTTCATCAGGCCGCCGAGACTACTGATTCAGGCGAAGAAAAGAAAATACTTAATCCGCCTTTGCCGCGATCGCGGCGAAGACGGTCTCAGCCATCAGCCGCGCGCCTTCAGCGTTCGGATGCACCGTATCCGGGAAAAGCTCCGGCCTGCCGCTCAGCGGGCGGTACAAGTCGATAATCTTTGCACCGGTCTGTTGCGCGATTTCGCTAATCATCGGAATGATTTCGTTGACGACAATCGGATCGGTAAAATCATACGGGCCGGGATAGGTTGGCGCCGGACAACAGATCCAGACGGTCGTGCAACCGTTCGACTGAAAGCCCCGGACCAGCTCCATGTAGTCTTTCACAAATTCGTATTTATAAATCCAGTTGTAAATCGCGGCATCGTTGGCGCCGAGATTGATGATCACCACATCCGGCTTAAAATCCTGCGCCGCCTTGAAGGTGCGCGTTTTCCAGTACGGAATATCGCCATGCTTCAACAGCGTCGCACCGTTCACACCGAAATTTCTTACCGCATAATTGGTTCCGAGCATCACGCCGAGCTGCGTCGGATAGCACTTCGCCTCGCGGTTAAGAATCCTCGCGCCGTAGGTGATGCTGTCGCCGACACACGCCACGCGAATCGCCGAAGCGGATGCCGCCAGTTCTCCGGCGTGAAGCCTCCGGACAGCAAACAGCAGGATCATCGCCGCGAGCAGAATGAACAGAATCGTTTTCATGATGTTTATTTCATATTAGTGAGCTTCGAGCCAGTTGTTGCCAGTGCCGCAGTCGACGACGACGGGAACGGATAACGGCAGGGCGGCGAGTATTGGGTGGCGGAGAATTCTCATTTGATATTCCATAGCGCATCAATAGGCAGGGCGATCATGCCTTGTCCAAAGGAAAGGGTTTCTTTTCCGCGATAAAGGAGAATCCCCTGTTTCATCGCGCCGGGGGCTGTTCGCTGAAGTTGTTTCAATCCTTTGAAATCGTGAGCCTGAACGGTTGCGGACGACTTAACTTCTATTCCAGTCAGTTCTCCCGACTGATTTTCGATCACGATATCCACTTCATAGTCGTCGCGATCCCGGTAGTGGAAGAAGCGCAGGGGTTCTTCGCACCAGCTTGCCTGACGACGGAGTTCGTTGAAGACGAAGGTTTCCAGCATTCGGCCCCATAATGGACGGGTTTGAGCAAGGTGGCGCTCATTTGTTCCCAGCGTGGCACAGGCCAGACCGGTATCGGCCAGATGGACTTTCGGCGTTTTTACCAAGCGGTTATTTTGATTGCTGAACCAGGGCGGCAGAAGTTCCAGCAGGAACAGTTTTTTCAGAAGGGCGATATAGTGATCCAACGTGGGCCGGCTCAACTGAAAGGCTTTGGCTATTTCGCTCACATTTACGAGTTGTCCGCTTTGATTGCTGAGCATGAGCAGCAGTTTCGGAATTTGATCCAGCGCGGAAATTCTGGCCACGTCCTGAATATCCCTCTGGATAATGGCTTCGATATAATTGGTGTGCCATTGTCTGCGCCGGGCCGGAGTGCTGCGCAGCACGGCTTCCGGAAAGCCGCCGCGAATAACACGCTGAATCAGTTCTTCTTCGGGGATCCCCTCTCCGGTGAAGGAAAAAGGCTTTTTAAACAGGCGCTTTGCCAGCCCGGAATTTTTCTGTCCCATCTCACACTCCGAAAGAGGAAACAGCCGGAGAATTTCGAGGCGACCAGCCAACGAGTCGGTCACTTGCGGCAACAGCATCAGATTGGCTGAACCGGTCATCAAGAAGCGGCCGGGCCGACGATTTTCGTCAATGGAACGTTTCAATGCCGTGAAAAGAAACGGAGCCCGTTGTATTTCGTCCAAGACGGTTCGCGCGGGAAGCGCGTCTACGAAACCAATGGGGTCTTCTTTTGCTGCGACTAGTTTGTTTTCGTCATCAAAAGTAACATAAGAATAACGGCGATCTATCAATCGAGCTAAAGTGGTTTTTCCGCATTGTCGCGGGCCGTGAATGAGAACGGCTGGCGTGTCGCGAAGCGCCTCACGGACACGGGGCAGAAGAAATCTTGGATAGATCGACGTTGTTTCCATGGCTAGACACAGTTAGCGCTTAGCGTCGGCTGATTGCAAGTTCTTATTTCGGCTAATTGCAAGTGTTGGCGTCGGCTAATTGCAAGCTGGCGATCCGGCCCTAATGCGCCTCAAGCCAGTTGTTGCCGGTGCCGCAGTCGACGACGACGGGAACGGATAACGGCAGGGCGGAACTCATCAGCTCGCGGATTTCTTCGATGAGAGCGTGTTCGTCCTTGTGCAGTTCAAAGACGAGTTCGTCATGAACCTGCAACAGGAGCCGGGTTTTGGCGTGCTTCTGTTTCAGCAGGGCGTGGATGCGGATCATGGCGATCTTGATCATGTCGGCGGCGGAGCCTTGGATCGGCGCGTTGATGGCGTAGCGCTCGGCGGCGGCACGCACGGTGCCGTTGGCGGTGTTGATGTCGCGGATGTGGCGTCGTCGTCCGGCGATGGTTTCGACGTAGCCTTTGTTGCGCGCAGTTTCGATGATGCCGTCCATGCAGGCTTTTACTGCCGGATACTGTTTGAAATAGCTCTCGATAATTTCCGCCGCTTCTTTGCGCGGAATGCGCAGGCGCTGGGCGAGGCCGAAGGCGGAGATGCCGTAGATGATGCCGAAGTTGACCATCTTGGCTTTGCGGCGCATGTCGGAGGTGACGTCGGCCAGCGCGACGCCGAAGACGCGCGCGGCGGTGGCGGTGTGAATGTCTTCGCCGCTGACAAAAGCCTGCTTCATGTACTGATCGCCGCTGAGGTGCGCCATGATGCGCAGTTCGATCTGTGAATAGTCGGCGGCGAGCAAAGTGAATTCCTTGGAACCGGCGACGAAGGCGCGGCGGATTTCCTGTCCCTGTTCGGTGCGGACGGGAATGTTCTGAATGTTTGGGTCGCTCGACGCCAACCGTCCGGTGGTGGTGACGGCCTGGCTGAACGAGGTATGGATGCGGCCGGTTTTTTTGGAAATGAATTCCGGCAGGGCATCGACGTAGGTGCTTTTGAGTTTGCTCGCGGTGCGGTAGTCGAGCAGGACGCGGGCGATTTCATGTTCGGTCGCCAACTGGTCGAGCACTTCTTCGTTGGTGGTGTACTGCCCGGTCTTGGTTTTCTTCGGCTTGTCGGCCAGCTTTAGTTCATCGAAGAGCACTTCGCCGAGCTGCTTCGGCGAGTTGAGATTGAATTCGCGTCCGGCCAGTTGATAGATACGCTTTTCCTGTTCCGCGATTTCGACCGCCAGCTTGTTGGAAATTTCTTTCAGCGCGGCGGTGTCGAGCGCGATGCCGTTGGCTTCCATTTCGACCAGCACCGGAATGAGCGGACACTCGATGGTGTCGAAGACGTTGGTGAGTTTCTGTTTCTCAAGCTGCGGCTCGAGGATTTTGCGGAGCTGGATGGTGACGTCGGCATCTTCACAGGCGTAGTCGCTGAGCTTATCGATCAACACGTCGGCCATGGAGAGCTGTTCGCTCTTTTTTTCGCCGATCAGCGCGGTGATCGGAACCGGCGCGTAGCCGAGGTGCGTTCCGGCCAGCTTGTCGAGTCCGTGGCGCTGGTCGGGATCGAGTAGGTAATGGGCGAGCATCGTGTCGAACAATTTTCCGCGCACTTCAATTCCGGCGGCGCGAAGCATGGCAATATCGAACTTCAGGTTGTGGCCGGTCTTTTCGATCTGTTCGTTTTCGAAGAGCGGCCTGAAAAGTTCGAGCGCCTTTTGCCGCTCCGCATCGTCGGGCGGAAGCGTGACGAACCACGCTTCGTGCGGTTTTACGGAAAACGACATGCCGACAAGCCGCGAGGCGCGCGGATCGAGTCCGGTGGTTTCGGTATCAAAGCACAAGCGTGCCGCTTGACCCAATTTTTCCGCCAGCGCCTTGCGTTCTTCCAAGGTCTGGACGAGGCGGTAAGAGTGTTTTACGTCGTCGATGGTTTTGTAAACCGGAGCCTCATCCGGTTGCGCCGCCTGCCCTGAGTCTTGCCGAAGGGCAAAGGAGAACAGATCGCCTTGTCCGCCCGGGGTGGTGGTAGGGGCCGACATGAATGTCGCCCGTACCACCGGCGCGGCGGGTTTGCCGAAGAGCCGTTTGGAGAAGGATGAGAATTCAAATTCAGAAAAGAGGGCGGCGAGTTTTTCTTCGTCGAGTTTGCCGCGGTGCAGTCCGTCCGGATCATAGTCGACCGGCGAATCGGTTTTGATGGTGACGAGCCATTTGCAGAGCCGGGCGCGTTCCTTGTTGGCTTCGAGGTTTTCCTTGAGCTTGCCCTTCAGTTCGCCGGTGTGTTCGAGAAGGTTTTCGATCGAGCCGTACTGCGCGATCAGTTTCTGCGCGGTCTTCGGGCCGACGCCCGGCACGCCGGGAATATTGTCGGCGGCGTCGCCCGCGAGGCCGAGAATGTCGGTGACCTGATCGATGCGCTCGATCTCCCAGTATTTGAGCACTTCGGGAACGCCCATGATTTCCGGCGGCAGTCCGCTCTTGGCGGGTTTGTAAACGAAAGTGTGCGCGTCGACGAGCTGGGTAAAATCTTTGTCGGGCGTGACCATGTAGGTGTCGAAGCCTTCTTTTTCGGCGAGGCGGGCGAGCGTGCCGATCAGGTCATCAGCTTCAAAACCCTGCGCAGTGATGATCGGAATATTGAACGCTTTCAGGAATTCCTGAATGCAGGGAACGGCGGCGCGGATCTCCTCGGGGGTTTCTTCGCGCTGCGCTTTGTATTCGGGAAATTTGTCGTGGCGGAAGGTCGGGCCGGAAACGTCGAAAGCGACGGCGATGTGCGTCGGGCTCTGCTTTTCGAGCAGTTCGAGCAGGGTGTTAAGAAAACCGAAGACGGCGGAAACATTACGACCCTTCGAATTGATCATCGGGTTGCGCATGAAGGCGAAGTAAGACCGGTAAACCAGCGCCATGCCGTCGAGGAGAAATAGCTTTTTGCTCATGCGGGGAGTGTAGTCAAATTTTCAAGAGTTGGAAGAAATTTACCGGACTCGTCAAAACTCGATCTGCATGCCCATTTCGACGACGCGGTTGGCGGGCAGGCCGAAGAAGGCGGTGGCCGACTGGGCGTTGCGGGACATGAGCGTAAAGAGATATTTTCTCCACATGGCCATTCCTTTGGACGGTGTTCTCACCAGCGTTTCGCGGCTGAGGACAAAGGTGCAGGCGTTCGGAGACAGATCAAGGCCGCGTTCGCGGCAGCCGGAGAAGATTTCCCCGATGGCGGCTTTTTCCATGAACCCGTAGCGGGCGATGACCCGGTGAAATCCGCTCGTTAGAGTTTCCACCTGCAGCCGCACGGCGGGATCCACGTAGGGTTCTTCGGTGGCCAGAATCGTGAGAAGAACCACGCGTTCATGCACAGAGCGGTTGAGTTTGAAATTCTGAAGCAGAGCCAGCGGTGTGCCGAGAAGATTGCCGTACATATAGACCGCCGTGCCAGGCACCCGCATCGCATGACCAAGACTCAGGTCGTCGAGGAAGGTTTCCAGCGGCAGCAGGCCTTCTTTCATATGCCGGCTGAGCAGTCGCCGGCCCGTCCGCCATGTAGTCATGACAGCCAGGAATCCGGCGGCGACCACCAGCGGGAGCCAACCGCCGCGCCAGATTTTCAGGGCGTTGGCGGCGAAGAAAATAATTTCCACCAGGAGAAGACCCGCGCATAACGCGCCGGTTCCCAGCACATTCCAGCCCCAGCGTCTGCGCGCCACGATGAAAAGCAGTACGGTGGTGGAGATCATGGTCAGCGTGACGGCGACACCGTAAGCCGAGGCCAGGTTGCTGGAGGAGCGAAAGCCGAGCACCAGCGCGAGGCAGCAGAAGAGCAGGAAGTTGTTGATGGTCGGAATATAAATCTGGCCGCGCTGTTCAGACGAGGTGTGACGGATTTCCATACGGGGGAGATAGCCCATCTGGATCGCCTGCATGGTCAGGGAAAACGCGCCGGAGATGAGCGCCTGTGATGCGATGACTGAGGCGACGGTAGCGAGCACGACGAGCGGATAGAGCGCCCAGCCGGGAGCGAGCATGTAGAACGGATTGGCCAGCGCCTCCGGCTGTTTCAGAATCAGTGCGCCCTGTCCGAAGTAATTCAGAGCCAGAGCCGGGAACGCGACAAGAAACCATCCCAGCCGGATGGGGCGTGGGCCGAAATGGCCGAGGTCCGCATAGAGCGCCTCCGCGCCGGTCACCGCCAGAAATACCGCGCCCATAACCACGAAACCGATTTTGCCGCTGTGCAAAAGGAAATCGATGCCATGCCAGGGCGAAAGCGCGGCCAGCACTTCGGGAGCCATCAGGATTCCGCGCAGACCGAGCAGGCCGATGGCGATGAACCAGACCAGCATGATCGGGCCGAACACTCCGCCGACTTTGCCGGTGCCTTTGTGCTGCACGGCGAAGATGGCGATCAGAATACCAAGGCTCAGGGGAATAATCCAAGGTTCGAAAAAGGGTGTGGCGACATTCAACCCCTCCACCGCGCCGAGCACGGTGATGCAGGGGGTTATCATGCCGTCGCCGTAGAGCAGGCTGGCTCCCAGCAGGCCGGTCAGCACCAGGATAGTCCGGCGTTTCCCCTGTCCGGCCTCATCGGCGCGGGTGAGAGCGAACAGCGCTAAAATGCCACCTTCGCCGTGGTTGTCCGCCCGCAGGACGAAAGACATATATTTCAGACAAACGATCAGGATCAGAGTCCAGATAACCAGCGAAAGCACGCCCAGCACATGCGGTGCCGAGGGGGTCAATCCGTGGGCCCCGTGGAAACACTCGCGCAAGGCGTATAGCGGACTGGTGCCGATGTCTCCGAACACCACGCCCAGTGCGCACACCACCAGGCCGGCTGTTCTCTGGCGGCTTATTTCGGCTGTTTGCATAGTTTTACTTTTCTAGTCATGGAGAGCAAAAGAGAGTTCGTGTATCAGAAGCCGGTACGCAAGGGAATAAAAATCGACCATTGCCCGAACAGCAACAGGGGCGGGCTCAAGGGGATTGGCGGCAGGAAGCATAGCGATTCCTTTAAGCGGTCAGAAGATGGAGAATTTCATCGGCGGTGGCGGCGTCCAGCAACTTTCCGGGCAACTCCGGCTGGCTTAGCAACCTGCTGATTTCCGCCAGAAACTGAATGTGCGGTCCCGCGCGATTTTCGGGAGAAAGCGTCGTGATGAAAATATGGGAAGGCTTACCGTCCATGGCGGCGAAATCAACACCGCTGTGGTGAATGGCGATGGCGGCAACCAGATGATCCACTGCGTCCGTTTTACCGTGCGGGATAGCCACACCGTTCTGCATACCGGTTGACATCTTGGCTTCGCGGGCCAATACGGCCTGCGCCGCCGCCTCGCGGCCGGTGAGTTTTCCTGCGGCGGCCATAAAGGCGATTATTTCTTCGATAACACCCTGTTTAGTATCCGCTTTCAGCTCCGGCAGGATCGTATCTTTAGTGAGAATCTTTTTTAGATTCATGATGGGTTCCGAATAAAAAATGAAAGCGGCATTCTGCTCTTCATCGGCAGACGGTCAATGAAAAATCGGGACAAAAAAAGAGAAACCAATTGACCTGAAATAGGCGTTGGTATAAACCCACCGTGGTTTTCTATTTTTTCGACAGGGGAAAGCCTGTAAACGGTACATGAACACACCATGCAGCCGGCGTTTTTCCCGGAAAGATCGGCCATGTCTAATGAAGTTTTAAAGAGCGGTCTGGATCCCGCCTGTATTCGGATTGAGTTAAATTCAACCCGTCGGGACGAGGCCATTCGCGAACTCGTCGGTCTGATCCACGCAAAGCATCGTTTGCGCAATCCGGAAGATGCCATAAACGTGGTGATGGAACGCGAACAGAAGATGAGCACCAGTCTGGAAAACGGCATCGCCGTTCCTCACGGGAAGCCCGCGTCGATTGACCGGCTGCTGGTGGCAGTCGGGTTGAAACAGAAAGGTATTGATTTTAAAAGCGCCGATGGTCAGCCGTCGAAAATCATCATTTTAATTCTGTCGTCCGCAACGCAGGTCGGGCCGCATATGCGCTGTCTGGCGGAGATCGGACGGCTGTTACAGTCGGAGGCCAACCGCAAAAAAATTCTGGCAGCAAAGGATGCGGAGACCGTCTTTAAGATTATGACGGACACGGGCATTTAACCCATGCGAAAAAAAACATCCAATCGGCCTCTCATGAACGGTTTGAACCCGGCCGGCCGCCGGATGTGCGTGTTGCTTCTTACATTTGTGTTCGTCGCCACCGATTTGTCGTTTGCTAATGTTGCTGCCAGTGTGCCGGAATCCATCACAAAAACATCAGCCGTAGAAGAAGAGGGCGGAGAACACCTGTCTGCTCAGGCTCCGGTGATTTTTACGGCCAGCGGTGTGCCGGTTACCAATTCCATGATTACCGGCTGGCTCGCCGCGTTTATCCTGATCGTTGTCTCGGTGCGGTTTCGCCAGCAGGTTCGGGCCGGACGCAGCACAATGTTTACCGGTATCGTTGAATCGCTGGTAATTTTTCTGCACGGATTTCTCACAGACATCATGGGAGGGAAACTGGCGCAAAAGACATTCTGGCTGCTGGGATCCTTCTTCATTTTTATTCTCTGCTCCAATGTGTTGGGACTGTTTCCAGGTATCGGAAGTATCGGCTGGGGGCACGAAACAGAACATATGTTTAAAGTGTCGCAGCCGCTGTTCCGCGGAATCAACGCCGATCTGAACACCACGCTGGCGCTGGGTGCGCTGTTTTTCTTCTTTTGGTTTATTTGGGCGTGGAAAGAAAACGGTCCCGTTGGAATTCTCAAGCACATCTTTGCGCCTCAGGGTGATGCGAAGGGCATCATGTATTTTGTGATGGTCGTGGTTTTTCTGGCGGTCGGGCTGCTCGAAATCATATCGATCATGATCCGCCCCTTTTCGCTGGCGGTTCGGTTGTACGGCAATATTTTTGCCGGCGAGGTGATGATGGACACCATGTTGCATAAGATTCCCGCGATCAGCTGGCTGCTGCCGGTTCCGTTTTATCTGATGGAAGTGCTGGTCGGGATCATTCAGGCGCTGGTCTTCACATTGCTTTCCGCCGTTTTTATTATGTTGATTTGCAAGCACGAGGGCACAGGGGAACATCCGGAACAAGAGGAGCCCGATCCGGATACACAAAAACATTAAACTGAAAGAGGAGAAAAAATGGATCCATCAATGCATATCGGTGTTGCGGCAGCTGGCGGTGCGATCGGCGTAGGCCTTATCGGGCTGGGCGCTGTAATGGCCGTGGGCCGGAATCCCGGCGCGAGCGCGAAGATCATGGTGCAGGCGATTCTGGCAATTGCCTTTGCCGAAGCCTGTGTGTTCTACGCCATCTTCCTGAAATAAGCACATGGCGGACGGAGCATTATGAGCACATGGTTCATGCAAGCCGGGAACGGGTTGTTTAACGGCGCGGCGGGATTTCCTTTGCTGGCCGCTATCGAAAACCCGTTGCCGAAATTCGGCGTTAACTGGGCCGACTTCATCTCGCAGTCCGTCGCCTTTCTGATCATCGCGTGGATTTTGAATAAGTTTGTATTCAAGACGGTGATGAAGATGGTGGCCGACCGGCGCAGGGAGGCGGAGGATGCGGCGGCCAACAACGACCGGGCGCGCCGTGAACTTCAGGCTGTTGAGGAGACGCGTAAAGAGGTTCTGCACAAAGCGCACGAACAGGCCGAGCAATTTGTTTCCACAGCCAAAGCCAATGCGGCGGAACTGCTGGAGCAGGAAAAAATCCGGTGCGAACTGGCGGGCAATGAAATGCTGGCCAAGGCCCGCGAGGATGCCCGGCTTGATCAGGCGCGCCTGAAGACAGAGCTTAAGGCTGAACTCGCGACGATGATTGTCAGTCTCACCGCGAAACTGGCGCAAATGAATCTCACTGCTGCCGACCGAGATCGACTGCTGCAGGCGGCAGTTAAAGAAATCGCCGACGAACCTTCGCAGAAATAAACAGTTATGAAACTTACCCGCCAGCATCGCCGAAACGCCCGTCTGCTCTGGCAATCCGTTTCTATTAACGGCGCGCCGGATGCCGATCGCATCCGGGAGGCTGTTCAGGCCGTACGACAGCTCGAAGGGCGAGCCGCCGAAGCGGTGCTGTGGTGTTTCGCGCAACGGCTGGAAGTTTATATCCGCGCAAACCAAATCGGCGTGGTCAGCGCGGACCGGCTTTCTGCCCGGCAGCAGGAACAGCTCTCCGGACTGTTCCGCGAAACAGAAGCGGCGAAAGCCGGAATCAATTTTTCCGTTGATCCTGCCGTCATCGGCGGACTGCGGGTGGAAAAAGGGTATCAGGTGACGGATGCGACCCTTGTGCGGCAACTGGAAATACTGAAGAACAAACTACTAGGGAAATGAATTTTTCGGACGGAAAGGCTGGTTAATTTACTATGCAATCTATCGTGGCGGACATCGAACAGACTATTGCGCAATTCCATCCGGAAGCGCATAGCGAAGAGACCGGCAAAGTCATGGAGGTCGGCGACGGCGTGGCCCGGATTGAGGGGTTGCGCAATGTCCGGCTGAACGAAATGATTGACTTCGGAGACGGTGTAACAGGACTCGTGCTGAACCTTGAGGAAAACAGCGTGGGCGCGGTGGTGCTGAGCGGTGCAGAAAATGTGCGCGAGGGACAAACCGTCCGCCTGACCGGCAGGCTGCTCGAAATTCCCTGCGGACGCGCTATGCTGGGTCGCGTGGTGGATCCTCTCGGTCGCCCGCTCGACGGCAAGGGCCCCATTGATGCTAAAGAGCGGAATCCGGTGGAGCGTCCGGCGCCCGGGATTATCGGACGGCAGTCAGTTTCCGCGCCCTTGCAGACCGGGATTCTCTCCATTGACGCGGTGATTCCGATCGGGCGAGGACAGCGCGAACTGATTATTGGAGACCGCTCAACCGGCAAGACGACTATCGCGGTGGATACCATTATCAATCAGGCGCGGTTGAACCATGAAGCCGAAATCGCCGGGGACACCAAAACATATCCTGTGTTTTCCGTTTATGTGGCGATCGGACAGCGGCAGTCCAGCGTGGCGCAGGTGGTGCGCGTGCTGGAGGAGCGCGGCGCGTTGAAATATACGGTGATCGTGGCGGCCACGGCGTCCGATTCAGCGGCGATGCAATATTTGGCGCCGTTCAGCGGTACGGCTGTCGGCGAGTGGTTTATGGATCACGGCATGGATGCACTGGTGGTGTACGACGATCTCTCCAAGCACGCGGTGGCCTACCGGCAGATGTCGCTGGTTTTGCGCCGGCCATCCGGCCGCGAAGCGTATCCGGGCGACATTTTTTATCTGCACAGCCGTTTGCTGGAACGCTCGGCCTGTATGTCGAAAGCGCACGGCGGCGGCACACTCACTTCGCTTCCAATTATTGAAACGCAGACCGGGGACGTGTCCGCCTATATTCCGACCAATGTTATTTCCATCACCGACGGGCAGATTTATCTGGAAAGCGATCTGTTTTATCAAGGGATACGTCCGGCGATGTCGATCGGGATTTCCGTGTCGCGTGTCGGATCCGCCGCACAGACCAAGGCGATGAAAGAGGTGGCCGGAAAAGTGAAGCTGGAACTGGCGCAGTATTATGAAATGAAGGAATTCGCGCAGTTCGGTTCGGATCTGGATGCGAAAACTGTCGCGCAGATCGAACACGGACGGCGGATCACTGAGCTGTTCAAGCAAGTTCAATATAATCCCTTCCCGATGGAAGAAGAGGTGGTTCAACTGTGGGCCGCCCAGCAGGGATTTTTTGGCAGCACGCCGGTTGAGAAAACGCGCGAAGTCCGCGCTAAACTTCTCGAATTCGTCCGCATGCGGCGAAAGGATCTGCTGAAAAATATTGCGCAGCAGAAGCAGCTGACGCCGGAAATCAAGAAGGGCCTCGAGGAAGTGCTGGCCGAATATCAAAGTTTGGCCTGATAGACAGCTATGGCAAATTTACGCGACATCCGACGGCGCATCAGATCAATCCGCTCCATGGCCAAAATCACCAAGGCCATGCAGATGGTGTCGATTTCCAAAATGAAACGCGCCCAGCAGGCGGCGATATTCGGCATACCGTACGCCGACATGCTTAGCGATATTCTGACTCAGGTAACGCAATATGCCGGCACCTATCAGCACGGATTGATGGAGCAGCGGACCGGCGACCGCAAATTAATCATCCTGGTAGGCACGGACCGCGGACTGTGCGGCTCACTGAACACCAATATTTTCCGGGAGGTTGCCAAATATGACCGCGACACCACGCTGTTTGTAACCCTTGGAGCCAAGGCGGCACATTTCGTGCAGAAAACCGGACGGTTGCTGATTGTAGATTTTAACTACAGCGACTCGCCGAAACTTTCCGAAGCCCGGATGGTCTGCCGGTTCGTGGCGCAACTTTTCCTGGATGACGAAATCGACAGCGCCGATATTGTATTCAGCGATTACGTGTCGACCTTCAAACAGGTTCCGCTGACGTGGCGCTTTTTGCCGGCGGGACAGTCGCAGGAGTTTTTCGACGGAATGCCCGAGGCGCTGAGGCGCACTAAAACGGCGGAGATGCAGAAGAGCGTCAAAGATATCGGAGAATTCGATTTCGAGCCGAATGTGAGCGCCGTCTATGAATCGCTTTTATTACGCAGTCTGGATTATCAGCTGCTGCAAATCATGCGCGAGGTTCGCGCCAGCGAACACAGTGCGCGCATGGTTTCGATGAAGCAGGCGACGGATAACGCCAGAGATATGAACAATAAGCTGCAGTTAGTTCATAACAATCTGCGTCAGGCATCCATCACGAAAGAGCTTTTGGAAATCGGCGCAGCCGCCGGAGCGGACGGATAGCCGGACGGTAAAATTTTAAAACGAAATAATATTCAGGAAACGAGGCGGTAAATGAAGCAGGGTAAAATTGTGCAGGTGATCGGACCGGTGGTGGATGTCGAGTTTGAAAACATCGCCGATCTTCCGGGTATTTACGAAGCGCTGGTTGCGGAGCAGGTGGAAATTGACGGCAAGGTGCGCAAGCTGGTTTTGGAAGTGCAACAGCATGTCGGCGGACGCTGGGTGCGCACCATCGCCATGGGCGCGGCGGAAGGCCTTCAGCGCGGCACGCCGGTCAAAACCACTGGCGGGCCGATCACCGTTCCGGTCGGTCAGGGTGTGATGGGCCGTATGATGAATGTCACCGGCGATCCGATTGATGAACGCGGCGAAGTCAAAGCGGAAAAACGGCTTCCTATTCACCGGCGTCCGCCTTTGCTGACAGAGCAGGCCGTCAAACCGGAAGTACTGACAACCGGCATCAAGGTGATCGATTTAATCTGCCCTTTTTTAAAAGGCGGCAAAGTGGGCGCGTTCGGCGGCGCGGGCGTGGGGAAAACGGTTGTGATTATGGAACTGATCAACAACATCGCCAAACAGCACGGTGGTTATTCGGTTTTCGCCGGAGTGGGCGAGCGTTCGCGTGAAGGGAACGACCTCTATCACGAAATGTCCGACGCCGGCGTTATCGATCAAACCGATTTAGAAAAATCCAAAGTGGCTCTGATCTACGGCCAGATGAATGAACCGCCGGGAGCCCGTATGCGTGTGGCGCTGACGGCGCTGACCGTGGCGGAATATTTTCGCGATGAAAAATTTCAGGACGTGCTGCTTTTCATCGATAATATTTTCCGCTTCTCGCAAGCCGGAGCCGAAGTGTCGGCTCTGCTCGGGCGGACTCCCAGCGCGGTTGGCTATCAGCCCACGCTCTCCACGGAAATGGGCGATCTGCAGGAGCGGATCACCTCGACGAAATCCGGATCGATCACATCGTTTCAAGCCGTGTATGTGCCCGCCGACGACCTGACCGACCCGGCGCCAGCCACTACGTTCGCACATCTCGATGCCACCATCGTGCTGGATCGCGCGCTTACCGCGCAGGGGATTTTTCCGGCGGTTGACCCGCTGGCCTCGAACTCGCGGGCGCTTTCGCCGGAAATCGTCGGCGAGGAACACTACAACACAGCGCGCGGCGTTCAGGCCGTCCTCCAGCGCTACAAAGAATTGCAGGACATCATTGCGATTCTGGGTATCGATGAGCTTTCCAATGAAGACAAGGTGATCGTCGGCCGGGCCCGCCGCATTCAGAAATTTTTGAGCCAGCCGTTCACCGTGGCTGAAGTTTTCACCGGCCGGCAGGGTCGGCAGGTCACGGTTCAGGAGACCGTGCGCGGGTTTAAAGAAATTCTGGAAGGGCAGCACGATGACGTGCCGGAATCCAATTTCTACATGAAGGGCGGCATCGCGGAAACGATGGAAGGAATCTGATCATGGCTTTGCTGAGGGTTAAAATCATTACGCCGAAGGAAATCGCTTACGATGGAACAGCCTTGGCCGTTACCGTACCGGCAGAGATTGGTGAAATGCAGGTGTATCAAGGCCACATTCCGGTGCTGGCGCGTGTTGTGCAAGGGATTATCCGGATCGAAAATCCTGGCGTTGCGCCGGTCTGCTTCAAGGCGGACGAAGGATTTTTCCGCGTGACGCAGGATGAGGTCAGCCTGCTCATTGATACGATTCAGCCTGTTCAGACAGTGAGTGCGTAGGTACGCAGATTTCACGAACCCCTAGCTATACTTAATTATTATCGCATTTCACCTTGCGCACATTATGCGTTTGCAGTAAGAATCCCCCAACAAATCGGGGCCGATACAACGGCCGGAATCAGTAAACAAAGTGTAACAGGAGAATCCGAAAATGGCAAAAGCAGCAACCAAGTCTCAGATCATCGCCAAGATCGCCGAAGATGCCGGCGTCAGCAAAGTACAGGCGAAAGCCGCCCTCGAATCCATCATCGTGCAGGCTTATAAAGGCGCTGCAGCCGGATTCACAGTTCCCGGTTTGGGCAAGCTGGTCAAAGTGAAACGCAAAGCCCGTCTGGGTCGTAACCCGGCCACCGGCGAGCAGATCCAGATCAAAGCCAAGACTGTTCTCAAATTCCGCATCGCTAAAGCGGCCAAAGACGCTGTCCTTGGCTAATACGCTTCCGCGATTCACAGCCCCGGTTCGCCGGGGCTGTTTTTTTTGCGCTTGAACAGTTTCATTCAGCCGGATAGACAGATTTCCATGACCGTTATCCAAAAACTTAAAACCGCAAAGCATCCGCTTATTTCCGTGGAATTTTTTCCGCCGAAGACCGGAGCCGCGCAGGATATTTTTACCAAGGGAGCTGTCGAACTGACCGGCCTCAAGTCCGACTTTGTTTCCGTCACGTGCGGCGCGGGCGGCTCCGCCGCAGGCCCCACACTCGAAATCTCAAAACGGTTGCGGGGACTCGGCTATGATTCCGTCATGCCGCATTGCACCTGTGTCGGCATGTCTCGCGCTGAGCTGGCGCGCTCAACCGATGAAATTGCGGCGCAGGGTTTTCAGAACATCATGGCGCTGCGCGGCGATCCGCCCCGCGGAGAAAAACTTTTCAAACCGGCGGCGGACGGATTCCGCTATGCCGCCGAGCTGGTTTCTTTCCTGCGCGAACGGCATCCGAAGATTTGCATCGGCACCGCCGGTTATCCTGAAAAACATCCGGAGGCTCCGGATCTTAAGACGGACATTCTTCATCTGAAAGAAAAGGTGAATGCTGGCGCCGACTTCATCACCACACAGCTGTTTTTAGACAACCGAGCTTATTTCGAGTTTGTCGAAAAATGCCGCGCGGCGGGCATCACTGTTCCGATTGTGCCGGGGCTTCTCCCGGTTATTTCCCTCGAACAGATTAACCGCATGCGCACGTTCTGCGATTTCCATGTGCCGGCCGAACTGCTGAAAAATCTGGAAGCGGCGCAGAACGATCCGGTGCAGATGGAGCGCACCGGCCTTTCCTGGGCAAGCGAACAGATTTCGGAACTTGTTGAAGGCGGCGCTCCGGGCATCCATCTCTATTTGCTCAACCGCGCCCAGACCGCGTTTTATCCGGAACTCTTCGCCTGCCTCTCCCGCGTCCGCGGCCGGTAGCGGATTGTTCCAAACATTGGAAAATTTGTTTCCAATAGCTGGGAAAAAGAGCAAAACTTCTTCCGATGTTTGGAAAGCTCACAGTTTTAATTCTGCTCGCCGCCGCGCTCGCTGGGTGTTCAACGCCGACGTATGAAGACGGCACGAAAAAAGAATATTCCGATATGCCTTGGAACACGCCCGCCAGCTGGGAAGGCAGTGTCAACATTCCCGGTCTGGGCGGATACGAATAAAGGATTTCGAATCCCGTGAGCCTTATCCCTGCAGGATGCGCAGCATCCGGCGAAGCGGCTCGGCCGCGCCCCACAGCAACTGGTCGCCGCAGGTGAACGCGGTGAGATATTCCGGCCCCATCTTCATCTTGTGAATGCGGCCGACCGGAACTGTCAACGTACCGGAAATCGCGGCGGGCGTCAGACGAGCCAGAGTTTCTTCTTTGGTGTTGCCGACCACATCCACCCACTCGTTGTCGTTGCGGATGATTGCGATGAGTTCTTCAACCGGAACGTTCTTCTTGAGCTTGATGGTGAGCCCCTGACTATGGCAGCGCATCGCGCCGATCCGCACGCAGAGACCGTCAATCGGAATGGCGGTTTTCGTTCCCAGAATTTTGTTGGTTTCGGCAAAGCCTTTCCATTCCTCTTTGGTCTGGCCGTCATCCACCGCTTTGTCGATCCACGGAATCAGCGAGCCCGCCAGCGGAGCGCCGAAGTGTTCTTTCGGCATTTCTTTACTGCGCAGGCTGGCGGTCACTTTGCGGTCGATGTCGAGAATGGCGGAAGAGGGCGTTTGCAGATCGGCGGAAGCGGTCTGATGCAGCGCGCCCATCTGGCTGAGCAGTTCGCGCATATTCTGCGCGCCGGCGCCGGAGGCCGCCTGATAGGTCATCGAAGAAAGCCACTCGACCAGCCCGGCTTTGAACAGTCCGCCGATCGCCATTAGCATCAGACTGACGGTGCAGTTCCCGCCGATGAAATCCTTTTTGCCGTCCGCCAGCGCGTTGTCGATGACCGGACGATTGACCGGATCGAGAATGATGACGGCATTTTTGCTCATACGAAGAGTCGATGCGGCATCGATCCAGTAGCCTTTCCAGCCGGTGGCGCGCAGTTTGCCGTGAACCGCCTGAGTATAATCGCCGCCCTGGCAGGTCAGAATGACATCCATGGATGCCAGCGCGTCGAGATCGTCGGCATGGAGAAGAACCGACGCGCCTTTTCCGACGTTCGGCGCGAGCTGTCCCGCCTGGGATGTCGTGAAAAAGACCGGCTCAATTCCCGCAAAATCATTTTCCGCCAGCATGCGTTCCATCAGTACCGAGCCGACCATGCCGCGCCATCCTACTAAACCAACTTTCATCGTATGCTTCTCCCAGATTAAAAGGCGGTCACGGTATTTGATTTAAAAACTGAACGCAAGCCGCTATTGTCCACAAACTATGACGTTTTTAGCCGAAATCCTTCCGCAGACCAGCCCCTTCTGGGAGTACAGCCATCCGCCCGCCGGAATGATGGCCGCGGGCCTTTTTTTTCTAATGCTGGTTTGCCTCGGCATCGCCGCGGACGTCGGGCTGGTGCTGCACTGGCTCAAACGGCCCGTTCGCCTGCCGGAGCTGGCCGAGCGGCTCACTTCCCGCGTGCTGCCGTGGCAGCTGGTGCTTGTTTTTTTCGGCATCGTGATCGGGTTCTACCTGCTGGCTTCCTGGATTTATCTCTTGATGTTTCCGGGCGGGGAAATTGAACCGCAGACGGTGATTTTCCAAACGCTGTTATTTCATTTGCCGGTGTTGGGTCTGCTCGCATGGCTGTTTCATATTGCCGGAATTCAGGGCCGCGAACTGTTCGGTCTGCACTGGAAAAAAATGCCCGCGATGCTGGGCCTCTCCGTGCTCTTCTATCTGGCGGCGCTTCCGTTACTCTGGTTCTACAGTGCGCTCTATCAGATCCTTCTCAGTCAGTTCGGCTTTGATTTCTATCTGCAGGATGTCGCTCAGATCTTAACGGCGCCGATGACGTGGCCGGTTCGCGCGGCGCTCTACTTTATCATGATTATCGTGGCGCCGGTTTTTGAAGAAATTGTCTTTCGCGGCATCCTGCTTCCGTTCGCGGTTCGCCGCACGGGCTTCTGGCCGGGCATCGTGCTGATTTCAGCGGTTTTCGGCGGAATGCATTTTCACCTGCCGTCGCTCCTGCCGCTCTTTCTGCTGTCGGTGGTGTTCAGCCTGGCCTACGCCCGCACGCAGTCACTGCTCGTGCCGATGGGAATGCATGCCGCTTTTAACGGCGTCACGGTGGCGCTGCTTCTGCTGATGGGTTGATGAATCTATATTTTGATTGAAAGCCTGTGGCAGATGGGAGAAAACAGGACTTCATTTACTGGATTAGGAGAAATATGAATTTACTGGGCATTGATATCGGCGGAACCAAGACGGCCCTTTCCATTGGAAACGAGCGCGGCGAAATCCTTGTTGATCAGCGGTTCCCCACCGATCCGGACAATGCGCAGAAAACGCTGACCCAGGCGGTTCAGGTCGCCGAAGAACTGATTGCCAAAGCCGGACTCACCGTCGAGCAGATCGACGCGATCGGCATCAGCGCGCCCGGTCCGATGTGCTCGAAACGCCGCATGATCCTGACAACCCCGAACATGAAAGGCTGGGATCACGTCAAAATCGGCGACTTCATCGAAAATCATTTCAAACGGCCGACCTTTATGCAGAACGACGCCAACGGCGCGGGACTGGCTGAATATTGGTTTGGATCCTGCAAAGGCAAAGACCTGATTTACCTCACCATGAGCACAGGCATCGGTGCGGGCATCATCTGTAACGGACTGTTGATGGCCGGGGTCAACGACCTCGGCGGCGAAGTGGGTCACATGACGCTCGACCTCAGCGGTCCGCTGTGCGGCTGCGGCAAAACCGGCTGCTGGGAATCCTACTGCGGCGGCAAAAACTTCGCTGATCAAGTGCGGGCGGACATCGCCAAGGGCGTGCAGACTTCGATTCTCAAGGAGGCGGGCGGCGACCCGGCGAAAATCGGGATGCAGGAAGTCCGCGCCGCCATTCGCACCGGCGATCCTTATGCCTGTAAAAAGTGGGATGTGTTCATTGAGAAGATGGCCCACGCCGTCGGCATCCTGCTTCAGTCATTTAATCCCGAAGCCATTGTCATGGGAACGCTGGCCATTCACGGCGGCGACCTTTTCATGCCGCAGATGCTCGAGCGCATTCCTAAGTATGCCTGGAAGAGCGCCCTCGATGTCTGCCGGATCGAAGCCAGCGCACTCACCAATATCGGCGAACTCAGCGCCATCGCGATCGCCATCGCTGGTGTCCGCCATTCGAACAAAGGATAACACCATGCTCGACATCAAATTCATCCGAGAAAATCCCGCCGCCGTAAAAAAGGCGCTCGCCACTCGCAAAGCCGATGCCGACATCGACGGTCTGCTCGCTCTTGACGCCGCCCGCCGCTCCGCTATTACCAAAGCGGAAGAACTCAAAGGCGAACGGAACGCGGCCTCCAAAGCGATCGGCGGCCTGATGAAAGAAGGCAAGAAAGCGGAAGCTGAAACCGCCAAAGAAGAAGTCCGCATGATCGGCGACCGCATCACCTCCCTCGATGAACAGGTGCGCGAGTTCGACGAAAAAATTCTCAACACGCTTCTTTTTATTCCCAATCTGCCGCTCGCCGGAGTTCCGGTCGGCGAAAGCGCCGACGATAACGTCGTCGTCCGCACCTGGGGCGAAGTGAAAAAATTTGATTTCAAAGTCAAGCCGCACTGGGACATCTGCGAAGCGCTCAAGCTGGTCGACTTCGAACGCGGCACAAAAATCACCGGCACCGGCTTTCCCGTTTATACCGGGCAGGGTGCGCGTCTCCAGCGCGGACTCATTCAGTTCATGCTCGACCTGCATACCACCGAACACGGCTACACCGAGGTCGAGCCGCCGTTCGTCTGCAACGCCGACGCCATGACCGGCACCGGCCAGCTTCCGAAATTCGCCGAAGACATGTACTACATCAGCACCGACGAACTTTATCCGGTGCCGACCGCCGAAGTGCCCGTCACCAATCTTTACCGCGACGAAATCATCGAAGAAAAACTGCCGCTCAAACTGACGGCCTACACGCCGTGCTTCCGCCGCGAAGCTGGCGCCGCCGGCCGCGACACGCGCGGACTGCTTCGCCTGCACCAGTTCGACAAAGTTGAAATGGTCAACTTCGTGAAGCCGGAAGATTCCGAAAAGCAGCACGAAATTCTCGTCCGCGAAGCCGAAAAAGTTTTACAGAAACTCGGACTGCACTATCGCGTCATCGAACTCTGCACCGCCGACATCGGCTTCAGCGCCGCCAAATGTTACGACATCGAACTCTGGGCACCCGGCGTCGAAAAATGGCTCGAAGTGTCGTCGGTCAGCAACTTCTGGGACTACCAGGCGCGCCGCGCCCGCATCCGCTGCCGTGGCGAAGATGGCAAGCCGCAATTCCTGCATACCCTGAACGGATCCGGCGTCGCTCTGCCGCGACTCGTCGTCGCGCTCATCGAAAACAACCAGAACGCCGACGGCACCGTCACCATTCCCGAGGCCCTGCGCCCCTACGTCGGCGGCCTCACTAAACTCGGCTGAGCAAAGGTGGCCGCGGCATCCCTGCCGCGGAGCCAGCGGCTGGAAGCCGCTTCCACACTGCACGCTTGTCTATTTGACCGCATTGGCGGTAATTTGCGGTTGTGAACCTGATCGAAAAAGTCAAAGCGGCGATTGAACGGGAAAACCTGATTCCTGAAGACGCGCATGTTGTCGTCGGTGTTTCCGGCGGAGCCGACTCTGTCGCACTGCTCCACATCCTGCATCGCCTCGGATACCAACTGACCGCCGCGCACATGAACCATTCCATTCGCGGCGCGGAAGCCGATGGCGACGAAGCGTTCGTTAAAGCCCTCTGCAAAAAACTCGGGATCAAATGTGTCACCGCCAAGGTGGATGTTCCCGCGCTCGCCAAAGAAAAAGGCATCTCGCTCGAAATGGCCGCCCGCGAAGCCCGCCACGATTTCTTCCGTTCCCTTATTTCAGGTTTCAAGTTTCAGGTTTCAGGTTTTCTTATCGCCCTCGCTCATCATGCAGATGACCAATTGGAGACGTTTTTTTTGAGAGCAGCGCGCGGCACCGGCCCGTCTGGTCTCGGTGGAATGCGCTCTTTCCAATGTTTGGAAAACGTAGACGCGACGCCCTCGTCGCGTTTCCCAGACACTGCGGACGCGACGGGGGCGTCGCGTCTACGATCCCGAACACTGACGCTGGTTCGTCCAATGCTTGGAATCCGGCGGACAGAAATTATCCAATGGTTGGAAAAAGAAAAAATCGAGTGGCGCGAAGACGCCACCAACACCGACGAAACCATTTCGCGTAATTTTGTCCGCCGTCAGCTTCTTCCAATGTTTGGAAAGCTCAACGACCGCGCCGCCGAAAACCTTTTGCGCACCATGGATATTCTGCGCGACGAAGAAGATCATCCCGAAAAAGCGGCCCGGCGGCGCGAAATCCGCGACTGGCTGATCGAGCACGGCGCCAAGCCAACCTTTGATGCGGTGGAAAAGGTTGTTTCTTTTTCCGAAAAAACATGCGGAACGCAGTTCCTCGATCTCGAAGGTCTCCGCATCATCAACGAATACGGGGTGTTGAAAGTAGACGCGACGCCCTCGTCGCGTTTCTCCGTCAGAATCGAAGAAGGCGTTGGAATTCTGCGTGGACCGTGGTGCGCCTCTGTTTCGCTCGCTAAAGTCGCGGGCCGGGAAGTGACCGTCCGTGTTGCGAAGCCCGGCGATCGCATGGAACCGTACGGCATGGAAGGATCAAAAAAACTTCAGGATATTTTCACCGATCTGAAAATCCCAAAAGCTCAGCGCGAAAGCTGGCCCGTCGTCGAATGCGGCGGAGAAATCATCTGGCTCCCCGGCTACCGCATCGCTCGTGGCTGGGAACTCTCATCGGATTCCGAACCGGCGCTGCATCTGTTTTCGGACGAGGGTTAACGCCGCGTCTAAAGGACGGCGAACTTGCGAGCCGTACCATTCAGGCGCTGGTTAGCGAATTCCATGAACTCTCTTCGGTTCTCCTCTGTTGCAAAACCTTTATTCCGCACGATCACAAACCCGCCGTCGCGCATGCGGAATTCGATTGCGTCTCCGGCATCAGCAATCTCAGCCACGTTTGTCCAATCAAAGGACAACTGGGTACCACCTTGTTTCGTCCAGATGCAGTCTTCCCGCAGTTCCGCAACAAAGTGGAGCGGGCAATCGGACGGCATTCGTTCACGCAGGTACTCCATCATGCGACGTTTCATGCTTCGACGGTAGTTCATCCAGTACCCGCCCGCTCCCACGGTGATGCCAATACCCACGACGATAAAGCGTTCAGGCAACGCTGCTCCAAGAAGGGTCAGACACATGAACAGAATGATTCCGGTATATAAAGCGCCCCAGAATGTGGCCTGCCAGCGTGTGCGCTTTGCGAGTTTCGAGCGAGTGGCAATGCGGAGATGCGCGTCCGCAATCTCATCAAGCGTCGTTTCATATTCAATGTGCATGGTCTACCCGTCTTCGCTAACAGTGCTATTGAACGCACTTCAATTTCGTTGTTTCAGGAATATCTGTTTCATCGAAGTCGGCAGACTAGCCGCCGTCTGAGAGGTACACAATCCAAAATAACGACTTCATAAGGCGATGGGACTGCAGCCGCGGTCTTCTGTAGCCGGGGCCGGTCGTCGAATGCGGCGGAGAAATTATCTGGCTCCCCGGCTACCGCATCGCCCGCGGCTGGGAACTGTCATCAGATTCCGAACCGGCCCTGCATTTGTTTGTTGCCGAAGCTACTCACCAATGAGTCCGTTTTTCTTTCGGAAACAGAATCACTTGTTGGGATTGAATCCTAAGAAAGATATCTCGTTGTACCATACGAATAGGCTCGCGAGAGCGGCGTACAGCATTATACCGGTCACGGTTTTGATCAGGATCTTGCACCATTTGGTCTGGAGATCCTCTTCAAATAAAACCTGTAGCCCACGCATGACTATGTAGCATGCGATAGCAAAAAGTGTGTAATTCATTCTTTTCCCCTTTCTCTAGAATTCTATTGAGCGGACTTCAAATCCGCTGTTTCAGGAATGTCTCTTTCTTCTAAGTCGGCAGACTAGCCGCCGATGGAAAGGCGCACAATCCAAAACAACGACTTCATAAGGCGATGGGATTGTAGCCTCGGTCTTCTGTAGCCGGGGCCGGTGGCCCCGGAAGGTTGGGTCAGGAGAGGTGCGGCCGCCGTCCGCACCCACAGAACTTCTTCTGGCGCGTTCCACCTTTTCTTGCTGTCTTTTCGCGGGTTCGGCGGCTATTCTCCCGCGCCTCAATCTGTTGATTTGGGCGCAGGCCAATGCTATGGTCTCCGCCGATAAGGATTTAATTATGGACGACAAACCGGATATTCCCGAAACCCCTGAGAAAAAAGAGCCGCGCAAGAAGTCGCCGGTGGTGAAGCCGCCGATGCCGATGAAGGGCTTCGCGATGTGGCTCCTGATGATGGCACTGGTGCTGATGGGGTTGCAGCTTTTCCAGAAGCCGGAACAGCAGGAGAAGCTGGACTATAACCCCGGCTTTGTTCAGATGGCCAAGGAAGGCCGCATTATCAGTTGCGATATCGTGCGCGAAACCTCCGGCAATGATTACATCACCGGCGATTTGAAGGATCTGGACGGCAAAACCGGCAAGTCCAAAAAGTTCCGCGTCGATGTGGTGGTCACCGAAGACCTGCTGAAAATGCTTCAGGAACAAAACGTTACCTTCAAGGTGCGCGCGGCTTCGCCGTTCTGGCAGGTGTTCTGGAACGTGGCACCGTTTATTATCGGCTTCCTGGTCATCTATTTCTTTTTCTTCCGGCAGATGAAGATGGCGGGCGGCCGCGCGATGAGCTTCGGCAAGAGCCGCGCCAAACTGCTTCAGCGAGACGATAAAAACCGCACCACCTTTGCCGATGTCGCCGGCGTGGATGAGGCGAAAGAAGAACTGCAGGAAGTGGTCGAGTTTTTGAAGAACCCGAAACGGTTCCAGCGGCTCGGCGGTAAAATGCCCAAGGGCGTTCTGCTGGCGGGCTCGCCGGGTACCGGCAAAACGCTGATTGCCCGCGCCGTTGCCGGCGAGGCCGAAGTGGCGTTCTTCTCGATCAGCGGATCGGACTTCGTCGAGATGTTTGTCGGCGTCGGCGCCAGCCGTGTGCGCGATATGTTCGAGCAGGGCCGCAAGAGCGCGCCGTGCATTATTTTTATCGACGAAATCGACGCTGTGGGCCGCAGCCGGTTTTCCGGTATGGGCGGCGGACACGACGAACGCGAGCAGACGCTGAATGCTCTGCTGGTTGAAATGGACGGCTTTGATACCACCGAAGGCGTAATCATCATCGCCGCCACCAACCGTCCCGATGTGCTCGACCCCGCGCTGATGCGGCCGGGCCGTTTCGACCGTCAGGTTTTCATTGACCTGCCGAATCTCAAAGGGCGCGAAGAGATTCTTAAGATCCACATCCAGCGCGTCACAGTGGCCGAAGGCACCGATCTCTCCAAAGTGGCGCGCGGCACGCCCGGCTTCTCCGGCGCGGATATCATGAACCTCGTCAACGAAGCGGCGCTGCTCGCGGCGCGGCGCGGCGCGGAAGCCGTGGAACTGCCCGACTTTGAAGAAGCGCGCGACAAAGTGTCATGGGGCCGCGAGCGTCGCAGCCACATGCTTGACGCCGAAGAGAAAAAGCTGACGGCTTATCACGAAGCGGGTCACGCCATCGTGCTGGCGAAGACCGAGCAGACCGAACCGGTGCACAAGGTCACCGTGATTCCGCGCGGCCGTGCGCTGGGTGCGACCATGCAACTGCCGGAAAAAGACCGCTACACGCAGGGCCGTAAGCGGCTGATGGGAATGCTGATCGGCCTGATGGGCGGCCGCGCCGCCGAAGAATTGATTTTCGGTGACGTCACCACCGGCGCGCAGAACGATATCGAACGCGCCACCCGCATCGCCCGCGCCATGGTTTGCGAATTCGGTATGAGTGAGGTTCTGGGTCCGCGCAACTACGGTTCCGATCAGGAGCACATGTTCCTTGGCCGCGAAATCAGCCGGAATGAAAAGCACAGCGAAAAGATCACGCAGCTGATCGACGTGGAAATCGACAACATCCTCAAAGAGGCGCATGAAACCGCCGGGAATATTCTGAAGGATCATCGCGACCGTCTGGAACTGATCGCCGGGCTGCTCATCAAATATGAAACGCTCGACGGCGATCAGGTGATGGAAATTCTCGAAACCGGCAAAGTTCCCGAAGCGTTGCTCAAAAACGGCAACGGTCACACGGAAACGCCCACCGTGCCGGAAGAGGTGAAGGTGGAAGAAGTTCCTCCCGCAGAAAAAGCGGAATAACGCAGAAGTATTCCAAACATTGGAAACAAAAAGGCCGCCCGGAAGGACGGCCTTTTCGTTTAGAGCACTTTTGAGATAGTTGGTCGCAATATCAGGGTCGAAGACAAGGCCGCCGAGACGGCGGCGGTACGTATCGCAGGCGTCCCGCCTGCCTTGTTGCGACAAATTGAACAGAAAGTGCTCTTAGCGGCGCGGGCCGGAACGGCGAGGCGGCGCTTATGAGAAGAGAATGCGTCCGCCGATGAGGAAGATGGCAAGGTCGGCGAATACGTGGCTGATGTAGGCGGGGCGGATGGATTCGTAGCGCAAATAGAGCGTCGACCAGATGGCTCCGCCGATGAAGATGAACAGCGCGCAGAGGGCAGTGACGGTGCCGTTGAAGAAGGTGGTCATCGCGATGATGTGATGCAGGGTGAAGGCGGCGGCCGAGAGCACAATCGCAATCCACGAGTGGCGGAAGAGGGTGTGAAATTTTTCGGTGACGAACCAGCGCCAGACGTATTCCTCCAGCAGGGAGTTGATCAGAATCCAGTAGGCGATCATGCCGAGATAGCGAGGCAGACTGGTCAGGCCTACGGCCGTCATTTTTTCGCGGACGAATTCGGGGTTGATTAGTTTTGGGCCGAGCAGAAACCAGAAGGCGAGGATAACGCCGAAAATGAGCAGGCCGGTGCCGATCCCGGCCAGCCATCCGTCCTTGCGGGTCGGAGAGAGGCTGATCCGTTTTTTGTCGACGAAAAGTCGCCAGAGCAACGGAAGTGTCAGCAACCAGATTTTACAAAAAAAGAAGAGGCCTGTGCCGAGGGGGGTGTCTGGAAACCAGATCATCCCGAACAGCACCCCGAGCGTGGGCGCCGGAATCAGAAGACAGAGGGCGAGTAGTGCTTTGCGGCGGATTGGATTGTTCATCAGGTGCTTTCTAAATTATATCCGCTAGTTCTTTGACACCCTCATCGCGGGTGAACAGGTGGCGGTTTTCCTGAGTGATAAGCTTTTTCATTCGATGATTGCTGAAGTCAAGATTGTGACTGACTGAATACAGGGCGTAGAAGGAGGGATCCGTAAAAGGGGTGTCCAGATTCAGGCAGTTGGATATCCAGGAGATGAGTGAAGAGACCATTTGGCCAACCCAAAATGGAAGCGTGACTGTGCGAAAGCGTTTATGAGGAAGGTAGAGGGCGGCCAAAATATGGTAGAACTCATCCATTGTGGTTTGTTCGTCATCAACGACATTTACGGCGTGGCCGCCGATGTCGGGATCGACGGATGCCAGGAAGGTTGTTAATGCAACGTTTCGAACATGTGCCAGTGGCCAGCGGTTCTGTCCGCGCCATTTTCCAAAATGAACGATCCATGGCGATGTTTTTAGAAAATCGACAATTCGGGGGGTCAGGGTTCGATCTCCAACACCCCACACCTGCGCCGGACGAATGAGGACGAATTGCTCAGGGGAGAGTTCCTGACGAATCATGTGTTCCGCTTTGATTTTGAATTCCGGATAAGGATTGGAGGGCCTTGCTTTCAGGGGCAGTTCGTCCTCCGCTTCGCCGTGGAAGTCGGACAGCCCGTACGCGTCGGTTGTCGATATGAAGACAAAGCGTTGGACATTCATCGTTTTTGAAATCTGAACGAGTTCCCGAACCGAATCATAGTTGGCTTTTCGAAATGCGCTCCGCCATCCGACATCCGAGGCGCGCCCGGCGCAGTGGACGATGACATCAAGAGCCGCTTGGCGCGAGTTCAGCTCCGCGACTAACGACGCTCCTATGGGCGGCATGTTTTTCAGATCGCCACGAAGGATCGTGACCCGGCCCTTTGCTACAAGGGCATCAAGGGATGGCGATGTGCGGCGATGGACAAGAGCCAGCACATGCCAGCCCTCGTCGACAAACTGGTTAACGATATATCCGCCGATAAATCCGGCGGCCCCGGTTATGAATACGTGTTTCATGGGATGATGAAATATTTTTTTCCGAAGGTTCTCAGGAGGTTCAGTGCGCGATCCATTTCCTCGCGGGTCAGCGTGCTCATAATATTCAGGCGGAGGCGGCACTCTTTGCGGCGCACGGCTGGATAGGTTACGACATTGGTGAAGAGTCCGTTTCGCCGAAGATCATTTTGGAAGGCGCCCAGCTTTTCTTCGTCGCCGACAATCAGTGGGATGATGGCCGATTGGGTTTCTCCGGTGTTGAATCCGAGAGCTTTAAGACCTGTCAGCATATACCGCACGTTTTCCATGAGCTCTTTTCGCCCGGCGGTATCTTCGATCATGAGTTTATACACCTCGATCAGACCCGCCACGATGGGTGCGGGGATGCTGGTAGAAAAGAAATAGGTGCGGGCATAATAACGGAGATAGCGAGTGAGTGCGATGGAGCCTGCACAATAACCGCCAATGGCGCCAGGTGTTTTACTCAGTGTGCCATAGATTACATCGATATCTCGGGTGCACCCGAAGTGTTCCGCAGTACCGCGCCCCGTCGGGCCGACAACTCCGACGCCGTGCGCTTCGTCGATCATTATGCGGCAGTTATATTGGCGGGCGAGCGCAACGATTTCGTCCAGCGGGGCGAGATCTCCATGCATAGAGAACACTCCGTCCGTCACAATCAGACGTCCCTGTTGTGATGCGGGCAGCCGTCTGAGGATTTTTTCCAAATGGCGCATGTTGCGATGGAGATACAGTTTGATTTCGGCACCGGACAGCGCGCAACCATCAAAAATAGAGGCATGATTTGCGGTGTCGTTGATGATCACATCGCCGGGGCCGCAGAGTGCCGAGATGACGCCGATATTTCCCGAGTATCCGCAAGGGAACAGAACGGCATCTTCGGTTCCATAGAATTTGGCGATCAAGGATTCCAGTTTGCGGTGCAACGGGCTGGTACCTGCGTACAGGGAAACGGCCCCCATGCCGTACCCGTATTGATCTGCAGCGGCTTTGCAGGCTTCGATGACGCGAGGATGCGTGGTGATCGATAGATATGAATTGGAGCCCATCATGATAACGTCGTGGGTGACGTTGTCATTTTCCTGAATCGTAACGGTGCTGGTCATGGGTCCCAAAATCTGAAGGCCTAGACCATCCAGATAGCCCGGTGTGGTGGAGCGCAAAAACGCGTCCAGATCATATGCTTTCTGAAAGATATCCGCCTGGCCGTTTCGGGAGGTGAAATTCTCGAAGTTTTTTGTCTGGGAATGCGATTCTGTCATCGTTGTTCCTTTTTCATATGTTGAGCGCATCGAAGTGGCTGCGAACTGTCGTACTGGATCGCGCAAACATTCCGCCGTCTGCTATGGATTCGCATGGTGTCATTTGCGGTTTATCCCTTGAATAAATTGGCGGCAAAGCCCGCGACTGCGTGGACGTACTCTGTTATCGATTCAATTTCCCGCGGGCAGGGCGGCGGGGTTGTCATGGCGCGAAGGGGTTCATTATTTCGGCAGATGAACAGGCCGGGTGTCGCGTTGATGGAGAGATCGGCAATGGCGGTTATGTCCATTGATTCCAGTCCGGCTCTGGCCGTGCTGGACAGGTCGTCTGGAGTTGCGAACAGCAATTCGTACTCGCCTGCGCCGCCAACGAGTGCGGCCTCAAGAGGAATGCCCGGCGGCAGAGGGTACGCGCGGAGCGCGTGTGCAAAGGGGATTTTTTCGGCATGAAGATTGATCTGCAACTGCGGGTTCAGGAGGTGCAGCGTCCAGAGCGCATCCATGAGGCCTCCGCTGGTATCGATGCATCCATTCGCATACTTTCGAATCAGTTCTGCTTCCCTGAGCCGCAATTCAAACGCCGGGGTGGATGTTTGGTTCAGAACGGCCAGATTGGCATCGCCCAGCTGTCCTGTAATCCAGAGTGTTTTCGAGGTGCCGGCCAGCTTGCGGGTGATAGGAGCTGCGGCACCGACCGGACCCATGGCAAAACCGCAGTACCGCCAGGTGTCGGCGGTTCCCAGATCGCCTCCGCAAAGAAAGCATCTCGCCTGACCAAGCACCGACTGAATGCCATCAGTCAACTCTTTCAGAAAAAATGAACTCACAGTTTTCGGAACGGAGAGCGAGTGCATAAAAAACCGAGGCTCAACCCCTGCGGCAAAAAGATCACTGAGTGTCGCTACCGCCAGATTTGCGCCAAGAACCCGGGGTTGATCCGATGTGAAAAAATCCTCCCCGGGGCTGAATTCATCCATGGAAAGTCCCCAGATTTGCTCGCCGATGCGGAGCAGCTCCGCATCGCATTCAAACAGCTTGTTCAGTTGTTGATCGCTTCGTGGGAACTTGCCTGAGATCATGCGGATGATTTCAATTTCGGTCATGAGGTTCCTCCGATCAGGTTGAGTGCGCGAGGAAGAATTCGTGCTGTGATTGGCAGTGTCCCGCGGGGATCGCCATCGAATTCAATCGCCTGATGTGCGACGGAACAAACGCGGACAGAAGTGCATTCTCTTACGAGAACCGCTTCCGAGTCGGCGGCGTTCCCTGAACAGAATCCCGGCAGGAGTTTGCAAAGTCCGGGTCGGGTTTGTCCATGGATGGCAACCAGCACCAGTTTGCCGTCATCTGGTTGCAGTTCAACATTAAGCTTCAGGCCCGACGCAATGTGCGGATTTTTAAGGATAGAAAGATTATTGACTTGAGGTAGGTGCAGCTTTTCCCCGTCGATCTCTATATCCAGATCAATTGGAATGGTTCGCATCAGGGCGCGAAGTACTCCCAGGCCGGTGCCAAGCCGATCTCCCAGCAGGCGGCGGCGTCGATTGGCAAAATCTGCCACGGCGGCGCCGAGTCCAATGTTGCAGCCGCAGGCAAACGTTGCGATGTGCGGAGCGCCCGCATCGTCCGCATGCTCGATTTGAACAGCATCAACGTGCCGAATCGATCCGGTCAGCAGATGCTGAACGGCCGCGATCGGATCGGTCGGGATTCCGTGGAATCGGCAAAAATCCGGACTGGTTCCTGCGTACAGGACGCCCATTCGCAGAGAAGGGTTTCCGGACTGAATGATTCCATCGAGCACTTCGTTAATCGTTCCGTCGCCGCCTGCGGCGATCAGCGTCTCGTCACCTGTAGAGTTTTTACAAAGTTGAAAAGCATCACCCGGCCCCGACGTGATGATCGATTCAAATGAAACGTCCCTTCTGCGAAGTTCAGCCTCCCAGAGGGGCCAGAGCTGCCGTCCTTTTCCGGAACGGGATGACGGATTCATGATGAGTTTGATGCTCATGAGTAGATGCCGAGTTTCTTATAGATGGGGGTTGGTTCTCCCCGATCCCAGCTTTCCACCAGTTCTCGCGTGATCTTCCACGGAAGAGGGGTTTGTTTTATATCGTGTTGAATAAAAAGCTGTTGAATGGCGTCGGCTTGCGTGCAGCAGAGCCAGTCCGAACAGGGGACTTTAAAGACAGAACGCATGCGAGCGAAGATGACGCCGAAGGAATCTTCCTTCACATTGCCGAAGGAAATATTGAGGAACTCGCACGGCTGGACTTCTCCGCCGGCTCCGATGTAGTAGCGGTCGGCGGCTCCGGCTGTGCATCCCAGCACGCTTCGCTGTTCCTCGAAGACCTGCGCCGCCAGTGCCGGATAGGCATTCATGGCGCGGCTGTTATACCGGACATGCTCCTGCTGAATGGTCTGGATCATTGCGGGATCCGTTTGCATCCCGTCTTTTTTTCCGATCCACAGCCCGGACGGCTTGGGATGGATGAGTTGCACAAAATCGCAGTTCAGCTCGCGCGTGAGCTCCATGAGGCGATCCAGCTCGCCATGTCGAATATCCTCCTCCGAGAGAACGGAATTGCACGCGGTTACAAGTCCCGCACTCCGACCGGATTTCATGATGGCGCAGGCCGCATCAAAAGAGCCCGGAACGCCGGTAAAGGCGTCATGCTTTGCGCGATCCGGCGAGTGGATTGAAACCATAATGCCGAATAAACCGGAGGTTTTCAGTTCGTTGAACATCCCCGGTTTGACCAGTGCGCCGGTTGTGTTAATCCAGATTTCGCTGCGCTCATCGAGCGATTGCACCAGCTTGAGCAGCCTGGAATAACGGGCAAACGGCTCTCCTCCCTCAATATCAAACATCGCTACGCCGGCGTCTTTTACGGCCAGCGCCGTTTGAATCATCAGGGATTCGTCCAAATCCGCAGCGCCGTCTTTTTTCTGATAACAATGCTCGCAATGGTACGGGCAGGCTTTGGTCATGGAGAAAACAACAGTGGTCGGGCCGGGAGGGGATTTCAGCAGCTTGCTTTCTATTGCGTAAAAGAAGGCCTTGGACGGGTAGGCCGGAAGGTAGAGGTGGAGTTTGTAACCGTTAAATACGCGGACGATCTTGTTGTGCCGGAATACGAGCAGCAGTTGTAGCGCCCGGCGCAGAAACCGGATGTAGGCAACGGGCGATGAAAAAAAATGCGGACGAAATCCATAGTGAAAAGGGATGTGCAGGATGATGCGCAGGTAAATCAACCCTTTTAGCAGGCCGGTCCGGAAGTGCTGTTTACTCATGATTTTGCGTCCTTGTATTGATCAAACAGGAACCCGATAAAAACATAACTGGCCGACAGCAAATAAAGCGCCAGCGTTCCGTTAAAGATGGCAATCAGAGTGATTTGCCCCGCCACGCAGGCGCGGATATTTGTCGCCAGACTGAAATAGGTGCGATCTCCCTCCGGATGCCTGAAGAACAGCAGTGCCGTCCACAATTGCAGGAAGAGCGTCATGATGCCGCAGAAAACAAAATCGCGGTGATACAAAATGGATTCCAGGGGAAACCATCTGGTCTGTACAAAAATGAAAAAGGTGATGGTGGGTAGAAAAGCCCCCAAAAGACCCGCATAGCGGGCCACATTCAGTCCGTATCGAACGACGAAGGTGTGTTTTCCTGCGGCCTTGTCCCCAGCATAATCTTTGAAGTAAGTGTAGTAGGTCATCAGTCCGTTGAGAAGCGCAACCAGAACCAGGACGCAGATGCGCTGGCTGGTAAAGACTGGAGACGGCAATGGTCCTGCTGCCAGAAAGCCGTATGCGGTACACATGGCAATCGACAAGCCGAAGATCACATTTCCTGCTAAAGACCACGCTTTTGCGTGTTCATAGACAACATTTAAAACGGCACCTAGAATAACCGGAATAATCGCCCACGGGCTCAGCACCCATGAGATTCCGATTACGCCGGTCATCAAAATTGTGGATACCCACATGGCTATGCGGGGGTTGAGTTCGCCGGTAACCATCGGGCGGTTCGGTGCATTGATTCTGTCTTCAGGAAGACCGAGGTAATCGTTGATGATCTGGTTGATTCCCCAGCTCAGGAAAAGCATGACCAGCAACAGCGTGTTTCTCGTCCAACTGTATTGTCCCGGCATGCAGAAATTGTAAAACGAGACCCCGATCCATCCTGCGATTCCCGTGATAAACGCATAGTAAAGCCGCATAGATTTGATATATGCCCTTACGAACCGGATGGCCTTGACTGTATTCATATCTTTTCTTTCGTTGTCGAATGTACTTTCAAAATCGTGGTTAGAGTAGACCACGGATTTTAAGAAAACGAGTGGTTTATTGAAGAGCAGTTTCTACATTTAACTCCACTTCGGCATAGGTCTGCGGATCGTGAGGGTATCGCCAGTTGCCAACGGATATTTTCTAAACGCGGATAGCGGCCTCAAAAATAATTTCGTAGAGGCGGTCTCGGATTGGGTTGGGTTTTCGCATGAGCCGGAGCATAGCCGATTGCCGTCTGGTTTTCCAAGCATTGGACGTTGAATGATCCGGCCAGCCTGTGCTTTTCCAAACCTTGGAAAAAACGGCAGAAAAAGTTTCGGCTATTGAAAAACGGGAAAATCCGCCCGGGAAAAGGGGCGGCTTCTGTGTGTATGGGGAAACTGTAAGCCCCAGCGCAGTTGGTTAGCGGCGCGGAGGGCCGGAGCGGCGAGGCGGCGGGCGTCCGCCTCCGCTACGTTGCGGCGGACGGCTTTCGCGGAAGGGCGCTTTACGCACCGGCTGGGGCAGGACAAGCATGTTCGGTTCGGGCTGGATGCAGGGCAGGCGTTTGCCGAGCAGTTCTTCAATCGCGGGAAGCTCGAACGATTCTTTTTCGCAGGCGAAAGTGACTGAGATGCCTTTTTTGCCGGCGCGGCCGGTGCGGCCGATACGGTGGACGTAGTCATCGGCCTGCGACGGGATGTTAAAGTTAACGACGTGGGTTATGTCATCGACGTGGATGCCGCGGCCAGCGACGTCGGTGGCGACAACGAGTTTACAGCGTCCGTCTTTGAAGTCGGCCAGAATGCGCTGGCGCTTGTTCTGGGCAACGGCGCCGGAGAGGATCTCGCAGTCTATCCCGTAGCGGAAGAGGGCGTCGGCAAGGCGTTCGGTCTGGTCGCGGCGGTTGGTGAAGATGAGCGCGGAGCTGTCGCCAACCTCTTTTTTGAGGATGTTGTAGAGCAGGGCAAATTTTTGATCGTCGGTGACGAGGTAGACCTGCTGGTCGATCAGTTCGGTGGCGTTATGATCCGGCTCAATTTCAACTTTGCCGGGATCGGTCATCCAGGCGGAGGCGAGGCGCATAACTTCATCGTCGAGGGTGGCGCTGAAGAGCAGGGTCTGCCGGTTTTCCTTGGGCGGGGTCTTGTAGACAATTTTTCGGACATCGGGAATGAAGCCCATGTCAAGCATGCGGTCGGCTTCGTCGATGACGAGCACTTCGACTTCGCGCAGGTTGAGGGCACCCTGATTGGCGAAGTCGATCAAACGGCCCGGCGTGGCAACGATGATGTCGACGGGTTGTTCGAGCATGCGGCGCTGTTTGTCGTAGTCGATGCCGCCGTAAATGGCGACGGTGGTAAAGGGAGTGTAGGTGCTGAGCTTTTCGGCATCGTCGCGGATCTGCATGGCGAGTTCGCGCGTCGGGGCGAGAATGAGCGCACGGGGCGTTCCGGGTTTGGGCGCTTCCTGCCGGTTTTTGATGAAGCGGGTGAAGATGCCCAGCAGGAAGGCGGCGGTTTTGCCGGTACCGGTCTGCGCTTTGCCCGCCATATCTTTACCGGCGAGGACGGACGGAAGGATTTCCGCCTGAATCGGAGTGCAGTACTGGAATTTCAGGTCGGCGATGGCGTGGAGCAGGTCAATAGGCAGTTCGAGATCGCGGAAACGGGTTTTGCCTTCCTGCGGTTCAACCTGGAAGGAATCGGGGTTCCAAGGTTGGGAGCCTTTTCGGACGGGCGCAGGGCTCGGCGCCCGTTCCTTTTGCGGTACGCTGGCGGGCTTGCGGTGTTCTCCGCGGCCGTGTTTGCGGGGCGCATCGGTCTGTGGAGGCCGTTTGGCGGCTGGTTTTTTTGAATCAGCGGCTGGCTTCGCGGCGACTTTGGACTGCGAGGGACGGTAGGTTTCCTGCTTTTTGAACAGTTTTCCGATTTTTTCGATAAAAGAAGGCATAGACTCGATTTCAGGTTAATATTCCGGACTTTCCGCCTCGGGCGGCTTGTCCTTTGAGAAGGGGTGGCATTAAAAAGGTTTCCTAATTATTTTGCCATAAATAAATTGGAATTTAAAATGAGGCGCTTTCGGAGGCGGAAAGGAAATTCATGCAGATTGCCTGTTTAGATTTAGAAGGAGTGCTTGTTCCGGAGATCTGGATCAACGTGGCGGAGCGTACCGGCATCAAGGAACTGCGCGCCACAACCCGCGATGTTCCGGACTATGATGCGCTGATGCGTCAGCGCCTGCGCATCCTCGATGAACACCATTTGAAGCTCGCCGATATTCAGGCGGTTATCGCCGGCATGGGGCCGCTGCCCGGTGCGCACGACTTCCTCAACCGCCTGCGCGAAAAGTTTCAGGTGATCATCCTGTCCGACACCTTCTACGATTTCGCTGCGCCGCTGATGAAGCAACTCGGTCATCCGACGCTCCTGTGCCACCGTCTCAAAATTGATGCCGTCGGGCGCGTGGCCGACTATCACCTGCGCATGCCCGACCAGAAACGCGAGGCGGTCAAGGCACTGCATTACCTGAAGTTCAAGGTGATCGCTGCCGGCGATTCCTATAATGATACCGCCATGCTGGCTGAGGCCGACGCGGGCATTCTGTTTCGCCCGCCGCAAAATGTTATTGAACAATTCCCGCAGTTTCCTGTCACAAAAACGTACGATGAACTGTACAGTATGTTCGTCTCAGCCGCTGCAAAGATGTAAGAAAAGGAGTACAAGTCTCATGGTTCGCAAAGAAAGACACACAATTAAGCATCTGATCCAGCTGCAGGATCTGATCGTCGCCCGCGCACAGCAACAGGCCTCCATGCCGACCGCGCGCCTGCAGCAGCTCGACAAAAGCGTTGCCACGCTGGCCGGCGAACTGCCGGTCGAACTCAAAACGCACTTCAATCGGCTTCTGCAAAAGAACATCGAGGCGATCGTTCCGATCACCGGAGAAAACTGCTCCGGTTGCGGCTACGCTCTGACCAAGACGATGGTCAACAGCATCAACGGCGGCGATGAACTCAACCGCTGCCCCAACTGCACACGTATTCTCTATGCGCCCGACGTGCCTCTCACCCGCAATACGCCGCGCCGCCGCTGGGGCGATCCCGTCAAACGCGGCATGGAGCGCTTTTCCTCGCCGGAGCTGATGATTCCATCGCTCAAAGGAACCACCAAAGAGGAAGTTTTGCTCGAGATGTGCAACAACCTGCGCGAGCAGGGCTATGTTGAGAGCTGTGACGACCTGCACGACGCCGCGCTTCGCCGCGAAGCGATTATTTCAACCGCCGTTGAACACGGCATTGCCTTTCCGCACGTACGCGGTGTTGAAGGCGGCGGATTGACCCTTACGCTTGGCATCAGCAAAAAGGGCGTTAAATTCGGCGCGGACGGCGGCAAGCTTTCTAAAATTTTCTTCTACATGGTCATTCCGACCGCCGCGAGCGCTTTCTACCTCAAGCTGCTTTCCGGCCTTGCGCAGAGTTTTGACACCAAAGAAGCCCGCGATGCTCTGCTTACGGCCAAAACGCAGGAAGAACTCTGGAAGGTATTGGTCAAAGCCACCAAGAAAACCATCGTTTAAAGCGCGCCTTCCGTTTTCAGAAGCAGGATCTTCCACGGAAGGCCGCTGCCGAAACCGCCGAGTCCGTTTTTGGCGACCACGCGGTGACAGGGAATAAAAACCGGCAGCGGATTCGCGCCGCAGGCTGAGCCGACTGCGCGAACGGCTTTCGGTTTTCCAATGGCTGTAGCAATTTCACCGTACGTTCGCGTCTGTCCGCGTGGAATCTTTTTCAGCTCCTTCCATACCGCCTGCTGAAATTCAGTGCCTTTGGGAATTCCAATGGTTGGAAATTCCTGCGCCAGATTTTCAAAGGTTTGGAAACGCTCAATAGAGAAAGGCTTGCGCGGTGGTTTTTTAAGTGGAGGCAGATCCAGCGTAACGACATTTCCTCTGCCATCCAGCGTCAGCGTGATGAGCCCCCAGGTCGTCTCAATTTCCAAGAGCCGTAATGACAAGCTCGTCTGCCTTTCCGGAATGTCGGTTCTTTTATTCGCCGCGCTATCTCCGGCGGGAATCCGTATCCATGTAATCTTTGGACTCGTCGGCGGGTTGGGCCGGCTGACCTTTACGAAAGAAGCTTTGCTTGTCGGCTTTCCCGACAATAGGTGATGTCGGAATCTGCACCCGTTCCGGCTGGGAAACCTGAGTTTCCCGACGTGAACTGAATGTGCGTTCGCGCTGTGACTCCGGCGCTGTCAGCACAGCCTTGCGCTCTTCAGTCGGCTGAATGGTCTGTCGGTGATTAACCGCCGGGGTCACGGTTGTTCGATTCTCTTCGACTGGTTGAATCGTTCTCCTGACGCCCTCCGAGGCTCCTCCGCCGGTTTTGTTTTCTGCGGCAGGCTGGACGCGGTGGTTACCCGCCGGGGTCACGGTTGTTTGATTCTCTTCGACCGGTTGGATGGTCCGCTTAGGTTCATGCGAAGGCGTACCATCAGTCTTTTTTTCCACAGACGGCTGGACTGTCTTGCGAACTGCGGCCGGCGACTCCCAGCGGTTCCGGTCGTCGCCGAACTTATGAACAGCGTCGGCCTGCCTGGAAATTTTCTGCCGCGTATCGATGTCAATCCTCTCGAACTTCTGCAAGGTCTTCTGTCCGGTGCCAGCAGTTTCCCCTATGCGCCGAACCAGTTGAGAATCCTGGCGATGCGATTCGGGCAGCCTGGCCATCCGGGATTCCTGCTCACGGAATGTGCGCGCCGGACGGAGGTCTTTATCGTCGCAACGGCGGTGGTACTCGTCCCGCTCGCGCTCCTCCCACCGCGCGTCGGATCGATGGTGCCAGCGGTCATGCTCGTAGATCGGGTCGTACCAGATGTGATGGCGATGACCTTCAAACCACGGAAAGATGCCGATGCTCAGATAGACGCTGTCGTAGTAATCTCCGAAATAATAATGACAGTAGCCCGGATAGGTGAACAGGCTGACCCGCAGCAGGCCTGTGTCGACGACAATACCTGGGGAGAATGTGAAGCCTGCGCGGAGATAGACTGAAGCCGGGAAATAGACCGGCGCAAACAAAACGCCGCGGCGCTCCAGTGAGTAGTCCCAGTGTCCCTCGGCGAAAATGTAGCCTCGCGGCGTCACGACGTAGTGAGACGGCACCCAGATCCAGTCCGGCTGAGCCGTCAGCCAGTACCCGGCCCGCCGGATATACTGACCGTTAGACCAGTACATGCAGGGAGGAACCCAGATGGTGTCCGGCGACGGCTGGATCGTGACCGGTTCTACATCTTGGATTTCCGGCGGAGCCGGCAGATAGACAATTTCCTTTGCGGCGCCCGGCGCCCAGTAGCCGGCAATCCATTCCCATCCTGCGGACCCCTGCACCCAGTAGCCGGGGACCCAGGACATTTTCGGCGGAGCCGCGCGCCAGCAGGCGCTGACCCAGATGTAGCCGCTTCTATCCGCATCCCACGACCAGTATCCCGGAATCCAGACAAACTGCTGACCTTGGGGCCGCTCTGCCGGCGGGACTTCCTGAATATTAGGCGGCGGCTGTTGCGGCGCGATCAGTCCTGGCTGAAGTTGCATGACAACAGGCTCGGCAAACGCTTCATGCACCGGGCCGCGGCTCAGAACTTCGGGTTGCTCCTGAGCCGGTGCGGCCGGAGGAACGGTTTGCTGGTCGGCATCAGAAACCTGTGCGGACAACCGCAGGCCGCCCAACGATGTTGCTATGAGAAATACAGCGACCCATGCTGCAGAACACGAACGGTACGAACACATAGCAGACACTCCTTCCAGTCTGGTTCAAGAAGAGAACTACATTAAGTATATGACAGAGAACGCAGATAGCTTAGAAAAAAGTGTAACTCGCTGGGAAGAATCTGTCGCCATCACCGCCTTTCAGGCGATATCAGCATGTTACAGATTCGGAATGACAAGCGACTGACCGATTTTGACGTCCGTTTCACTTTTCATCTGGTCGCGGTTGGCTTCGTAGATTTTGCGCCATTTGCTCGGGTCGCCGTAAACCGAACCAGCAATGCGCGACAGCGTGTCGCCGGAGCGAACCTGATAGGTGCGGGCCGGTTTGGGCGAGGCCGCCGGCTGAACTTTTTCCACCGCCTGGGTGACAACCGGCGCCGCAACAGGAGCGGGTCGTGACAGCGGCGGTTCGGTCACGATCGTTTTGACGTTGGCGACCGTGGCGGCGGTTCCGCCGCCCGCCGCTTCAAGCTGTTTGCGAAGCATGTTGTTTTCGCGCGTCAGGCGCACCAGCTCTTCGGAAACATCACCACCGGCTCCGCCGACCTCTCCGGCCAGCGAAACTTTCGCCTGCTTGATCCACTCCTGAATCAGCGCGCGCTTTTCGGTCAGCGGACGTTTTTCAAGGTAGCGCTCATAATGATAAACTGCGCGGACATAATTTTTCTTCTGCTGATGGTAAATCATCGCCAGTTCCAGTTCGGGGCGGCCCAGCTCCGGGTTTTTCATCAACGCGTCGTTAAACTGTTTAACGGCACCGTTCCAGTCCTTCTGCTGAACCAGTTCCAGCCCTTTAGAAACGCGCGAATCCTTTTCGTCTGACGTATCGAGCGTTGCGCCGTTTTTCTGGCCGCATCCGGACAGCAACAGCGCGCAGGTGATGAATAGAAAGAATTTTTTCATAATCAGAAGAACAGTTTGAAAAGTTTCAGGATGCCTTGGCTCCACGGCACGCGGTGCGAGATGCCGCCTTTGCCCGCGAAGGTATGCAGGCTGGCGAGATACCACTCATAGTTGCGCACCAGTGCCTGCTTGTTCGAAAACTTCGGATGGAAGTTCAGTTTCTTTTCGATCTTCTCTGTCGAAACGAAGGAATCCTCGCAGGCGGTTTCATAAACCCACTTGTAGAGCGGCGAGAGTTTGAAAAACTCCAGAATACGCAGTGCCCAGATCAGCGGCTTGGCCGGAGTACCGACCACCTTTTTACCGAAGCCCGCGCGGTCGAGCACGGCCTGATAATCTTCTTTCATCGTCGTGAACTCTCTGGCGCCGACGTTGAAAATATCATTCACAGCCGCCGCGTCTTTGATGAGGCAGAGATAGATCGCTTCGCAAAGGTCTTCGACGTCGAGGAGCTGATAGCGGTTATTGCCGCTTCCGATCATTGGAAAATTTTTGCCGTCCTTGGCCCAGTCGTAGAACAGGGCGAAGACGCCGAGCCGTTCCGGGCCGACAAACGACTTCGGACGGATGATCGGAACGCACAGCCCTTTGGCTCGGGCTTCCAGGCAGGCTTTCTCCGCCTCGATCTTGGCGATGCCGTACGGCCCGACGCCGATCAGCTGGTCGTCTTCCTTGAGCGGATGGTGATCCGGAATGCCGTAAACAGCCGTCGAGGAGATGTGCACGAACCTCTCGACCTTTCCCTTTTCCGCTGCGGCCAGCAGGATTTTGGTGCCTTCAATGTCGGTTGAAAAAATCTCTTCTTTCGTATAAAGGGGCAGGGCGGCGGCGGTATGAATGACCCAGTTAACGCCTTTCATCACCTCGCGCACGGTCTCGGTGTTACGGATATCGCCCTTCACCGCCTTGATCCGGTCTCTTTCCGGATAATCGAACTCGACAAGATCCAGCACGGTGATATCGGTCACACCCTGATGGAGCAGATAGCGGATCATGTTAATGCCGAGAAACCCGCTTCCGCCTGTTACTAAAACCTTCTTGTTCATACCGCGCTCCTGAACTAGCCTTATACCGATGAAAACTCTGAAAGAACTCGGGGAGCATAACGCCATCGCCGCGCTGACTGCAAACCTGAAAGCCGTCGGCGACGACTGCGCCGTCCTGCCGCTCGACGCGCACTACGACATCATCCTCACTTCCGACCCGCTGATTCAGGGCGTACACTTCGTGCCCGGCACCGATCCCGAAGCGATCGGCTGGAAAGCAGCCGCCCGCGTCTTGAGCGACTTCGCCGCTATGGGCGCCGACCCGCAGTACCTTTTAATCAATCTCGTTGCGCCGCCGGAACAGGATTTCCAAACCTTGGAAAAAATCTACGCCGGCGTTTCCAAGGTCCGGAAACTTTTCGACGTTGATCTCGTCGGCGGCGACCTGTCACAGGGATCGACCCTTGAACTGCATGTTTTCGGCGTCGGGCGCGTACCGAAAGGTAAAGCGCTGCTCCGCTCCGGTGCGCGTCCCGGCGACGTCATCTACGTTACCGGCCCGCTCGGCGGCTCGTTTGAGAGCGGCAAACATCTGACCTTTATGCCGCGCATCAAAGAAGCCAAATGGCTGCGGCAGTCCGGTTTCGTCCGCTGCATGATGGACATCAGCGACGGCCTTGCCACCGACCTGCGCCACATTCTAAAGGCATCCAAAGTCGGCGCGGACATTGTTTCAGAAAAAGTTCCAAAGGTTGGAACGCTGGAACAGGCACTGTTCGACGGCGAGGACTTTGAACTGCTCTTTACCGTTCGCGCGGAAGACGCCGCCGACTTCGATTTCCAATGTCTGGAAAATCTGGACCAGCAGTTCCCGCGGATTGGAACCATCACCGCCCAGCCGGAAATCCTGATGCTCGACAGCACCGTTCTGGAACTCAAGGCGTTCGAGCATTTCAGATAAGCGCGGTCAGACTCGCTGGACGCCGGCGCCGCCGCAGGCCGGGCAGGTTTTTGTGGTATAAGTAAACATTCCGCCGGTATCAATCTCACCTTTGCCGCCGCACTGTGCGCATGGGACGGTTTGCGACCCGTGAGACGAACAGAAGCAGTCAGCCAGTTTGAGGCGGTGTTCACATTTCGGACAGAGAGTATATTTGCCGTCCAGTTTGTGTCCGCAGTGCGGGCAGTAGTTCATTAAGCGCCTCCTTTCGCTGACGTTTGTAATCCGTCAGAAACCGCTCTGGTTTAGAGTGACTTTAGAACGCAGACAGGAAGTCGTCAACTTTTAGCTGATGGCAACAGGCCGTCTGAGAGCATTTCAGGCAATAAACGCTTGTCGGCGGACGGGCGGCGCGGATATATTCCGAGCCTTCTTTTCGGGGCGATAGCTCAATTGGTAGAGCGCCACGTTCGCAACGTGGAGGTCGAGGGTTCGATCCCCTTTCGCTCCACAATCCATCTCCTTGGTATTCAGCACCATGGAGATTTTTTGTTTTCTGGTTCGTCTCTGATTCGCGGGAAGTGTGGCAAAAGTGTGGCTTTGCCCCGTTTGATTTCCCGCCTTGTTACATAACAACGCACTGCGTTTAACAAGGAGCGGATCATGGGACTGGAACTGAGAAGAGATGCAAATCATAACCTTCGTTCAAAATGGTGGTATGGACGTTACACCGTGAACGGCAAGCGGCGGTTTATCAATCTGGACGTTGAGGTGCAGGGCAAACCGCCTGCCGACATCCGTCAAACAGGAAGCACCGCATTTGAGTGTTCCCGGGCGTTGGCGCAGGCAAAACTGAATGAGCTCATTCGTGACGCAACCAGTCATAAGTCCGCTGAAAAGCATTTGCAGGAACTCTATGAACTCAAAGCGGGTAAATCGATTGAACGGGTGCCGGTAGCCGATATATCCGCGCACTGGTTGTTGATTCCGACCCGCCGGGAAAGATCAGCCTCATGGGAAAAAACCCAATGCGCCACGCTGAAGGATTTCAGCAGCTACATCAAAAACAACCATCCTGCCGCGCAGTACATTTCACAGATCACTCCGAAAATGGCCCGTGAATGGTTGCACAGTCTCGAAACCAAAAAATATGCTGCCGCCACTTACAACGACAAGTTGCACCTGCTGAAAGGTTTCTTTGAGCGCATCGGCCACGAAGCCGGGGTTATTAAAAATCCCTTCTCCGGCTGTCCGACCAAAATCAAGAAAACAATGCACCGGCAGCCCTTTACGCAAGATGAGCTCAACGCGATTTTAACTCATTGTGATGAGCTAACCCGTCCGGTCGTTATGACCGCCATGTGTACCGCCATGCGGCGTGGCGATTGCTCTCTGCTCAAATGGGAATCCGTCGATCTGGAAAACGGATTCATTTCGGTGAAAACCTCCAAGACCGGCGAACTGGCGGAGATTCCTCTGTTTCCGCGGTTGCGGGCCGAGTTGGAATATCTTCCCCGCGTGAGTGAATACGTGTTTCCCGAAGCGGCGGCTATGTACAAAACCAGCATCCACGGCCTGTCATGGCGATTTAAGAAGGCGCTCAAGGCGGCTGAAATCAAAGAAACCGTAGTTGCGCGGGACGATGCCCGCCATAAGGCCAGCGTGAAGGATTTTCACTCATTGCGGACAACGTGGATCACCATGGCGCTGTCGGCGGGTGTTCCGATGGAGCTGGTACGTCGCGTCACCGGCCACTCCACCGTTGAAGTCGTGCTGAAACATTACTTCCGCCCCGGACGCGAAGCCTTTCGCACGGCACTGGAAACGGCTATGCCGCACATGCTCACCGGCGGCGCGGCTCCGGCAAAAGCTATCCAAGCTGTTCAGGTGTGCCCAGACCTAATCCATGAACAACAGCTCAAAAAAGTCGAAGGACTGGCTGCCACCGTTGCCGCCTGAGTAGGGCGGTGAAACAAGGTGAGCAGAGCCCCGTTTGATTTATCAAACTTTTTGAAAAAATAGTTGAGAAAATTTTCAGCGGGGCATCATTTAGACTGTAATAGCCGTTGAGCGGCGCCGGTTCGGGTCAGTTCATGCAGGACTTCTTCCGTGGCGGCGTGATATTTT
>CAIKWE010000023.1 GCA_903831085.1 uncultured Verrucomicrobiota bacterium | reverse complement strand
CGTCGCCGTCAGGGTGACCGCATTGGTCGACATGGTGACGGTGGCGTTGGTGTACGTCGTGTTGTTCACGTACGCGGTGTCGCCGGTCCACCGGTAAAAGGCTTTCCCAGAGATTGCATTCGCGGCGATCGCCACCTGCTGTCCGTTGAGGTACGTGCCGCTACCGCTGCCGCTGGTAACCGTCAAAGCATACGTGGGGTTCACTGTAACCGTCACGACAGCCGAGGTGCTGACCGCCCCGCTGTTATCTGTCGCCCGGGCTGTCAGGTTGTACGATCCCGCCGGCACACCCGTCCACATATAGACGTAAGGCGCGCCGGTGTCGGTTCCGAGCAGAACCTCTCCGTTGTAGAAGTCCACTGCTGTAATCGTGCCGTCTATATCCGAAGCAGAGGCCGTCATTACAATCGTCGCCGGAGCCGAGAAGTAGGCGTTGTTGGCTGGAGCCGTCAGGCTCACGCCGGGCGGGGCATTAACAGAATAAGTTATAACCACCCGGCCTACGCTGCCCGTTCCACCTGAATACACTGTGGTACCGCTCGACCGGGCACCGGCACCGGCGCCACCGGGGAAAGAACCATTGCCGCCAACAGCAGAACTGGATGTTGGGCCGGTTCCTCCGTTGCCGCCGCCGCTAGGCGCGATGGCACCCACATAGTTTGTTGCGGACGTTCCGTTTGTAGCGGTTCCGGCACTGCTACCACCGCCGCCAGCGCTGCTGGCGGCACCTGTGGCACCGCTTCCGCCCGCATATACAACACTACCGGCACTGCCATTCGTTGTGCCTGTTCCGCCCAGCCCATATTGAGTTGCGGTTGTATTTCCAACCGCACTTTGCCCGCCGGCTCCGCCTTTGGCGATGATGATGGTCGAGGGAGAGCTGTTCGTGTTAAACCAAGAGTCACCACCCGCCACGGTGGTATTATCCACTGACGTTCTGTTAATTCCGCCGGTTCCCACGTTAATGGTGTACGTGACACCAGCAGTAACTGGATAAGAAATATACTTGGCATACGCACCGCCTGCACCGCCGCCGCCATACTGTGTCGTTGAGGTGCCGCCGGTGGGACGCTGTGCGCTTCCGCCCGCGCCGCCGCCGCCCCAGCATTCCACCAGAACGGACGTGATGCCGTCAGGACAAGTCCAATTCGAGACGCCCGGCGTGGTAAAATTGACTATCGTGGTGAAGTTGGTGAGAACTGTAAGCGTCGCCACGGAGCTGGTGATGGCGCTGAAGGAGCTGGTGTTGTCGCTGATCACGACCGTGTAATTACCGGAGTTATTGGTGGCCACACTGTTGAGAGTGAGCGTGGCGCTCGTTTTGCCGGAGAGATTGGCTCCGTTGAACCGCCATTGATAGCCCAAGGTGCCGTTGCCGGACGCGCCGACGGTGAAAATCGCATCGCTCCCGACCGTATTCGTAATGCTGTGGGGTTGATCGGTAATGTTCGCGGAGTGATACCGATTCAAGGAAGAGAATTCCACCCTGGCACCCCGGTTGGAGAGGCCATCGGCGCTCTGGTTATAACTTCCCGCCTTGTAGTATAATGCGTTACCCGAAGCCCTGTCCCAGTTCGTGGCGAGAAGCCCGGGGTCGCCGGAAGGGTTGTACTCGATGCCGCTAAGCAGATCCCAGGAATTGGTGACGCCATTGACAACGAACTTCATCACACCATCCACCATCGACATGGTGTAGGTGATCGTGTTGCTCAACGCGACACCCGATCCTGACATAAAAGTATAGGAAAAGCTCTGGTTCTGGTTTCCATCCGGATTGATGTTGGCATAGATTTTCTGGTTGTTGAGGTCGAACACGATTGTTTGCTCACTGTTCGTGGCGGTGCTGCCGTCAACCTTGTAGCCCCCTTTCATCTGGCCGATAACGACCTTTCCGGTGTCGGGAGACACCTGCGTCACTTTGCAGGTGGCGGTCATGATGTGGGCGCCATAAACTGACCAGCTATTGTTGTTGGGTGGATTTAACTGTTCACGCAACTCGCTGCGAGGATGAGTGGATCCGCTGGTCATGGCTCCGTTATTCGGCGCATATAAAACCATCGCGCCGTTCGTCGTGGCGTAAAAGTAGTCACTGGTATAGCCCGCCACGAGATCGGCGGCTTCAATTTCGTCCACACTTCCAGAGGTGCCGGTCAGCACGCCGCCAGCGGTGGGTAATTGAAGTTTCCAATGGCTTAAATCAAAATATGCACTCGGCGGCGGCTGAGTTATAACCGTAATCACCGCAGCTATCGATGTGCTGACCGTGCCGCTGCTATCCGTCGCCTGGGCCGTCAGACTGTACGAACCCGCCGCCACATTTGTCCATGTATAGACGTAGGGCGCGGTGGTATCAGTTCCAATCAGCGTCGAGCCGTTATAGAAGCTCACCGAAGAGACCGTGTCGGTCGCGGACGCGGCGGTGGCAGCCAACGCGATGGATGCCGGCGCTATGTAAACCGCTCCGTTCGTCGGAGCCGTCAGGCTTACCGTCAGGAGGTCGGATAAAGGACCGACATCGTTCGCTGTGAGGAAGCGCACCGCAACCGGCGCACTGGAGTATTCGTCGGCGCCGATGTCCTTACCCGTGACCGGGCGCGGCTGGCCGTCCATGTCCGTTGTCACGTATGTATAGCCTGGCGCGGCCGCGCCAATGGCGGGGCTGTTGGAAGCGAGGTGCAAGACGCCGTAGACATCCTTCACGGTCACAAGCGAATTGGTCTTGGTGTAGCCGCTCGCAGGAATGTCGCCGGGCAAGGTGTTCGCCGTGGTGGTGTTCCAAATAAAGTTGTTGGTCCAAACTCCGTTGTAGTAAGGCCCGCCTTGGAGATCGGCGGCAGGGGTGCTGCCCAGAATGATATTATTGGCAACAGTGATGTTGGTCGCGCCGTAGCTATAACCCCCGCCGGGGTTGTAATTCATCCAATACTGCTGGTCGTTGTTGATGAGCGTGTTAAACGCAACGACGCAACCGTCCGGCATGTTGTGGCCATCGCCGGGTGAAAATATATTGGTGTCCCCGCCGCCCATCTGAATGGCCGAGAGACAGTTGATGAAGTAGTTATTGAAGATTTTATGACCCGGACCGTAGACGACCAGACCCAGCGTGTTCGAGAAACTGTTGGCGTAAATCAGACAGTTGGTGCCCTGACGGATTTTGAAGGTGTTGGTGGTGGTGTTCAGAAACGTGTTGTAGCGATAGGTGTTGTCGCAGGATTTGTTGGAGAGCATTTCCGCCCCCTCCCCGTTACAGCGATCCATCAGGTTGTATTCCATGATGCCGTCGCCGGAAGATTGGCAGTAGAGACCCAGCCCCCAGCGGATCGTTTCGCCGCCGTTCGCCCCGGCAGGAGAATTAAAATCATGAAAATAGTTGTGGTGAACCCACAGCCGCCGCGCTACCTGAAAGGTACCATCGCCTAGGACCTCCAGCCCGTTCCCGAGTGAGAATTTGTTGCGAAGCTCATTATGGTCGAATTCCACGTCATCGCCGTAGATCTTGACATAAGAAGCATCTCCACTGGAGGCAATGGTGCATTCGATGATATTGCGTGTGAGGCGGCAGTGACTTGTGCCATACCCGATCTGGAGCTGATCGCCCGCATGCGTAAAACGGAAGCCCTGCACGGTCACATACGCCGCCGGAGAGACAAATTGAAAACTGTAATTGCCGGCGATGGTGGCCCCGCCGATGCTCTGGGATCTGATCACGATCGGCGCGTTGGAGGTTCCGGTGCGCTGGATGGTGATGGTCGAGGTCGCCGTGTAGCTGCCGTCCGCCAGGACAATGACATCGCCCGCTACGGCACCGTTGATGGCGGTCTGCAACGCCGCAAGGGTGGCCACATTGTTGGTGGCAGCGCCCGCCTGCGTTCCGGCAAACAGGAAAACCAGCAGAACAACGGACCCCATAACGAGCTTCCGACGCATTCCCGTAAAAGTCCCGAAGGTTCGGTTAGCCACTTTCATTATCTCGCATATTTTTTTCATGTTTTGCCTCCAAAAGACCCCCAGCTCAGCCTAAATATCTCATAACTATTATCTATCCGGTCGCCATTAATTTCAAGACTATATCCGGTTTCTTTCCGTACACCGGTAAGGAGCAATTGTCACGCCTTTCGCTTAGAGAATGGCTATTTTCAGGGCTTCCCTTACGATGCCTCTGCGGCTAATCCGTACATATCTGAAAACAGCAACTGGTTATCTGTCTTATTTATTATTATTAAAAGGACATGCGGGATCCCGTCGTCAAGAAGTGCTGGGTTCCAGACATTGGAAATTAGGCATCACCGAACCGTAGAAGTCTGCGCGCCGGAAGGCGCGCTTTGGAGTGCGGAGCTTCTTATGCTCCGCTTTTTCTCCCGTTGAGGCGAAAACACCCTCGTCAAATGGCTATAGGCCGTCGCGATATTCAAACCAGTCGAAGTCCGCCGTGTTTGAAGAAGGCTTACCGTTGCCGCTCGCATAGAGCCCGACGAACGCGCCAGTGTAACCTCCGGTGACCTGCCGGCTCAGCGTGGTGGCATCCACACCGGATTTGAGTTCAACCCATTCGCCGTCTTTCACGGCGTAGGCGAAGTCATACGCCGACGGCTGGCTGGCCGAAACACGCAGCTGAATATTTTTACCGGGCACCGGTTTTTCCGCAAGAACGGTCTCCTTCCCGTCCCGTCGTTGCGTCAGGCGCAGCACCGTTTGTCCGTTCTCGCGTAAAACTTCCATGCGAAAATGAAAATTATTGTTCTGTTCCAGCACGACTCCGGCGGACTCGCCGTCGCAGGCGGGCAAAAATTCCATCGCGGTTGCGGCGGTGAAAGTGAGATCGGTAACTCGCCGCCCGACAAATGACGGATTAGCCTGTTCCGCCAGCGTTTCGGGACGAAGCTTCAGCCGGAGCCAACCCGGGCGTTCCGTCAACGACCAGAACGTTTCGCGCGGAGTGCGCAGGAAATTCCATTCATACCCAAACTCCGTCTTATTGAATTCCGTCCGCGCCGGTTTGGAGGGGAAAGGATGTTCCGCAAGCTGCGGCCCGGGCGCGGTCCATTCAACACGGCCGGCGCCTGGGTTCACGACCGGCCAGCCGGTTTCCCAAACGACACGGGCTAGAAACGTTTCGCGGCCGATGTTGTAGTCGATATGGCCGTAGATTCGCACAGCGAGCAGAACCATCCACCATTCGCCGGACGCCGTATCCACCAGATCAGCGTGTCCGGTGCAGGCGATCGGAACATCCTTGCCAAGGTGGCGATGGGTGAGAATCGGATTTTTCTTCAAGCTCTCGTAAGGCCCGCGCACATCGCGGCTACGGAATATGGTCACGGCGTGATTTTCGCCCGTGCCGCCTTCAGCGATGAGAAGATAGTAATACCCGTCGCGCTTGTAGAGATGCGGCCCTTCCGCATTACTCGCCCCGTGCAACGCACCCTCTTCCACCAGCACCGAAACTTCGCCCGTCAGCGCCTGCTGTTTCAGGTCGAGTTCCTGCAACCAGATTTCGCGGAACTTGGAATCGGGCGGCTGGCTGGCCGAGCGGCGGTTGCCGGTGTAGTAAACCTTGCCGTCGTCATCAAAAAACAGTGACGGGTCAATCCCGGGAGCATTCGTGAGACGGGCTGGGTCGGACCACGGACCACGCGGGTCGGTGGCGGTGACATAGAAATTCCCGGCCGTCTCCTTCCCCGTCCCGATCAGCGTCGTGATCATGTAAAAGACGCCATCGTGGTAACGAATCGTCGGCGCGTAGATGCCGCCCGACGCCCGGACGCCGTCCAGATTGAGCTGCGACGGACGTGTGAGCACATGCCCGATCTGCTCCCAGTGCGCGAGATCGCGACTGTGAAAAATCGGCACGCCCGGAAAATATTCGCACGAAGAATTGACCAGATAGAAATCATCGCCGACGCGGCAGATCGAAGGGTCGGGGTGGAATCCGGGGATGATCGGATTGTGGTAATTCCACCCGGCCGTCTGATCCGCCGCGAAACACGGCGCAAGACAACCTGCGAGAACCATGAAGACCGCCATCCGCAGAAATACTCCATCGTTTTTTTTCATACTTGCACTCCTTTAAGTCATTTCAGCCACAGGATCGGTTGCGTGACAGCGATATTGCGCTGCACTTCGGGATCCGCCGGATCGGCGGGAAGTTTTTGCCAGAGGTCGAGATATTTTTTTTCGCCGAACGTAAGCCCGGCGAATAACAGCGCGGGCTGCCGCGCCGGCCAGCCGTCCCACGCCTGCACGTCGGGCTTGAGCGGCCATGACGATTTATCCGCAAGGAAAGGATAGAGATATGCGACGGCTTTGCGAATGCCGCGTCCGTCGGGCAGTTCGAACGTCCAGAGATTATCGGTTTCGGTGGAAAGCACCTGACAAAGCAGGGTCATGTTATCGAGCTGGAAGATGGAATACCCATAGGGCTTGGTGCGCGCGAGTTCGAGCGGAAATCCGCCGTCGGGCGCCATCTGTTTGGGAACGAACACTTCTTTAAACTGCTTGCGGCAGAGCGCAAGTTTCGCTTCGTCGCCGGTGAAGTCGGCATACACGGCGAGCTGGAGATAAAAGGCGACCGCGTGATTGTTCTTCTCGTTGGCCTCCTCGATACCGTTCTTGCTCGTGGTCATCCATTCCGCGAGATCGCGGAACCACTGCCGCAGGCCAACATTTGTCGCGGCGGGAAACGCTTTTGATTTTTCGATTGCGCGGACCGCGGCGGGAATCTCGATCAGATGCAGCGCATCGATAATGCCGATGCCGCGTCCGGGCGACACGCCGGGAATGGCCTGCGCGAAGCTGAGGTTCGGATTCATGCGGGTCTTTTCGTCGAGGAAAAATACGCGGAGCAGTTCCGCGGCCTTGGAAACGTAGCGATCATCGCCGGTGATCTTGTAAGCGGCGGCGAGCGCCGTGACGGAGTCGCGCAGAGCTTTCACGGCCATACGATGCTGCGAAAAGTTTCCGGGGTTCGATTCGCCGTCGCGCCGGATGTAAGGCAACCCGCCAGGCTTGGCCGGGTCGGGCCACCAGTAATCGCCATTGGAATAAAAATCGTTCGGCCCTCCCTGACTGAGCTTCGCGGGGAACGCGGTGATCGTCACGGGCACCTGCTTCAGCGCGACCGCGGCGGCTTTCAGAATGCGTTCACGATCGATGGCGGCAACATTGAGCGCGGGTTTACAACCATCGGAAAATTCTACGCCCCGGGCTTTGCAAACCAGAACTGTTGCCAGCAGAAGAAGGACCGCCGCCAGCACGATCAGCGGAACATACTTGAATACAACCTGCAGATTCTCCGATGCGAACATGACGGCCCCTTTCGATGAACCGCCCCACCGTACAGAACTCCGGCAGAGTTGTCATGCCGGATATCCGGCGCAAACGTTTCCAATCACTGGAAAACTATGCGGAATAAGCGGTTGGCGGCACCCTTGCATCGGCGTCAGGGTTCAAAAGAAAACCCGCCCTGATATTTCGGGGCGGGTTTTCGTCATTCTATAGACCCGTTACTGCATCCGAACCTTGACTTGATAATGATTCAATCTGGAGTCTGGGGTTGCGTTGGTGAAGCTGTTCGTCGGATACAGGATGTTGTTGTTCAGGTTCGTGAACCCTTTCATCAGGTTCGTCGACCAGTACACTGAATAGACCCGTCCGGTAACCGGGCTCCAGGCGATTACGTTGAGGTTGGACCGAGATGTCGTCAGGGATGCCTTGAGACAGGAGGCGGCATTGTTCGGATCGGTTCCGGCAATGTATTCCTGCCAGGTTTTCAGACCATCGGAGTCCTGATCGAGAACGGCATCCGCTTCATAATTGGTAAGGCCGTAGCCCGCCAGCCACGGGAGCGGCACACCCGCCGGGGTGTTGGTGGTCACCTGCGCCGTGAAGGTCGCGGCCAGTGTGCCGGCAAACTGCACGTCGCTCCAGGTGAAGTTGGTGGTCGTGCTGCCGTTATCAAACGACATACCTGTTACAGCCGTTCCATTGGTGGTCAGCGTCGCGATCCGGTAGAGATTGCTCGCCGTGATAACGAAGGTTGCGCTGTTCCCGGCCACCACGTTTGTGCTCGCCGGAGAAACCGCGCCGTTGGCTCCCGCGCTACCAGTCAGCAGGAGTCCGTTAATCACCTGAGCGTTATTCGGGCCGCCATCAATGGGATCGCCCGTAAAATTGGTTACAGCGTCTGGTGTGTTTATCTCGAGATCTTGCGCCGCATCTCCGACTTGTTTCTTCTCCAGAGTCAGCATCGGGCTGGAGAAGAAATACCAGTCGTCCGGCCGCACGTCGCTCTTCTGAAATACCAGCCCATACACATAGCCGTTCGTCCATGCCCGCACGGTAGAAACCCGGGATACCATCTGACACCATTCGGTGATCCCGTCACCATTTTCTGTGATAGTAATCGCATCCCACACCACGTCGTTCACAGCGCCTGCTCCGCTGGCCAGAATATTGTCTTTCGTACTGTCGGGGCTATACATCAGCTGCACGATCGTTGACTTGCCCGAGCCGTTGGGTGCGAGAATCCCGGCCGAAGGATCCGCACTGAAATAAAAACCGGCGCTGGCGCCCCAGCTCACACTCGCGATACCATTCGTGGCGTCCGCACAGGCCGCCGTCAGAGTGACGGGATTGGTTGACATGGTCACGATCGTGCTCAAAGAAGAGACGCTGGCCACAGCCTGAGTATCGCCGGTCCAATGGTCAAAGGCCGTTCCGTCCGGAGCGACCGCCGAGATCGGCACCAGCGCCCCGTTGGTGTACGAACCGCTGCCGGTTCCGTTGTTGACCGTCAATGTATACATGGCAACTGTGTACGTCGCGGTCAGGCTGACAGCATTTGCCGGCATCGTCACCGTAGTGCTTGCGGAATTGGAATTGTCCATATATGCGGTGTCGCCAGTCCACTGGTCAAAGGCCATCCCGGATGCCGGAGCATCCGCCGTAATCACCACCTGCCGTCCATTGGTGTACGAACCGCCGCCGGCGCCGCTGTTGACCGTCAGGGTGTAATAGATGTCCGCATACGTCGCGGTCAGAGTGACCGCATTGTTCGTCATGGTGACCGTAGCGTTCGTGTAGGTGACGTTATTCACAACCTGCGTGTCGCCGATCCAGTGGGAAAAGGCCTTTCCGGTTGCCGGAGCCGCCGCCGTGATCGCCACCACCTGCGTGTTGGTGTACGGCCCGCTACCGCTGCCGCTGTTGATCGTCAAGGTGTACCAGCCGGGAAGATTGGTG
>CAIKWE010000022.1 GCA_903831085.1 uncultured Verrucomicrobiota bacterium | reverse complement strand
CTGGGCGGGTTTTCCTCTCGGCGTTTGCTCAGCAAAAGCCTCACTCCTTTCCCAGGGGGAAGCCCCCCCGCAAGCGGCCCGCTTCCCCCTTCGGCGAATACGCCTCACCCCTTTTCCCCAAAGCTGTCACGGTTTCGTGCTGTGCAGAAACCGCGCCAGCCCCGCGTTTCAGCCAATCTCTGTTGTGGTGAGAGTCACTTCACCCGTGAGGGTTCCCTTGTCCTTGCCAATTTGCGCCAAGGGCTTCGGCCTTTTCAAAAGGGCGCAAAATGCCGGATCTGCGGGAACCCCGCACGGGCTCCGCTCCAAACAACAGCCGTTCCTTGCCGGCTTTACCTCAACGCGCCGCCTGCAGAAGGCACCCGCTGTTGCGGCCTCGCCGTTCCGGCTCCCTTGCCGGGGGCGCGGTATGCTTGGCATCCGGATTTCGCCTTGCGGCGATTCCACCCCTCGGCGTTACAGCGTCCCGCTATACCGCCTCGGCGCGGCCAAGTTTCCAATTCTTGGAACTTTTTCTTCCAACCCTTGGAAAATCACCAATCGGCATTCGCCAATGCTTGGGGCCCCCGCTGCGCGGCCCCCCTATAAATTGGGGCCCCGTGCGCTACGCGCCCTGCTTTTTCCTGATATTTACAGGGAAATTGAAACACCGTGAAACGGTCACGCATTGCGATCTGCCATTCGGACCCCTTATGCAAACGCTGTGCGTGTGGGGCCCCACCTGTTTTTTCCCAGCATTTAGCAGAGGAAATGAAACGGCATGAAACAACCTTGCCTCGTGCCTTTAATTTTTAATGGCGACTTCACGAAGTCAACGGATCAATCCGATCCGCCTCGGCCCGCGCCCATTTTTCCCACTCGGCCAGATTTGGTTTCGTCTTTGCGGGATCATTTTTATCCACAACAGCGGCGACATAATTTCGGAGAAAATTTGCCTGCGCCCAGTGATTTGCATCACGATACAGCCCGTCAATTCGCGCCTTTTCTTCAGCCTTGCGCCGCGCTTCGTCTTCCCTTTTCCGATTCTCTTCCTCGCGTTCACGATGCCATCTTTCTCTTTCGAGTCTGGTTTCATGATCGACGGCAGCGCGGCGGATTAAACCGCAGATGAAGTCATTGAGCACAGACTCGACTCGCTGGGATTTTCCATCAGCCCAGTTGGTTCGAAGTCCATCCCCGAAGTAGGTATCCCGTCCGCCAATACTCAACTGAAGTTTTCCAGAAGGAATGCGCTCGTAATCATAGGAGCTGTATCCGCTGAAATAGTCGGACTTTTCTCGCCGTGCTTTTGCGGCTTTAGTCAATTGTGACTGTAAAGACTCCTGCAACCGCACCTCAACCGGTTCATCAAATATCTTTAAGCCATCTGCCTGATATCCGCGAGATTCCAAGGCCTTGACCAGAGCATCCATAATCAACAGAGCCCGGGGGATTAATGGCTTCGATACAGCGATATGCGGCTGACTTGGAGTTTTATACAACCCATCTCGGTCTTTAGTGGCCGCCCGCAGCACACTTCTGGCATTTTTGACAAGCGGGTGAGGGTCGGTCAGCTCTTCCTGAACAACGATCCGGTTAATCTCCTGTTGTTCGAAACAAATTTTCTCATCAACAAGATTCGGAAGACCGGGATCTTCGTTTCCGATACGGGCCGCATGAGACTGGATTTCAATCGGCTGCTCATCCTCTAGTTTCGTAAGTTTAGGTTTCCCGACTTTCTTTCCGTGCTCCAGTTTTGCCCAGTAGCCAACCGGAGGTTTTGGAATGCCGTTTCGGTTACAGACCTTTGCCAGACCTACATCGGACAAGCCGTATTTCATCGCAACCTTATAGACCGGCTGACTCCAAACCTCTTCATACAACTGTTGTCGCGTCACCTTGATTGTGTTGCCGTACATTTCGCCCTCCTTTTGATGCACTCCACGTCACCTGCGTGGAAGTGTACTCGAAAAAAGAGTGTGGCGAAAGTGTGGCTTGCGACCGTCATATTGCATACTTTTTCAAAGAAAATCTTTTCTGTTGAAACCGCCGTTTTCATTTTGTACCATCTTGGAAATCAGAGGCTTACTGGAACAAGAAGCTTCAGCTTGAAAACCTTGGAAAGAATTCGCAACGTGGAGGTCGAGGGTTCGATCCCCTTTCGCTCCACATCTTTTTATCTGTTTATTTAGGTTGATCTTAGGGCGGCATGTGTCCATCCTCCGCGCTCCCTCAATTTTCGAGGCCCCGGTGTTTACTTGCAGGAATAGAGATCGGTATTTGGGTTCCTGCAATAAACATGGGTGGTTCAATGAAGTTTACCGACATGGGGCTCAGCCCCGAAATTCTCGAAGGCATTTCCCGCCTTGGGTTCGAAACCCCGACGCCGGTCCAGGCCGCTGTCATTCCCGCGATCCTCAACAACGGCCGCGACCTCGTTGCGCTGGCGCAGACCGGTACCGGCAAAACCGCCGCGTTCGGCTTGCCGATGCTGCAGATGCTCGATACGAACATCAAAACGCCGCAGGCGTTGATTCTCTGCCCGACGCGCGAGCTCTGTATGCAGATCGCCCGTGACCTTGAAAATTTTGCCGCCTGTGTGCGCGGTGTACGAGTGCTGGCCGTTTACGGCGGAGCCGACATCAAGCCACAGCTCGCGGCGATGGTCCGCGGCGTGGATATCGTCGTGGCTACCCCCGGCCGTATGGTCGATTTGCTGCGCCGCAAGCGCGCTGATTTTTCGAAGATCAAGCGCGTGGTACTCGATGAAGCCGACGAAATGCTGAACATGGGCTTTGAAGAAGACCTCGAAGCGATTCTTTCCGAAGTGCCGGATGGCGCGCAGACACTGCTGTTTTCGGCGACGATGCCGCGGCAGGTCGCCTCGATCGCCAAAAAGTATATGAAGGATCCGGAAGAGATCACGGTCGGCACGCGCAACGCCGGAGCCGAAAACGTCAGCCACGAATATCTGGTGGTTCATGCCAAAGACCGTTACCGCGCGCTCAAGCGCCTGGCCGACTTTTATCCGGACATGTACGGGATTGTTTTCTGCCGCACGCGGCAGGAGACGCAGGATATCGCCGACCACCTCGGCAAAGACGGCTATAAAGCCGAGTCGCTGCATGGCGATCTGACGCAGCAGCAGCGCGACCGCGTGATGAAAAAATTCCGCGCCCGCGAACTGCAAATGCTGGTCGCCACCGACGTCGCCGCGCGCGGCCTCGACGTGAACGATCTGACGCATGTCATTAATTACAGCCTGCCGGACGATCTCGGCAGTTACACTCACCGCAGCGGCCGCACCGGCCGCGCCGGAAAAACCGGCGTTTCGATCGCGCTGATCAATATGCGCGAGCACAACAAGGTGAAGCATATTGAAAAACAGCTGGGCCGTAAATTTGTACAGCGTGCCGTGCCAACCGGTGTGGACATCTGCCAGGCGCGTCTAGCCGGTCTGGTGGATCGGTTGAGTGTGAATCCGGAGCCGGGCGTGATTGATGAAATTTTGCCGTCGCTCTGCAAGGGCCTCGAAGGCGTTTCACGCGAGGAGCTTCTACGCCGCTTTGCCTCGATGGAATTGCAGCGCATGCTCGAATACTATAGCAAAGAGCCCGACATCAACGCCGAGCCTTTGCACGAAGGCAGTCATGCCGCCCGCAAAAAACAGACCGCCGCAGGCGGACTGGTTGAGCTGGCCATGAACATCGGCAAAGCCAACCATTTGAGCCCTAAGCAGCTGATGAATCTGGTGAACGTCGCCGACCGCAGCAGCAGTGTGGAGATTGGTCGGATCAACATCACGCACATGCAATCCTATTTTGAAGTGCCGTGCGCCGCCGCGCAGGCGGTAATTGAGAGCTTCGCCAAGAGCCTGGTTGATTTCGAAGGCCGCCGCGTCAGCGTGTCGCTGGCCGGTGCGGGCAATCCGGCGAAGCGTGACGAAAAACGCGCGGCCAATCCCTATCGTCCAAACCGTCCGAAAAATAAACCGGGGCCGGGCGGCAAAAAACCCGGCCACTGGCAGAAGTAAGACGCCCTATTTGGCGTATTCGATAGCGCGGGTTTCGCGGATGACGGTCACTTTGATCTGACCGGGATATTTAACCTCGTCCTGAATGCGGTTGGCGATTTCGCGCGCCAGAATGAGAGCGCGGGCATCGTCCACCTTGTCGCCTTCCACCATCACGCGAAGTTCGCGGCCGGCCTGAATGGCATAGCATTTTTCGACGCCCTTGAAGGAGTTGGCGATCTTCTCGATTTTTTCGAGGCGCTGCAGGTAGAGATCGGTTGTGTCCATGCGAGCACCGGGCCGCGCGGCGGTCATGGCGTCAGCGGCTGAAGCGAGAACGGCGTAAACACTGTTTTTCTCGACATCGTCGTGGTGCGCGGCGACCGCATTGTAAACCAGCGGAACCTCGCCGTATTTGCGCAGCAGGTTGGCACCGATGGTGGCGTGAGGGCCTTCGACTTCGTGGTCAACCGCTTTGCCGAGGTCGTGGAAGATACCGACGCGTTTGGCGAGGTCAACATCCAGATCGAGATCGGCGGCCATCATGGCCATCAGCGAGGCCATTTCCATGGAGTGGTCGAGCACGTTCTGCTTGTAGCTGGTGCGGTATTTTAACTGACCCAGAATTTTGACCAGCTCGGGAGCGACGCCCGAGATGCCGAGTTTATACAGTGCGTCTTCGCCTGCTTGCCGGATAATCTCATCGATTTCGGAGCGGGTCTTTTTAACGGTCTCTTCGATGCTGGCCGGATGTATGCGTCCGTCGGCCATCAGTTTTTCGAGCGCCACGCGGGCGACTTCTCGCCGCACCGGATCAAAGCTGGAAAGCTGAACCATGCCGGGGGTCTCATCAATGATCAGATTGACGCCGGATTCCATTTCGAACGATTTGAAATTGCGCCCTTCTTTGCCGATCAGCCGTCCCTTCATGTCTTCAGAGGGAAGAGCCACCTGTGTGACGGTGATGTTACTGACGTGTTCGGCGGCATACCGTTCGATGGCTGTGCAGACAAGGTCCCGAGCTTCCGCCCGGGCCTGTTCATGAACTGTTTTCTGTTGCTGCCGGATTAGTCCACTGATTTCGACTTCCAGTTCCTTTTCCGTCTGATTCATGATTAGTTTACGGGCGTCTTCTTTGGAAAGGCTTCCCACTTCCTGAATGCGGCGGGCGGCCTCCTCAATGTAGCCCTTAAGCTCCGTTTGCTTTGTCTTGAGATCCTCGTTCTGCTGCTCCGCTTTCTCCAGCTTTTCAGTCAGCGCCCGGTCTTTGGTTTCCAGCAGTTCGAGTTTGCGGGAAATATCCTTTTCGCGGGCGATTACGCGGTCTTCCAGCGCGATGATGCTTTGGCGCTTGGCCTCCTGTTCCTTTTCAGAGTGTTCCCGCACCTTGAGCACCTCTTCACGGGCGCTCACATTCCCTTCATGGACGATCGCTTCCGCCTGCTTACGGGCTTCATCCATGATCACGGAGGCGCGCTGACTGGCGGCCATCGCATTGGCGCGGCTCAGATAGGCGTTGAAGAAGAAGCCGAGAATGACGAATCCGACATTGATGACGACGGGATTTATACCGTTCCAGAATATTTCGAAGCTGTTCATGGGGTTGCCTTTGTTTCAGAATTTCGTTTTTTTTTCAGCTGAGCATAACTCCGACAGCCCGACTTGTCTAACTGTTCAGCTTAATTTTAAGAATTTGTACTTCGGTCGCCACCCAGTCCATCCGGATGTCATGCTCTTGCGCCGGAACAGTTTCCAAGCATTGGAAGCCGAAACAGATGCCGACGCGCACCGCGCGGTACTGCGGCAGCAGGCGGTCATAAAACCCGCCGCCGCGCCCGACCCGGTACCCCGCGCGGTCAAATGCCACTCCCGGCACAATAATCAGATCAAGTTCGTCTTCCGCCGCGAACACCGGAACCGCCGGCTCCGGAATGCCGAAGCGTCCCTTTTTGAGTTCCGCGGTCAGCCGCGCCATCCGGTAGCCGCCGGAGACTTCGTCGAAGGCCGGGATGTAAAACAGTTTATTCGGTGTCTGGAAAAGCGGGCGGATATCCACCTCATCGGACAGAGGCAGGTAGGCACCAACGACCCGTGCGGCGCGGAAAATGTCCAAACCTTGGAACTTTTTGACCACCTCTGCGCTCAAAGCTTCCAGGCATTGGAAACTTTTCTTCCGCTTCGCAATCTGCGCGCGTATTTCCGCCTTCGTCATTTTTTCTTCTTCCGCATGGACGCCCAGTGCTCCAGCCGTTTTTTAAGCGTCTCTTCGTAGCCTTGATCCGTCGGTGCGTAATACACCTTGGTCGTCGGCACATATTCCTGGTCAACAAAATGATCCTTGCCGTCATGGGCGTATTGATATTTCACGTCGCCCTTACCGGGATGCGGCGCATTTTTCAAATGATCCGGCACCGGCAGTGTGCGGCCGGTTTCCACATCCGCCAACGCCGCGTCGATGGCGAGGTAGCTCGCATTGCTCTTCGGCGCGCAGGCCAGATAGGTTGTCGCCTGCGCCAGAATAATACGCGCTTCCGGCATGCCGACAAAATCGACCGCCTGCATCGCCGAGGTGGCCATCGTCAGCCCGCGCGGATCGGCATTGCCGATGTCTTCCGAAGCGAGAATCACCAGCCGCCGCGCGATAAAGCGCGGGTCTTCGCCGGCATAAATCATTTTCGCCAGCCAGTAGATCGCCGCATTCGGATCAGAACCGCGCACGCTCTTGATAAAAGCCGAAATGGTGTCGTAGTGCTCATCCTCATCGTGATCGTACGAAACCGCTTTCTTCTGAACCGACTCTTCCGTTTCACGGCGCGTCAGATGAACGATGCCGTCTTTTCCGGGCGGCGTGGTCAGCGCGGCGATTTCCAGCGCGTTCAGCGCGCGCCGCGCATCGCCTTCGCAGACGGTCGCCAGATGCGCCAGCGCGTTCTCATCGGCGGTGACCAGTCCGTTTAGCCCCACCGGATGTTCCATCGCGCGCTTCAGCACGGTCTGGATTGCCTCTTCACTCAGCGGATTAAGCTGAAAAATCTGCGACCGCGAATTGAGCGGCGTGTTGATGAAGAAGAAGGGGTTGTGTGTCGTCGCGCCGATCAGAATGATGTCGCCGCTCTCGACATAGGGCAGGAGCACATCCTGCTGCGATTTGTTGAAGCGGTGGATTTCGTCGATAAAGAGAATCGTGTCCTGCTTATGGATTTTTTTCCATCCGGCGGCCTGTTCGAGCAGTTTGCGCAGAATGGCGATATTAGCCAGCACGCCGCTGGTGCGCTCGAAACGACGGTCGGTGACCAGCGCGATGACTTCGGCCAGCGAGGTTTTGCCGCAACCGGGCGGACCGTAGAGAATCACGCTCGAAATGCGGTCGGCCTCAATCGCGCGGCGCAGCAGCTTTCCTGCGCCGAGGATATGATCCTGTCCGGCGATTTCGTCGAGTGTGCGCGGACGCATCCTCGCCGCCAGCGGCGCGGTGCCTGCGCCGGGCTTCGGCGATCCGGACGGTTTTTCCTCAAAAAGTTCCATGGCGGAGATTCAACCACGAATGAACGCGAATGGACACTAATTTTGAGAAGGGCCGTCTCTCCGCGCCCATCGTGCGCGGCTACAGGGAAGCGTTCTCACTGTGGGTGCGGCCGGTGGCCGCGCCTAACCGAGTTATCATTCGTGTTTATTGCCTCTCACTTCGTTCGTTGCCGTCGCTTCGCGCCGCCTCTGCCTTCGGCGGTCGCGTCCATTCGCGGTTCTAAATAAAAAAACCGCTTCGAAACTTCGGAGCGGTTTGAAAAGCGCCCGTGCCGGAGAGGCTCATTTCCGAACCCTTATTTACAAGGTGGGCACCCTAAGGTGAAGATGGAATACATCGGCACCGTCCTAAGCGCCCTTTATTTATTAGTTTAACGGATCGGAAACTTGTTGCCTGACCGGGCGGGCTAAATTTTGAAAGAGCAAGTGAGGTTCTTCTTTTTTCCTTCCTCACGTCCACATACTACTGCTAGGCACCTGTACGGTCAAGCTCAGCCTTCGCGGATAACGGCGGAGACAGCGGAGCAGACTTTCTTGCCGACGGCTTCGTGGAACGCGTTAACCTTTTCGTCGGTCAGCGTGCCGGACGGCGAACGGTAAACAAAGCTGTAGGCGACGCTCTTCTTGCCTTTCTCCAGCACCTTGCCGCGGAAGATATCGAAGAGATTAACGCTTTCAAGTTCGGCGGGCGCGGAGCTGTGAACCGCTTTCAGAATTTCTTCGTGGCGGATCGCTTCGTCGACGATGAAGGCGAAGTCGCGCTCGACCGCAGGATAGAGCGGAATGTCTTTCACTTCGCTACGCTTCCAGACATTGGAAATCAGCGGTTCAAGGTCCAGTTCGGCGGCGGCGACCGGATCATTCAGCCGCCACTCTTTGCGCGCGGCGGAATTGATCAGTCCGATGACACCGATTTTTTCTTTGCCGGAAAATACGGCAACGGCGCGACCCGTTTCGAACGCCGGAGCATCTTCCAATGTTTGGAAAGTCACGCCGGTTATTTTTTGCGCGGCGAGCAGTTTTTCAACCAGCCCTTTGAGCCAGAGGAAAACTTCTTCTTCGCCGATGGCGCGCTGCTTGTCGAGCGCGCCGCGCCCGGCGGCGCCCATCAGTCCGAGACAAGCCTTTTCGGTTTGCACGGTTTTGGCGAAGGTGCGGCCGATTTCAAAAAAGACGGCTTCATCAATCTGGCGCGATTTATTGCGGCCGAGACTTTCGATCATCTGCGGAATGAGCGAGGTGCGCAGAACGGATTGTTCGGCGCTGATCGGGTGGGGCAGTTCTTCACGGGCGGCGCGGTCGTCCTTGCCGAAGAGGTCGAGCAGCGGATGGCTGACCAGCGTGTAGTTCATGATTTCGCGCGCGCCGAGGCCGACGAGATTTTTACGACAGGCGGTAATCGCGCGAATGCGGTTATCATTTACGCTGGCGACTGTTTCGGCAACCGGCAGCTTTTCGGGAATCTTGTCGACGCCGTTCAGGCGGGCGACTTCTTCGATGATGTCCACTTCACGTTCGAGGTCGTCGCGGAACGTCGGAATTTCAAGAACCGCCTTTTCGGCATCGCTGGAGAGAATCGAAATTTCCAATGCCTGGAAAATTTTCTTCATCGTTTCGACCGGTACATCCATGCCGATCAGTTCGCAGACGGCGGCCCAGCGGACGGTGATCTTCCGTTTCGCTTTCGGCGCAGGATAAACATCAACGACGCCTTTGCAGACGCTGGCTCCGGCCAATTCGGCCATCAGCGCGGCGGCGCGGCGGCTCGCCCATTCAACGCTGGAGCCGTTAACGCCGCGCTGGAAGCGGTAGGAGCTGTCGGTGTAAAGGCTGAGCGCCTTGGCTGTGGCGCGGATGCCGGACTGTTCGAACGTCGCGGCTTCCAGCAGGACGGTTGATGTGCTGTCTTTGATTTCGGTGTTGGCTCCGCCCATGACACCGGCAAGCGCGACGGCTTTACCGGCGTCGGCGATGACGAGCATGTCGTCGGTCAGCTGACGCTCCACGCCGTCGAGCGTGGCGAACTTTTCGCCTTTGGCGGCGTGGCGGACGACGATTTTTCCGTCCTTGAGCAAAGTGTAGTCGAAGGCATGCAGCGGATGGCCGGTTTCGAACAGGACATAGTTGGTGACGTCCACGACGTTATTGATGGAACGGGTGCCGCAGGCTTCGAGGCGGCGCTTCATCCAGTCGGGCGACGGGCCGATCTTTACATCTTTCAGGACGCGGGCGGTGTAGCGCGGGCACTTCGCGGAATCCTGCACGTCGACCGAAATTTCTTTTTCAACCGGCTCCGTGCTTTCTTTCAGCTCGATGGAAGGCATCTTGAGCGGCTTGCCGTAGATGGCGGCGACTTCGCGGGCGATGCCGATGATGCTGAGGCAGTCGGGGCGGTTCGGCGTGATTTCGAGTTCAAAGACGGTTTCCGGCGGGCCCATCACGGCGGCGAGCGGTGTGCCGGGTTTGAGCGAAGCGTCGAGAACCAGCAGTCCGGAATGATCTTCGCCGAGTCCGAGCTCGTCTTTGGCGCAAAGCATACCGAGCGATTCGACGCCACGGATTTTGGCTTTCTTGAGCGTAATGCCGCAGGGCAGGGTTGTGCCGACGGTGGCGAAAGGATATTTGCCGCCGACCGCGACGTTCGGCGCGCCGCAGACGACGCGCAGCGTTTCGTTCCCGCCGTACTCGACGGTGCAGAGGCGCAGCTTATCGGCGTCCGGATGCGGCTCAATCTGTTTCACTTCGCCGACGACCACGCCTTCAAACGTACCGCCCAGCGTTTCGATATGTTCGACTTCAAGCCCGGCAAACGTCAGTTTGTCCGCAAGACCCGCGACCGTGTCTTCAAAATCCACATATTCCTTCAGCCAGCTCAGCGCAAATTTCATAGTCTTTTCCCTCTAAAATCGGGCGCCAGTTAAGCACGAATGGTTTATACGGGCAAGCGCTCAGGCGGGGCTTAATCAGCGCCGAAGGAAATTTTTCAGCCGTTGAGTTTGGCGCGTCGAGCCAACCAGGCGGCGCAAACTGTCAAGATGGCTCCAGCAACACAAACCGCGCCTGCGACCATAAAGGCTTTGGCGTAGGAATCTGTCGCCAGAACGATCTTGCTGGCTACCCGCGGACCGGCAATGGCTGCGATGCTGAACGCTGAAAAAATCACGGCATAGTTAAGTGCGAGATTTTTGGTGCCGAAATAATCTGCCGTGACCGACGGGAAAATACCGAGGTAGCCGCCATAGCAGGCCCCCACGAAGAGCGCTCCGATCAGCAGGGTGTTTTTCTGCATGGCCAGTTGAGGCAGAAAAAACATGGTAACGCCGGTGATAATAAACATCACAAAGAGAGCATTGAGGCGTCCGGCTTTGTCGGAGACGAAGCCCCAGAAAACCCGGCCGACGGCGTTTGCCAGACCCATCAGCGAAACGATGCCGACCGCTTCGGACGGAGACAGGTGTGTCATCTTCTGCGCAATTGGTGATGCCTGACTGATAATCATGAGTCCGGAGAACGTTCCGCAGGCGTACATGGCGTAAAGCACCCAGAACTCCAGACGCCCGAAAAGCTGCCGCCAGGTGTAGTCTTTTGCGGCGGCCGAGCCGGGTGCGCCCTGCTTGGGAATCCATCCTGCCGGTTTGTAGCCAGCGGGCGGTGTGACCATAAAGAAGGATGCGAACACTATGACGACGATGAAGACCGCGCCGAGAACTTTGAAGGCCCAGAGAACGGGCGTCTGTCCGTCCGGTGCGCCCGCCATCAGCTGTTGCGCGATGGGGGCGATGATCAGTGTGCCGCAGCCGAGAGCGCCGACGGAAAGGCCGCTGGCGAGACCGCGCATATCGGGGAACCAGCGAACCGATGTGGAAACAATCGCGCCGTAGGCCGCGCCGCTGCCAATGCCCATTACCACGCCGAAGAAAAAGAGTACCCAGATAAAGGAGCTGGCGTAACCGGTCAGCAGCATGCCCAGTCCGAAGAGAATTCCGCCGCCGACTACCACCGCACGCGGGCTTTTAATATCGGCGATCCGGCCCGATAGAAGCATTCCGAGCGGGAGGCAGGCGAGATTGACCGAAAAGGCGAGCGCCCACTGAACCATATCGGGCACGGGTCCGGACGGGCTCGTTTTCATGAGGCCGAGCGTGACGAGCAGCGGTTTTGCAAATACGCTCGAAGCGTAGGCGGCGCCCATACACATATTTGCCAGAATTCCCATGGAAAGGATCAGCCAGCGTTTGGATTCCAGTTTCATGTTACCCCCTTGCGGATTTAAGGCGCATTAAGGCAGTTGAAATACCGGAATGTCAACCGCCTTATTTACCGGTCAATTGATCCGGAAAGGATTTTTCCAACCATTGGAAAAAGGATATCTTGCAGATCAGAAGAACGGAGTGCCGCTATGAAAAAAATCATCTTTTTTGATGCCAAGCCGTACGATCAGGAGTTTTTTGATGCGGCCAATGCGAAGCACGGTTATGAGATCAAATATATCGGCAACCGGTTGTCGGCGGATACCGCACCGCTGGCGGCGGGCTATGACGCCGTCTGCGCGTTTGTGAACGACGACCTTTCCTCGCCGGTGGTGGACATCCTGTACAACAACGGCATCCGCATGATTGCGATGCGCTGCGCCGGGTACAACAACGTCGATCTCAAGGCCGTTTATGAAAAAATCCATGTCGCCCGCGTTCCGGCCTATTCGCCGTACGCCGTCGCCGAACATGCCGTCGCGCTGATCCTGACGCTGAACCGCAAAACGCATAAAGCCTACAACCGGACCCGCGACAGCAATTTCGCGCTCGGCGGACTGCTCGGTTTCGACCTGTACGGTAAAACCGCCGGCATCATCGGCACCGGACGCATTGGCCAAATTCTGGCGGGCCTGCTCAAAGGGTTCGGGATGCGTGTGCTGGCGTTCGACCGATTTCCTAAGACGGACTGGGCCGTCGGTGCGGGGGTCGAGTATGTTCCGCTTGAGGAACTCTACCGGCAGTCGGATATCATCAGCCTGCATTGTCCGCTGACCGCCGAAACCGAACACATGATTAACGCCGCGAGCCTCGCGCAGATGAAAGACGGCGTCATGCTCATCAACACCAGTCGTGGCGCGCTGATTCAGACGCAGGATCTGATTGCCTCGCTCAAGAGCGGGAAGATCGGTTTTGCCGGGCTGGATGTTTATGAGGAAGAGGATGAATATTTCTTCGAGGATCGTTCCGGTGAAGTGCTGACCGACGATGTGCTGGCGAGGCTGTTCACTTTCCCGAATGTACTGGTCACCGCGCATCAGGCGTTTTTCACCAAAGAGGCGCTCACCAACATCGCGGAGACGACGCTGTCCAACCTCGATGCCTTTTTCCGCGGCGAAACGTCGGCCAACGAAATCTGCTATCGCTGCAACAAAGATTCCTGTCTTCGGAAAGAGAGCGGGAAGTGTTTCTGAGACATCTGCATCCCTTCGGGATGCGGAATGGTGGAATACTGGACGAATGGAATAATGGGTGGATCAAAATGGGGAAAGGGTCTTTTTTCCCTCATCATTCCAATATTCCTTCAACCCATCGTTCCATGGGAAAATGTGTTTTTGAAATAAGATTGAAAAACCCCCATCGGCGGGCATGATTCGCCCTATTATGGTTGAGGTAAAGGCAGTGATTAAAAACGAGGCGGGCATTCATTGCCGGCCAACCGCTTTGCTCACTCAGGCCGCCGCGAAATACGACGGAACCATTACGGTTATCGCGCCCTCCGGAACCTGCCAGCTTGGTTCCGCGCTGGAGCTGATGATGCTCTGCCTTGAGCAGGGCACGCAAATCATCCTGCAAGCAGAGGGCCCTGACGAAACCGCCGCCGCCGCGAAATTCAAAGAACTCTTTGAGACTGAGTTCGACTTTCCTAACGCAGGGCAGTGAGCCTGCAGCGGTTTAGCTTACGACGCTGAGAGTTTCTGTCTGGCGGCTGTAATTGCAAGCTCCGGTTCGTTGATGAACAATGTTTCCAACACTTAAAATGTCTGGTAAAAATTTACTATGAATTACCAGATTCCACCGGAAGTTGAGCGTTTGTTCGCAGGCGCGACGGCCTACCGCCAACTGATTTCTCCCGGCGAAGTCCGCGAAACCGCCGGACGTTATTTCCCTTACACCGAGCGGCACCTGCACGCGCTCTGGTTCGACGACCGCCTGCGTCCGAAAAACCTCAAGACCTCGCGAGGCGAGCCGGTAACGGTTGAAAGCCCCGGACGCTGGAATCTCGAAGCCGGGCCGGACTTTTCCGGCGCGGTGCTTTTGATCGGCCGCGAACAGCGGCGCGTCGCGGGCGACGCCGAGATTCATATTTTTTCCAATGACTGGAAAAACCACGGACACCACAACGATCCGCGCTACGCCAACGTCCGCTTTCACATCACCTGGTTTCCCGGAAAAACAGACGAGGTACTTTTCCCTCCTGGAACGATCCATATATCGTATTACGATACATGCACCACCGATCTGGAGAGTATCGATCTGACTGCTTATCCATATCAGGAGCCTCGGGCATCCAGACATTTTCCGATGTCTGGAAAAGATATGGGTGCAGGCTCAGCCTGCCTGGAAAGCGCAGGCGAGGAACGGCTCCGGCAGAAAACCCTGCGCATGGCGTGGCTGATGCAACGTCGCGGTGACGCACAGGCACTCTATGAGGAAACCGCCGCCGCGCTCGGCTACAAACACAACAAAGCGCCGTTTCGTAAACTGGCGCAAAGTCTGCCGCTCGAAGCACTCGCGCAATACGGCGCGGACTGGAAAACGGTTTACGCCGTTCTGCTCGGCATCTCCGGCCTGCTTCCCAAGCAGCCCGCCGCCAGTTGGCCGGACTCTTCGAAAAAGGAACTCCGCTCTCTCTGGGACTGCTGGTGGCGCGAACAGCATAAATGGGAAGAAGTCGCGCCGCTCGATAAAACAGAGTGGCGGCTTTCCGGTCTGCGCCCGCTGAACCATCCAATCCGGCGGCTCGCCGCGCTTTCTCAGTGGATTGCCTTTGGCTTTTTCCAATGTTCGGAAAACGTAGACGCGATGTCCTCATCGCGTTTCCAAGGTTTGGAAAAAAGTTTCTGGTCAACACACACTGGCTGGAGTGGAAAAGAAAAACCTGCGGAACTGGTCGGCCAAGACCGTGCCCAGGCGATCTTTCTGAATGTCGTGGTTCCCTACCGGCTGGCGAAGGGCGATAGCTCGGTTTTGAAAAATCTGCCGGTCGAGCCGATGAACAGCGTCATTCGCGAAACGGCCTACACACTCTTCGGCCCCGATCATTCGCCGAAACTCTACCGCACCGCACTCGCCCGTCAGGGCCTCATCCAGATATTTAACGACTTCATTCTGACCGGCCGGCTTG
>CAIKWE010000021.1 GCA_903831085.1 uncultured Verrucomicrobiota bacterium | reverse complement strand
CCCCAGCAAAGGCGGAACAATACTGCTTCCTTCAGTCGAGAGAAGCCTTTGTTTTGATTTTGTGCGGCAACTGGCCGCATTCCGGGATTGTAAAAAATGCGTTCTCTGTGGAAACTGTGGCTCCAATTTTAACGAAGGAGTTTTCATGAGCAAGATTGCGATTAAGAAGGATATTTTCTGGGTCGGTGCGAAGGATCCGGATCGTAAGGTGTTTGACGGACTGATGCCGCTTCCGCAGGGCACAACCTATAATTCGTATCTTGTCCAAGGTTCGGAAAAAACCGCGTTGATCGACACCGTTGAGCCGGAGTTTCTGGAGGTTCTGCTGGCGAACCTCGAAGGCGTGAAGAAAATCGACTACATCGTGTCGCATCATGCCGAGCAGGATCATTCCGGCTCCATTCCGCTTCTGCTGAAAAAATATCCTGAAGCGAAACTGCTCTGCCTGCAGAAAAATAAAGAGATGCTGCAGGATTTGATGACGATTCCGGATGACCGGATTCAAGTGGTTGCGGACGGCGGCGAAGTTTCGCTCGGCAACAAAACCATTTGCTTTATGTTTTGCCCGTGGGTGCACTGGCCGGAAACCGCGATCACCTATATTCCGGAAGACAAAGTGCTTTTCCCGTGCGACTTTCTTGGTTCGCACCACTCCTTCACCAACATCTTTGCCGGCGACAATCCCGCCGTCTACAAAGGCGCCAAAGAATATTACGTCCAGATCATGATGCTCTATTCCAAGATGACAGCAAAGCACCTCGACCGCATTAAGGCTCTGGACATTGAATATATCTGCCCGAGTCACGGCTCCGTTTATGACAAGCCGCAGATCATCCTCGATCTCTACGAAAAGTGGATGCGCGGCGAACCGGAAAATCTGGCCTTGATCGCCTATGTTTCCACACACGGCAGCACCAAGCTCATGGCCGAACATCTTAAGGCCGCGCTCGAAAAACGCGGCGTGAAGGTGGCCTTGAAAGACCTGATCGGTCTGCCGCTCAACGAACTGGCTGGTGTGCTGACGGATGCCGCGACCATTGTGCTGGGGTCATCCGTCATCATGGCGGCACTTCATCCGCTGGCTGTTTACACCGCGTTCCTGCTTGATCGTCTGAAACCTAAAGCGAAATTCGCGGCGGTCATCGGTTCGTATGGCTGGAGTCCTAATCCGCTCAAAAACGCGGCGGAACTATTGCCGTCCTGGAAAGTTGAAGTGGTCGGAGCAGTCATCGCCAAAGGACATCCGGGTGCCGAGGCAATGAAAGAACTCGACGCGCTGGCCGACACCATCGCCGCCAAACACCGCGCCGCCGGACTGCTTTGATAGTGTGGAAGAGGCTTCCAGCCTCTGGCCAGCGGCAGGGATGCCGCTTCCACTCTTTGGAATTCTGTAGCCGAGGCCGGTGGCCTCGGAATATGGCGAGCCTGACGGGCTCACCCACAGAAGACGTCGAGGTCACAGATTCCCACCTCGTTCTTGCGACTTAGCGGCTTGGTGTGAGATCGCATTCGGTTTTGCCGTAAATTTTAACAAGACAAACCTTCGGCATCGCAATATCATCCGGGAAAACGGAACGGAATTTTTCCGAGGTTTGGAAAAGGGAGGGGCGAATGGAAACGAATGCAGTGCAGGGCGCGATGAGCGGGATGCGGCAGATGTTTAACAATACTCCGGAGTGGATGGCGAAGGCGGAGACGATACTGACGACATTCGGATTCAAGATTGTCGCGGCGCTTCTGATCTTTTTTGTCGGGCGCTGGATCGCGAAGATGATTCAGAACGGTCTCGAAAAGGGAATGCTGAGGGCCAAGGTTGATCCGGTGCTGGTGACGTTCACGGTCAACATGGCTTATGCCGCCGTGATGGTTTTCGTGGTGCTGGCCGCGCTGGGTCAGCTCGGTGTGCAGACCACTTCGTTTATCGCCGTGCTGGGCGCCGCCGGTCTGGCCGTCGGCTTGGCTTTGCAGGGCTCGCTTTCCAATTTCGCGTCCGGCGTGATGATTATTATTTTCCGCCCGTTCAAAATCGGCGACTACGTTGAAGGCGGCGGCACGGGCGGTACGGTGAAAGCGATTCATATTTTCACGACGACACTGACGACGGGCGATAACAAGCGGGTGATTGTGCCGAACTCAAAAATGATGGGCGATAACATCACTAACTATTCCGCCGAGGGTACTCGGCGTGTCGATCTGACGGCGAGCATCGGATACGGCGACAGTATCGATAAAGCCAAGGCGGTGCTGATGGATCTGCTGGAGAAGGACCCGCGTGTGCTGAAAGATCCCGCGCCGTTTGTCGGTGTCTTAAAACTAGCCGAAAGCAGTGTGGATTTCGCCGTGCGTCCTTGGGTGAAGGCGGAAGATTACGGGGATATTTCCTTTGCGCTGAACGAAGCGATCAAGAAGCGGTTTGATGCCGAAGGGCTTTCGATTCCGTTCCCGCAGCGCGACGTGCATCTCTACAAGCATGAGGCTTGAGAAACGAGAACGTTCAGCGCACGTTGCTGTACGGTGATTTTCACTTCGGCCGGGGCTTCGATCAGTTCTCCGTCGAGCTGCATCGGCCCCGCTTTTTGTCTCCGGACGGTCAGCGTGCGGAAAGGCCGGGTGTGTATTCCGTTCAGCCGGTCAATGGTGCCGTCAAAAAGTTTTCCAAACATCAGCAGAACGAGCGGCATGTCGCGCTTACGGACGGTGACGAGCAGGAGTTGTCCGTCGTCGGCTTTTGCGCCGGGCGCGATCTGCGCGCCACCGCCGTACTGGGTGAGGTTGGCGGCGGTGCAGACTTGCGGATCGTCGATGGTGAATTCTTCTCCGTCATCAATGCAAAAGGTGAACGGTTGCGGAGTGTAGTCGAAGAACTGGTAAACGCCGGCGAAAACATAGGGCAGCACGCCGCGCACCGGCGATTTTTCAAAAATGTTCACCAGCGCGGCATCCCACGCCAGTGAGCAGGTGACAAAAAACGGCTGGCCGTTGGCGAAGCCGACGTCGATGCGCTGTACAGAGGCCGAGGCCAGAGCTTCGGTTGCTTTGACAATGTCGAGAGGAGTGTTGAAGTGGCGGGCAAATCCGTTGCCGCTTCCGGCGGGGATAACGCCCAGTGCGGTGTCTGTGCCAATCAGCACACTGCCGATGGTGTTGACCATGCCGTCGCCGCCGATCACCAGCAGTCTGCCGACGCCTTCTTCCACGGCGCGGCGCGCTTTGGCCTGCCCGTCTTCTTTAGAGGTGCTGAACTGAATTGAAAGATCGTTGCCGGGTCGATCCCAGTATTCGATGAGTGCTCCGTGAATACGGTCAAGAGCGACTCCCATTCCGGAGTTCGGATTGATCAGGATACGGACTTTGTTTTCGGTCTTCATGCTCAGTAGATCAATCCACTACGGACTTTTTCCGCAGCGGCGGGGCTGTCGATCAATTCAATCAGTTTGAGCGCGAAGTCAAAGGCGGTACCCGGCCCTTGGCTGGTGACGAGGTTGCGGTCAACGACGACGGCTTCATCGGAGCGGTCGGGACGCTGCATGTCTTTTTCGACGCCCGGATAGCAGGTGAAGGCGCGGCCTTTGAGAACACCGGCTTTATGCAGTGCACGTGGCCCGGCGCAGATGGCGGCGATCCATTTCTCCTCAATATCAAAAATACGGATGGTTTCCTGCACGCCGTCATGTTCGCAGAGCGTTTTAGCACCCGCGCCGCCGGGCAGAACGAGCAGGTCGAACGAAAGCAGGTCGAGTTTCTCCCAGCAGGCGTCGGGAATAATTTTTACTTTCCGCGAGGCGGTGACGGGCGCGATGCCGTGCAGTCCAGCCAGCACGACATCCCAGCCCGCGCGGCGGAGCGTGTCGGTGACGATGACGACTTCCATTTCTTCACTGCCGTCGGCAATCGGGATCAGCGCGCGGATCATTTCGGTCTCCCTATTTATCTTCCGCACAGCGTGCGAGTTCACTGGCGATCATGCCGAGCGTACCGGCGGGCAGAGGTGTTTCAAGAGAGTTTTCAAAGAGGTCTCTCAGATCCGCGTCGGTGCAGATGCGCACGCCTCCGACATTAACAAGGCCGTCCAGCGGACGGTTGCCGACAAAGCAGATGACCGGATAAACCGGAACCGCCGGGCATCTTACGGCGGCCAGATAGTCGAGCAGCGCGGCGGCTTCTTCCTTGACCTGTTTGAGCGGCGGGCGGCTCGGCGCCTGCCCGTTGCTGAGCACCTGTCCGTTCTGGAAGGTGATCTCACCGCTCCAGTTTTTGGTTTCGATCACAAAAATTCCGGCGGGCGCGACGACGATATGGTCGAAGGCCGGGCCGCGCGGGTCGAGTTGCAGATCATTGAAGACCGTGTGGTTTGAAGGCAGGAAGGAAAGAATGCGCGCGACGGTCTCTTCACCTTCGGCTCCTTTGAGAAAACTGCGCAGTCTGCGGGCGCTCCAGCCGATGAAGAGCGCGAGCGTCACCGCCAGTAGGACAAAAAGAACACCGGCCGAGGAGGTGGAAAGGTGCGGAACGGGCATAGCGGCGTGCAATAGCCAGCCGGCAACAAGACAAATGGGCATCAGCGGCCAGAAAACGCGTAACGGGCCCAGAGTGCGGGGGCCTTGTCCGGGGCTGCCGTAAACTTTCGCAAAGCGGGAACTGCTTTCTTCACTGTTCATTAGGGTGACCATACAGGAGTCCGGGCCTTCTGTAAACTTGACCTTTGAATTCAAAAAGGGCTTATTTCAGCTTCTCTAATTCGTTCACGAAAGGGCTTTGCTTTGAAATCGAAACCGTTTTTTCGCCGTGCCGACTGGATTGCTTTCGGACTTACGTTCCTGATTACGCTGACCGTCTATGCGCTGACGAGCGCGCCAACCGTTACGCTCGAAGATTCCGGCGAGCTGATCACAGGCTCCGACTATCTTGGTGTGCCGCATCCGCCGGGCTACCCGATCTGGACGCTCCTGACCTGGTTTTTTCAATGGATTTTTAACGGGCTGAAGTATCATGGTTATCCGAATCCTGCGGGAGCGGTCGCCCTTTTCTCCGCGTTCAGCGGAGCAATGGCCTGCGGAACCCTGGCGCTGCTGGTGAGCTGTTCAGGGCTTCGGCTTCTTCATGGACTGAAAAAAGAGACGGATGTGCTTGGTGAAAAAACCGAGAGTCTTTTCTGTTGCGTGGCGGGTGTTTCCAGCGGGCTGCTGCTGGCGTTCAGTCAGGGCATGTGGTCGCAGGCGGTGATTGCGGAGGTTTATGCGCTCAACATTTTCTTTCAGACCGTCGTACTGCTGTTGCTCTACCGCTGGATGGTTGAGCCGGAAAACCCCAAGCCGCTCTTCCTGATGGCGTTCGTATTCGGCCTCGGCCTCACCAATCACCAGACTCTTTTGTTCATGGGTGCTGCCGTTGGTCTGGCGGTTTTTCTGCGCCACATCAAGCTGGGCCGTGACTTCGCGATCGTTGGCGCTTTTTATGTTCTTATGGTCGGCTTGAACAAGGTCATGGCCGATAACCCGCAGTATGTAACATGGTGCTGGATCTCCGGACCGGCGAATATCGGATTCTGGTTCTGGACGGTCTATGCGGTGGTTGTTCCGGTACTCGGCCTTTTTCTGCCGAACGGAAAAACAGTCTGCGCCACCTATCTGCTGATGCTGCTCGGTTTGTCGTTCTATCTGTTCATGCCGGTTTCGTCTGACCAGAACCCGCCGATCAACTGGGGCTATCCGCGCACATGGGAAGGCTTCATGCACGCCATCACCCGCGGACAGTATGAAAAAGTCACATTGACCAACGTTTTCTCTCTCACTTTTTTTGATCAGGTCGGCGCTTTTCTGCGGGACCTGCGCGCGCAGTTCCTTGCACCGGTGGCGTTGCTGGCGATTTTGCCGTTTGCCTTTATCGTACGTGTCGGCCGAAAAAACCGCGACTGGCTTTTTACCACCGTGGCCGCTTTCATCGGCGTGGGTATTCTTTTTATCATCCTGCAGAATCCGAAACTCGACATTCAGACGCTTTTCATCGCACGGGTTCAGTACATTCAGTCGCATGCCGTCTATGCAATCTGGATCGGTTACGGTTTGCTTTTGCTGATGGCGTGGCTCGAAACTCTGGTCGGCAACAACCCGGTTACCAAATGGGTCGGCACGCTGCTGGTTTTCCTGCTGCCGTTTTCGCTGATATACAAAAACTATTACAGCAACGAACAGCTCAGGGTCGTTGGCGGCTCCGAGCAGAACGGGCATGGCTTTGGCTGGCAGTTCGGCAACTGGCAGTTGCGCGGGATCGAAGGAATTAAAGACGATCTTCACTACAAGTACGTATTTCCGTTTGAGCGGCGCATCTCGGACGCCGAGTTCGATAAGGTGTGGCAGGAATATCCTGAAACCCTGCGCAAGAACAACTATCCGCCGCCGATGGGCACCAACGCGCTTTTCTTCGGTGGAACCGACCCGGGACGCTTTGTGCCGACCTACATGATCTACTGTCCGGGAGTGCGGCCCGATGTTTATCTCATCACCCAGAACGCGCTGGCCGATGCCACGTTTATGTCGACCACTCGCGACATCTACGGCGATCAACTCTGGATTCCGTCCGCGTCTGACAGCAACCGCGCTTTTCAGGAATTCATTCAGGATGTTCAAAGCGGAAAAATTGATGCGGGGGCCGACGTCAAGATGGAAGGCGGGCGTGTGCAGGTGCAGGGCGTCGGCGGCGTCATGCAGATCAACGGCATTCTCTGTAAGCAGATTTTTGACCACAACCAGTACGTTACGGAAGTGAAAACCGCTGAATCCACCCGGGAGTCCAGTTCGGCGGTTGTTCCGTTTGATCCGGTCGGCCCCGACGGCAAGCTGCGCAAGCGCGAGTTTTTCGTCGAAGAGAGCTATGTTATTCCATGGATGTATCCATATCTCACACCGCACGGCCTCATCATGAAGATCAACAACGAGCCGACGGCGATCACTCCGGAAATGGTCAAGAATGACCATGAGTTCTGGGACTGGTGTACGAAACGACTGGTGAATGATAAAAAATTCGTTCGCGATGTGTGTGCCCGCAAGACGTTCTCCAAACTACGTAGCGCCATCGCCGGACTTTATGCCGCGCGCGGCAATATAGCTGAAGCGGAATACGCCTTCAAGCAGGCGGTTGAGCTTTACCCGCTCAGTCCGGAAGCCGTTTTCCGCCTCGCCGATCTCTACATGCGCCAGCACCGTTTTGAAGAAGCCCGTAAGGTCGTTTCTGATTTTCTTGCGCAGGATGTGCATAACGACAGCGCGCAGGGATTCCTGAATCAGGTCAAACAGATGCAGGATATGACCGCCCGCAAGATGGAACTCGAAGGCATGTTGCGCGGCGGACAGAATGCCGACATCGGCGTGGTCTTTGAACTTCTTCAGCTCTACAACGCGCTGCAGGAGCAGGGCCCCATGACCCGGCTGTTTGGTAATGTGCTTCAGACAGCCATGCCGCCGGAAGTCCAGTTGCAACTTGCGCAGATGCTTGTTCAGATGAAGCGGTTCGATTTATTGGAACCGGTCTTTATTAAATATCTGGCGGACAAGCCCGACGATTTAAGAATTCAAATTGAACTGGCTGCTGTGCGTATCGAGTTGAAACGGTTTGATCAAGCTATCGAGACGATCAAGGGCGCGGTTGAAAAAGGCGGTGAACCGATCCGTACCGTATTACGCAAAGATGTACGCTTCCAACCGTTGTGGGGTGATGTCCGTTTTCAAGCGCTCGTTCAGCCGGCGGCTGGACGCCTGCCTTTCGGAGCCCTGTCTCAACCGTCCAACGGGGGACTGGGCGGACTTTTATTTCAATAATTTTTCCAGCCATGAATGAAACACCTGAAATACTGGCTCTGATTGCCGGACGGGCCGACTACCCGCTGCTGCTCGCCCGCGCCGCCCGGAAGCGCGGCGTGAAACGCATTATCGCCATCGCCTTTAAAGGAGAAACCCACCGCGAAATCGTACAGGTCGCCGACGAAGTCGTCTGGTTGCGCGTCGGTCTGGAGCCGATGCTGGAAGCGCTGAAACGGTGCGGTGCCCGTCACGCGGTGATGGCCGGTCAGATCAAGCCCGCCAACATTTTCCGGATCGGGCTGGATAAGGCGCTTGTTGAGCTGCTCAAAAGCATGCCGGTGAAAAACGCACACACCATCTTTGGGAGGCTTATCGCTGAGATTGAAAAAACTGGCATCAAGCTGCTGTCCGCCAGTTCCTTTATGCAGGACTACATGCCCGCCGCCGGACCGCTCACTGTCCGCGCGCCAGATGCCCGCGAGCTCAACGATATTGCCATCGGTCGCCGTGTCATCAAAGACACCAGCCATCTCGACATCGGCCAGACGGTGGTCGTCAAAGAGGGAATGATTCTCGCCGTTGAGGCGTTTGAAGGCACCAATAAGGCCATTCAGCGCGGCGGAAAACTCGGCGGGCGCGGCGCGGTCGTCGTCAAAGTTCCAAAGGTTGGACACGATATGCGCTTTGATATTCCAGTCATTGGAATGTGGACTCTCAAATCGCTCAAAAAAGCCAAAGCCTCCTGTCTGGCCATCGAAGCGGGCGGCGCCATTCTGCTGAACAAGGACGAACTCATTGCTCAGGCCGACGCCATGGGTCTTGCCGTCATAGTTCTTGAAGCGCAGGGTTAGTCCATGAAATCTCTTCTGGTTATAGCGGGCGAAGATTCCGGCGACATGCACGCGGCGGATGTCATTCACGCACTGAAGCAAACCCGCGCGGACATCACCGTCTGGGGTATCGGCGGCGAAAAACTCCGCGCCGAAGGAATGGAGCTGCTTCACGATACCCGCGAAATGGATGTGATGGGCTTTGTCGAAGTGTTTAAACGTTATCCGTTTTTTAAACGCACGTTCGACGAAGTGCTGGCTGAAGCGGACAAACGTAAACCGGAGGCCGCGCTGCTGGTGGACTATCCCGGCTTCAACCTGCGCCTTGCCCGTGAGCTCAAAAAACGCGGCATCAAAGTGCTTTATTATGTCTGCCCGCAGGTTTGGGCGTGGAACCGCGGACGTATTCCGAAGATGGCAAAAATCATCGACCGGCTGATGGTGATTTTTCCGTTTGAGGTTGAGGTGTTCAAAGACGTTGACCTGAAAGTCGATTTTGTCGGCCACCCGATGGTGGATGAGTTACGTGAATTCCGCACGAAAGAACCGGAACCGCTGCCTTGGGGCGAAAGAACAAAAATCGCGCTCCTGCCCGGAAGCCGCAAACAGGAGATCACATATATCCTGCCGCGACTGCTTGAAGCGGCGAAACTGATTGAAGACTGGCGGTCCGATGTTTCCTTTCTGATCCCGGTGCCGGAACGCCGCCTCGCGCAGGTTGAGGGGATCCTGCAGACGGCGGCCAAAGCGCCGCGCAAGGTTTCGGTTCTGGCAGGCAGGGCGCGCGAGGTGCTCAAACAGGCCGACGCCGCGTTTGTTGCCTCCGGCACGGCGACGCTCGAAGCCGCGCTGTTGCACTGTCCGACCGTGCTGGTTTACCGCGTAAGCTTTTTGAACTATCTGTTTGCCCGTGCTCTGATTCGTATTCCGCGAGTGGGCATTGCCAACATTATTGCGGGTAAAGAAATCATGCCGGAACGCCTTCAACAGCACATGCTGCCGATTGAGCTGGTCGCGGCGATTGATCCGCTGATCAACGATACGTCTTCCCGAGCGGCGATGATTGAAAATTTCCAAACCTTGGAAAAAACGCTTGGCACCGGCAGTCCCGCCGGCCGCGTCGCGGCGATTATTTCTGAAGAACTCGCCTGATTTTCCGAACATCGGACAATGTGCCGCGGCCGATCTACGCCGTTTCCCGGACGATGAGTTTCCCGGGGAGATAAACCGTTTGCGGGTTCGAAGGTTCGATAATGGCCTCAAAAGCTCGACGAACCATTTCCTGGATCGGCTGGCAAATGGTGGTGATTGGCGGAATAAACTGCGCGGCGGTCGGAATATCATCGAATCCGGTGACCGCCATCTGACCGGGAACTGTGATGCCCGCCTCGTGCAGCGCGTGTAATGCTCCCATAGCGATCAGGTCGGTGGTGCAGATCAGCGCATCGGCGTTGGACGAGCCTTCCAGAAGCTGTTGTGTAACCCGCACGCCGGCGGCGAAGGGCTCTTTTTCTTTGGATATAACGGACGCTAACTTAAGACCGGCAGCAGCGGTCGCTTTTTCCAGAGCCGCCTGCCGCACGCGGTGCGCAGGCAGCGGGCCTGAAATACAGACCAGATGTTTCCGTTCGTTGGCAACCAGATGCTTTATGAGCTGTCCGGCTGCATTGTCCTCATCGACGGTCACCTTGAGGCTGGCTTCGTCTGCGGCTCCGTGTCCGATTCGCGCAACGGGCAGATAGGCGAAGTCCAGCAGCCAGTGGGCGTTGAGGTCGGAGCCGAGAACAAGAAGTCCATCAATGGCGTGTTTGTGGAGAGATTGCAGATCCTGTTCGTCCGGAATGCGGCTGAGAAATCCGGCCAGCACCAGCGAGTAGTTGTGCTCGTGGGCCTGAGTTTGAATCTGTCTGATGAGTGCGCCGAAGAAAGGGTCATTAAAATCATACACGGCCACACCGATGGTGCGGGTGGACTTTCCTTTAAGGGACAAAGCGGCGGCGCTGGGGACATAACCCATCGCTTCGGCGGCCTTTAAAACCCGGTCGATTGTGTCCGACGCAATACCGATTTCTTCCGCCTTTCCGGACAGTACTCGCGAGACCAGTGCAATAGACACACCGAGTTTTTCTGCAATTTGTTTCTGGCTAACCGCCATGGAATCTCCTTAACCTGTTCAGACAGTGACTCGAGAGGAAATAAAAATCAAGTTTTTCGCTTGCGAAAAATATATATAATCGTTATCTCAAACAATTGAGATGAATTATTGAAGAAAGGAACTAATAACTATGAAGAATCTTTTTGATCTGAAGGACAAGGTAATTGCGGTGACGGGTGCGGCCGGTGTGCTGGCAGGCGGAACGGCTAAATATCTGCAGGAGCAGGGAGCGTATGTCATCTATCTAGATCTGAAACAGGAGCAGGTTGATCAAACCGTTGCCGAGGCGAAGAAGATTTCAGAAAAGTGCTGCGGATATGCCTGCAACGTTCTCGATCAGGCGGTGCTGGATTCGGTTTATCAAAAAATTATGACCACCCTCGGTCGTGTTGACGTGCTGATCAACGGCGCGGGTGGCAATATGCCCGGTGCAACCATCGGCCCCGATCAGGATGTTTTCGACCTGAAGATGGAAGACTACAGCAAGGTGCTCGACCTGAACCTCAAGGGAACGGTCATGCCGACGCTGACCTTCGCCAGAGCCTTCAAAGCGCAGAAGTCCGGCTGTGTGATCAACTTCTCTTCCATGTCCGCCACTCAAGCTTTGACCCGCGTTCTCGGCTATTCCAACGGCAAGGCCGCAGTCGACAACTTCACCAAATGGATGGCCACCGAAATGGCGATGAAATACGGATCGGGCGTTCGCGTGAACGCGCTGGCTCCGGGCTTTTTCATCGGTAACCAGAACCGCGCGCTGCTGGTTAAAGAAGACGGCTCCTACACCGAACGCGGTCAGCAGGTCATTGGCAAAACCCCGTTCCGCCGCTTTGGGGAACAGGAAGAAGTGTACGGCACCATTCATTACCTGATTTCGGAAGCCGCGAAATTTGTAACCGGCGTGATTGTTCCGGTGGACGGCGGTTTTTCGGCTTATACCGGCGTCTAAGACGGTTGAACTGTAAAAATTCATTGAAGGAGAAAAAAATGAGTGAAACGGAAACAAAAAAATATTCCCTGCTTGTTGTAACCAGTATGGGGATTCGGTTGACCCCTGCTGATTCGCAGCCCTTCCATTGCAGCGACACTTTCAAGATGCAGGCGACCAGCGCGGAGAGCAACGTCGCCAGCGTGGCTTCCTATCTCGGATTACCGGTCAAGGTTTTGACCGCGTTTGTCAAAGGCAGTCCGGTCTCGCACTTCATAAAAGATAATCTCAGAAGCCGCCGGATGGACTTTGAAGGTCCTGAGTTTGATCAAGGCAATCCCTGGGGTTATCGTCATCAGATCAACATGGCAGATAGCGGCTTTGGCTCGCGCGGGCCGAGAGTTCATAATGACCGGGCCGGCGAAGTCGGACGGGAGCTCAGCGCGGACGATTTCGATCTGGATCGGATTTTTGCTAAGGAAGGTGTCAGGATTGTGCACCTTTCGGGACTGATCGCGGCTCTGTCGCCAAAGACCAGCAAGCTTTGTCTGGATATCGCCCGTATTGCCAAGAAGAACGGCTCGTTAATATCGTTCGACCTCAACCACCGGGCCAGCTTCTGGAAGGGTCGGGAAAAAGAACTTTCTGCGGCATTCGCCGAAATTGCCTCGCGCAGTGACATTCTGATCGGTAACGAAGAGGACTTCCAGCTCTGCCTCGGTATTCAAGGCCCTGAGTCCGGCGGCAAGGGGCTTGATGAAAAAATTGACGGCTTCAAGGAGATGATCGGCCGGGTTCAGGCCGCATATCCCAATGCCACGTACTTCGGCACAACGCTTCGCGAAGTGATCTCGGCCAACAGCCATATGTGGGGCGCGCTGGTCACGGACGGTAAGGAATGGGAAATTATCAAGCCGCGCGAAATCGGTGTGATGGATCGCATTGGCGGCGGCGACGGTTTTGTCGGCGGCCTGCTTTACGGCATCCTTAAGGGCTGGGACGTCAAGAAGTGCACCCAGTTCGGCTGGGCCAGCGGAGCGCTTGCGGCCACGATGCTGACCGACTACGCTCAGCCCGCTGACGAAGAACAGCTCTGGAGTATCTGGAAAGGCAACGCGCGGGTTAAGCGGTAGGCTATTCCCGAAAATTTATAGATAAGGAGAAATGCAAATGGATTATGTGGCCCAACTGAAACAGTTACCTAAAAAACACGACTACTTCATCGGCTTCGACAGCGACGGATGCGTGTTTGATACAATGGAACTGAAGCACAAGGAATGCTTTTGTCCGGCTTTTATCAAACACCTGGGACTCCAGGCAGTGAGCAAAGCCGCCCGCGAAGTCTGGGATTTCGTCAATCTCTACAGCAAGACCCGCGGATGCAACCGGTTTTTTGCCATTCAGCATGCCCGCGATCTGTTGCGGGCGCGCAAAGACGTTCAGGCCCGCGGATTTAAAGTTCCGGAACTTAAAGAACTTGATGCGTGGGTTAAGCGTGAGACCAAACTCGGCAACCCTGCTCTAAAGCAGGAAGTTGAAAAGACCGGCAATCAGGAACTCAAAACAATGCTGGCCTGGAGCCAGGAGGTCAATGCGCGCGTGGCCGATATGGTTTCGGGTGTGGGGCCGTTCCCGTTTGTGATGGACGTGCTGAAGAGGGGGCATGAAATGGCGGATATGATCGTGGTTTCCCAGACGCCGCTCGAAGCGCTGGAGCGCGAGTGGGAAGAAAACGGGATGACTCCCTACGTCAATCTGATCGCCGGTCAGGAGCATGGAACCAAATCCGAGCACATTCATTTTGCCATCGAAGGGAAAGGGTATGCTGCCGATAAAATTCTGAAGGTGGGGGATGCTCCTGGAGATTACAAGGCCGCCAAGGATAACAATGCGTTTTTCTACCCGATCGTGCCGGGCAACGAGGAAGCCTCCTGGGAGCGCCTGGCCAAGGAAGGACTCGAAAAATTCTTTGCCGGAACGTTTGCCGGTGAATATCAGAAGAAACTGCTGGCTGAATTTGATGCGGCGCTGCCGAGCGAACCGCACTGGAACTGACATTTAACAACCTATAAGGAGAGCATCATGAAAAAAGCAGATATCGGATTGATTGGTTTGGCGGTAATGGGTGAGAACCTGGTTCTCAATATGGAAAGCAAGGGCTTCACCGTGGCGGTATTCAATCGCACCGTGGAAAAAGTCGACGCGTTTATTGCCGGGCGCGGAGCAGGCAAAAAATTTATCGGCGCGCACAGCATCAAAGAATTCTGCGCGAGCCTTGAGCGTCCGCGCAAAGTCATGATGCTCGTCAAAGCCGGGAAAGCCGTGGACGATTTTATCGAGCTGGTTATTCCTTTCCTGGAACCGGGCGACATTATCATCGACGGCGGCAACTCGCACTTTCCGGACACCATCCGCCGCACAAAATATGTTGAAAGCAAAGGCTTGCTCTTTATCGGCACCGGCGTTTCCGGCGGTGAAGAAGGCGCGCTCCTCGGCCCGTCCATCATGCCCGGCGGCTCACCCGCTGCATGGCCGGCCGTGAAGCCGATCTTCCAGAAAATCTGCGCGCAGACCGATGCCGGCGAACCCTGCTGCGAATGGGTCGGCGAAAACGGAGCAGGCCATTTCGTCAAGATGGTGCACAACGGCATTGAGTACGGCGACATGCAGATGATCTGCGAAACCTACCAGATGATGAAAGAAGGTCTCGGCCTCTCGAACGAAGAGATGCACAAGGTGTTCACCGAATGGAACGAAACCGAACTCGATTCTTATCTCATCGAAATCACGCGCGACATTCTCGGCTACAAGACCGAAGCGGGTGAAGCGGTACTGGATAAAATTCTTGATACCGCAGGCCAGAAGGGCACCGGCAAATGGACCGCTGTTGCGGCGCTGGACGAAGGTCAGCCTCTGACATTGATCGGCGAGGCCGTTTTCGCCCGCTGTCTGTCGGCCATTAAAGACGAACGCGTGGAAGCGTCGAAGACGCTGAAGGGTCCCGGCGTGAAATTCAAAGGCGATAAAGCCGCGATGATCGAAGACCTCAAGCAGGCGCTCTACGCATCCAAACTGGTCAGCTATGCGCAGGGCTACCAGCTCATGCGCGCCGCCGCGAAGACCTACGGATGGAACCTCAACAACGGTGGCATCGCGCTCATGTGGCGCGGCGGCTGTATCATCCGTTCCGTGTTCCTTGGCAAGATCAAAGAAGCGTTCGACCGTAACCCCAATCTCAACAACCTGTTGCTGGACCCGTTCTTCAGCGGCAAGGTGCAGAACGCGCAGGCCGGCTGGCGCCGTGTGATCTGCAAGTCGATCGAGCTGGGCATCCCGATGCCCGCCATCAGCGCCGCGCTGTCTTATTACGACGGCTATCGCGCCGCACGTCTCCCGGCCAATCTGCTTCAGGCTCAGCGCGACTATTTCGGCGCGCACACCTACGAACGGATTGACAAACCGCGCGGCGAGTTCTTCCATACCAACTGGACAGGTCGCGGAGGTGATACTGCCGCTTCGACGTATATCGTCTAAAAGGAGCACATCATGATCGGCCGTTTCGGTGAAGAGTTATCGATCTCGCGGGATGAGCTGCGCACGCTGGTTTTCCAGACCTTGGAAAACCAGCCGGTTCCTTTGCGCAAAGTCCTTGTTCTTCCGCCGGATCATACCCGTCTGAATTCTCAGGCGGGGCCGATTACGGCGATCGTTTATGAACTGCTGACCGCCAAGGGGGTGAAGGTGGATATCCTTCCAACCCTTGGAACGCACAATGCGATGACGGAAAAACAGCTTCGCATGATGTTCGGCGAGACGATTCCGCTGGATGCATTCAAGGTGCACGATTGGCGTAACGGCATTGTTCGTAAGGGCGAAGTGCCCGGCAAAATGCTCGCGGAGCTTTCCGGCGGTAAAGTGAATTATCCGGTCGGCGTTGAAGTGAATAAAATGCTCTTCGACGGCTACGACCTGATTCTCTCCGTCGGACAGGTGGTGCCGCACGAAGTGGTCGGTATGGCCAACTACACCAAAAACATTGTCGTCGGCGCGGGCGGCTCGGACATCATCAACAAGTCGCACTTTCTCGGCGCGGTCTGCAACATGGAGACGATTCTCGGACAAACCGACACGCCGGTGCGCAGACTGTTCAACTATGCCGTCGATACCTTTCTGAGCGATCTGCCGATCACATATATTCTGACTGTGATGGAGCAGGATTACGGTACCGGCGAAATGCATATGCGCGGATTCTACGCCGGCAAAGATGTGCAGGTGTATAACAAAGCCTGCGAGCTGGCGCGCAAAGTGAACATCACGCTACTCGACCGTGAGCCGAAGAAAGTGGTCGTCTATCTCGATCCGCATGAGTTTCAGAGCACATGGCTTGGCAACAAGGCCGTTTACCGCACACGCATGGCGATTGCGGATGACGGCGAATTGATCGTACTGGCTCCCGCTCTGAAGGAATTCGGTGAAGATCACAAGATCGACGAACTGATCCGCAAGTACGGTTATCGCGGAACGCCCGCCACGCTGAAAGCGGTGGAGGAAAATGAGGAGCTACGCAACAATCGCGGCGCGGCCGCGCATTTGATTCACGGCTCGTCCGAAGGACGCTTCAGCATCACCTATTGTCCCGGGCCGGGCGTGACGCTCGATGAAGTCCGTTCGGTCGGCTTCAACGCCGTGCCGTATGAGAAAATGGCGGCGCGCTACAATCCGGAAAAACTCAAGGACGGTTTCAACACCATGCCGGACGGCGAAGAAATTTTTTATATCAGCAATCCCGCTCTTGGACTTTGGGCGTACAAAGAAAAATTCGCCAAGTAAGGTTAACGATTAGGGGGAGCGACAGATGAAAACGACAGATATCGGCATGATTGGTTTAGGGGTGATGGGATCCAACCTCGCCCGGAACATGGTGTCGAAAGGCTTCACCGTTTCGTGCTACGACTGGAGTGAGTCGTTTCGGAAAAAGTTTTCCGGTCAATATAAAGAGGGTTTTGTTCATGCGAATGATCTGAAGGAATTCATCAAATCAATCGGGCGGCCGCGCAAGATCATGATGATGGTCACGGCGGGTGCGCCGGTGGATTCCGTGCTCAAGGAACTGGCGCCGCTTCTCGATCCCGGCGACGTGGTGATTGATGGCGGCAATTCGGAATGGGAAGACACCGACCGCCGCATTAAATTTTGCGAAGAAAAGGGTTTTCTCTTTGTCGGTTGCGGAGTGTCGGGCGGCGAAGAAGGCGCACTGCACGGCCCGGCGATGATGCCCGGCGGCTCGGCTGGCGCATGGGAATTGATCAAACCGATTTTCGAGGCGATTTCCGCCCGCACGCCCGAAGGCGAAGTGTGTGTTGACTGGATCGGGCCGGGCGGCTCCGGCCATTTTGTTAAAATGGTTCACAACGGCATCGAGTACGGCGATATGCAGATGATCTGCGAGACCTACCAGGTGATGCGCGACGGACTCAATATGTCGAACATCGCCATGTCGGAGGTGTTTGGCCGCTGGAATAAGGGCAAGCTGGATTCTTATCTGGTTGCGATCACCCGCGATATTCTCGCCTATGAAACCGCAGATGGCGAACAGTCGGTGGACATGATTCTTGATACCGCCGGGCAGAAGGGGTCCGGCAAATGGACGCTGATGGCGGCGCTGGACGCCGGCGAACCGCTGACGCTGATCGGCGAGGCGGTCTTCGCCCGCTGTCTTTCCGCTTTAAAGGCGGATCGCGAAAAGGCATCTGTGCTGCTGGCAGGTCCGAAAACCGGGATTGACGTCGAGGCGGAGGATTTTGTGGCCGAGGTTAAACAGGCGCTGTACGGATCAAAAATCATCTCCTATGCGCAGGGCTTTCAGCTGATTCAAACCGTCTCGAAAGAGCAGGGCTGGAAGCTCGATCTGGCGCGGCTGGCGCAGATCTGGCGCGGCGGATGCATCATCCGTTCGACTTTGCTGAGAACTATCAAAGAAGCGTTTTTACGCGATCCCGACCTTTCAACACTTTTGCTCGATCCTCTCATAGCCGAATCCGTTGGCGAGGCGCAGGTTCCGTGGCGCGATGCCGTGGCTCGGATGACCCGCGCGGGAATCGCATCGCCCGCAATGAGTTCGGCGCTGTCTTACTATGACGGCTTCCGCACGGCGCGCGGTTCGGCGAACCTGCTGCAGGCGCAGCGTGACTATTTCGGTGCGCACACCTACGAACGGATCGATAAGCCGCGCGGCGAGTTTTTCCACACCCAGTGGACCTGATGGAGTTTTCCTGAAGGGAGTTTCCAAGCTATGAAAATGATAAGAATGATTTTGGTCGGCTTGGGATTGATAGGGGGCGTCTGTCAGGCTGAGCCGAAACCTCAAACCTATTGCCGGTTTGTGCCGGAACGAAAAGACGACTTTGCGTGGGAAAACGACAAGGTCGCCTTCCGCGCCTACGGTCCGGCCCTGCGGAGCGGCATTGAGGACAGCGGCATCGACTGCTGGTTCAAGCGCGTTGATTATCCGATTATCGACAAGTGGTATAAGGATGCCGCCGCCGGCAAGCCCTATCACGTTGATTATGGCGAAGGAAACGATGCGTACCACGTCGGCTCGTCACGCGGTTGCGGCGGGCTTGGATTATGGATCGACGAGAAGCTGGTCACCTCGGACACCTTTATCGAATGGAGAATCATCCGGTGCGAACCGGTTGAATCGGTTTTTGTGCTGACCTACGAATACAAAGTCGGCGCGGACACCTATAAGGAAGAGAAGCAGATCACCATCAAGATGGGCGACCGGCTGTTCAAAGCGGAATCCACGTTCTGGAAAAACGGTGAGCTGGCAATCGGACTGCCGATTGCGATTGGCATCACCACGCACGCCGGCAAGGCCGCTGTCTCAAAAGATGTTTCCAAAGGCTGGATGGCTTGTTGGGAAACGATTGAAGAATACGGCGCTGGTACCGGCGTGGCGATGGATCCAAAAGCCATTCAGGAATTCCGGCTGATCGAGTCGCCGAATAAAGACGAAGGCCATGCGCTGTTTATCACCCGCGCTGATGCCAAGGGAAAAGTCACCTATTTCGCAGGCTACGGCTGGGCGAAGGCCGGGGAAATCAAAACGTCCAATGATTGGAACAGCTATCTCGAACACTTTAGTAGATGAAGGAGCCGAAAATGAACGTCAGATACACCGTCGGGAAAAATGAATACAAGCGGATGACCACACCGGAACTGCGTGAAACATTTTTGGTCAGCCTGTTTGAGGATGGAAAACTCAACCTGCTCTATTGCGAGGTCGAACGGGCCATCGTCGGCGCGGCGGTTCCAACCCATGAAAGCCTGAAACTGGAAGCCGGCAAGGAACTGGCGGCGGACTTTTTCTGCCAGCGGCGCGAAGTCGGTGTGCTCAACATCGGCGGCAACGGGACCGTCACGGTCGACGGCACCAAGTATCAGATGGAAAAGCTGGATGGTTTATACATTGGCCGCGGCAGCAAAGAGGTGGTGTTCGGCAGCGCCAGCCCGGTGAAACCGGCGCGATTTCATATCGTGAGCTATCCTGCGCACGCCGATTATCCAACCAAACAGGCGAAGAAGGCGGATGCCAACGCCATCCAGACAGGTTCGCTGGAAGATGCCAACAAGCGCACGATTTATCAGTACATCCACGAGAACGGCATCAAGAGCTGCCAGCTCGTGATGGGTTTCACCGCGCTGGAGCCGGGCTGTGTGTGGAACACCATGCCGTGCCATACGCACGAACGGCGCACCGAGGTTTATATGTATTTCGGTCTCGAAGAAACATCGCGGGTGTTTCATTTCATGGGGCCGGGTGATGAAACCCGTCATATCGCCGTATCCAACGAACAGGTTGTGCTTTCGCCGATGTGGTCGATCCACTCCGGCTGCGGCACGCGGGCCTACACTTTCTGCTGGGCGATGGGTGGCGAAAACCAGCGCTTCACAGATATGGATCATATTCAGATAAAGGATTTAAAATAATGAAACGGATTCTTCTCACACTACTTGTATCGCTTGTGCTCAATTGTTCGGCTCAAACCAATGTCTTTGATCAGAATGAAATTCTCGGCCGCATAAAACTCGCGGCGGACTGGCAACTGAGCCATCCGTTTGGATTCAGTGATCTGGACTGGCATTGCGGGCCCTTCTACATGGGGCTGTCCGATCTGTCGGAAGTATCCGGCGATCGGAAATACATTGATGCGGCCCGGGCGATCGGGGCTAAAAACGGCTGGGGCTTTGGAGACCGTTCTCCTTACCACGCCGATGACCATGCCGTGGCGCAGATATACCTCAAGCTGTACCAGCTCGATAAAGATCCGGCCATGATTGCCAAGGTGCGGGAACGGTTCGACTGGATCCTGGCCAACCCGTCCAAAGAGGGATACATGATGATGCGGGAAAGAAGGGGAGTCTTCGGGTCTTGGTATACCATTGAGCGCTGGGGCTGGTGCGATGCGCTCTACATGGCTCCTCCGGTTTGGGCGGGATTATGGAAAGTGACCGGCGAAGAGAAATACCTCAACTACATGGTGCAGGAGTGGAAGCAAACCACGGAGTGGCTGTGGGATGCGGATGAAAGCCTCTACTATCGCGACTGGGCATTCGTTGGTGCCAGACCCACCCCCTCCGGTAAAAAGAATTTCTGGGCGCGGGGTAACGGCTGGGTCATCGCCGGACTGGCCGAAGTTCTTCAGTACCTGCCGAAAGACCGGCCGGAATATTCCTATTTTGAGAACACGTTTAAAGTTATGGCCGCAAAGATTAAATCGATCCAGAAAGAAAACGGAACGTGGGCGATGTGTCTGATCGATCCGGAGTTTTGTCCGCAGGACGAAACCAGCGGCACCGCCTTTTTCACCTATGGCTTGGCGTGGGGTATCAACAACGGCCTGCTCAACCGCGCCGAATACGAACCGGTTGTCCGCAAAGGCTGGAAAGCGCTCTGTGAACGCCAGCTGGAAAACGGACGCCTGATCAATGTCCAGCCGGAGGGCCATGTTGCCACCGAATTCGATCCGGATTCGACTGTTATTTTCGGTATGGGTACGTTCATCAGCGCGGGGAGCGAAGTCTACAAACTCGTTAACGGGGGACAGAAATGATACTGGATCAATTCAAACTCAAAGGGAAACGAGCTGTTGTCACCGGAGCTTCGTCCGGAATCGGCCAGGCGATGGCCAAAGGTCTGGCGGAAGCCGGCGCGGATATCATCAATTTAAGCCTGCCATTGGCCTCCGGTCAGGTCGATGAAACGGAATCTCTGGTTACCGGTCTGGGTCGTAAGTATAAATTTTACGGAACGGACTTCAGTGATCGTCAGTCGCTGTATGCCAGCATCAAGGCGGTGAAGGAAGAATTCGGCACCATCGATATTCTGGTTAACAACGCCGGCACGATCCTGCGCGCTCCGGCCGCCGAACATTCCGATGAATACTGGGACAAGGTCATCGAAATCAACCTGAACTCCCAGTTCATCATCACCCGCGAATTCGGTAAGGACATGATTGTAAAAGGGTCCGGTAAAATTATCTTCACCTGCTCGCTGCTGACTTTTCAGGGTGGTATCAATGTTCCCGGTTATGCCGCCACCAAGGCGGGCGTTGGCCGGCTGGTTATGGCATTCGCTAACGAGTGGGCCTCCAAAGGAGTCAATGTGAACGGAATCGCTCCGGGCTACATCGCGACCGCCAACACTCAGGCGCTGCGGGCCGATGCGGAACGCTCTGCTTCGATCCTGGCGCGTATTCCGGCCGGGCGCTGGGGCGAACCGTCCGATTTCATGGGGCCGGTGGTTTTCCTAGCCTCGGCGGCCTCCGACTATATGTCCGGTCATGTCATGGTCGTGGACGGCGGGTGGATGGGGCGCTAAGTTTTATGAATAAACCGGTCTCTCTTTTAGTTGGTGGAACACTTATAGGAGCCTTGCTTTTTCTGGCAGGGTTTTCTTTATTTCTGCGCGGACAGAAGAGTGGCGGGCCTCAGGGTCAGTTGGTGCTGAAGCTCGGGCACGGTCTCGATACCGGGCATCCGGTGCACAAGGCGATGGAATTTATGAAGCAACGCCTGGAAGAACTTTCCGGCGGACGCGCGACCATCGACATCTATCCCGGCGCCGTTCTCGGTTCGGAAACAGAGAGCATCGAACAGCTGCAAAACGGTTCGCTGGCCATGACGAAAATCTCGGCCGCCGCCATGGAAAACTTCATCCCGGCCATGGCGATTTTCGGACTGCCTTATATTTTCCGCGACGACGCCCATTACTGGAATGTGCTCGACGGGAAAATCGGGCAGGGGCTGCTTCGGCAGGGTGAATCCAAATTTCTGCGCGGGCTTTGCTACTATGATGCTGGCAGTCGCAGCTTCTACGCCAGAAAGCCCATCAGAACCCCCGACGATCTCAAGGGGCTTAAGATTCGCGTCATGAGCAGCAAGACCGCCATCGACATGATTGTCACTCTGGGCGGCGCGCCAACCCCCATTGCCTGGGGCGAACTTTATTCGGCTCTGGCTCAGGGTACGGTGGATGGCGCGGAAAATAATCTCCCCAGTTTTACGTCCAACAAACACTATGAGGTCTGCAAACACTTTTCGCTCGACCGACACACTCGTATTCCGGACATGCTACTGATCAGTTCCAAGGTCTGGAACCGGCTGGATCCGCAGGTGCAGGCATGGATTCAGCAGGCCGCCGACGAGTCGTCGCAATTCCAGCGCGAGCTGTGGCAGAAAGAAACCGCTGCGGCGCTCGAAAAGGCTAAAGAAGAAGGCGTAACCGTTTATGAAGTGGATACGGCCGCTTTTGCCGCCAAGGTGGCTCCCATGCTCGCAAACGTCGAGAATCCGGAAGTGCGTCATCTGCTCAAACAGATTTCCGAGGTGAAATAATGTTATCCGCACTGATTCAAATCAAAAAGGGAATGATCGCCGCGCTCAATTTTATTCTGATCGTCGCCGTCGCGTTGCTGGTGGTCGATGTGGTTTGGGGCGTGTTTTCGCGTTATGTCATGGGGGCGCAGACCAAGTGGACTGAGGAGCTTGCCCGCTTCCTGCTCATCTGGGTGGCACTGCTCGGCGGAGCGGTTGCCTTCAGCACAAAGGGCCATCTGGGTATTGACGGTTTTGTCGAAAAGTTTCATCCCGACGTGAAAAAACCGATGGCCGTGTTCTCGCATATCGTTGTTCTCTTTTTTGCCGTTGCGGTCTTTCTTTATGGAGGCAGTCATGTGGTGGCTAATTCTCTGGCTGTGGAGCAAATGACGCCAGCCCTCGGCTGGAAGATGGGTTATGTTTACCTCGCACTTCCTATCTCCGGGATATTCATGGTGCTGTTCACCATTGAAAATCTGATTGAAACGCTGGTCTCAACGGAGGTCGCATCGAGCGGTGAATCTACCCGGGAGGCCGTGTAATGAATGCGGTAGCTCTGATTCTCGTGCTGGTGTTTCTCCTTCTGCTGGCGATCAACGTGCCGATTGCCGTGGCGATTGCTCTGGCAAGCTTCTTTGCCATTCTGTCCACCGGACCCGATCCGTCCCTGATGGTGGCGACCAAGATGGTCAGCGGCGTGGACAGTTTCGCACTGCTCGCCATACCGTTTTTTATTTTCTCCGGACATTTGATGGGGCTGGGCGGCATGGCGCGGCGGCTGATCGACTTTGCCGGCACGCTGGTCGGGTTCCTTCCGGGCGGACTGGGCTACGTCAATACACTCACCTGCATGATGTTCGGCACGATTTCAGGTTCGGCGACGGCGGCCGTTTCGTCGGTCGGCGGATTCATGATCCCCGAGATGAACCGCAAGGGCTACGACCGCGAGTTCAACGTCGCCGTCACCACAACCGCCGCGACCACTGGACTGCTGATCCCGCCGAGCAATATCATGATTGTCTATTCCGTCGCGGCCGGCTCGGTCTCGATTGCCGCTATGTTCATGGCTGGCGTATTACCAGGCATTCTGACCGGGCTTTGTATCATGGTCGTTTGCGGATGGTTCGCTTTCCGCAGGAAATACGCCCGCGAAGAACGCTCCAGTCTGATCGGTATTTTACGCACCTTCAAACGCGCTTTTCTCAGCCTGTTTTTGATCGTCATTGTCATCGGCGGCATTCTGAAAGGTGTTTTCACAGCGACTGAAGCGGCGGCGATTGCGGTGGTGTATACGTTGGTGCTCACGGTTGCGGTCTACCGCGAAATCAAGCTCAAGCAGCTTCCCGAACTGTTGCTGAAGACCGGCATCACCACGGCCGTTGTCATGCTTCTGATCGGCGCCAGCTCCGGGATGAGCTGGATCATGACCATCGCGAATATCCCGCAAACGGTGAGCGACATGCTGATCGGCCTTTCCAAAAATCCGGTGATCATTCTGCTCACCATCAATATGCTGCTTCTCTTCGTCGGCATGTTCATGGATATGACCCCGGCGGTGCTGATCTTCACGCCCATCTTTCTGCCGGTCGTCAAGCTGCTGGGTATGAACGAGGTTCATTTCGGTATCATCCTGATCGCCAATCTTTGTATCGGTCTTTGCACGCCGCCGGTTGGAACCTGTCTGTTCATCGGCTGCGGTGTCGGCCAGACCACGATCGCCAAGGTGACCAAAACCATGCTGCCGTTCTTTGGTGCGATGATTGCCGCTTTGATGGTGATCACCTATGTGCCGTCGATTTCACTTTGGCTGCCGGTTAAGACCGGACAGTTAAAACAGATTGAGGTGGATAAGGCGTATTTTATGAAAGCTCCGATTGAAAAAGAAAACAAAGGAACACACTGATGAAAAAATTCATGGACGAAAATTTTCTACTGCAGACCAAAACGGCTGCCAAGCTCTATCACGACCACGCGGCGAAGATGCCGATCTACGACTATCACTGCCATCTCTCCCCGAAAGAAATCGCGGAGGACAAGCGGCAGGACAATCTCGGTGAGGCCTGGCTGGGTGGCGATCATTACAAATGGCGCGCCATGCGCACCAACGGCGTGACCGAGGAGTTTGTAACCGGTGGCGCGTCCTGGCGCGAAAAATTCCAGAAATGGGCCGAGACCGTTCCGCAGACGATTCGTAATCCGCTCTATCACTGGACGCATTTGGAACTTCAGCGCTATTTCGGAATCGACACGCTGCTTAGCCCCGCGACGGCGGATAAAATTTTTGATGCCTGCACCGCCAAACTGCGCACGCCGGAGTTTTCCGCCCGCAACCTGATGCTCAAGATGAACGTGAAGCTCGTTTGCACCACCGACGACCCGATCGATTCGCTGGAATATCATAAACAGATTAAGGCCAGCGGGTTTGCGGTGAAAGTTCTGCCGACCTTCCGTCCGGATAAAGCCGCAGCCTTTTCCAAGGACTGGAAAAATTATATCCAGACATTGGAAAAAGTTTCCGGAGTGGTGATTAAAGATTTTGCGTCGCTGCTCGAAGCGATCGATCTCCGGCATGAATATTTTCATTCGGTCGGCTGCCGCTTGTCCGACCACGGCGTCGCTTATGTGCCGGATGCGGAAGCGTCGTCTGCGGAACTGGATGCGATTTTTGCAAAAGCCATGAAGGGTGAGGTTGTTTCGCCGAAAGAATCTGATGCATTTCAGGCTTCGTTCCTGGTCGCGGTGGGTCAGATGAACCATGCTCGCGGCTGGGCTCAGCAGTTTCATGTCTGCATATTCCGCAACAACAACAGCCGCTTGTTTAAAGCGGTCGGGGCGGATACCGGGTTTGACTCGATTGCCGACCACCGGCAGGGGCCGGGGCTGGTGAAACTGCTCGACCGGCTCGACAGTTCAAACCAGCTGGCGAAAACCATTCTCTATAACGCCAACCCGTGCGACAACGAAATGATGGCCACGATGATCGGTAATTATCAGGATGGATCCTTCCCGGGTAAAATGCAGTTCGGTTCCGGATGGTGGTTCCTCGACCAAAAGGACGGGATGCAAAAACAGATGAACGCGCTTTCTTCGCTCGGTCTGCTCAGCCGCTTTGTCGGTATGCTCACCGACTCACGCAGCTTCCTCTCCTATCCGCGTCACGAATACTTCCGCCGTATTCTCTGTAACCTGATCGGGAATGAAGTCGAAAACGGCGAAATTCCCTCAGACATGGAGCTGCTCGGCGAAATGGTCGAAAACATCAGTTTCAACAACGCGCAGAACTATTTCAGAATCTGATGCTCCAGCCATAACGGGCATGCTGAAAGCGGATTTTTCCAAACCTTGGAAAATCCGCTTTTTCCTTTTTGAGTTGTTGCCATCGGTTATTTGTGTCAAGAGGTCGCTTCAGATTATGTATTGCCGTCATGCCATTCTGCTCCTAGCGCTGCTCGTTTTCGCGCAGTTCACGTCGGCTGCTGTGCAAGAGGATTCGACCTTCACGTCGGCCTGGGTGAATCGCGCGTGGCAGACGGATGATGGCCTGCCGGATAACAGTGTCACAGGTGTGATGCAGACGGACGACGGTTATTTGTGGGCGGCAACGTTTGGGGGATTGATCCGTTTTAACGGGGCGAAGTTCGAAGAGTTTTCCATGATGCATATCCCCGGATTAGCCAATCGGCTTGTCCGAAAGGCCTTCCTCGACCGGAGTGGCCGCATGTGGCTGGCGATGGATCGCGGCTCTGTGGTCTGCCTCAGTACGAATACTGTACGCGTTTTCAACCAGAACGACGGACTAGAAGATTCGCGGGTCATCGGTTTTGCCGAAGACGCACAGAACAGTTTGTGGATGCTGGGCGAGAGTGGTGCGCTGTATCACGCGGAGGATGGTCGCATTACGCATTTTGGTGCGGAAGAGGGCTTTCCGGGCGGCGGGAAGCCGTGGATTGCCGCAGATGAGGCTGGCGAACTGTGGTATGCACGCGGCTCGAATGTGGGTGTCGTTCGTGATGGCACATGGCGGAGCCGGTTCCGGTTCGATAAGGGGCCTATTCGCATGGGCACGGCCCGCGGTGGAGGTCTTTGGATCTGCGCCGGGCCAAAAGTTTTTAAGTGTTCCCCGGTCGGTGAGCCGGTGGAACGCGCCCAGTTGCCGGAATCATCTAAGGTAACGATGGTCTTTGAGGATCGTGCGGGGGCGTTATGGATCGGCACGACTGCGGACGGGCTTTTCCGTCTGGATGGAGATCGGCTTGAGCGGGTTAAGACGTCGCACGAAGAAATAACGTGCGCCATGGAAGATCGTGAGGGAAATCTCTGGATCGGTACGCATGGTGGCGGCTTGGATCAGTTATATCCGCGCGCCATTGATCTGCTGGGAACCGAGGCCGGGCTGCCTTCAAAATCCACTCGCTCGATCTGTCAGGACGCGGAAGGCCTGCTCTGGGTGGCCCTGTCCAACGGTTCACTGGCGCGGGGGCGCAGTAATCATTGGGACTCAGTCACGACGGCCGATGGCTGGCCGGGCGGGAACGCCAGTTGTGTTGCTGCGGCGCGTGACGGCGGTATTTGGATCGGGACGATCGGCCGCGGGTTACAGTTTTTGCGTGACGGGAAGTTCAAACAGTGGGGCCGTGATGATGGATTGGGCAGTGACCAGATCCGTTCCCTGCTGGTGGCGGGCAACGGCGATGTGTGGGTGGCTACCCAATCACCCGAACGGTTAATGAGGTTTTGCAGAGGTGAATTTTTTCCGCTGGCAATGCCTGATGAAGTGCGCGGTATCCGCGCTCTGGTCGAGGGCGTTGACGGCACAATCTGGGCCGGAACCTCGGGCGGCCAACTCTTACGCGTCAGTGAAACGGCGGTGATTTCAGAACCTGCAGTGCAGGAGTCGCGCCCGATATCGATCCGTTCCTTGAACGTTACGCCAGACGGTGTTCTGTGGATTGGCTATGCTGGCTCGGGGTTGGGTTGTATCTGGAACGGGAAGTATGCGCGCCTTACGATGGATGACGGCTTGCACGATAATTACATCTCGCAAATCCAATCGGACGATCGTGGCGGTATGTGGTTCATCGGCAATCATGGGCTGTTTGTGGTGAGGCAGGATGAGTTGGCGGCGGTGGTCAGAAAAGATGCCTCGCGGGTGCAATCCACTGTTTTTGGACGCAGCGAGGGATTAGGGGGGCTGCAGGCTGGGTTCCTCAACAGTCCAAACTGCCGCCAAAGCGGCGACAGGAATCTGTTCTTTGCTACCCGCAGCGGGCTGTTGCGCGTACAGCCCGATCGCATTCGGAATAATACGAATCCTCCGCCCGTCGTGCTGGAACGGGTAACTGTGGACGATCACGCCGTTGCGCTGTGGCAGAGCCTTCGCCCGTTGCGCGCGGGTGTGGATACGAACGCAGTGGATTTGAGCGCCTCTGGCGCGACACTGCGGCTTGCGCCGGGGCATCGCAAGGTGGAGTTCGAATTTTCGGCTTTGAGTTTTGCTTCACCGGAGAATGTAAAATTTCGTTATCGCCTCGATCGCTATGACGAAGACTGGATCGAAGCAGAGGGACAGCGCATTGCCAAGTATCCGCGTCTGCCGGCAGGTCGCTATACTTTCCAGGTGCAGGCCTGCAACAACGCCGGCATCTGGAATCGGGCGGGCTTTAAACTGCCGTTCGAAGTCACACCTTTTGTCTGGCAGATGTGGTGGTTCCGCTTGTTGATATTGACCGTTTTTACGGTGGTCGTTGCCGGATCGGCGCGCTACTTTTTCTTCCGCCGGCTTCAACGTCAGATTGCGCATCTGGAGCAGCAGGCCGCCGTGCAGAAAGACCGTGCCCGTATCGCGCAGGATTTACATGACGACCTCGGCGCCGGGTTGACGGAAATCGGCTTACTGGCCAGTCTGCTTGGCAGCCATACGGAGTCTACGGGAGAGCAGAAGAACAACGCACTTGAACGCATTGTGAAACGGGCGCGTTATCTGGTGACGGTGCTGGATGAAATTGTCTGGGCCGTGAACCCGCGCAACGATTCCGCGCGTTCCCTGGGCAGTTATTTTTCCCACTATGCTCAGGAATTTTTCGAACCGACAGACATCCGCTGTCGCCTGAATTTCCGCGAGGGAGTGTCCGATTCACCGCTGAGATCTGAGCAGCGTCATAATTTATTTCTGGCATTCAAGGAGGCGCTCACTAACGTGGTGCGTCATTCCGGCGCGAGTGAGGTGCGTGTCAGCATTTCATTGGAGACTCCTGGCTGGCTTGAGGTTCTCGTTGAAGACAATGGCCGGGGTCTGCCTTCGGTCATTGAGCGAAGCACCGACGCGGATGGATTGATTAATTTGCGGCAGCGTTTGGAATCTTTGCGTGGGGAATGCGAAGTGAGTAATCTCGCATCCGGCGGAGTAAAAGTCAGACTGGCCATGCCGCTGTCCGCGAAAAAAAACTTGTAGGAAAAATGATGAAATCTTCACAGAAGCCGAAAAAGATCAGCGTAGCGGTGGTTGAGGACGACGCCGGAATCCGGCAGAGCCTGGAATGGCTGCTGCAGTCTTCATCCGACATGCTTTGGGTATGCTCGTGTGGCAGCGTGGGTGAGGCATTAGAGAAGCTCCCTGCGGCGATGCCCGAAGTGGTGCTGATGGATATCAATCTGCCGGACCGTTCCGGCATCGAGTGCACCGCGCTGGTCAAGGAAAAACTGCCGGCGGTTCAGATCGTGATGATTACGGTTTATGACGATGCGGCGAAAGTGTTCAGCGCGTTGCGGGCCGGGGCCAGCGGCTACATCCTGAAGCGCACACCCCCGGAACGGATTTTGCAGGCCATCCGCGAGGTTCATGCGGGCGGCGTGCCGATGTCGGCTGAAATCGCGCGGATGGTTCTGGGCACATTTCATGAACCTGAGGCTGTGGCGTCGACGGAGGAGATGAACCTTTCGCCGCGGGAAAGGGAAATCATGGAGTTGCTGGCCGAGGGGTACAGCAATAAGGAGATCTCGACCAAGCTCTTCATCAGCATAGAGACAGTGACGTGGCATTTGCGGCATATTTACAGCAAACTTCATGTGCGTTCCCGCACACAGGCAGCCTTAAAATTTCTTCACGGACAGAAGGTTCGCTAGCCATCCCAGTGCGATCAATGCCTTGGTGGCAAACCCATTACGCCGAATTCAAAGGCCGTAATAGGCAGGGATAGGCCGGATACTTTAAATCAAAAACCACAGTTTCCTGTGGCTAGGCGAATTCATGGCTCGAGAGTACATTTGTGAGGATGATACTAGAGTATCGCGCACTGAAACTTTTTTAGGATCATAACCCGAGGAAATTCCTATGAAACATCTACTTAAATTCGTCGCAGTTTGTTTGGCCTTTTTAGCGGGTGTTACGACACAGGCGGTGGCGCAGACGACCAATGTTCATACCAACAGCACAAGTTGGATTTGTCCTGCCGGTGTTACCTTTGTTCAAGTGCAATGCTGGGGTGCGGGCGGCGCGGGCGGAAGCGCACAACGAAACCCGGATAGCAGCAACGTGCAGTTTGGCGGCGGCGGTGCTGGCGGCGCGTATGCCAAGGTCAGTTCTTATTCTGTTACTCCGGGGAATACGTATTACATCAACGTGGGCATCGGTGGTGCTAACAGCTCCTCAGTAAACGACACCACCGTGCCGGGCGGCGATTCCTGGTTTAACTCGGTCAACTCTCCTTCGGCCACCATCATCGCCAAGGGCGGTGCTGGAGGGGCCAGTAGGATTGGAAATACCTCGGCTAAATACGGCGGTGGAGGGACAGGCACACCGAATGGTAGTGTCGGCGACGTTGTCTATGCGGGCGGTAGCGGTGCCACTGCCAACATCACCAGCGGTACCGGTGGCGGCGGTAGCAGCGCTGGAACTGGCACTAACGGAACTGCCGCAACATCGAATGTAGGCGCCTCAGCACCTGCCGGCGGCGGTTCAGGGGGAACCGGCCCGACATATACTGTTGGCACAACCGGAGGCTCCGGTTCTACTCCCGGCGGTGGCGGTAGCGGTGCCAGAGGAAGTAGTATTACGCTGCGAACAGGTGGATCCGGAGCTGCGGGACAGGTTATTTTGATTTACACGGCGGGCGGCGGATCCTCCGGCGTTTCCGCGACGGCGGCCGCGCCGATCGGGAATAGAAGCGGAACCGGCGGGCTGATGGTTCCTGAAGGAAGGGACATCACCCTGACCGAAACTCCGAGCGCCGGCACGGCGCCGTTCACTTATGCCTGGAAGAAAGTCGGATCGGGAACCGTCTTGGGAACAAACAGCACCATACTTATTTCCTCACCGACCAATGGTGATCAGTACACCTGCGATGTCGCCGCCACATGGGATGGCGTGACGAACACGTCGCCTGCCGCCACGATAACGGCGCTCCCCTTCATCACCGTCATGGGGTCATCCGTCGCGCTGGGCGTCGGCAGCACCCCCAGCACTACTCTTACCAACGGCTCTCGCATTAACGGATACGCCGGGCTTCTCACCGCTTTATTGACGCCCCAGGGCTGGATGGTGACCAACATTTCAATTGGCGGACAAGACACGATCGACGCTCTGGCTCGCTTCACTCCGGATCTTGTTCCAATAGCGCCAAATTATGTTTTGCTCGGCTATTCCTTGGCCAATGAAGGACTGCCCGGCTCGACCAATCCCGCCGCTGTGGTTACCCAATTCACCAACAACATGACGACTCTTATCGGACAGTGCCGAAGCAACGGAATTTCTCCCGTGATCGGACTCTGCTATCCTGAAGCCGACTATACGCTCAGTGAATACGGATATATCAAATCCGTGAACCAGACCATCAATAATTGGAATGTGCCCAGCATCAATCTTCTTGGCGCTTTGGATGACGGAAACGGACAGTGGGTCGATGGCTATTGGTATGACGTAAAGCATCCCAATAATGCCGGCCATCAGGAATTTTTCTACAGCATTGTGCCGACTTTGTTCGACGCTCTTCATGCGGGAAAAACCAACAGTCCCCGGCTCGCGGTGGCGACCCAGTTCGCCCGCTTGACGCAAGACGGTGCCGTCTCCGCTCCCCTTACCTTTACGCCGTCCAACACGATGCACTCGTTCACCGTTTCGTTCCGTGTACGGTCCACTGACAGCGGAACAATCGCGGCGATCCGTACGGGCGCAAGTTACGCCACTCTCGAAATCCGGGCGGACAGGATTGTTTATGTTTCGACAAACGGACAGGAAATCCTGAGTTCGGTCAATGCGACCAATGGAGACTGGAACGATATCGCTCTAACGTATCGCTATGCCCAGACCAACACGTCACTGATCGTGAACGGCGCGCTGGCCGGAACGTTGATGGAACAGTATGTGCCCGACCAGTTCACTTTGGGCGGACCGGCCGGAGCGTCGGGCCGACCCGCTTCACCGCTGGTGGCCGACTACCAGAACTGGTGTGTTTACCGCTCCGCTTGGAACATCGACGAAGCCCGGGCGCATATCCAGGGAAACCGACAACAGGCCAGTATGGAAATTTGCGCGACGCTGGATGACACCTCGTTTACTTCCGGCACTTCAGCCTCAAATCAGGCGCAGAGCCTCTCTTTGGCGATGGTCAACACCGCCAATTTCACTCCGATGGTGCAGAACGTTTCTTCGCCCAGCGGCTTGAGCGCTCAGGCCGGGACAGGTCTCGTGGTGAATTTGACCTGGACCCGAAACAGCACTACCGAAAGTGGATTTGTGGTCGAGCGCCGGCTTGCCGGAACGACGGCATGGAGTGATCTCGTTTTACTGCCGGCCGGTTCTGTCTCCTATACCGACAGTGATATCGTACCCGGTGGAGATTACGACTACCGTGTGTCCGCCATCGAAGATGGACTGCGCGGCAACTACTCCAACACCGCCAGTGTTTCGTTCGCAGACATACTCACTGTGAGTCTGACCGCTCCGACCAATGGAGCCAGCTTCACAGCTCCGGCATCGATCGCGCTGACGGCTAACGCATCTTCCCTGACCGGCACAATTACGACGGTGGATTTCTATAACGGAGCCATTCTGCTCGGATCCGACACCACCTCGCCCTATGCCTGTACGTGGACGAATGTAGCATCGGGCTCGTATAATCTGACCGCCCGGTCTGCGGATGACAGCGGAACAGTTCGTACGTCAGCGGTTACGACGGTCACGGTCGTGGATCCCACTTACACCCTGACGGTCACCAGTGGCGGCGGCAGTGGTTCGTACACTAACGGAGCGCAAGTGGCGATTATGGCAAATTCGATTCCCGGGAAGAGCTTTGTCCAGTGGACCGGCGATGTTGCGTACGTGAACAATGTTACCTACACGAACGCCTTGGTCACCATGTCGACCAATGCGGTCGGCCTGACCGCAACGTACACAAATTCCGCCTCGTTTCTCTCTGTGGATTTTGAAAGCGATACCGTCTCCAACAGCCCGACGCTGTTGGGTGCCATTGCTCGTCCGTCACCCAGTACGGTCAGTAACTATGTGACCGTGGTGGACAGCAGCGGGAACAAGGCTGGAACCGGCCAGGGGGTTCGGTTCTGTGATATCGCAACCAACGTAGGTACGGCGCTGGAATATAACTTTGTGGCCGATGCCGCTTCGCAGATTTCCCTGGTGCAGGCCAGCTTCGATTTCTCCTGTCTCGCCAGCAGTTCCGGTTCGGGTTATATTTCCGTCGGCCTTGGGGCGTACAGCGCCGTTTACAGCATGTCAGCCGCATCAGCCCGCTGGAATGAGTTGCGGCTGTATCAGGATAACACGCTCAAGCCTACTTTAAACGGAAGCACGACGGGGCAGGGCACCTTCACGCTTAATCCAGCCGGCACCGCGAATACGCTGGTTATGTTCGTGAACGATTCGGCGGCGCCGGTTGATTATACCTTTAACGGGGCGCAGACGCTGGCGGCCGATACGGTTGTCTATTGGCTGAACGGCACAAAGATTGCCACACTGGTTCTTGATAACGAGGTCACGAACACGGTGAATAATTTCGGCAAGATCGGCTTCTGCGCAGGGACCGCCGCCGCCGGTATAGATTATGCGATCGACAATATTGTGGTCGCGGGGATTTTGCCGCCAGCCAACGTCTCCGCGACAGCGGTTGCGCCGACCGGAAGTGGAACCGGAACCGGCGGGTTGACGGTTGGTGAAGGATCGAGCATTACTCTGACCGAAACCCCGAGCGCCGGTACGGCGCCATTCACTTATGCCTGGAAGAAAGTCGGAGCGGGTGATGTGTTAGGCACAAACAGCACCTTGCTGATTTCTTCTCCGACCAACGGTGCTCAGTACACCTGTGATGTCGCCGCCACCTGGGACGGTGTGACGAACACTTCGCCGGCGGCAACATTGTCAGTGCTTCCGCTCGTCTCCGCGACGGCGGCCGCGCCGACCGGCAACGGAAGCGGAACCGGCGGGATGACGGTTTATGCTCAAAGAACACGCATGACACTGACCGAAACACCGAGCGGCGGCACAGCGCCGTTTTCCTATGCCTGGAAGAAAGTCGGGTCGGGCACCGTGCTGGGCACAAACAGCACCTTGACCATTTCCCCGCTGGTCAACGGCGACCAGTACGTCTGCGATGTCGCCTCTCTCCTGGATGGCGTGACGAACACTTCACCGGCGGCCACGCTGACGGTAACTTCAGTTCTTAATTCCAACAAAATCGTCTTTATCAAAGCGGATGACGTCAGAGTAATCAACTGGTACAGCCCGGCCTGGACTAATTTCATCGTTGCCTCCGGAAACCTGGGCATCAAGATCGGCCTTGGCATTATTGCCACCAACATAACCGATGCGTCCGCGTCCACATGGCTGCGGGCAAAGGATGCCACCGGCGAAGTCGAGTTCTGGGATCATGGCTGGGATCACACCCAATGGGACGTCGTTAACGGATCGACCACCACCACTGTTTCTGAATTCGAAGGATCCGGTCTGGCGTACATGCGGCAGCATCTGGCGGACGCCCAGTCCAACATTTTCGTTGCTGTGGGCAGGAACGCGATTGCCTTCGGCACCGGTTATAACGGGTTTGATACGAATACCGCCGCTGTCATTAATGAAACGCCCGCCCTGCGGCTGTTGTTTACCCGCGACCTGGCTTTGGCCGCAAGTATTCTGACTTCCCGCGTGGCGCTGGTGGACATTATCAGTGAAAACGGCGGCACTGGAAAACCCGATGCGGCGTTGTTCAAGGCGGCCTATCCGAACGGGCCGACGGGACCGATTTCACTTCAACATCACCCCGCCAATTTCGACTCCACCGGCGTCACCCAATATATGGCCATCGTGGAACATCTGCTGACCAACGGCTATGCGTTTCTGACACCTTCGGAATACATCGCATTATCGGATCCGCCCGCTGCCAGCTTCAGCGCCTCGCCGACCAACAGCGGCGCTCCGCTGACTGTAACCTTTACCGACACCTCGACGGGCGTGATCACAAACCGCTACTGGAATTTCGGCGATGGCGCGACCACGAATGTCACAGCAACCAGTCTGACCCATACCTACAGCTTCCCGGGCACCAATACCGTCACCCTGATTGTCAGCGGTGCCAATGGATCGAGCACCAACGTTCGAGCCAATCTCATCGTTGTCACATCGGAGACGATGGTGACGAGAACCAATGTGACAGTGTTTGCGGCAGCCACGAACTGGACTTGTCCTGCCAACGTTACTTCCATTCAAGTGGAATGCTGGGGTGCTGGCGGCGCGGGCGGAAGCGCCCGGCGGGACCCTGCTACCGGCAGTATTCAATATGGCGGCGGCGGCGCCGGCGGTGCGTATGCCAAGGTTAATTCTTATTCTGTTACTCCGGGGAATACCTACTACATCAATGTGGGCGCAGGCGGAGCCAACAGCTCTACAAATAACGGCGCCACGGTGGCTGGCGGCGACTCATGGTTTAACTCGGTTAATTCTCCTTCGGCAACCCTCATTGCCAAAGGAGGCGCCGGCGGACAAAGCGCGGTTGGCAATACAAGTGTAACCGCATATGGTCCGGCCGGGACAGGCACAGCGACCGGCAGTGCCGGCGACGTTGTGTATGCCGGCGGCAGCGGTGCCGCAGGTGCCGCCAGCGCCGCTGGCGGCGGAGGAAGCAGCGCCGGAACCGGCGCTAACGGAACGGCCGCAATATCGAATATGGGAGCCACGGCACCTGCTGGCGGCGGCGACGGGGGAACCGGCCCGACAACCAGTTCGGGAAATGGCGGTTCCGGTTCTGTTCCCGGCGGAGGCGGCGCAGGCGCCAGAGCCTCTACTATTCAATCAGGCGGAACAGGCGCCGCAGGTCAGGTTATTCTGAGTTATACGACGACCTCTGTCGGTGTCTCTGCGGCGGCGGCCACGCCGACTGGAAACGGAAGCGGAACCGGCGGGTGGACAACTTACGCGCAACGGACGCGCATCACTCTGACCGAAACTCCGAGCGCCGGTACGGGACCATTCACTTACGCCTGGAAGAAAGTTGGATCGGGTACTGTGATAGGGACGAACAGCAGCCTGGTCGTTTCTTCACCGGTTAATGGCGATCAATACACCTGCGATGTCGCCGCCACCTGGGATGGTGTGACGAACACTTCGCCGACGGCCACGTTAACAGTGACAACGGTTATTGATCCCAATAAGGTTGCCTTTATCAAGGCGGATGCCTTTAGAGCGCTTGGGCCGGCCTGGACCAATTTCCTTGTTGCCTCCCGCGACCTGGGCATCAAGGTCAATATCGGCCCGATTTGCACCAACAATATTGATTCCGAGTATGCCATCGCTCAACCTGCCTCCTATCAGAATACAACGAACTGGATGCAGACGCAGCAGGCCATGGGAGACGTGGAATTCTTCCAGTATGGGTGGACGCACACCACCTGGCTGGACACCAACGGAGTAACCATTTACGAATACAATGGATCCGGTCTGGCGTTCCAGCAGGATAATTTCGCGAAAGCTCAGGCCGCCCTCAGCAATGCGCTGGGCCGAAGCGCCATTACGTTTGGACCTTCTTTCAATCAGGTCGATGCAGACACTGCTACGGTTCTCAATGCCGCGCCGGAAATAAAGCTGTTCTTTGTTTCGAGCACCAGTATAGCCCAAACCATTGGTCTGGATCCCCGTGTGGCGGTGGCACCAATCTACAATGAAACCAGCTATGGCGAGGGCGTCGGTCTGCCCAACGCAGCGATATTCAAAGCCGCCTTTCCGGGCGGGCCGCCGGGACCGGCTGCACTTCAATTCCACCCATCCGACCCCAGTTTCGATGCGTACCGCGTGGCTCAATATACGCAAATTGTTCAGCACCTGCTGACCAACGGTTATGCGATTTTACTGCCCTCGGAATACGTCGCGTCTATGCCGGTCTATGCCAGTTTCAGCGCCTCGCCGACCAACGGCGGAGCGCCGCTGACCGTGACTTTCATCGACAGCTCGCTCGGAACTCCCACCAACCGTTATTGGAGTTTCGGTGATGGCACCACGGCGAATGTTTCAGCAACCAGTCTGACCCATACCTACAGTTTGCCGGGCACCAATACGGTCAGGCTGATCGTTCGCGACGCCAGCGGGTCGAGCACCAACACGAAGACCGCACTCATCATCGCTGCTTCTGTGGATACGGTGGGTGACGGTGCTCCCGACTGGTGGCGCGCTCAATACTTCGGCGGCAACGGCGCAACGACCAATGCCGACTCCAGCGCGACGGCTGACTTCGACCATGACGGCATCAGCAATCTGGCCGAGTATCTGGCCGACACCAACCCGACCAATGCGGCTTCGCGTCTGGCAGTCACCAGCCTAACGATTGTCTCCAATCAGGTTCGTCTCGTCTGGACCGGCGGCTCAAGCGCATGGCAAATCGTCGAGTACCGGAACTCCCTCACGGACACGAATGGCTGGAAAGCGGTCTACACCAACACGCCGCCGACAGCGGTCACCAACATGCTGTTCGACACCGGTGCAGGAAGCGCCACCAGTCGCTTCTACCGCATCAAAGCGTGGAGATAGAAAAAAGATTGGATATAGGAGCTATGCCGGGCAACGAAGATGGCGCGGCTCGGCCATATGTTTAAAAACATCAGCTTCAACAACGCGCAGAACTATTTCAAAATCTGATGCTTCATCCGGAACGGGCCAACTGAAAGCGGATTTTTCCAGGGTTTGGAAAAATCCGCTTTCATAGTTCAGTCTGTATAGTCCATATTTCGCGCGTCACCCCGGTAGCTCAGCTGGATAGAGCATCGGATTTCTAATCCGACGGTCACAGGTTCGAATCCTGTCCGGGGTACCATCTATCTCCTTGGTGTTCAGCGCCTTGGAGATTTTTTATTTTCAGCATTTTCTCTGATTCGCGGGAAGTGTGGCAAAAGTGTGGCTTTGCCCCGTTTGATTTCCCGCCTTGTTACATAACAACGCAATGCGTTTAACAGGGAGACGAATCATGGGACTGGAACTGAGAAGAGATGAAAAGCACAACCTCCGCTCAAAATGGTGGTACGGCAGATACATGATTAACGGCAAACGATACTTCACAAATCTGAATGTCGAGGTGAAGGGGAAGGTGCCGCAAAACATACGCAAGAAGAGTGACATGGCCTTTGAGTGTTCAAGAACATTGGCTTCCGCCAAATTGAAAGAGCTGATCGCTGAGGCGCATAATCACAAGGCGGCCGAGAAGCACCTGCAGGAGCTTTATGAGCTCAAAGCGGGTGAGTCACTCACTCAGATTTCAATTTCAGATATTGCTCATGTAAAATTTTTGCCTCCGGATCGGCGAGGGCGGTCTTCTGCCCGAGACGAAGCGCAGCTCGTTGTCATGCGCGACTTTATTTCCTTTATGCAGGAAAACTATCCGGCGGTAACGTTTGTGTCCCAGGTCAACAGAATCATGGCACAGGGCTGGTTGTCTTCCTTGGAGGCTCAGAAGAATTCCGCGCGAACCTACAACGACAAAATGTATGTCCTCAAAGGGTTTTTCGAGCGTGTTGGCTCTGAGGCCGGGGTGATCAGGAATCCTTTTGCCGGCTGTTTGGCGAAGGTTAAAAAGACCGTACATCGGCAACCGTTCACTCAGGAAGAGTTGACAAAAATTCTGAAGCACTGCGACGACCTGATCCGACCGGTCGTACTGACTGCGATGTGCACGGCAATGCGCCGGGGGGATTGTTGTCGGCTCAAATGGGAATCGGTGGATTTTGATGTCGGGTTTGTAATGGTAAAAACATCCAAAACGGGTGAAATGGCCGAAATCCCGCTGTTTCCTGTTCTACGGGCGGAACTGGAAAAACTCCCCCGCACCAGCGAGTACGTTTTTCCGGAAGCCGAAGAAATGCTCCGGGAAAACATACACGGTCTCACGTGGCGGTTTCAGAAGGCCTTGACTGATGCGGGCATTAAAAACACCCACATAGCTAACGAGAACGCCAGTCAGCGATCCAGCTTGAAGGACTTCCACTCATTACGGACGACGTGGATCACCATGGCGCTGTCGGCGGGCGTACCGATGGAACTGGTCCGCCGCGTCACCGGCCATTCAACGGTTGAGGTAGTTTTAAAACACTACTTCCGCCCCGGACGCGAAGCCTTCCGGGCCTCGCTGGGTAAGGCCCTGCCCAAACTGCTCACCGGCGGAGAGGAAGAAGAAAGCCTCGACCTGCCCGAGGAAATATTAAAACTCGACAAAGATGCGAAATCATTGAAACCGGAAGAGGTCGTCAAAAAACTCAAGGCGCTGGCAAAGAAGGTTGCCCGCATGACGAAAGCCCAAAAAGCCGCCGCCGTCATCGCCGCCTGAGTAGGGCGGTGCAACAAGGTGAACAGAGCCCCGTTTGATATATCAAACTTTCAGGAAAAATAATTCAAACTATTTTTCGGGGCACAATGCTGGCAGAAAAAAGATAGAAAGCCGGATGCTTTTCGGGCAGGCTGTAAAAAGAAGAAACCCCGGGCCCTGCACCGTCGCAAGGACGGGAGAAGAACGATCGAGGTGTACAGGTGAGAGGCTAGGATTAAAGGCGCGCAAATGCAAGATGGAGTTTCAACACAAGCCGGAACACAGATGCTTTCACAAGATGAAAATTGCGGAGCTTGGCTGGATGACGCTGATCTGGCAGAATAGAGAAATCCAATGAGCTCCTCATCTTCCATCTGGCAGCCCCGCTACACACTCACGCCTGCGATTGCCCGCGGGCTGATGGAGATCGAGTCGGCGCGGGCGGTGGTGGAAAATACACCGTTACCGCCAGCGGTTGAATCCGAACTGCGCCATCGGGCACGGGTGCGCTCCACCCACTATTCCACGCGGATTGAGGGGAATCGTCTCACGCTCGCTCAGGCGGAGGAAGCGGTTGCAACGCGGAAAGCCCAATTCCACGGGCGTGAACGGGATGTGCGCGAGGTACGGAACTACTGGAACGCCCTGTTGCGCACCGAGGAATGGGCGGCCAAAAAAGCGCCGCTGTCGGAAGAGCTGATTCGCCGGTTGCACGCTTTGGTGGAGAAAGGCCCGCGCGCCCGTCCGTCCGCTTACCGTGACGGACAGAATGTGATTCGCGATTCCGGTTCCAATGCCATAGTTTATCTTCCGCCAGAGGCCAAGGACGTGCCTGGACTGATGGCCGCGCTGGTGGACTGGTTCAAGGCCGCAGAGGAGGAGCAACTCCCGGCACCTGTTGCCGCCGGACTGGCGCACTACCAGTTTGTAACCATCCATCCCTATTATGACGGCAACGGGCGAACCGCCCGCTTGCTGGCGACGTTCATTCTCTGCCGGGCAGGCTACGGGTTGAACGGGTTCCTTTCTCTGGAAGAGCATCACGCCAAGGATTTGGAAGCCTATTACCACTCTCTGGCGGTTCACCCGCACCACAACTATTATGAAGGCCGGGCGGATGCCGATTTGACGCCTTGGCTGGATTATTTCGTGGCCTCGGTGGCATCTGTCTTTAAAGCGGTCAGAGAGGAAGCTCTCCAATGCGCTCGGAAAGGTCTGCCTGCGGAACCGGAACTCATGCGGAAGCTGGATCGCCGTGCCCGCCGGGTATTTGCGCTTTTCACGAAGCAGGATCGGATTACCACGTCGGAAGTGGCGGGCGTTCTAGGGCTGTCAGATCGTATGGCCCGGAATCTTGTCCAAGCATGGGTTACAGAGGGTTGGCTGGTGGTGGCGCAGGCCTCTAAACGATCCAGAGCCTACGGACTGGCGGAAAGTTATCGGCAATTTATCGGCAATTTATCGGAAATCACGCCGCACGAGGAGCGATAAGCGCAGATCAGTTGGTCGAACAGCCCGCAAGAAGCTGACCCTCGGCGAGAAGTAGGAGGCCTTGCGCCCCGGAAAGTTTCGCGGCCTAAAACAACTCCGCCAGTGAGCACTCGAATACCTCACAGAATCGGCAAAGGCTGTGGAAGCGATCTATTAGTACGCCAAGGTGCTGTTAGATAAACCGAAAGGTTGACTTCGGTTTATTTGTAAGCTAATTTGCGAACCATGAATCCTAATAAATCAAGCAAAGTAAACCAGATGCTGCAAAATCTGGTTCCGGGCACCGTACTTACGCCGTTGTGGCTGGCAGGCCAGGGCGTTTCGAAGGATTTGGCCCGGCGGTATGTCGCTTCGGGATGGTTGGAGCGGGTCGAGCGCGGCGCCTATATGCGCACGGGGGATTCCGTCGATTGGCAGGGTGCAGTCCATACCCTCCAAAGCCAGCTTGGGTTGACCGTTCATGTTGCAGGATTGAGTGCGTTGCAACTCAAAGGACTGGGTCATTACCTCTCGATGGGAGAGGAGGCTTCCGTCCTGCTGATCAGCGATGGTTCCGAGCGGCTTCCTGCCTGGTTTTCCGGCAAGGACTGGGGTGTTGAAATCGTGCATCGGTGCACCCATCTGTTTGATTCGTCCGGAAGCCTCCCCTTGGCAACGGTCGAGCACAAAGGGTTCCGGATCGTGGTATCCCCGCCTGAGCGCGCGGCTTTCGAGATGCTCTATTGCATCGGCGACAATTCGGCGTTCGACCATGCCCGCACCGTATTTGAGGGACTTGGGGCATTGCGTCCGCAGGAAGTTCAGAAACTCTTGGCGGCCTGCCGGTCGGTGCGGGTCAAACGGCTGTTTCTTTGGATGGCGAAAGATTGCGGACATCCTTGGCTTAAATATGTCGATCTGGATCTGGTGGATATAGGGAGCGGAAAGCGAGTGGTTTACGAGGGGGGCGAACTGGACGGCGAACTGCTGATCACCGTGCCGCGCCGGAAAGAGGAAGCCGATGTTTAACCGGGTGTATATCAAACAGGTGGAGCTTCTGTTGCAGGTTATCCCATTGCTTCAAAAGCATGGTTGTTTCGCGTTGAAAGGCGGAACAGCCATGAATCTTTTTGTACAGGATATGCCGCGTCTGTCGGTGGACATCGATTTAGCCTATCTGCCGCTCATATCTCGCGAAGATGCGCTGATCGGGATCTCTGTCGCGTTGGAGCAACTCGCCGGTGAAATCGAGTCGGGGCTGCCGGGAGCCACGGTTCAGGGGCAGTCGGTGGCCGGAGTTACGGGGCGGTTGGTTGTGAATGCTGCGAATGCCCAGATCAAGGTGGAACCAAACTTTGTATTTCGCGGTGCTCTGTTTCCGCCGGAAACGCGTACGCTCTGTGCTTCCGCCCAGGTGGAATTTGAACGGTTTGTAGAGAGCCGCATTCTTTCCGAGGCGGATCTGTACGGCGGCAAGATTTGTGCCGCCCTTGATCGGCAGCATCCGCGCGATCTATTCGATGTGCATCTCATGTTTCGCGAACCGGGGTTGACCGATGATATCCGTTCGGCCTTTACGGTCTATCTGGCCGGGCATCCCCGCCCGATGGCGGAATTGCTCAATCCGAATGAACAGCCTCTGGCAACGATCTATGCGGCCCAGTTCGCAGGAATGGCGCGTGAGCCGGTTTCTGTTGAGACGCTCGTCGAGACGCGCCGCCGTCTGGTCAAGGAACTGAATGACCGGCTAACCGAAAACGAACGGCTTTTCCTGCTGTCGATCAAGATGGGCGCACCCGAATGGAACCGGCTTCCGATCGAACATCTCGAACAGCTGCCGGCCTTGCAGTGGAAGTTGCGCAATGTGGGTAACATGAAGAGCGCCAAGCACCGCCAAGCCGTTGACGAACTCAAACGTGTTCTGCGACTCTGACCCAAACGTTTATATATTTATACGGAATCAACATGGACAAGAAAATGGCGGAGGAACTGGAATCGCGGGCAGAATCCATGCACATCAGCAAAAGCGCATACTGCAAGATCGTGCTCCAGCAGTGGATTGATTCCAAAAAGAAGCTGAACCTCGGCGAGAAGTAGGGGGCCTTGCGCCCCGGAAAGTTTCGGCCAAAAACCTTGCAACGCTGAACAGATCCTCTATCTTACTGGTAAGACGAAAGGGAGGTGCGAATGCAGACGCTCGCGACAACAAAGATGACATCCAAAGGCCAGGTGGTTATTCCGGAGGCGGTGCGCAATCGGCTCAACCTGCACACCGGCGACCAGTTCGTCGTGGTGGGCGACGCCGATGTGGTGATCCTCAAAACCATCAAAGCCCCCTCGACCCGCGAGTTTGACACGCTGATTTCCAAAGCCCGCAAACAGGCCCGCGCTGCCGGAATGAAACCCACCGACATCGCCGCTGCCGTAAAGGCCTCCCGGAGATAACCGGCCGCGTACGTTATTTTCCAATTTCTACCACTCCAGAACGGGGGTCATCGCGTCAATACGTCAGGCATGACACAGCGGATCTAACCGGTCTGCTTCGGCTCTGGCCCACTTTGCCCATTCTGCCAGCTCAGTATCTGGCTTCCTCAGGACGTTAACTTCAACCGCCACTGCGATATAATCCCGGAGTTGGTTCGCCCGTTTCCAATTAGCTGCGTCTCGGTGGAGCCGGTCTATTCGAGCCTGCTTCTCAGCCTCCTGCCGGGCTTTTTCTGCCGCAATTCGCTCCCGTTCTTCGCATTCTCGTTGCAACCGATCGTGTGCCAGTTTTTTATCCCGCTCAAATGCAGCCCATGTAATCAGCTCGCAGATAAAATCGTTCAAGCAGTCTTCAATTCGTTTCTTTTTCCCGTCGACCCATTTGCACCGCAGTCCGTTTATCCCAAAAGAATATTTCGTTATGATCTCGATCCTAAGCTTTCCCGAGGGAATCCGCTCATAGTCACTGGCGGAGTATCCCTTAGGTTTCCCCCATCCATGGTCGGCTGCTATTGCTCTATCCGTTCGTTGGGATTGCAGGTGCTCATAAAGCCCGAATGAAAATGGTTCCCCGAAGATACCTTCTGGCGCATAGCCCCGAGATTCTAAGGCTTTCAGGAGAGTGTCCATCACCAGCAGAGCTCGCGGGATCATCGGTTTAGTCACCCATATTCGCGGAGAGGTCTCTGTGTGCAGTAACCCGTCCCGCCAAGTTTTTGAAGACAACAATTCGTCTCTTACCGTTGTAATGCAGGGCAGGGGATTTAGCAGTTTTTCAGGGACAACGATTCGGTTTTCCGCTCGTTTTTCAAAAGCGATCAGAGTTTCGACTTCATTTGACAGGGCAGGGTCTTCCTTGCTGATTCCTTTGGTTGAAATATGGAACTGGATAGGCTTTTCATCGGGCAATTTTGGTAGCGGCTGTTTTTTAACCTTGTGCCCGCTAGCCACTTTTGCCCAGTAACCGACGGGAGGGCGAGGAATGTTGTTCCGCTTACAGACCTTTGCCAGCCCGACATTGACCTGCCCCCGTGTGTGGATCCAGTTTCTAAGTTAGGATTTGGGCGAAGTCAACTCTTCGAGCAACCCGCCATCGGGCAATATTGGGAAGTCCAGGTTGTTGAGCCTCCGGAGCCGGCGGTCGGTATCCCAGTGAGCT
>CAIKWE010000020.1 GCA_903831085.1 uncultured Verrucomicrobiota bacterium | reverse complement strand
GGACTTCCCAATATTGCCCGATGGCGGGTTGCTCGAAGAGTTGACTTCGCCCAAATCCTAACTTAGAAACTGGATCCACACACGGGGGCAGGTCACCTCAAGCTGCGTGAACAACGGGATATAGACCGCTGTACCTGTCCGCTTTGAGGTCTTTTGCGGAATCAACTTGATGATCCTCCTCTCGAAATCAATGGCCTTCCATTCGAGCTTCAAACCATCCACACGCCTCTGCCCAGTACAGACCAGAATTATGATCAGCGTGCGGTAATCGCCCTTTGCCTTTTTCAGAATCTTATCGATCTCATCGATGGTAAGCGGACGTTTGCGGCGCTGATGAGACTCCGCCTTGAGACTCCGGCGCTGAATTCCGCTTCGGGTTTTTCTATCCCACCCAAACGGGTTGTCCTTCGCATAAGATTTTTCAAAAAGGACTCCGAAGATCAGGCTAAGCGTATTGAGATTCTGATTGTAGGTAGACGGGCTAAGCTTCCGTGCACTGAGATATCCGGCGTAGGCTTCAGCCTCCCGGGTCCCCACATCTTTCATATACACAACTTCGGGAAAGGCGCCTTGAATCCATTCGCGGAACTTTTTGTACTGCGCGGCATACCCAGCCAATGTTTTCTGACCTGAACGCGGCCTGTTCTGAGCTTTTGAATAAGCATCCCAGGCTTCGTCCAGCTTAAGCGGTGGGTTGCTTTTCTTCCATTGCGCATCCTGTTCGTTGACCACCCGCTTCAGTCGAAGTTCGGCCTGTTCAAGCACCTCTGCTTCACTGGCCAATTCAAAAGGCCGCATAATTTCAGCCTGCTTTTTTTTAGCCTCAGTGACATCAGCCGTCTTGAGGGACTCCTCAATGGTTTTCCCCCCGACGGTGTATCTGAGATAGATGGCCCCCTCGCCCTTGGCGGAAGAATCTTCTATATTGTACTTCTGCCCTTGCCAGCGGCGATAGAGAGACCCCGTTCTGTTGCGACCTTTTCCCGACTTCATGCTTACTTCCCCTCTCAATCAGAATAAGCGCGTTATATTCCCCCTCAATCGGTTTAGGAAGTTAAAAAAGGGGACAATTAGGGGACACCTTGATGATTTTAGACGAAACGGAGAAGTCGTGTGTTTGTCAGGCAAACACTAAAACACCTTTAAACATTGGTTATAATTGATGTTTTAAGTGGTGCACCCAGCAGGAGTCGAACCTGCAACCTTCTGATTCGTAGTCAGATGCTCTATCCAATTGAGCTATGGGTGCATTAAATCGGCCTTCGTTCACCAACGGCTAAACTCCGGCGCGACGGGGAAGGCGCAGAATGTACTGTGCGACCTCCGGTGAATCAACCGCAAAAACCAAACTATTTCGCAGCGGCTTTGAGCGCTTCGATTTTGTCCGTTTTCTCCCACGGGAACTGCGGACGTCCGAAGTGTCCGTAGGCGGCGGTGTCGCGGTAGCTCCAGCCTTTCGGCGTGAGCAGGCCCAGTTCTTTAATGATCGCCGCAGGGCGAAAATCGAAGATTTTTCCAGAGGAGACAATGGCTTCCAGCACGCTGTCTTCCAGTTTGCCGGTGCCGTAGGTGTCCACGTTGATGCTGAGCGGCTTGGCGATGCCGATGGCATAGGCCACCTGCACTTCGCACTTTTTCGCCAATCCGGCGGCCACGATGTTTTTGGCCACATAACGGGCGTAGTACGCGGCGGAACGGTCAACTTTGGACGGGTCTTTTCCGGAGAACGCACCGCCGCCGTGACTGCCGACGCCGCCATAGGTATCGACGATGATTTTGCGACCGGTAAGTCCGGAGTCGCCGTGCGGTCCGCCGATAACGAACTTGCCGGTCGGATTGATAAAGTATTCGACATTGCCTTTGAGCAAGCCGGTCGGGCCGAGAACCCGTTTCGCCACTTCGATGAGGTCTTTGCGGATTGTTTCTAGCGGCACGTCGGCGGTCTGATGCGAAATCACCACGGAGGTGATGTGGTCAGGGCGTCCGTCGACGTACTTGATAGAGACCTGCGATTTGGAGTCGGGCCGCAGATAAGGAATGGTTCCGGCTTTGCGGATTTTCTGCAGTTCGTCGAGCAGCAGGTGGCTGTAGTAAACCGGCGCCGGCATCAGTGCTTCGGTTTCGTCGGAAGCATAGCCGAACATCATGCCCTGGTCGCCCGCGCCCTGCTCATGAGTTTCGGAAGCAGTAACGCCCTGTGAAATGTCGGGCGACTGTCCATGAAGACGGTTCTGATATTCAAAGGTGTCGGCGCAAAATTCGAGCTCGACGCGGTCATAGCCGATTTCACGCACCACCTTGCGGGCGATGGCTTCCGGGTTGATTTTATCCCAGCCGGAGCAGGTGATTTCACCGGCATTAACAACCAGATTGGTGCTGACGAGCGTTTCGCACGCCACACGGCTTTTGGGATCCTGCGCAAGGCAGGCATCAAGAACGGCGTCGGAAATCTGATCGCAGACTTTGTCTGGGTGACCTTCAGAAACTGATTCGGATGTGAAAACATGGTCGACACGGATTTTGCTCATAGCGGTACTCCCTCTTATTAATTCGTTTATCCGGATTAATGGATTTCCGAGGAATGTACCCGCTTCAGCTGATCAACTCAAGAATTTCCGGAGACGTTTTCTTGAGCAACTCACGGCACTGAGCCAGAACATCGGCAGAGGTTCAGGTCCGCAAAGCATCTTTAGCCAGCGTGCGGCACTCGGAATAGTGCAGGTTGCGGATAACATCTTTGATCATCGGCACGGACGGCGGACTGATACTGAGCTCGTCCACACCGAGACCGATCAGCAGCGGCACCAGTTCGGGTGTGGCGGCCATCTGTCCGCAGACGGCAACCGGAATGCGGTGAGCGTGCCCCGCCAGCACCGTCTGGCGGATCAATTTGAGGATTGAGATATGTGTCGGCATATAAAGGTGCGCGACATTTTCGTTCACCCGGTCAACGGCCAGCGTGTACTGGATCAGATCGTTGGTGCCAATGCTGAAAAAGTCGACATGCGGCGCGATGAGATCCGCAGTAAGCGCGGCGGAAGGAATTTCGATCATGACACCGACCGGCAGTTTTTTCGCACAGGGAAGCCCCTCTTTTTTCAATTCCTGCCGGCATTCCTCGAGAATTTCGTTGGCCTGCAGCACTTCACTGAGACAGCAAACCATCGGATACATCATGGAGATATTGCGTCCAGCGGCCGCGCGCAGAATGGCGCGCAACTGGATTTTAAAAAACGCCGGATTGGCCAGACAGAAGCGGATGGCGCGCCAGCCGAGAAACGGATTCATTTCAGGCGTTATTTTAATACTGGACGAAAATTTATCCCCGCCAAGATCAAGTGTCCGGATGACGACGTTATCGGGAGCGCAGCGATCAGCGGCTTCACTGTAGACCCGGGTCTGCTCGTCTTCATCCGGTAGATCGTTTTCGTTAAGAAACAGGAACTCCGTGCGGAAGAGACCGATTCCCTTTGCTCCGTATTTTTCAATGGCTGGAATTTCGGCTGGCAACTCAATATTGGCCGCAATGGGCACGTAATAACCATCTTTGGTTTCAGACGGCTTGTCTTTGAGAGTCTCAAGCTCGCAGAGGATGCTTTTATGATCTTCGGCTCTCTGCGCATAGGCGAACAGCCGCTCGGATGTCGGGCGGATGATAACCAGCCCTTTGCCGCCGTCCACCAGCAGAGTCTCGCCCGAGCTGACCTGCTTGCTGATATTGTGCAGTCCGACGACCGCAGGCACTTCCAGCGCACGAGCCATGATGGCTGTGTGCGATGTGGCGCTACCCGAATCGGCCACCAGCGCCTGTACGATATCGCGGTTCATACCGGCGGTGTCAGACGGGGAGAAGTCGTGCGCAACGGCGATACAGGGACGTTCCAGCTGATCCATGCGATCCATCCGCTCGCCGGCGAGATTTTTACTGATACGGCGGGTGACGTCTCTTACGTCGGCAGCGCGCTCACGCAAATAGTCGTCTTCGACACGGTTGAGCATTTCGATGTAACGTCCGGCTACATCGTTGAGCACCACCTCGACATTTCGTTGTTTATCCCGCAGTCCGCGAATCACTTCTTCGACGAAATAGCGGTCATCCACCACCAGCAGGTGGGCGTCAAAAATGCTGGCGTGTTTTTCGCCAAGCTCGGAGCTGACTTTATGCTGAAGTTCGGAAATCTGATGACGGGTTTTAATGAGCGCTTCTTCAAAGCGGGCGATTTCAAGAGGCACATCCCGTTCACTGATGACCCGTTCCGAAATCGTTGCGCCTTCCTGCGCGAAAACAACCACCTCACCGATCGCCACTCCGGGCGAGACCCCGATGCCCTGCAGGACGAGTTCGCCGGAGAGATCTGTGATTACTTCGGACAAGTTACTCCTCGAAGAATTTTTTCTCAAAGAGTTCTGTTATTTCAGCCAAAGCCTCTTCGGCGTCTCTGCCGACAATGCGCACACGGAGCTTCGCGCCCTGATATCCTTCGATCGTCAGCAGCCCCATGATGCTCTTGGCGGAGACTTCCTCGCCCTTTTTTCCGATAAAAATATCGCACGCAAATTTACCGGCGGTCTTGACCAGCAGCGCGGCAGGCCGTGCATGAATGCCGTATTTATTGAGCACTTCGATCTCACATAAGATGACTTTTTCTTCCGCCATTATTTCGCCGCCTTGCGCAGAAAGTTTCCGATCAGTTTTTCATCCAGTTCTTTGGCCGCATCATGTCCAAGCAGTTTGAGTTTATAGTTTAAAGCCACCGCTTCAACAATATTTGCCATATCACGTCCGGAACTGACCGGCAGGGAAAAGTAGGGAAACTTGACGCCCAAAATTTCAATTTCGGTAGGCTCAAGACCGGTACGCTCTTCGTCCGCATCATTCTTGTAGGGGTGCAGATTGACCACCATGTCGAGCATGGCGTCACGCCGAATGGCCGACACTCCGAAAAGACTGGGAACATGCACAATGCCTACGCCGCGGATTTCCATATGGTAACGCGTCAGTTCATGGGCAAAAGCCATTACACGTCCGCCTGTGCGCACCATCTCGGTCACATCGTCGGCCACCAGACTGTAACCGCGTCCGATCAGCGAAAGCGCGGTTTCACTTTTACCGATTCCCGCCTGCCCCTGAAGCAGCACACCGATACCCATGATTTCAAGCATGGTGCCCTGAATCCGGTCGTGCGGCGCGGTTAATTCCTCCAGCAACAGCGTGCATTCATTGACAAAGTGGCTGGTGATCATCGCGGTGCGGAACAGCGGTGTTCCGTATTCCTCAGCCAACGCCCGCAGTTCCGGAAGCGGATTGCGGTTGCGGGAAATGATCACGGCCGGAACATTTTTTTCAAACATTTCGCGCAGACGAACCGCGCGATCTTCCGTACTCAGACTTTTCAGATAGGTGAATTCCGCCAGACCGAACACCTGCAGTCGGCGCTGGGCGAAATACTGAAAAAAGCCGGTCAGCGCGAGACCGGGCCGGTTGATCGCCTTCTCCTCGATCGGCCGGTCGAGACGCCCCTCGCCCCACACCAGTTCGAGCGAAAGGCGTTCGGCCCCGTTATCCAGCAGTTCCTTCAGCGTAATCGCCACAGCAAAAGTTTCCGTTTAATGCCCTGGATGGTGGTGGTGATCCTTCACCTTCTCGTTCAGTTTGCGCAACTGACGTTCCGCCTTTTCAAGAGCCTCGTCAATCGAGGTGTACATGTTTTCGGAGGACGCCTTGCCTTCCACATGAATGTTTTTACCCTGCACCAGGACTTCGACTGAATGGAGCAGCTTTTGTAATTCCAGCACGATGCGCACGTCTTCGACGTGCGGGCAATCAATCAGAGTCCTCTCAACTTTGTCATAGATATGCTCGCGGATCCCATCCGATATCTCCACATGCCGTCCTGTGATATGCACCTGCATGAGCTTCTCCTTTCGTTACATACTGAACCGCGGACCCAGATAGAGTTCGCGGCTCATCTCATCGTTAACCAAAAATGAACTGGCTCCCTCGCGCAGCACTTTTCCTTCACACATCAGATACGCCCGGTCCACCACTGCCAGCGTTTCGCGCACGTTGTGGTCAGTAATCAGCACACCGAGTCCTTTCGCGCGCAGATCTTTAATGATCTCCTGCACCTCATAAACCGCCAGCGGATCCACGCCGCTGAACGGCTCGTCGAGCAGGATCAACGACGGGTTGGTCACCAGCGCGCGGGTGATTTCCAGCCGGCGGCGTTCGCCGCCGGAAAGGGTATAGGCGCGCTGTTTCGACAAATGAGCGATCTTCAGTTCATTCAGCAGAAACTCCAGCCGCTCGCGGCGCTCGCGACCCGAAATCGGCAGAGTTTCGAGAATCGCCATCACGTTTTCCTGCACCGTCAGCTTGCGGAAAATCGAAGGTTCCTGCGAAAGATAACCCAGTCCCATCCGGGCGCGCTTATACATGGGAACGTTGGAAACATTACGGTCTTTGAACCAGACCTGCCCGGCCGTCGGGTGAATCAGTCCAGTCACCATATAGAATGTTGTCGTCTTGCCCGCGCCGTTCGGGCCGAGCAGACCAACGATCTCGCCGGGGCGGACATTCACATCCACCTCGTTCACCACGGTGCGCCCGCGGTAGCTCTTAACCAGTTTTTCCGTCCGGACTAAATAGGTCTCTTCCATTTTATTTCCTGAAAATATCGGCGTTAAACTTTTTTTCCGAGTAAACCACCATGCGGGCCGACGGTTCGCACACCATGCGTTTACTGTTCCTCCAGAAACGTATCTGTTCACCCATGAGCATATTCTTCCCTTCAATGATCCTTGGATTATCGTGCATCACAATTTCGTCGGTTTTAACGTCATAGGTCGCGTTACCGGCTAGAGCCTCCCTCCCTCCGCTCAAGATTCTAACGCCGTTGGATGCACCGATCCAGTTAATTTGATTGTCTTGTCCCGTCTGTACTTCCAACTCGTCACAGAACATTTCCATTTTCGGATCCTGCACATGCACATTTTTCTCAAACCGGGCCTTGCGGGCTTTATAGTCAAGAAACAGCTCCTTCGAGGTGATCACGGTCTCCGCATTGGTCACAACGACTCCATTAGTCGCAACGATTCCGGCGGTTTCTCCCGCCATCGCTTTTGCCGCATCCTTAATCCTCACTCTGGTGTCATCGAACACCCGAACGGTGCTGTTGCTCGAAATGAGGAGAAATCCGCGGCCAGTCATCTTCATCCGTTCCATGTCGGCGGCCACCGGCGCGTCAGAATGCGCTTCGCGGGTTTTCTGATTATAAAAACAGTATGGAGAGGTCACCGTCACCACAGTTTTGCCTTCCTTGTAGAACTCGATGCGCATTCCGTCGATCTTCACCTCGCCGCCGCCTTGCATCACGGCGTGATCTCCGAACAGCTGAGAGGTCATCACGCCCTTCCCGTCATATTCCGGCACACGGAAGCCCTTGACCTCCATATTCAAATCCTGCTGCGAAGCCTGTTGAGCCCAGGCCGCAGCCGACAATACGCAGACTGCCGCAAAAAGTTTCCAGTGTTTGGAAAAGATCATCACTTCACCTCATTAATCGCATTCAGTTTTTTCCAAAGTTTGGGAACTTCAGAAAACGGCATCGCGTTTGCCTTGTCCGACAGCGCCTTGGACGGATCCACATTCGTCTCAAGGAAAATTCCGTCCACGCCGACCGCTACGGCCGCCTTCGCCAGATAAGGCGCATACTTGCCGTCGCCGCCCGACGACTCACCCTGCCCGCCCGGCGACTGAACGCTGTGCGTCGCGTCAAAAATCACCGGATAACCCAGTTCGCGCATAATCAGCAAACTGCGCATATCCGCCACCAGCGTGTTGTAGCCGAAGGAAACGCCGCGCTCCGTCAGCAGAATCTTCGTATTGCCGGTCTCTTCCAGCTTTTTGATCACGTTCTTCATGTCCCACGGCGCGAGAAACTGACCCTTCTTCACATTCACCGTCTTACCGCTCTCGCCCGCCGCCACAACGATATCGGTCTGACGGCAGAGAAACGCCGGAATCTGAATAATATCCACCACCTGCGCGGCCAGATGAATTTCCTGCTCGCTGTGGATGTCGGTCAAAATCGGTACGTTATACTTCGCCTTGATCTCGGCCAGAATTTCCAGCCCTTTGGCAATGCCCGGCCCGCGGTAGGAATTGATCGACGTCCGGTTCGCCTTGTCGTACGACGCCTTGAAAATCAGCGGTACGTTCATCTTCTTCGACATGGCTACCAACCGCTTCGCCATATCCATGCACAGCGCACGGCTCTCAATCACGCACGGCCCCGCAATCAGCGCCAGCGGATTATTCCCGCCGAACTTCACCCCGTTCACATTCACCACTTTAGTCATGCCATTTTCTCCCGTAAATTTCCGGCTCTTCCGCCGCAATCATTGCCTGCTCCGCCGGACGGCTTTTTTCATAAAGCACTTCCGGACACAAATCCGCACCGTTATCCCACTCAACCGAATCAAAACTTACACGGACTGTTTCAAAAAGTTTCCGGTCTTTCAGCTCCGCAAAAACCCCGAAGTCCAGATAAGGCATCATATCAAACAGCCTCTTCTCGCCATTATCAAACAAAAGCTCAACCTGATAATCAGGCCGCGCTATCGCATTCTGGACAATCGGATTCATCTTATTTCAACGGCTCAATTTTAAACGGCAGGTTTCCATTGGTTGCGAGTTCCCAGTCGGCCAGCAGTTCATCCTGATGAATTGCCGCCCACGCCAAAACCAGCTTCGCCTGCTTTGCCGGAAGCTTCCCGGTCTGAATCTCACCGGTCTTTATGTTTATAGTCGCCTTATGTTCCTGATAGTAGGCATGAAAATGTGGCGGATTATGCTCTGCCTTATCGCAGTACATCCGGACAATAATCCCGTAGAACATGCTGATGGTTGGCATTGCTAGTTAATAACCTTTCGACTCAAAACTCGCTCAGTTGTTTCATATTCCTGCTACAAAAGGCACTCAGATTCAGAGGATTTTCCAAACCTTGGAAACCAAAATTACTAAATTACGGATCGTCCCCTTTTTCCGATTACTTCGCGTAAATGCGTTTCCAACTAATATCAACCGTCGGTTGGTCAATGATTGCTCCTCGATAATTCAAGATAAAATATGCCCACCCTTCGCCTTTACCGACAGGAGTAACCGGAACGACGAGAGAAGCTCTTCGATCTATTGTACATGTCAGTTCTCCCCAAACAGTCTGATTAGACAAAGCCCTTACCCGAACAACCAAGTATAGTTCCTTATAGTCTGTGGAGGTTGGTGCATCTTCAAATTTCTGCTGGCCAGTCAGAATCATTCCAGCAACCGTTTGCGACGTGACAATAGCTTCCGCCTCAGCTAAGTGATCCGCAGACCATTTTCTAAACATAAACTCGCCGTCCATAAGACTCCCGCCCCGTGCTTTTGAAACAGTTCCCAACAGTAAAGCGGCACATAAAAAAACAAAAATATACCTTTTCATTTTATTTCCCCGTACAAAAGGATCAGTCCTGCGTTCCAATGCACTCTGAAGCGAGGATGGCCTCAACCTTCAAAATATCTTCCGGCGTGTCGACACCGATGCCGATGTCATCTACCTGCAAGACGTTCATGCGGCAGCCGATATAGAGCGCGCGGAGCTGTTCAAGCTTTTCCAGATTCTCCAGCTGGCACGGCGGCTCCGCCACCAGTTTCAACAGATAGTCGCGGCGGTAGGCGTAAATTCCGATGTGCCGCCAGTGCGCGCCGGTCGCATCGGTTCCGGCGTCGCGGATGTGCGGAATGACGGAGCGGGAAAAATATAGCGCCTGTCCGTCGCGGGCGAAAACGGCTTTGACGACCGCCGGATTTTTTAAATCGGCTTCTTTTTTGATCGGCGCGGCGGCGGTGGCCATATCCCAGTCGCCGGAAGTCATTACAGCGGCCAAGCGGTCGATCAACTCCGGCTCCATCAGCGGTTCATCGCCCTGAATATTGATCAGCACGTCGCAATCTTCGTTCGCAACGGCTTCAGCGATCCGGTCGGTGCCCGACGGATGATCCGCGCGGGTCATAACGGCTTTCACGCCGGGAATTTTGAAGGAAGCCACCGCATCGACAATGCGCTGGTCGTCGGTGGCAACCAGAACCGCAGCCAGCGACTTGGCCTTTACCACCTGTTCCGCCACGCGCTGAATCATCGGTTTACCGGCGATCATTGCCAGCGGCTTACCGGGCAGCCGGGTCGAGGCCCAGCGCGCCGGAATCACGCCGATCACGCGGTTATTTTTTCTCTTGGTCATCGCCGTCTATTTTCTCCGTAATCCAGAAATCATTTCCCGGCCCGTTCACCTCATGGAGCGTCAAACTGACCCGCCCGAACGGCGTGCTCACTTTGGCATAGGTCAGCAGATGCCGCGGATCGCGGGATATCCATACCGTAGCCTTTCCCTTGCGCACAAACAAGCCGTCAAACATGGCTTCGGGCTTGATCTTCAGACTGGGAATCTCCCGGTCATAGTGCGGCAGATCGATCGGCTCGATTCCAAACGCCTTGATGAACAAGTCATAAATTTTCTCGCCGGACATAACCCGATAACGGGTCTCTTGTTCCTCTTCCAGCGACACCGACCGCATGAAATACATATAGCTCAGGATATCACGGCCGGCCGGTTCAATTTTGTAGTCCTTAGTCGTACCGTTCACCACATGAGTATAGTGCGCCTGGAGCGTTTGATAATCAAAGGTGGTGATATCGTGCTTCCGGTAATTCCGCTGCTTTAGATTCTGCTCAAACCGAACCGGCATAAATGTCTCCGGATCAATCAGACCCTCATAAAAATCGTCCACCTTGCAGATGGGATCAAAAAACGAAAAGGTGTTGACGGTGATGCGCATGGCGAGCACCGGACGTCCCTCGAAAGTGTCCACTTGTGTCACAGCTCTTGACCATGCGATCGGAAGGCCGTTCCAGGTGATATTATAAATCAGCTCCTCGCCGATCGGAAACGGCAGTTCTTTCGCCGGCGCGGCAACGCACAGCAAAAGAATGAGCCCCAGAACTGTGCCAACGGTTTTAATTTTCGCCATGGCCGCTTTGTTTCTCCCTGATCCAGAAATCGTTTCCTTCACCGGACACGTCATACAACTTCACCGTAATCCGTCCAAACGGAACCCAGGCCTTTACGCCAGTCAGAACCCGTCTCATATCCCGCGAAACCCAGAGGGTAGCTTTTCCGGAACGGACAAACAACCCGTTAAACGCGGCCTCGGGCTCGATTCGCAGACTCGGAACATCCGGATAATTCGACAGTCCGATATCCTCAATGTTCTCCGAATTAACCAGCACATCATACACCCTGTCATCCGCCAGCACATGATACGTCGTGGTCGTTTTTGGCTTCAGTTCCTGTCCGCGCATAAAATACATGAAACTCAAATAATCGCGGGTATCCGCGCTGATCGGCACATTGGTCACTGTGCCGGTTTCCAGATTCTCGAAACGGGCCGCGCCTTTGGCATAATCGAAGGTGGTCACATCATGATAATGCGACAGCCCTTCCTTCATGTTTTTTTCAAAACGGACCGGTTGCAGTGTTTTCGGATCCAGCAGGCATTCGTGCAGATCATTCACCCGGTAGAAAACGTCAAAAACCGGATAGGTCTGCGTCTCCACCCGCAACGACACATAATTCATGCCGTTCGTTTCAACCATCCCCGTTGTCGCAACCGACCATGCCACCGGAATCCCGTTCCACGAAATGCGGTAGTCCAGCCGCTCATTCAGCGGAAACGGAAGTTCAGCCGCCCGTGCCGCCGCGCAGAATAGAAAAACAGTTCCAAGGATTGCCTGCCATGCCTGCCCGCCGTAGTCGTGGCGAAGGAGGGATCGAAGTCGGATGGGAAAAATGCGTTTCAACGGCCTTAGCCTTCCCGCTTGAACTGCCTGCATTTCACCCCGGCTTCTTTAAAAAGAGCCTTGGCCTGTTCGTTGAAGTGATATTCATGCTCGTAGACCACTTCCGAGAGCCCCGCGTTAATCATCATTTTCGTGCACATCAGACACGGGCTGGTCGTGCAGTAGAGAATCCCGTCCTTCACCGAAATTCCGTGATAGGCCGCCTGCACAATCGCGTTCTCCTCGGCGTGACAGCAGACGCAGTCGCCCAGCGAATGGCCGGACGGCGCATCCGAATTACAGCGCTCGCAACCGCCCTCATCGCAATTTGCAATTCCGCGCGGCGTGCCGTTATAACCGGTCGAAATAATCCGCCGGTCGCGCACGATCACCGCCGCCACCTGTCGCCGGCAGCAGTTACCCCGCCGCGCCACCACATGGGCGATATCCATAAAATATTCATCCCAGCCGGGACGTTTGTTTTTAGTCATGCGGTTCATCCTATTTCATAACCCCGCAATATTCAACCGTTTCGGAACTCTTCTGCAGGTTGCCTGCCATGCTTGTCCGCCGAAGCCTTTTCGAAGGAGGAAGCTCTGTCGAAGGAGGGGATGGATCACTCCAACAGTTTCGGCCTCTGTATGCGAATGTCGTAGGAATGGGCATCCGTTGACTGAGGAATGCCGAACTGAACCGACATACCGGTCGGGGTATTGGTTTGTAACGTCTCCCAGACTCCGCTGGCTTCCATCACCTCAGAGGAACGATTGATCGCAGCAGTACTGACTGCGTTGGTCTGCGCCTGAGGCTTCCACCACGCGGTCGGACGACCGCCGAACCGCGTATTCCATCCCTTGGCTCCCTTAAGGTAATAGATTGTTGCCCTGCTGCTGTATAAAAATGCATCGGAACAGACAGCGGGGGCATTGCCCTGGAAATAAACGCCTGTCAGACCGGTACATTTGGAGAACGCCTGATCTCCGAGATTGGTGACGCTTCCGGGAATCGTAACATTGATCAGACTTTTGCAGGACGAAAACGACCAGTCTCCAATGCTGGTAACACTGCCGGGAATCGTAACGCGGGTCAGCTGGGTGCAGTCGGAAAATGCCGAATCTCCAATGGCGGTTATCGCGCCTTGAATCGTAACGCCGGTCAGGCTGGTGCAACCGGAAAACACTCTCTTCCCCAGATTCGTGACACTGCCTGGAATCGTAACGCTGATCAGATTGGTGCAACCGGAAAACGCCTCTTCCCCGATACTGGTTACGTTTTCAGGAATCGCGATATTGGTCAAACCGCATTGGAAAAAGGCTCCCTCACCAATGCTGGCGACATTGCCGGGAATTGTAATAAAGGACAGGCTGGAACAACTGTCGAAAGCTCTTTCGCCGATACTGGTGACGCTCTCGGGCATTGTGACGCTCTTTAGACTGTGGCATTTATAAAACGCTGTCTTCCCGATGCCGGTGACTGACAACCCTCTGATCTTGGCGGGAAGGGTCACTTCATCTTCGATTCCGGTGTATGCGGTAATATCGATCGTGTTATTGGATTTCACCGTATAAGAGAAATTCAAGTACGTCTCGGCTGATGCCGCGATAGGAATCACTAGAGTGAACAGCAACGGAAGCAGACGAACCGTCCACCCGGCAAGCAACACCCGTAAAAAATCTTTATGTTTCATGCTCAGGCACTCTATAAACTCGGCAGGCGCCTTACAAGATAACAAACCGGTCCCGCACTCGAAAAGCCGCGGAATTGCGGCGCACCCTGTCCTTAAGATGGCTTGGTTTACTTCACTACCTCCTGTAAAAATGTCCTGTCGAAAGGAACCCTCATGAAATTCATCGAATTGGCAAAAAAGCGCGTCAGCATCCGCTCGTATAAGTCCGAACCTGTTTCCGATGAGCAGCTCAACGAAGTGCTCGAGGCCGGACGTCTCGCACCGACCGCCTGCAACCTTCAGCCATTCCAGTTTGTGGTGGTGCGCGAAAAAGAAAACCTCGCCGCGCTGGCGGAAGGTTATCCGGGAGACTGGTTCAAACAGGCTCCGGTGGTCATCGCCATCTGCACTCAGCCTTCCAAGGCCTGGAAACGGCGCCAAGACAACCGTTGTCTCGTCGATGTGGATGCCGCGATTGCCGCCGACCACATGACTCTGGCTGCCGCCGACATTGGCCTCGGCACCTGCTGGGTCGGCGCATTCGACCCGAAAATTATCCGCAAAGTGCTCGGCGTGCCGCGTACCGTTGAACCGCTGATTCTGCTGACGCTTGGCCATCCGAATGAATCCGGCCGCCTGAAAACCCGCCAGCCAATCGAAAAACTGGTCCGCTACGAAACGTGGAAAGATAAATGATTCTGCGCATCATCCGTCTAATCGTCGTTATTTACGTCTGCGCTGCGCTCTGGATGTGGCTCCGGCAGGAGCATTATCTTTTTCTGCCGAAACACTATGACGTGCTTCCGGAGTTTGAACGCTACCGCTGGGACCGCACCATCAGCGGCTTTAAGCATCAGGGCTGGTTCCTCGACAAAGGCAAAGAAAAGACCGTCATCTATCACGGCGGCAACGCCGAAGACCTCGCGGGTCACTGCGAGGTGATGATGGATGGGATGGACGCGAATGTTCTGCTGGTCAACTATCGCGGCTACGGCCAGAGCGAAGGAAAACCCGGCGAGAAGGAAATGGTCGCGGACGCCATCGCCATTTTTGATCTCTTCTGCGCTGAGAAAAATTTTTCTCCGTCAAACATCGTCCTGATGGGCCGCAGTCTTGGATCGGGCGTCGCCATTCAGGTTGCCGCCGCACGGACGCAAGCGGCAGGACTGATTCTGGTTACGCCATACGAAAGCATCGCCGCCGTCGCGAAAATTCAATATCCGTGGCTGCCGATTGAACGGATGCTTCGCCACCCGTTCCGCGCCGTCGATATCGCGCCGCAGATTAAAATGCCCGCGCTGGTGCTTCTGGCAGAATTTGACGACGTAATCCCGATTGAAACCGGGAGAAAACTTGGTGCCGCGTTGGGCGGGCCGAAAGAAATCGTCACCCTGCCGATGGGCCACAACGATATCAACGAACACCCCGGCTATTTCGGAGCCATCAACTCGTTCGTAAACAGGCAGGGACGTTTCGCCGAAACGTCCGCGGCGGGCTCGGAGAGCCCCGCCCTACCTTGAGAAACGAACCAGAGCGACAGCCATTCCGCCGAGAATGAATGCGCCGCCGATGAGCATCGGAACGGTCAGAGCTTCGCTAAGCACCACCCACGCAAACAGCGCGGCCAGAAACGGCTTTAGAAAAAAAACCATTGAACCCATGCCGGCCTCGACGTGGCTGATGCCGTAGATGAATAGAAAATAGCCGAGCGCGGTTCCGATCAGCGCCAGATACGCAATGCCCAGCCAGTCGGTCGCGCCGTACGTCGCCAGCGGAAACCCTTCAACGCCCAGAGCGAGCGGTAAAATGCAAAGTCCGCCGACCAGTCCCGCAAAGGCGGTGATGGGCAGTGCGCCGTAGCGCGGTGTCATTTTTTTAAAGAGCACGGTGTAGAGCGCAAAAATGATGATGGCCGCCAGCATCAGAAAAAGTCCAGCCGGCGACACTCCGGCGGCGCGGTCGCGGGCCAAAACAAGAATCCCCGTCAGACAAAGCGCAATGGCCCCCAGCTTGCGCATGGTGATTTTTTCAGGAAGCGCCAGCGGCGCGAAGAGCACCACGAACACCGGATTGCAGCTGAAGACCAGCGCCGCGACGTTGGCGGGCAGAAAGGTGATGGAAAGGTGATAGAGACTCGACATCAAAGTCACACCAAGCAGCCCGAGTCCGGCCAGCACAGCGGCATCGCGCCGGCTGAACGCCTTGCCGCGCAGCTGGAGTGCGGCAGGAAAAAACAAAACCAGTCCGGTAATGATAAAACGAAGCGCCGCGAGCCAAAATGGATAATGCCCGGCAATCCCGCCGCCGATCTGCATCATCTTGGAGGCCACCTCAATGGTGCTGAATAACACGATTCCCGCCAGCAGTGCAGAAAGTCCGCGCAGATTCATTGGGGCTCTTGGTTCTGTTTTTTCAATTTCCGGAGAAGCAGAGCATGCTTCAGTTTACCGACCGGTGACATGTGATCCACGAGCAATACGCCGTTGAGGTGATCGAGTTCGTGCTGAATGGCACGGGCCAACAGGCCTTTGGCGTTGAGGACCTGAGCGTTGCCGTCGCGGTCGAGATAGCGCAAAACCACTTCGGCGGGGCGTTCAACCGGAACGTAGAGTTTCGGGAAACTAAGGCAACCCTCTTCGGCCACAGTAGTTTCTTCCGACACGCCGATAATTTCAGGATTAATGAACGCCTGCGGCATTTTTACGCCGGGGTTGTTCGGCAAGCCCTGATCGTTTTTGTCGGCGGCGACTGGAATATCCAGTACAAAGACGGCTTCCGTATGGCCGATCTGTTCGGCAGCCAGACCGATTCCATCCTGCGCATACATGATGCCCAGCATACGGTCGGCCAGCGTGCGGGTTTCCGCCGTGACCTCTTTGACCGGCTCCGACTTTTTGCGCAGCACCGGATTTCCATAAATACAAATGGGACTCGCCATTTTTTCTCTCCCCAACCTTCTTTAAAGGGCGTATTTGTAACGCATGGACATCGTTTTCTCAACGTTTAACGCCCGCTATTCCCACACGGCGCTCGCCCTGCGCTGTCTGCGGGCCAACCTTGGGAATCTCCACGACCGCTCGATCATCGTTGAGTTCGACAACAGCCTCGCCCCGCAGACCGCCGCCGAAAAACTGCTGGCGCACGACCCGGAAATCGTTCTCTTCAGCGTCTACATTTGGAACCTGACCGTCACCGCTGAAACCGCCACCATCCTGCGCACGGTGCGCCCTGATCTGAAAATCGTCATCGGCGGACCGGAAGTCAGCTATGAATACGAAGAACTCGCTCTCTTCCGCACCGCCAACCACCTGATCTGCGGCGAAGGCGAAGGCATCATCGAAAAAATCTGCCGGGATCTTCTCGATGGTAAAACTCCGTCGAAAGTGATTGAAGCTTCGCCCGCCGACCTGAAAAGCATCGCCCTGCCCTATGACGAATACACAGATGAAGATATTGCTCACCGCCGCATCTACGTCGAAACCTCGCGCGGCTGTCCGTTCAAATGCGAATACTGCCTCTCCGCGCTCGAAGCGACTGTCCGTTTCTTCCCGCCCGAGAGAATTTTCCCAATGTTTGAAAAACTCATTGAGCGCGGCGTGCGGATTTTTAAATTCCTCGACCGCAGCTTCAACATCAACGCCGCCCACGCCGCCGCCGTCCTGCGCTTCTTCCTCGAAAACCGGCGCGACGGCATGATGCTCCACCTCGAGTGGGAACCGGAGCATCTGCCGCCGTCGCTCGAAAAACTGATTGCCGAAGCACCGCCCGGATTCCTCCAGCTTGAGGTCGGCGTGCAGACTTTTAATCCGGAAGTCTCCAAGCGCATTGAGCGCCCGCTTGACGCCGATAAAGTTGAAGCGCACATCCGCACCCTCGCCGCTCTGCCGTCGGTTCATCTGCACGCCGACCTGATTGCCGGACTGCCCGGCGAAACCTTCGACAGTATCGCGGCGGGCTTCGACCGTCTGCACGCCTGCGGGCCGCATGAAATTCAGATGGGCATCCTTAAAAAACTGCGCGGTGCGCCGATCGCCAAGCACGATGTCGAGTGGCAGATGGTCTACAACACCTCGCCGCCCTACGATGCCCTGCAAACCGCCACGCTGAGTTTTGTCGAACTTCAGAAAATCCGCCGCTTCGCCCGCTTCTGGGATATCACGGTCAATAACGGCCGCTTCCCGCACACCGCGCCGCTGCTCTGGGAAAACCAGCCCTCCGTTTTTGCCGCGTTCATGGAATGGAGCGAATGGCTCTATGCGCAGACGCACACCACCTTCGGATTTACACCGGTGCGCCTTGTGCAACTGCTGGAACAGTTTTTGACCGAACAACTCGACGTGAACGCAAAAACGGTTCGTAATGCGATTGAAACCGACCTTGCCACCCGCTCTCCCGCAGCCAAAGGGATGGAACGCCAAACCAGAAAATCCGTAACAGAGAAAATCAAATGAAACGAACTTCAGTCTTGTTATACAGCATTGCGTTGCTTGTCGCGCTGACGATCCGCGGATATTCCGCAACTGACACAGAGCCGCTCCTGGATTCGGACGGTGTGCAGATGCTCTTTCCGTCCGCGGCCGGGTTCAGCTTTCAGCTCAGCACAAAAGATCCCAATGCCACGGATCTCTTCGTCATAGAGAAAGGCACCCGGGCTACACCCGGTACGGACGGAGCCATTCAGTTTTGGAATCTGCCCTCGTACGCACTAAACTATTCAGCCGGAGGCAAAGGCTGGACAAGCCGTGTGCATATTCACTCCGGCAAAGAAGAACAGAAGTTCACCTGGAAGACACAATCTGGATATCTCGCCAGCCCGGCTGACGTGAAAAATCAGGAGTTCACTGTCTTTGTGCGTGTGCACGATATCCTGAGTGCTGAAAGAGCTCAGATATCCCTTAAAATACGCGGTGGTGCGCACAGCGGCGAGAATCCGGATTGCGCCGCCTGCACCATGATGACCTATTCGCCCAGAAGCCATGGCAGTATCACCCGGTTTGCCAAAGAACTGATTCATCCAAAATACGACTACGTCGTTCTCACTCCTGCTTTTTCAGCCGCCTTGAAAGAAAACACCTGGGTGGGATTGAAGTTGGTGAGCTGGAATGATCCCGAAGACGCCATGCGGGTTATCAATCGTCTTTACATTGATACAGACCCTTTTGAACCGGACACCGGTAAACCCAGGAATATTTGGCGGCTTTTGAGCGAATATGTGGATGTGGAAGGTAAGAGCACGGGACAGTACTCCAAGCTGGCGGACTGGGGCGGATGTCAAACCACTGTTCGTGTGGATGGATTTAAAGATATCGATTTCACCCTGTTATCATTACGGGAGATTATTCCTCCACAATGAGAGCCAAGCCTGACGGGGAATAAAGCATGACAAGAAGCAATTCCGGAGTGCAACGACTGACGTAAAACTGTAAGGATACAGCATGAACACGTTCTGGCTCTGTTTTGTCCCGCTGTTTGTCGCGGTGGACGCCGTCGGCGTCCTGCCGATGTTTCTCTCCCTGACAGATGGACTCGATTCAAAGCGGTTGCGCACCGTGATCATACAATCTGTTCTGACCGCCGCAACCGTCGCTGTTGTCTTTGTCCTCGCCGGACCGCTACTGCTGCGTTTTATGGGAATCACCGTTCCGGACTTTATGCTGGCGGGCGGACTGCTGTTGCTGGCTATTTCACTGAACACCCTGCTCGGCGAAAAAAGACTGCAGGAGGTTGATGTATCCAGCCTCGGCGCGGTGCCTATCGGCATTCCGCTGATCACCGGCCCGGCGGTGCTCACCACCTGCATCCTGCTGGCTAACACCCACGGGAAAGCCGTCACAACGGCGGCTGTTCTGCTTAACATTGCGATAGCCGGTCTGGTCTTCGGATTTGCCGGGCCCATCACAAACCGGCTCGGACGCACCGGCTCGAAGGCCGTCTCGAAAGTAGCCAGTATGCTGCTGGCGGCGATTGCCGTGATGCTGATGCGCAAAGGTCTCTTTGCCATGCTCGCCGCCGCGCACTAAGCCGTCAGCGACGGTTGCGGTGCGAGGGCACAGAGAGAGTTCCGTTGAAGAACTCGATGATGTGCCCTTTTTCAATCAGCCAGCGCAACGGATTGAGAATTTCGCGGGCCGCGGCTGAATCCTTTTCCGCGCCGGGGCGAAGTCCTTCGACCAACTGCTCGCGGGTCGAACCGGGATGATCCGCCAGATATTCCAGTACGAGGCGGATGTGCTCGACCGCCTTTTCTGGTTTGATCGGATCGGGCTTCACGGACGTGATGAAGTTGATGTTTTTTCCGGCTTTGAATGTTTGCAGATGCAGGTGGCGGAAAGCCGCGCGCAACGCGAATGACACGGACAGCGGGAATCGGCTTTCGCGTTCCCACGCCTCGCGCACCATGCGAATCAGGTTATAGTCCTTGATTTTACGCGCCAGCGTGGAAGGCAGCACCGCGCGGGAAACCTCTTCAATTTCCGCTTCGGCAATGTGTGTGCGGACATATTCCTCAGCCTGCGCAAGCGTGAAATTCTTCACTTCGCCTTCCGGCGCATCTTTCAGCCGGTAAACCGTTTTCTTCGAAAACTCCTCTTTCCACTTTGCAACCAGCTCTTCATCGCGAACGGTCTCAACCTTCTGCTTAAAGCGGTCGAACGGCATCCCCGAAAAGCGGGCATTGTAGATTTCCTGCAGACGCGCCGCATAGCTGTGGTGATTGGGAGGGCCGATCAGCGTGTCGCCGATTTTTCCAATCATTGGAAACGCGCCGGTCGGCGGTTCGGTCGTGATGTCTTCTTTGACGAAAAAATCCTCCAGATGGTTTTCGAGAAGCTGATGAACCAGACCTTCGCGGCTGGTGGCGACCATTTTGGAGCGCTTGCCCTGATAGAGTTTAAAATCCTTTACGCCGGGCGCGATTTCGATTTTAACCAGATGTCCCTTGGGATCAGAAAGAAACAGATTGGCGAGATCCATCAGCGGATAGGCCCGTTTACTGTGATGAATCTGTCTCACCATCGAGGCCAGCCACTGCTGTTCGGGCAGAAACTTGATTTCGACCGGCAGATCGATGCGCTCGGGGCGCGGAGCAATTTCGCGACGCGGCTCCTGCGCGGGGCGCTCTCCGCGCGGCGGCGGACGGCCTGTCCCGCCAAAAGCCGGACGTTCACCCGACGAAGAACGTTCACGCGGCGGACGGGAGGCACCGGGCGGGCTCTCCCGGCGGTCACTACGTTCATGGCGCGGGCCGTCACGGCGGTCGCGCGACGACGGGCGGCGTTCGGAGCGGTCGTCGGAGGCGTAGTGGTTAATGGCGGGCGCTTTTTTTGCCCATTGCGGAACAAAATTCAGGTCGAGGAGAATGTCCTCATCAGGCCGGGACAAATTGGCTGTTTCTTCAGACATGGTAAAACCTTTTGATTGAGCCGACATTAGTATACGCTTTCCAAAGTTTGGAAAAGGAAAAACCGTGTCAGGAACCCGTTAAGATGCGCTCCGTACCGCCTGAAGAACTCGAAAAATACTCCTCCGCCGTCACGCTGTCGGATATGGAGATCTTTGTTTTCCCTGAACTGCTCTACGCCCTGCTGCTGGCCAATATCATGAGCCCGCTCATTTGGAAATGGCGCGATAACCCTTGGTTCGCCAAGATTGACAGGATGAGTCCGCGCAAGAAAATCGACCGGCTCAAGCAATACATCATCGACCATTACGAGTTCAACCTCGACCTCGACACATGGGGTCTGACCGACCAGCAGACCGAGATGAACCGCTTCACGCCCTTCATGGACGCCAAAACGATCAGCGCCAGTAATGCGCTCTTCGGCTACGAAGGCGACAAACACTACTTCGATCAGGATATCCGCCGCCACTTCGGGCTCGAAAAATACAACTCGACCGTTATTCCTTATTGGAAGACTGAAACCGTCGAAGCCATGGACGCCTTTGTGCGGCGCGAAGGCTACCGCACCGGCGCGGGCGAATGCGTCTCGCTTTCCACTCTCTATGCCGCCGCGCTTTTCATCGTTTGCGGCGTTCCGCTCGAAGACATTTTCCTGATGGCCACGCCGCTGCACTCGCAGAACTTCGTGGCCGTCGGCGACGGCGTGCTCACCAACAACCGGCGCATCGTCACCAAAAACATGTGGTTCAACGGCACCGAGCTGACCGACAAGGCTCAGCGCGCCCTGCGCCACGAGCAGATCACCATGGTGCTCAATAACACCGGTTACGTTCACTGCGTCTACCCCGAATACACCATGGAGCCTGCGCACTATGAGCGGTTCCAGCGGAAAATTGGCGAATATCTCTCCACCGAAATCACTTTCGAAATTCTCGCCAATTTCCTGCGGCAGAACTCCCGCTTCCAGAAATGCTTTCAGATCTGCCACGATTTTCACGGGAAGAAACGGTGGATCACCGCCGAGCGCGCTTATGCCTATGAACACAGCGCGCCCTATAAAATCGGCGACAGCACCCGCGGCCAGATGCTCGAAGAAATTGATAATGACGAATTCTACTGCGAACCGATCCCCGGCCGCATCTGCCTGCCCAAGCTGGAGGAGTTTTTCAAAAACAACCCCATCCAGCATTACGACGCCGACAGTATGGCAGAACTCGGCAAAAAACTCGAATGCAACAGTTCCGGTAAAAACGAAATGCTCGCCGAACTGGCAAAATTCGTTCATTTGGAGCCGGAGTTTCCAAGACTCGCCGGCCGCTTGCGAGTGCAAGCGAGCGACGCGGGAAACAAAACGTCCAGGCCTTGGAAAAAACTGGAAATCATCCCCGGCATGAACCGCGAAGAAATCATCGCCTATGTCGAATCGATGCGCGAAGACAACCGCTCGGCAGACCTCGCCTTCTACGCCCTGCGCGACCTAAGCCGCACCGATTGGGCACCCTTCCTCAAAGCCGCGCTCGAACGCAATCCCGTCTGTATCGCGGGCACGGCGGACTTAACCGACGACTCCCTCGTACAGATTCTAAAAAACATGCCGGACGAATCTATCTATGACGGCCCGCGCCTCGCTCAACCTGATGAGGTCTGGAACTACCGGACCGGCGATGGGATCGAAAAGGCCATTCTTCTGGCCAATGTGTGGAGGAAACGGCATCCGGAAGAAAAGATTGAGATTTCCATCCGGCCTGACCGCGCGGAATTACACTTAGGAAATCATACCATCGGCTTTACATCATCAAAAGGAATTGGTACCCAGCTCACTTTGCAATGCATCTTGGAGAAACCGAATGACACCCATTGAGATACAACGGAGAGCCGTTGAACTTTTGACCCACTTCGCCAAAGAGGCTATTTCGCCCAGAAAAAGGAACGAATTAGCTAATGTGTTAAAAAAACAAACCTCCTATCTTCAGGTCAAACACACCGACCGAGATGTCGCCATCAATCTGAATTATCTGCACAATCACATCTCAAAAACACTACAGGCTTTCCCCAAACTGAAAGGCCTATATCCGACGGCGATGACGCTTCTTTCCGAGATGGAAGCATCCGTGAGAAAGAGTACCGGCGAATTTACACATCCCGAAGGTAAAAGCGGAGTTTAAGGATGTTCGGCGTCTGCCGGATTTCAAATCACCAGCTATAGGTGTAACCGTTATCTACTTTGCTCTGATGGTCCCCGAGAGCAATCAGTTTGTGTTCTTCAACTATCACATAAACTGTATGCGTGGCACCGTGTCCTCTTTTCGCTTCGGCCATAGCCCATTTCAGTGCGTCTTGGCCAGATAGTGACAAGGAATCAGAAACGCCTTCGTAGTTTTTACTAAAGATTGAAAACGAAGAACTACCCCTCACAGGGTCACGCAGTTTAAATGGCGACATGAATGAGAGCCGCACCACCTTGCCGACATATTCTTCGCGTTTAAGAGCCAATCTACTGAGCTCAACATCACCAGCATATTCTACAGATCCCGCGCTAGAATCTTTGTCTGCTGATACTTCCTTTGCCGGAAGGGAACTTGACCTGCCGTTGTCGCCAACCGGCAGAGACTCTTTGGTACTTTCGGCGTTCGTCTTTAATTTGGCAGCCATTTTTTCTGCATAGACATGATTCTGGTTTGCAGCGCGCTCATACCATTCCAAAGCGGCGACGCGATCCCTCGGCACACCGTATCCGTTATAAGACATAAGACCCATCAATGCCTGCGCCGTGGAGTCACCGCCTTCCGCACGCTGCTGAACCAGTTCAACGGTTGTTTCAGCAAAGACGGTCAGAGAATATAAGGTGAAAACAAGGAACAAAGTTATGGTCTTCATTAATATCCTTTCGTTTTTCAATAAAACAGAGCTCTCGATTAGAATGCACAAGTTTTACCACAAGGTCTCACCATTTGTACTGGTAGCCGACTTCTTCTTTACGCTGTTCGGTTCCAAGCGCGATCAAATCCGTTGCATCGACCAAAACATAGGCTGAGCATACCACGTCGTCATTTTTCGACACACTCATGGCCCACTCTAAAGCTTCCTGACCAGATACCCTTAAAGAAACTAAGATACCATTATCTTTTTTACCGCGAATGAGCAGTGATGCCTGCTTCCCCTCACGGACGCTGAGACTAGTAAGGGGATTGTTCCTGAATGCTAGTTTTACCACTTTACCGACACACTTTTCGCGATTAAGGAACAATTCATCCAAATCAATTCGCCCCAAATATTCGATAGCTCCGGCATTGGAAACTTTTTCCTCAACATTGAGTAGCGAGGGTTTCCCAGAAGGGTTGCTGGCTGGTTTTTTGACCTTATTGTCGGACGAAGTTTTCGCAGAAGACTGTGTTCCCGGTTTTTGCTCATAATAGGCCACTTTTTTTCGTGCAAATGCATCGCCTTGAGATGCCGCCTTCTGGAACCATTCCAGCGCCACATCGTCATTCTTCGGAAGATCGCAACCGTACTGCGCCATAAGACCAAGCAATGTCTGTGCTGTGGCATCACCACTTTCAGCCCGCTGTTGAATAATTTCAAGAGTTGTCTCAGCGAGAACAACGGAAGAACAGAAACATAGAACGACTGCCAGTCTGATAAGTTTCATCGGCTTCCTTTCGGGAAAGTTAAGAATTGGTTCCTTTTAGACAAAAAGAAAACTGACCGCAACAGCAAATTACTTCATCAGCATTCTTAGCTTCTGCCGCAGTTCGTCTTTGATGGCTTCTGATTGACGGAAGACCTGTTCGGTTTTGTGGAATTCCAGCAACCCGACGTTGCGGATGTCCGGCTTGAGATAAATATCCGGCGGATTGGATTGCAACCGATTGCGAATCAGCGCGGCTTCCATAATTTCAAAACCGCTGATGATGGTGTCAAAAAAAGGCGGACGGTGTTTTTCGTCCACCTGGCGGACACCGCCGACATCCACGGCGATCACCAGATCGCACTCATCCTGAAGCAGATTATATGGCAACGGATTAACCACGCCGCCGTCGAGCAATAGTCTTCCGTCACGTTCAACCGGTGTAAAAACTCCCGGAATAGCCATGCTGGCACGCACAGCGGAAAGAAGGTCGCCCGATTTAAAAACAACCTCTGAGGCGTCGCCATAGTCGGCCGCGGTAACAACCAGCGGAATTTGAAGTTCCTCAAACGTCGTGCACTTGATGTGGTCGGAAAGGAAACGGATAATTTTTTCTCCCTTAAACAATCCGCTGCGGTCAAACGTTGGATCGAGCAGAGCCGCCCAGCGGCGCAGGTCGCGCCGGTCGAGAATCCCGTGAGTTTTCTCAGGCCGTGGGGTCTGCCACTCGTGAACCACGTTACGGATTTTTTTACCGGAAAGACCCGAGGCGTAGAGCGCGCCCATGACGGCGCCAATGCTGGTACCTGCAATCGCATGCGGCCTGATTCCGAGTTCATCGAGCGTTTCAAGCACCTGAATATGCGCCAGTCCGCGCGCCCCGCCGCCGCCCAGCGCCAGACCGATCTTCAGAACCTTCGGTTTTCTACGTAACCATTTCATCTGTTTGCAATCCGGATTAAACGTTCATCTAAATGTGTTCCGCAAGCCATTCCGGTTTGCGGGCGAACAGCTCTCTACCAAGAGAACGTGCCTCTTCGAGCAACCGGGACTGTTCGGCTTCAGCCAACTGATCAAGCATCGCCACCTGACCGGGCAAACCGAAATCCGCGGGCTGGAAAGCCATCTGTTCGCGAAAAACGACAAGATCCTGAAAATCGCCCAGCAAAACTGACAGTTCTCTGAGCCGTTCACGGCGGAGGCTGAGCGTTTCCGGCGCGAAGCCTTGCAGCAGACGGGTATGATACCAGTGGGTTTTCACCCGCTTCCGCCATTCATGAACCTGAACCGGATCTCCGCCCTGCTCAACTTTCCGCCAGCCCTTGCGGGCCCGCCTGAATCCTTTTTTCCAACCTTCGGAAAGCGCCTCTCTGCCGGCGGCAGGCCATTTCCAAATCACGGCTTTAAGACGTACCAGCGTGATCAATCCACGGATCCGGTCGATTGTCCCGACATGCATGGCGGCGGTCTGCCGTCCGGCCAGCCGCGCACGCACTATTGCCAACCGGGTACGCTCTTCCTGCGGGAGCGGCGCAGTCAGGCGGTCAAATATTGTGAGCAGGATTTCGTCATCACGGCGGGCGGACAGCAGGCGGGCGGTGTCGCGCAAGGCGCAGTTCTGCGGCTGATAACGCTCTCCGAGCGAGGTACGAAGCATCCGCAAGAGAGCGCGGTTTTTTTTGAGTTGTTTTCGGGCCTGATGAATCCCTTCCGGATTTCCGGGCCCAACAGTCCAAATCTGATTGATGGCGCTGGCCAATTGGCTGTGCGCCGTCTTTTTCAGCGACCGGTTCAGCCTCCGTCCTTTTTTAAGGCGGTATGCCATAACACCCTCCGCTACGGTTTATTCAGGATCGGGATAACGGTATTCTTTGCCTTCGTAATTTGTAAGGACAATCTCGTTGCCCTCGCGGCGGAACTGCGAGTTGGGAAGCAGAGAAATTTTTCCGCCGCCGCCCGGCGCATCGATGGCGAAGGTCGGCATGGCGAGTCCAGAGATGCGCCCTTGCAGTTCGCGCATAATTTGCAACCCCTTCTCAACCGACGTGCGGAAGCTGGAGGAACCGACAACCGGATCGCACTGGAAAAGGTAATACGGCTTCACGCGCCGCTCGAGCAGTCCGTAAAAAAGTTCCGCCAGCGTATCGGTGTCGTCGTTGATTCCTTTCAGGAGAACGGTTTGGCTGACCATCGGCACACCAGCTTCGGCGAGCGTGTCGCAAGCCAGCGTCATTTCTTTGGTGAGTTCCGCCGGATGGATAAAGTGCAGCTGAAGCCAGACTCGGTGTTTGGCAAGAATAGCGGCCAGTTCCGGCGTGATACGCGATGGAAGCACGGCGGGAACTTTGGAGCCAAGCCGGATGGTGCGGATATGTTTAATTTTCCTAACATTGCAGAGCAGTTCGTCGAGTTCATTGTCGGAAAGCGTCAGCGGGTCGCCGCCGGAGACGAGAACATCTCTAATCTCTGCATGTGTTTCCAAATATTGAAAAACTTCGTTCGATAACTTCCAACCCTTGGAACTTTTTCCGACAAGACGTCCGCGGGTGCAGTAACGGCAATGGACAGCGCAGTCCAAAGTGGCAAAAAGGAGCACCTTGTCGGGATAGGTATGAACGAGGCCGGGCACAGGGCTGTGTACTTCTTCGCCAAGCGGATCGGCCAGTTCGCCGGGCATCGGTAAACAGTCGTCGAGCGGTTCGACGGTGCGGCGCAATGGATGATCCGGCCCAAGAGAATCGAGCAGATTGCGATAGTATGGTGTGATCTTACAATTTTGGAGACGGTGTGACATAATGGGCACGATAATTCATTTGCAGGTCTGCTTCTATTCAAATTATGCTTCGTCCGATTTTCTAGACGGAATGGAGCCCATTAATGAAGTGTCCGAAAAAAACGCAGGTTACCGCCGACATGATCGAAGAGCGCACGTTGTTTCACCTGCGCTACAGCCGCGGCAAGGACATGCGCAGCGCGACTGATTTCGACAAGTTCTGGAGCTTTGCCCATGTGGTGCGCGACCTGGCTGTCGATGGATTCACCGTCACGCAACGAACTTACCTCGATAAAGACGTTAAGCGCCTCTATTACCTCTCGCTGGAGTTTCTGATCGGTAAAATGCTCGAGCAGAATGTTCTGTCGCTCGGCATGATGGCCGCCGCACGTGAAGCGCTGAAACGGCTGGATATCGATTTGCAGAAGGTGATCGATCTCGACATCGAAGCCGGGCTCGGCAACGGCGGCCTCGGACGGCTGGCAGCCTGTTTCCTGGATTCAATGGCCGCGATGGAACTGCCCGCCTACGGCTACGGCCTGCGCTACGAACACGGCATTTTCCGGCAGGAGTTTGAGGACGGCTGGCAGAAGGAGCGTCCGGATAACTGGCTGGAACTGGGCTATCCGTGGGAAATGATCCGTCCCGAATACACGGTGCCGGTGTTTGTTTACGGACGCATTGAAAATATTTCGAGCACCCACCGCGGGCGCCATCCGGTCTGGACCGATTGGCAGATGTTTAAGGCGGTGCCTTACGATATTCCAGTGATCGGCTACGACAACAATACGGTCAACATGTTCCGTCTCTGGAGCGCACGCGCCGACGAAGGCTTCCGCCTCGACGTTTTTAATCAGGGCGACTATATCCGCGCCGTCGAAGAAAAAAACTGGGCCGAGAACGTCACCAAGGTGCTCTACCCGTCTGACAGCACCACGGCAGGCAAAGAGCTGCGGCTGATTCAGGAATACTTCCTCTGCAGCTGCTCGATCCGCGACATCATCCGCCGTTTCCAGAAAAACCACAGCAACTTCAATTCGTTCGCGCAGAAAAACGCGATTCAAATGAACGACACCCATCCCGCACTGGCGGTTGTCGAACTGATGCGTATCCTGTGCGATGAAAATCATCTTCCCTGGGAAAAGGCGTGGGAGATCACCGTGAAAACCTGCGCCTACACCAACCACACCCTCCTGCCCGAAGCGCTCGAAAAATGGCCGGTCGAATTACTGGAACGCGTCCTGCCGCGCCATTTGCAGATCATTTACGAAATCAACCACCGCTTTCTGCAACGCGTGGAAATGGATCATCCCGGCAACACCGGAATAATCCAGAACGTCTCACTGATTGAAGAAAACGGAACCCGTCAGGTTCGCATGGCCAACCTCGCCGTCGTCGGCAGCCACAAAGTCAACGGCGTGGCAGGACTCCACTCCCAGTTATTGCGAGAACGGGTGATGCCGGAGTTCAACGAAATTTACCCTGGCAAATTCATCAATATCACCAATGGCATCACTCACCGCCGCTGGCTGCTCAAGTGCAATCCGGAACTTTCAGATCTCATCACCGGAAAAATCGGCGAAGGCTGGATCAAAAACCTCGAAGAGCTTAAAAAACTCGAGCCGTTTGCGACCAACAAAGCATTCCAGAAGGAATTTATGGCCATCAAGCGCCGTAACAAGGTGGCGCTGGCGCAACATATTGAGGAAACTCTGCATGTGCCGATCCACCCGGAATCGCTCTTCGACGTGCAGGTTAAACGCCTGCATATGTATAAACGGCAGATGCTCAGCGCCATGCACCTTATCGCGCTCTATCAGCGCATCAAAGCCAACCCCAAAGCTGACATCGTGCCGCGCACCTTTATCTTCGCTGCCAAAGCCGCGCCTGCCTATCACATGGCTAAGCGCGTCATCAAACTCATCAACTCCATCGGTGCCGTCGTCAACCACGACCCGGTCGTCGCAGGCCGCCTCAAAGCCGTCTTCCTTCCCGACTACAACGTCTCGCTGGCCGAAAAAATCATTCCGGCGGCTGACCTGTCTGAGCAGATTTCGACTGCGGGCAAAGAAGCCTCCGGCACCGGCAACATGAAACTGGCGCTCAACGGCGCGCTTACTGTCGGCACCTGGGATGGAGCCAACATTGAGATCGCCCAGAACGTCGGCGAAGAGAACATCTTCATCTTCGGTCATCGCGTGGAAGAACTCGAAAAGCTTTCCAGCGAAGGTTACAACCCGTGGAGCTTCTACGACAGCGATCCCGAACTGCAGAAAGTCCTCGAAGCTATCCGCATCAACGCCTTCGACCCAACGCAACCCGATCTGTATATGGATATTTTCAATGACTTCACCCGCCACGGAGATCCTTTCTTCTATATGGCGGACTTCCGTCCCTACATCGAAGTGCAGCAGAAGATTGAAACTCTGTTCCGCGATCCTGCCGCATGGGCTGAAAAGGCCATTCTCAACGTCGCGCGTATGGGCTGGTTCTCCAGCGACCGAACCATCCGCGAATATGCTGAGAAAATCTGGAACATAAATCCGGTCTGTATCTCCGCCTCAGAACCGATCGAGGATTAGTTTTCCAGACATTGGAAAACAGGGTCAAAAACTGGTATTTAGCCCTCCCGAAGTCCATCCGGAAGTCTATTTTTGGCCTCCCGTCGACCATCGAACCGGCCTTTTGAAACTGTTTTTTAAAAGGCAAAACATCCATTTTCCCCTTTAAAAACAGGGGTAAACAGCCAAGCGGCATCCCGGCCCGGCCGGGCAGCGGAAAAAAAGAGGGTTTTTGCCCTTTACCCCCTCCCCGGTCTGAGTAGAGTCCGCCGCTCTTTTTTCAAACGTGCCATCTCGGGGGAGATTTTGAGCACAGGGGGGAGAAAGCATGAAACGGATAATTTTTGCCATATTGTTTGGCGTCGCCGTGTTTCAGGCGCGAGCCGACGGCTTTCTGAGCAGTTACGACCGCCAGATTGTCGCCTCCTGCCTGGTGCTGGAGGCTGGCGGCGAAGGCCCGGAAGGAATGCAGGCGGTTCTGAACGTCATTTTAAACCGCGCGGAGGGTTCTTTGCACCGCGTGGTTCCCGAAACCGTCAAAATCGGCGCATTTTCCTGTATGTCCAGTGTCTGGAAACGCAGTGAACCGAATTACAGCCCGCTGATCCGACGTGCGGAAAACCAGTCCGACGCATACGAAGAAGCCATGAACCTGATTTCCCTAATGGAGGAGGGCTTTCTTCGGGACAACACCCGAGGGGCCACCCACTATCACGCCGCGTATATTCATCCCTACTGGGCGGACAGCCTGCGCTACCTTACGACCATCGGAAATCACATCTTCTACGTTGAGCGCGGCCGGCAGATGGCCTCGCTTTGATGAAAAACTTATTGTGCAAAATAAACGGCAGACGGTGATTGATTATGTGAAAAGTTTCCCATAAATTTTGGCATCTTTTTTTATTAAACAAGGAGCCTCCACATGGGGAACAATATTCTGGCGATTACGATCGGCGCGATTCTCGTTAACAACTTCGTGCTCTCCAAAATTCTCGGCATCTGCCCTTTCCTCGGTGTCTCGAAGAAGCTCGAAACAGCCCTCGGCATGTCCGGCGCAGTGATCTTCGTAATGACGCTGGCGTCGCTGGTTACGTCGCTCATCTACAACTATGTGCTCTCGAAGACCTTCACGATCGGCGGCGTTGTCATCAAACTGGCCTTTCTTAAAATTCTGGTCTTTATCGTGGTCATCGCCGCACTGGTTCAGGTGGTGGAAATCATCCTCCAGAAATTCAGCCCGCCACTCTACAAAGCGCTCGGCATTTTCCTGCCGCTGATCACCACCAACTGCGCCGTGCTGGGCGCGGCGGAACTGAGTGTGAAAGCCGGACACAGCGTTATTGAAGCCACCATTTTCGGCACCTGCTCCGCGATCGGCTTTGCACTGGCGCTGGTGCTCTTTGCCAGCCTGCGTGAACGGCTCGATCTGGCTAAAGTGCCAGCTCCGTTTCAAGGAACGGCTATCGCGCTGGTCACCGCCGGAATTCTGGCAATGGTCTTTATGGGTTTTTCCGGACTTGTCTAACCAACGACTGAGAACGATATGACGCTTATAATCACTGCTGTACTTTTCACCGCCGGACTCGGCGCGCTCCTCGCGCTGGTCATCGGAGCAACCGCCAAAGCTTTCGCCGTCGAGGCCGATGCCCGAGTCGAAACCGTCACCGAAATGCTGCCCGGCGTCAACTGCGGCGGATGCGGCTTTGCCGGATGCGCTGACTTCGCCAAGGCCATCGTCGAAGGCCGCACCATTCCTTCACAATGTCCTGTCAGTAACCCGGAAAACATTAAACGCATCGCCGAATATTTAGGCATCACCGCCGGAGAAAAAGAAAAGGTTTTCGCGGTCGTCCGTTGCGCTGGAAGCTGCGCCGTCACGGTTCGCTCGCCTTATAACGGCATCGGCGACTGCCGCTCCGCCGCGCTGGTCGCGGGCGGAGCCAAAGGCTGTGATTTCGGCTGTATCGGCTTCGCCACCTGCGCGCGCGCCTGTCCGTTTGACGCCATCGAAATGCGCGACGGCCTCGCCGTGGTTCATCCTGATCTGTGCACCGGTTGCGGCAAATGCGTCGAAACCTGCCCGAAAAACCTGATCATCCTCGCGCCTGCCGCCGTCGATGTACACGTCTATTGCAACTCGCCCGAAAAAGGCGCGCTCAAACTCAAAGTCTGCAAAACCGCCTGCATCGCCTGCCGCAAGTGCGTCAAGGCCGCCGACAGCGAAAACCAGATGACTATCAATGGTTTCCTCGTCGCCACGAATTACAGCAATCCGCCGATTTCCGATCTGGTTGAAAAAGCCAAATGCCCGACCAAAGCCCTGCGGCTGGCCACGAAACACGCCGCCGGTGCCTATGAAGGAGTTTTGAAATGAGCGATAAACCCCGCAAATTCAAAGGCGGCGTTCACCCGAACGACAGCAAAGCCCTCTCGGCCTCCAAGCCGGTGCAGACCGCTCCGCTGCTTGAAAAATACACGGTGATTATTCATCAGAACATCGGCGCGCCGCCGGAACTCGTCGTCAAAAAAGGTGACCTCGTCAAAAAAGGACAACTGCTCGCCAAAGCGACCGGCTTCGTTTCTGTACCGCTCCACGCACCGACCAGCGGAACCGTTACCGCGCTCGAAAAATGTCACGGCCCGACCGGCTTAAGTGTTCCAGCCATTGAAATCACCGCTGACGGCAAAGACGAATGGGGTTCTCCGTTCGAGCCGATCACCGACTGGCAGAATGCTGAACCCGCTGTGCTCAAACAACGCGTAGCTGATGCCGGTATCGTCGGCATGGGCGGCGCGGGCTTTCCGTCGCACGTTAAACTTTCGCCGACCAAACCGGTCGACACACTCATCCTCAACGGCGCGGAATGTGAACCTTATCTGACCGCCGACCATCGCCTGATGGTCGAACAGACCGAAGATGTTTTGCGCGGCGCGGCAATTTTCGCCCGCATCCTCGGACTCAAAACCGCCATCATCGGCGTTGAGGAAAACAAACCTGACGCGATTGCCAAACTCAAAGAGTTGGCCGGAAAATACAACGTCACCGTCCAAAGCCTGCATGTCAACTATCCGCAAGGTGCCGAAAAGCAGCTTATCTATGCGCTCACCGGACGTGAAGTGCCGATCGGCGGACTGCCGATGGATGTCGGTTGCGTCGTACAAAACGTCGCCTCCGCCGCTGCGGTCGCCGAAGCCGTGATCAATGGGCATCCGTCAATTGAACGGATCACCACGGTCACCGGCGAACCGGTCGTCAACCCCGGCAACTGGCGCTTCCGCCTCGGCACGCCAATTTCCAAAGCCATCGAACTGGCGGGCGGCGTAAAATACCAACCTGCCAAGCTGCTGCTCGGCGGCCCGATGATGGGTACCGCCCAGAATTCTCTCGACGTCACCGTCATGAAAAACACATCGGGCATTCTGCTGATTCCGGTCGAGCAGGTTTCGCAGTACACCTCCGAACCCTGCATCCGTTGCGGCCGTTGTGTTGAGGCCTGTCCAATGGATATTCTTCCCGCCACGATCAGTCAGGCGGTTGAAAACGAGCGCTTTGACTGGGCCGAACAGCTAAACGTGATGGCCTGTATTGAATGCGGATCGTGCAGTTACATCTGTCCGTCGCATCGCCCTCTGAACCAGCAATTCAAACGGGCTAAAGCGGAAATCCTGGCGGCGAAACGCAACCAACAGAAAAAATAGAGAAGCCTTATGTCAGAAGAAACCACCGTTGTTCAACTGCCCGACGCCACGAAGCTGGTCGTCAGCAACTCGCCGCACATTCGCGGAGGAGAAACCATTTCGAAGATCATGGTGCAGGTGCTGATTGCCCTGCTGCCTGCGGCCATCGCCGCCGTCTGGTTCTTCGGACTGGCCGCTTTGGAAGTCATGGCGCTTTGCACCGTCGGTTGTATGGCCGTTGAAGTCCTCTGGAAGAAGGCGACCAAACAGCCGACCGACAGCTGGAAAGACGGCAGCGCGGCCCTCACCGGACTGCTGCTCGCCATGAATCTCTCAGCCGGTGCACCGTGGTGGATCTGTATTCTCGGCTCACTGCTGGCTATCGGTCTCGGCAAACAGCTTTTCGGCGGCCTTGGTTACAATCCTTTCAACCCGGCGCTCGTCGCCCGCGTTGCCCTGCTCGTCGGCTTCCCGTCGCTGATGACCTCGTGGGTCGTTCCAAACCCTGGAAAATGGCTGGCCTGCGATGCGCTGACCGGCGCAACGCCGTTGGCGGCTCTTAAAAACCACTATCCGCTCGCTTCCATCAGCGACCTTTTCTACGGAAACGTCGGCGGATGCCTCGGCGAAACCTCGGCGCTGGCTCTGCTTATCGGCGGCGCATTTCTGCTGGCTCGCGGACTCATCAAATGGCAGATACCGGCTTCCTTCATCGGAACTGTCGCGCTGATCTCCGGCCTCGCCCATCATTTTAATCCTGAACTGACTCCGCCCGCGCTTTACCATGTCCTCGCCGGCGGACTGATGATCGGCGCATTCTTCATGGCGACCGACATGGTCACCTCGCCAATGACCGCGAACGGCGCGCTGATCTTCGGCTTCGGCTGCGGCGTCATTACCAGCGTCATCCGCATCTGGGGCGGCTATCCCGAAGGCGTCAGCTTCTCCATCCTCTTTATGAACGCTCTCACTCCGCTCATCGACCGCTACACCATCGGTAAACCGTTCGGCTATATCCGTATCAAGAAGGAGACCGCCCAATGAGTAACGATGATGTCAAACTCTCCCGACTGGTACTAAGCTTGGGGCTGATCTCCTGCTTCGCCACCGGCCTGATGGTGTGGGTTTTTGTAATCACAGAAGCGCCGATTTCCGCCGCTCAGCAGCGGAAAAACACCGCCGCGCTGAGTCAGGTTCTGCCCGCCTTCGACAACCAGCCGACAAAAGAAGCTGTCACGCTCGGCGGCGTTACGTTTTACGCCGCCCGCAAAGGCGGACAGATCACCGGCTTCGCCGGAGAAACCATCACAACCAAAGGGTATGCCGGCGAAGTCAACGTACTGGCCGGACTCAAACCGGACGGCACCATCACCACTGTGCTCGTCACGAAACAGTCCGAAACTCCAGGCCTTGGAACCGTCGTGGCCGAGCGAGTGCGTGAAAAAACTCTTTCCGGAATTCTCGCTGGCAAAAAAGAGACCGGTCTGCCGCCCAATCCCATTCTCGACCAGTTCAACGGCATGAAGGCCGAAGCCGGCCAGACTCCGTGGGCGGTCAAGAAAGACGGCGGTAGCCTTGATGCCATCACTGGCGCCACGATCACCAGCCGCGCCGTCGGCGGAGCGGTCTTCACCATTGCCGAAGCATTCGCGCAGAACAAAGAACAGCTTCTGAAGGAGAACAAATAATGTCCTTATTCAAAGAGTTAACCAAAGGGATCATCCGCGAAAATCCGACTTTCGTGCTGATGCTCGGCATGTGCCCGACGCTGGCGGTCACCAACAACGCGGTCAACGGATGCAGCATGGGTCTGGCAACACTTTTCGTGCTGGCCGGCAGTAACATGGTCATTTCGCTTGTCCGTAATGTCGTTCCGAAAAAAGTGCGCATCCCCTGCTATGTCGTCGTTATCGCCGCCTTCGTTACGGTGGTGGATCTGCTCATGCAGGCCTACGCCCCGTCGGCCATCTATGAAGCGCTCGGCATTTTCATTCCTCTGATCGTCGTGAACTGCATTGTGCTTGGACGCGCTGAAGCGTTCGCCTGCAAAAACGGCATCCTCGCCTCCATTGCCGACGGGATCGGTATGGGCATCGGATTCACTCTGTCGCTCACCGTCATCGGCGGCATCCGCGAATTTCTATCCACCGGCTCGCTCTTTCAGATCAAACTGATCGAAGGCTGGACGCACAGCTTCATGCTCATGGGTCAGGCTCCCGGCGGATTTATCCTGCTCGGCATCCTGCTTGCGCTCATCAACTGGAATAATTCGCGCAAAGCGAAAAAAGAAGGCCGGTCATGGACTCCGCCCGGCCTTGACTGCCGCCAATGCAACCTCTGCGATCTCGGGAAGAAGTAAAAACTTCCGGAAAAGTTTACAGTATGCGCAGGTTGTTTTTCTAAAACGAAACCTTGCTTCCAATCCTTGGAAAATAACGTTTCGTTTTTTCCAAACGGGAGAAGTCTGATCAGTCGGAAGTACGCTTGCGGTAAAGGGAGGCGAGACTGGCCCCCAACTCACTGGCTGCGGTTCCCTTGTCGCCAGGCATGCTCTCAATCGTGCGCTGGAGAATCTCCTTCTGTTTGCCCTGCAAGAAAGCTTTCAGCGACTTCCCTTTGAACTGTTCGCAACGACTGTTGATGGTGCCGGATTTAATTCCTTCTTCGACCCGATTGACGATTTCCGCCGGCAGGGCGTCTTTGCTTATGCTGCCATTCTGCGCACAGGTGAGAGCCTGCTGAATGGCTTTCTCGAGTTCGCGTACGTTGCCGGGCCAGTTGTAGTGGATCAGGATGTTTTGCGTTTCCTGGTTGATCGCCGGCAGTTCGGCGTCGGGACCGAGTGCGCGGCGCATCATATGCCCCGCCAACGGCAGGATATCTTCGGTACGGTTGCGTAGCGGCGGGATATCCATGCTGATAACACTGAGACGGTGATAGAGGTCTTCGCGAAATTTTCCTTGGGCAGTCAGTGGTTCAAGCTTTTCGCTGGAGGCGGCAATGATGCGCACGTCCACTTCCGTATAATCCGATCCGCCGACCTTACAGATTTTTCTATCCTGCAGCACGCGTAGCAGTTTCGTCTGGGTTTCAAACGGCATGGTTCCGATCTCGTCGAGGAAAAGGGTTCCTCCGCGCGCGGTTTCAAACAAGCCAGTCTGGGCGGCGGCGATGAAAGCACCTTTGACGCAGCCGAATATCTCGGTTTCCAGCAGTTGAGCAGAACCAGCGCAGTTGATGGCCATGAAGGTTGCGTCTTTGCGCGGGCTATAACGATGCAGGGCGCGGGCGGTCTGTTCTTTACCGGCTCCCTTTTCGCCGTAAATCAGCACCGTGGTGGAGGCGGGAGCTATCCGCTCAATCATCTCACACACTTTTCGCATGCCGGCGCTTTCAGCGACAATGCCAGCGAGTCTTTCCGGCGGCACACTCTGCGTCTGGTTTTTATTTCCGCTGACGGCATTGTGATATTCAAGAGCCCGCTGGATGGTCAGCAGCAGCTCGTCGAATTTGAAAGGCTTGAGGATGTAATCAAACGCGCCTTCCTTCATCGCTTCGACGGCAGTGGCGACGGTTCCGTAGGCGGTAAGCATGATCACACCCATATCGGGCCAGGTGGCGGACGCTTTACGGAGCAACTCTATTCCGTTGATCGGGGTCATGTTGATATCAGAAAGCATCAGATCGAATTTTTCGGTCTGAAGAAGCTGGAGCGCCTTTTCGCCATTGCTGGCGACAGCCGCGCCATATCCCTGCCCGATGAGAATTTTGTTGAGCAGATTTAAAATGGCGGGCTCGTCATCTACTATCAGTATTCGCGGCATAACCCGTCTCGGTCTTTCTATTAGAACAACCTACGAGTTATCATTTTCGAGAATGTCCGTCCATGGTTAATTCATAATCCGTAAAACGCAGTGGGTCGGGACGACAGAAAATGTCGGCTCTTTTACTCCGGAATTCCCGACACCCGATTAAACAACTCCTTGTCTCTTCCTAGGTTCGGACTACAATGGAAGCGAGAGAGAATAATAAGAGGAGTTTGTTATGAAAAAAATTCTGGTTGCGGTGGATTTTTCCAAAAACACCGGCAAGGTCGTTGAGCAGGCGACCATTCTGGCAAGAGGGTTGAATGCAAAAACGTGGATTGTTCACGTCGCATCCGACCAGCTCCAAACGGCGGCCTATGCTGGCGCATCGTTTTACGACCCTGCCGCCACGTTTATCAGCGCGCCGGTCGGCGATGTCGAAATGGCCCGCGATCTCTGTGCCGAGGAATATAAGCAGGAGCATCAGGCGCTACTCCAGCTTTCTAAAAAATTACGGGAGGCGGGAGTGGATGCTCAGGCGATGCTGCTGAAAGGCAATGCCGCTGAACTCATTCTTGAACAGGCGGAAAATTTGGATGTTGATATGATTGTGATCGGATCGCACGGACATGGACTCCTGCGCAAGATGCTGCTGGGGAGTGTGACCGAAAAGGTTCTCCTCAAGGCCTTCTGCAACGTGCTCATCGTCCCGCCACCGATGGAGTAAGACACGATGCCGGTTCATTTCCGGCGCATCCCGATGGCGGCGAGTCGTCCATTACGGACATCACGTTGACACCAAAGATTCTGCAGTGAACGAGGAGCTTTCCAACCATTGGAAAAACAGATACTGTTTTTTTTCCAATGATTGGAACCGGAGAGAAAGAAATGAAGGATTTACAGAACAAGAAGGCGTTCATCTGCGATATGGATGGCGTGATTTACCACGGGAACAAGCTGCTGCCGGGCGTACTCGAATTTGTGGCGTGGTTGCGAAAAGAGGATAAGAAATTCCTTTTCCTGACCAACAGTAGCGCACGCACTCTGCGCGAATTGAGCGAAAAAATGGCGCGCATGGGATTAAAGGTGAGCGAAAGTCACTTTTACACCAGCGCGCGGGCAACAGCGACGTTCCTCGCCAGCCAGAAACCGGGCGGTTCGGCTTATGTCATTGGCGACGCAGGCATCATCAACGCGCTCTACGATGAAGGCTATTCGATCAACGACAATAATCCGGACTACGTCGTGGTGAGCGAAAGCGCGAACTATGACTATGCGCGTATCTGCCACGCCACGAAGCTGGTGCTGAACGGCGCCAAGCTGATCGGCACCAATCCTGACCTGACCGGCCCGATTGAGGGCGGACAGATTGTGCCGGCGACCGGAGCCCTGCTGGCCCCGATTGAACTGGCGACCGGAGCCAAAGCCTATTACGTCGGCAAACCCAATCCGCTGATGATGCGCAATGCCCTCAAAAAGCTGGGTTGTCAGCGGGAAGAAACCGCAATTGTCGGCGACCGAATGGATACGGATATTATCGCGGGCGTTGAGGCGGAAATCACGACAGTGCTGGTGCTGAGCGGCGTCACAAAGCGTGAGGATATTTCCCGTTTCGCCTACCAGCCGGATTACGTGTTTAACGGTGTCGGGGATGTGATTTCAGCGTAACAGGCCTTGCATTTTCAGGGAATACCTGTTTTTATCACGGCACTATGATTAAAAATATTTCTCTGAAATTACAGAATTTGCAGAAGAGGATTTTCCTGAACAAAATACAGTTGGTGAGGCTCGTCAACAGCCTGCCCGGGACCATCTATCAGTACCGCCAGTGGAAAGACGGCCGGTGCACGTTCCCCTACTCCACTCTGGACATTGAGCATATTTTCTTCGCCTCACCCGCCCAACTGGCAAAAGACGGACAGATTGCGTGGCGGCTGTTATGCCCGGAATCTGCTGATCTCGTGAAGAATACGCTGAAAAAATCGGCGGAAAATCTATCCGATTTTGAGATGACGTTCGGCGTCCGTTCTCCACAAGATCGCATTCACTGGATTCGGACCAGCGGAATTCCGAAACGGTTGCGCGACGGGAGCATACTGTGGCAGGGTTATATGGAAGACGTCACCGTACAGTATCTAACCGATGAATCCTTCAAGCAGAAGTCGGCGTTCATTCGGGCGGTTTTTGACAATCTGGAAGATCGTTTTTATTATAAAGACCGCCATTCGAGATTGCTGGGCGGTAATCTGGCGTGGGTCAAGAGACGTGGTGCTAATTCCATCGACGAACTGATCGGCAAAACCGATATCGATTTTTTTCCCGGGCCAAAAGGGCAGAGTCTATATGATCAGGAACAGCTTCTAATGGCCACCGGCGAGACGACACGTGACCGGGGATCCCATGTCAATCCAGACGGAAAATTTGAATATGTCGAATCAGTTAAATGTCCGATGCGAAATAAAGACGGTGAAGTGATCGGCGTGGCCGGCATTTCCCGCACCGTCACCCAACAGGTTGAAAGCGAGCAAGCTTTGCTGAAAGCCAAGCAGGAGGCTGAACGATCCGCCTCGTTCATCCGGGCGGTTTTTGACAATCTGACAGACCGTTTTTATTATAAAGACCGCCAGTCGAGAGTGCTGGGCGGCAACATGGCGTGGGTCAAAGCGCGTGGTGCAAAGACCATCGACGAACTGATCGGTAAAACCGATATCGATCTTTTCCCCGAGCCGAAGGGACAGCAGAAGGTTGATGAAGAACAACACCAAATGGCCACCGGCGAGGTGAAGCATAGTCGAGATCGTTTTGTCGATTCAGACGGAAAAGTTACATATGGCGACACAATCAAGTGCCCGATGCGGAATGAAAAAGGGGAAGTGATCGGCGTGGTCGGCATTTCGCGTGACATCACCGAACAGGTCGAAAACGAAGAGCGTTTGATTGCGGCTCAACTGGCAGCCGAATCGGCCAATAAAGCAAAAAGTTCGTTCCTAGCCATGATGAGTCATGAAATCCGCACTCCGATGAACGGGGTTATCGGCGCGGCCAGCCTGTTGCTCGGCACCGACCTCGCCCCGCAGCAGGAAGAGTTTGTTCACGCGATTCAAGTCAGCGGCGAAAACCTGCTGACGATCATCAATGATATCCTCGACTACTCGAAGATCGAGGCGGGCAGAATTGAATTGGAATCCTCGCCGTTTATTCTGCGCGGATGCGTTGAAGACGCCTTTGATCTTTTTGTTCACATTGCCGCCAAGAAAAACATCGAACTGCTGTATTATGTTGATCCTGATGTCCCGAAAATGCTGCTCGGCGATACAACCCGCCTGCGCCAGATTCTTGTCAATCTGCTCGGCAATGCGACTAAGTTTACCGAAAATGGCGAAATCCATCTGAAGATCCGCAATGTGCTGCTTGATGAGGATAAAAAACAGTGTCAGGTTGAATTCGCACTGCACGATACCGGCATTGGTATTGCCGACGAACACAAAGACCGGTTGTTCCAGGCCTTCACACAGGCCGACGCGTCCAGCACCCGTAAATACGGGGGAACCGGTTTGGGACTGACCATCAGCCGGAAATTAACTGAATTGATGGGCGGGAAAATCTGGTTCGAAAGCGAAAAAGGCAAAGGAAGCACCTTCTACTTTACCGTGACGCTTCCAATTGCCGAACAGGTCGAAGAAAAAGTAGATCTTCTTCCCATTGAAGCGCTACGCGGAAAACGGGCGCTGATTATAGACGACAATGAAACCAACCGCTGGCTTCTCAGCGATCAGCTGGCTCAATGGGGCGTTCTTTCAGAAACATTTGAACTTCCGGCAAAAGCTCTTGAGCACCTGATCGACGGACACACGTATGATATTGCGTTGGTTGACTACCAGATGCCCGACATGGACGGTAGCGAATTGGCCAAAGAAATATACCGTCTGAATCCGCACCTCCCGATCATTATTCTCAGCAGTTCCTGCGAACATATTCCGGCAGATCCGTCCATCAAAGCAAGGCTCTTCAAGCCGGTTAAGGTGGGTAAGCTTTGCAACCAGATGTTGCTGGCACTCTCAGAAATAAAAGTCGAGTCCGACGGGAAAGCGAAGTCCGGAGCACACACCCAGCCCAAAAAGAAAAATTCTCTACAGGTTCTGGTTGCAGAAGATAACCCCATTAATCAGCGTATTGCGCAAATGATGTTGCAACGTCTTGGTTATGAGCACCCGGTTCTGGTCGGGAACGGGGAAGAAGCTGTGGCCGCTATGATGGATACGGACTATGACATTGTTCTGATGGATGTGCAGATGCCGAAGATGAGCGGGCTGGAAGCAACCATCAAAATCCGTGAACTGACCGGCAAACACGAAAAGCCTTGGATTATCGCCCTGACAGCTGGCGTCATGGAAGACGAACGAGCCGCTGCCAAAAAAGCGGGCATGAACGCTTTTCTTGCAAAACCGCTGGTCATTGAACAGCTCGAGGAAATGCTGGAGCATGCTCTTGGGGCACCCGCCACCTCTAGCGCCAAACATTGATCGTCATGCGCCTGCGACCCCATTGCAAGGCCTGCTGATGTGAGTCGCAGAAGAGATCAATGCGCGTCGGTCCCTGAATGGCGCTTCCGGTGTCCTCTACCCGTCCGTATCCATACCCTGGAATGTACATGACCGTGCCGAACGGATAATAGCGCCGGTCAGCGGCAATGGTGCCTTGGCGTGCTTTGGTTCCAGAAGCTGTAACGCCAACTTTTTTCGGTTTCCCCTCGTTTGATCCGGAAGAATAAACCGTCCGCCACGGCGCCCACCAGACGCGCTCCCACCCGCAGCATTGACCGCAATCGCAATAGGCGGTCGTCTCAATCGTTACCGTTCGCGGCTGAACGCCGCGCGGCGGACGGATGGACGCGCAACCCGCCAAAAGAAAAAGAAGAATTAAACCACAGAACACACGGATTACACGGAAAGTCCCAAACCTTGGAAAAATGAATTCCGTGTGGTCAGTGTTTTTCGTGGTTAAAAACCTCTTCATGCTTTTTCAATGGCAATGATGCAGACGTGGCCGTTGAGATCGACGGTTTCGCCACCCGTTTCAACGGTTTGAATCGAAAGCGCGAGGACTTCGGACTGAATGTAGCCATCAAAAGCCGCAATCGCTTTACGAACCGCTTCGTCTGATGAAATCTTTAGATGAATTCGATCCGTTACTTCGAGGCCGTGCGCTTTACGCAGCTGCTGAACATTATTCACCAATTCGCGGGCCAGTCCTTCGCAGATGAGGTCATCGTCGAGTTCAAGATCGAGCGCGACCACCAGCGCGCCCTGCGCCTGTACAGCCAGACCTTCCTTCGGGATGCGCTCCACAACGATGTCTTCCGCTGCGAGTTCAAAGGTTTCACTTCCGGTTTTCAGCACAAGGCCCTTACCGGATGCGACTGTGTGCAAATCCTTCGCGGAGAGCTTTTGTACCGCCAGATTAATCTGCTGAACCTGCTTCCCGAACTTCTTCCCAAGCGTCTTGAAATTGGCCTTGGCGCTGAGTGTCGCGAGTCCGGTTTCATCATCATCGAAGAACACTTCGCGAATGTTGAGCTCCTCGGCAATAATCTGTTTGAGTTCGCCTACCTGATTGAGCAGTCCGCTGTCACGGCTGACCACATCGAGGCGGCGCAGCGGCTGACGGACTTTAGCGTCACGGTCTTTACGGATCTGATGCCCCATGCTAACGACTTCCATCACGATGCGCATCTGGGTTTCCAGAGCAACATTACGCTTGGCGCCGGCGGCGGTCGGGAAGTCGCAGAGGTGCACCGATTCGGGCATGTCATCCATGCGCAGGTTGCGGTAAATCTCTTCCGCCATGAACGGCGTGAAGGGCGCGGCGATTTTGCACAGCTCGATCAGCACATGATAAAGCGTGGCATAGGCCTGCTGTTTGTCTCCGTCGTCCTCACTCTTCCAGAATCGGCGACGCGAGCGGCGGATGTACCAGTTGGTCAGGTCTTCGATAAAGGCGACAAACGGACGAACCGCACGCTGCAGGTCGTAGTTGTCCATCGCCGCCGTGACTTCCTGGCAGAGATTGGCGAGCGAGCTTTCAATCCAGCGGTCGAGCAGGTTTTCGCTTTCACCAAGCTTCGAGGTTCCGGGTTTCCACTTGTCGATGTTGGCGTAGGTGACGAAAAAGCTGTAGGAGTTCCAGAGCGGAATGAGCAGGTGGCGGAGCGCGTGTTTTACACCCTCTTCGGAAAAACGCAACGACTCGGCTTTGACGACCGGCGAGTTGATCATGTAGAGGCGCAGTGCATCAGCGCCGTATTCATGCACTACGTGCAGCGGATCGGGATAGTTCTTGAGCCGCTTGCTCATTTTGAGTCCGTCTTCGGCCAGCACCAGACCGTTGACGACGACGTTCTTGAACGCCGGTTTTTTGAAGAGTGCGGTCGAAAGCACCATCAAGGTGTAGAACCAGCCGCGGGTCTGGTCGAGCCCTTCGGCGATGAAGTTCGCCGGAAAGTTCGCTTCGAAGTGAATTTTATTTTCAAAAGGATAATGCTGCTGAGCGTACGGCATGGCGCCAGACTCAAACCAGCAGTCGAGCACCTCTGGAGTGCGCTTGTAGATCTTGCCGTCTTTTTTGATCAGGATATCATCGACGAAATGTTTGTGCAGATCGGTGACTTTCTGTCCGGAAAGTTTTTCGAGTTCGGCGACCGATGAAATACAAATTCTATCGTTCGGATCGTCGACATTAATCCAAAGAGGAATGCAGGAACCCCAGAAGCGGTTGCGGCTGATGTTCCAATCCTTGGCTTCGGCCAGCCAGTTGGCAAAGCGTTTTTCGCCGACGTATTCAGGCATCCAATGCACCTGCGCATTGTTGGCGAGCATTTCGTCGCGCAGGTCTTCAACGCGGACATACCATGCGTCGATGGCGCGGTAAATCAGCGGCGTGTCGGTGCGCTCGCAGAACGGGTAGCTGTGCTGAATGGTGGACTGGTGAACCAGTTTCCCTTCGTCCTTGAGCCGTTTGATGATGGCCTTATCGGCATCTTTACAGAACTGCCCTTTATAATCGGGCACCTGCGCGGTGAACTTGCAGTCTTCGTCGAGCGGTTCGACCATCGGAATGTCAGCGGCGCGGCAGATGCGATAGTCGTCTTCGCCGTAAGCCGGGGCCAAATGAACGATCCCGGTTCCATCTTCCGTGCTGACAAAGCCGTCGAGCAAAACACGGAACGAGTTGGGGTTTCCGCTGAAATAGTTAAAGAGCGGTTCGTAGGTCAGTCCGGCAAGTTCCGAACCTTGGAACTTTTTGAGGACTTCATATTCGCCCTCTTTTTTGTAGTAGGCGCTGAGGCGGGCTTCGGCCAGCACATAGACCTCGCCGCTTTCGGTGTCACGCACAGCGACGTAATCAATATTGGCGCCGGCGCAGATGGCGAGGTTGGATGGAAGCGTCCACGGCGTCGTCGTCCAGACCAGTGCATAAGCGTCTTCGATCTCAAAGCCGTTCAGTTTCACGCGCACGGTGATGGCGGGATCCTGCACATCCTGATAGTTGCGGCCCGCCTCGAAGTTGGAGAGCGGCGTGTTGAGCTTCCAGCTGTAGGGCATGATGCGGTGGGCTTTGTAGATGCGGCCCTGTTTCCAAAGTTCGGAAAACACCCACCAGATGGATTCCATGTAATCTTTATCCATGGTCTTATAGTCGTTTTGAAAATCAACCCAGCGGCCCATGCGGGTGACGGTCTTTTCCCATTCCTCGACATATTTAGTGACCATCGAGCGGCACTGTTCATTAAAGACGCCAACACCTGCTTCAACAATCGCGGGAGCTCCGGCGAGGCCGAGCGCCTCCTGTGCCAGCGCTTCGATCGGCAGGCCGTGGCAGTCCCAGCCGAAGCGGCGCTCGACGCGGTGACCGCGCATGGTCTGATAACGCGGAACAATGTCCTTGATCGTGCCGGCCAGCAAATGACCGTAATGCGGAAGACCGGTGGCGAACGGCGGGCCGTCATAGAAAACAAACTCGGAGTTTTTGGCGCGGTTTTCGACCGACTTCTTAAAGGTGCCGTGCTCCCGCCAGAAGGCGAGTACGCCCTCCTCCATCTCCGCGAAATTTGTTTTGCTCGAAACCGGTTTAAACATGAATGAAACCCCTCTGAAAATTGAAGGGCTCAATCTAGCGGGAGGAGCCGTTAAAAACAAGCCGTGCTTGGGGAAAAGCATTCCTTTGCCGACGACAAAGACTGGCGTGCCAAGGCGCAGTTTGAAGCAACCGAAAAATAATGGCTCCGGTGGTAGGATTCGAACCTACGACCAAGTGATTAACAGTCACCTGCGCTACCACTGCGCCACACCGGAATTAAGAGTCGACTAAGGTATAGAAATCACCCGCTAAGTCAAGACACTGAACAGTAAAACAGGCCTCTTTTCCAAGGGTTGGAAGGTTTAGAATCCGGTATCAAATTTCTCCTGCGGGAAGGCAAGCAGCCAGAACTGGATCCAGAGTTGCGCCTCGTCATACTGGTTAATCTTTACGCCGGCACCCATTCCGACGCAGTCAAACTTGCGTGTGACGAGTATCTTGCGTTCGTACCACTCGCCATATTTCCGGTCATAGCTGGCGGAGGCCTCATAGGACCATTTGTTATTCGGGAAGAGTTTGACGCGCGGCGTAAAGAGCTCACGGGTACCGTCCAAATAGCGGTATTCAAAGCTGTATTCGCTCTGGTCGTCGGTAACGTATTTCAGACGCGCGTTGGCGGGTGTCAGTTTGTGGGTGTAATAGTTGTATTCGATATCTGAATGGATGGAGAAGTGGTCGGTCAGACTCATTTCCGCGGCGGCGACCAGATTACTGAAACTTCTTTCGCCGGTTGCCGGATCCAGGCGATAAGTGGTGTACACATCACTGTCCAGGAAGTTAACAATCCGTTTGGCCCCGCGTTTGGTCTGCAGGAAGTTGCGGATGCCAAAGCGAACATCGTTCTGTTTGTCGAGCGTATCAATGCCGTCAAACTGGGGGAGGTCTTCCGGTTCTAAATTCGGCTTGGCGCGCCAGCTGTAGTCGGCGTACGGCTCGACAACATGGCGAAGGCCGTCGCCGTAGAATCCGCTCTTATCCGTAAGCGTTTTGTACGCTTTAAAGGAAGTCAGCGTGCCGAGTTCGAATATCTGGCGATACTTTGCCGAGTCCGTCGCGTCCGTGCCGGTGTCGCTGTAGAAGGTTCCTCGGTAGCCGGCGCGCGGAATGACATTGACGAAGTCCTTGAAGCGCAGCGGAAGGAAGAGCTGGTTATAGGTGTCAAACCGACCGGCGCGATAGTCGTTGGGCATCGGGACGTTAGTTGATGAGTTCTGCAATTCCAGGAAGGAGAGATTGTTTTGGCTCTCGAAATAGAACGGTGAGTCGCCGAGTCGCGAGCGGTACTGGTCGTACGTCATCTCGGGCACACGGTTAACGGTAGTGTAGAAGTCATTCAGGCGGTGGTCGACGCGCAGACTGGCGGCATGGTCTTCGGCAGAGTGCTGCACGACCGCATAATTTTCAGGATTGGCTTCGTTCTTGTACTCTCTACTGAAAAAGTCTCTGGTAATTAACGGATCGCTCAGCCAATTCAGTTTGGTGGCGAAATAGGTTTCGCGGTTAATCTGCTCACGGTCGGTCAGCTTGATGCGGTACCGCTGCGAATCAACCAGGTTCTGATAAGACGTCATGTCATGATTGTTTTTCGGGTCATTGTCATTGATGTAATACGTCTCGATCTTGCCGCCGCCGCGCGGTGTTTTCCATATAAAATCCTGACCCAGGCCAAGGCCGCGCTGAGAGTAGAGATCGAGATGCGTTTTGGAGGTGAGCCACTCCGTTGGATGCAAGGTGGTGCGCGTCTTGATGAAGGCTCCGAAGTCTCCGCCATAACCCACGATAACATTAAAGACGCTGTCCCCACCGATGCGGCGTTCGTAATACGGCGTGTAAAAGACGGGAACCGGCCCGACATAAAATGTGACGTGCTTGCCCTTGACTAAGGCGCCTTCTTTGCCGCCATCATTAATGACGCGTACTTCTTTTGCTTTGGCATAGACGGTCGGGTTTTCACCGGAGCACGTGGTGACCATCGCATTGTGCATGAGAAATTCGTTGGTCGAAATACGCTCGGTTTTCTCGGCAGTGATGTAGGCCGGCTCAAAATACATGAAGGATTTTCCAAAGGTGCCTTCGCGCGTCTTATAGTTGTAAACCAGCTCCTGACCTTCCCAACGGGTACCGTCGCGAATCATCAGAATGTTGCCGTTGGCTCTGATCTCTCCCGTCTGCGAATTCACGGTCACGTGGTCAGCCTGAAGGCTGGCACCCTTCTGCTGAACAGCGACGTTGCCATCGCCAATAAGCAGGTCACCGGAATATTCCATCCGGTCTGCGGTGATTTCAATCGCATCCGGATCGGTGGACAGTCGTTCCGGAAGCGTCCGTACCTGTGCACGGCCTCCGCCCACGCGGATATCCACGCCGCCCGCAGCCGTGCCGGGTTCGGCATTAACCACAGGAACAATCGGAGCCAGAGTGCCGTCGGCCAGCCGAGCTTGGCCGGACGGGAAAAGCACGCGCAGACGCGCCGCGGCTTTGGCGGCGTATTCGGTGTCACCGTAGTTCTTGATCACCTTGTTGTAATAAATCGCGGCGGATCCGTTTTGCGGCGGACGCGGCACCCGTTCGTAAAAGCGGCCGATTTCGTAATAATATTCGGCGGACGTATTATGCAACTGCTTACTGAACGCCTGCGCCTCAGCCAGATGCTGTGAGTTCGTGTAGAGTTCCGGAAACATTCTAGCGGAAAGTTGTGCCTGTTCGCGGATTTCTAAACTGTACGGTGTGGACTCAACCAGATTTTTAAAACTTTCAATTTTTGCGATACCCGCTTTTTCAGCGAACGAACTGTCCGGATAGCGGTATTCGACCGTTGAATAGGCAACGACGGCCAGCTCCTGATCGTTGTTCTTCTGATAGGCCTGGCCGATCATGTATTGCATCTCAGGCGCACGTTCCCATTGCGGCGCATTTTTGATGATGGATTCAAATAACGGCACAGCCTGTTCGGGAGCGCGGTAGCCGCCAAAAAGCCAGCGCATCCGTTTGCGATCCATTTCTTTCGCTGCAAGCGTGTACTGCCGATCGAGGATCGCGTTGTAATCCTTAATGTTGGTGTAGTACTGCTGAATCAGCTCTTCATAGGCGGTGAACGCCTTTTTATTTTTTCCCTGCTCAAAATAGATGTCAGCCACCGCCTGCTTGGCAGTCGCCGCTTCAGCGCTGTCGGGCCAGCGTTTCACAAGAATCTCAAACTGCTTCCGCGCGCTTGTGGTATGCCCGCGTTTCTTGAGATCCATGGCATAGTTCAAGTGATCCTGCGGCGTTGCGGGTTTATAGCTGAACGGATTGAGGTAAAGATAGTTGCCGGAACGGGTTTCCTTGTACGGCATGGCCGTCGAACAGCCGGTCACGGCAAAACATACGAGGGCCATCAGGAGGCCCGCGAAAAAAGTGCCGTTCTTCTTTAAATTCATATCCGCCAAAGAGTACGGAAGCCTCTCCGCCTTGGCAAGAGCGAAGCCCATGTTTCCAAGGTTTGGAAATATTTCATTCGGCTTTTCCAACCATTGGAAACAAAGGCTGAAAAATATAATCCGTTATTGGTTATCCTTTTCGTCAGATTTTTATTTGACAGTCATAAAAGAAAGCGTATGTTCCGCCTCATGCATTCAGAGAGGCGTGAAGTAAACGCCCGGCAACCTGACAACCAAAGGTGCCACGGCCTGGCAAAAGGCGATGCGCCCCGCAAGGGGAAAGTTGATGGTCAACCGCATCTCACCTCCGCCCTCTCTGTTTCGAAGTAGACTTAAGAAAGAGAGGGACAGAAATGAGTAAGAAAACAGAAACGCTGGCACTTCATGCCGGCTACACCCCGGACTCCACAGGCAGCTGTGCGGTTCCGGTTTACAGAACCAGTGCTTATGTCTTCCGGGACACGGAGCACGCCGCAAATCTGTTCGGCTTGAAAGAGCTGGGCAACATTTACACGCGGCTGATGAACCCGACGAACGATGTACTCGAACAGCGCGTCGCCGCGCTCGAAGGCGGCGCCGGTGCTTTGGCGCTCGCGTCCGGCACAGCGGCGATCTTCTACAGCATCATCAATCTCGCTCAGGCGGGCGATGAGATTGTGTCGTCGAGCAACCTCTACGGCGGAACCTATACGCAGTTCAACAACATCCTGCCGCAGCTGGGTATCAAGGTGAAGTTTGTCGATCCGACCGATCCGCAAAACTTCGCCAAGGCGATCACAGCCAAGACGAAGGCGCTCTACACTGAGACCATTGGCAATCCGTCGCTCGACGTTTCCGACATTGAAGCGATCTCGAAAATCGCGCACGCCCACGGCCTGCCGCTGATTGTGGACAGCACCTTCACCACGCCGCACCTGCTGCGTCCAATCGAACACGGCGCGGATATCGTTGTGCACTCGCTCACCAAATGGCTGGGCGGACACGGAAACGGTATCGGCGGTATCGTGGTGGATTCCGGCAAATTCAACTGGGCGACCGGCAAGCATCCCCTGCTCTCCGAGCCGGATGAAAGCTATCACGGCATCCGCTACGCCATTGATCTGCCCGACGGGCTCCGTCCGCTGGCCTACATCCTGCGGATGAGGCTGGTGCCGCTGCGCAATCTCGGCGCGTGTCTTTCGCCCGACAACGCGTGGCAGTTCCTGCAAGGAATTGAAACGCTGGCTCTGCGCATGGAGCGTCACGGCGAAAACGCGCTGGCGGTCGCAAAGTTCCTTGAAAAACAGAGCGAGGTCGAATGGGTCCGCTTCCCGGGGCTCGAAAGCCATCCGTCACACAAAATCGCGAAGAAGCTGTTCAAAAACGGTTTCGGCGCAACGGTGGTGTTCGAAGTCAAAGGCGGCGAACAGGCCGGCAAGAAGTTTATTGAAAAGCTTCAGCTCTTCTCGCATCTCGCCAACGTCGGCGACGCGAAGAGCCTGGCGATTCATCCGGCGACCACGACGCACTCGCAACTCACAGCCGCACAGCAGGAGGAAGGCGGAATCACGCCCGGCCTTGTCCGCCTGTCGGTCGGTCTGGAGCACATCGACGATATTCTCGCCGATCTCAAACAGGCGCTGAAATAGAAAGATGAGCTATGAATTATGAATGATGAATATGGATTCGGTGAAAATACCGCTTCCATAGTTCATCGTTCATAGTTCATATTTCTTTCGTCCTATGAAAACAGTTGAAACACAGTTCTTCGCCTACGACTCGCTGACGTTACGGAGCGGAATCACCTTCGGCCCCGTCACGCTGGCGTATGAAACGTATGGCGCGCTCAACGAAAAGCGCGACAATGCGATTCTGTTGTTTCACGCCCTGTCCGGCTCGCAGCACGCCGCTGGCTTCAATCCCGCCGTGCCCGGCATCGGCGAACGATGGAATACGGAATGTCAGACCGGCTGGTGGGATGACTACCTTGGACCGGAAAAGATTGTGGATACCAACCGGTTCTTTGTCATCTGCGTCAATTATTTCGGCGGATGCTACGGCAGCACCGGCCCCTCTTCGATTAACCCTGCCAACGGTAAACCCTACGGGGGAAGTTTCCCGCGCATTCACTTCAGCGACATCGTTGACTCCCAGCTTCCGCTTCTCGCGCATCTCGGCATCAAAAAACTGCACGCCGCCATCGGCGCGTCACTTGGCGGCATGCTCATCTCCAATCTGGCGGTACGCTACCCGCAGATCACTGACCGGATCATCGCCATTGCATCCAGCATTGAGCCGACCACGCTGATCCGCGCCCATAACATCGAGCAGATTCTCGCCATTGAAAACGATCCGAACTTCCGTAACGGTGATTACTATGACGGCGAACCGCCGGTGCGCGGTCTGGCGCTGGCGCGGATGATTTCGCATAAAACTTTCGTTTCGCTCGACTTCATCGAAGCACGTGCCCAGAACCGCTGGGAGCAGGAGTACGACGAGTTTTCGTGGTACAAAGTCTGCACCCCGCTGGAGTCCTACATCCTGCATCAGGGACGCAAACTGGTACGGCGTTTCGACGCCAACACCTATCTGCAGATCATCGCCGCGTGGTCGGACTATCATCTGCTGCGCGACTCCGGCGCGCCGGATTATGCCACTCTGTTTAAAAACTGCCGGCACCAGCGCTACACCCTTTTCACGATTGACGATGATTACTGCTTCTATCCGGAGGAGCAGGAATACTACCGGAAGAAACTCGAAGAAGGTCACGTTCCGGTCAACCATATCACCGTGCATTCCGATAAAGGGCATGACTCCTTCCTGCTGGAGCCGCACCTGTATGAAAAAGGAATCCGGGAAGCGCTGAACGGTTGAGATTTCCATGCACATGAGCCAGCACATCTTATGGACGATCGGATGGATCTTCCATCTGACCGCCTTCGTGCTCGTCACCTTCCACTGCCTTCAGCGCCGCCGCAACGCCAGCTCCACTCTTCTCTGGATCTTCACCGCCTGGTCGTTTCCAGCCATTGGACCGCTTTTATATCTCAGCTTTGGCGTTGACCGCGTCGGCGACCGGGGCTACCTGAAATTCCTCGCGGATGAGCATGTGCTGGAAACCCGCAAAGGCACTCAGACCGCCGCGCCGCGCGCCTACTGGCACAACCTGACCGGCACACCCGCCGAAAATGAATTCCAGCGTGAATTAAACCGGACACTCAATGCTCTCATTCCCGATCATCCGGCCCTTTCCGGCAACCGGCTGATTCCCCTGGTGAATGGCGATGAAGCCTACCCGCGTATGCTGAAAGCCATCCGTAGCGCCAAACATCACATTCACCTTCAGAGTTTCATTATCGGCAACGACACCATCGGCCGCGAGTTCATGGACGCCCTCGTTGCCAAAGCCGAACAAGGCGTACAGGTACGCCTGCTTTACGACCGCTTCGGCTCCACTCTCGCCCACTTCGGCGGACTCTTCGGCAAAGCCCGGAAGGTTCCGAACTTTCAAGTCGCTGGCTGGACGCAGGCCAACCCGCTTAAACGCCAGTTTCAGATCAACCTGCGCAATCACCGCAAAACGCTGGTCGTCGATGGAACCTGCGCCTTTTTCGGCGGAGTCAATATTCACGACGAAAACATCTCGACTCACAAGAACGGCCCCATCCGCGATTACCACTTCGAAGCCAAGGGCCCCGTCGTGCAGGAACTGCAGTATTCCTTCCTGCGCGACTGGTACTTCATCACCGAAGAATCTTTGGGAACACTCCTCACCGAACAGTATTTCCCGCACGCCGAATCCGCCGGAACCGTCACCGCGCGCCTCATCAACAGCGGCCCATCCACCGCTGAAGACGTCGCCACCGAAAGCTTCTTCAACAGTATCATCCTCGCGAAAAAACAGATCCTGGCCGTCACACCTTATTTCGTGCCGCCGGAGGATATCCTGCGCGCCCTGCGTTCCGCCGCTTTGCGCGGTGTGGATGTGTGTCTCGTCGTGCCGAAAGAAAACAACCACTTCTATGCCGGGTTCGCCAGCCACGCACTCTACGAAGAACTCCTGCTGGCGGGAGTGCGTATTTTTGAGCGCCGTCCGCCTTTCATGCACGCCAAGGCGCTGGTCATCGACGGAGAATTCGCCCTCGTCGGAACAGCGAATCTCGATGTGCGCAGCCTCACCCTCAATTACGAAACCTCCCTCGCCGTCTACAGCGCCGAATTTGCCGATGCCATGAAATGCATCATCCACGAAGACATCAATTCCAGCGATGAGGTCATTCTCGCCGATTGGCAGAACCGGCCGGCACACCGCCGCCTGATCGAAAACCTCGCCGCCCTCATGACACCGATGCTCTGAGAATGGAGTGGTGGAAAGGCCAGGAGAACTTTCAATATTCAACACTCAATCCTCAGTGATCAAATCTCCCGACTCGTGAATTGGAAATTGAATATTGAGCATTGTTGACTGAAAGCTCCCGCCCGGCGGGGCGGAAGCATGGAGGTGGGGGGAATCGAACCCCCGTCCGCCCAAGCGTCACAACAGCTTCTACGTGTGTAGTCTGCCTTTAAGGTCTCGCCTTCGTGACTGTCAGCAGACGGGGCCATCACGAACGCCAGCAGCCTGTTGGAGTTTCGCTCCGCGGTCCGGCTGCCCGGCTTTGGAACTATCCTGCTGTCGTCGTCTTCATCCCCTCAGCAGGTGTCAGAGGGAAGACGTCGAGCCTTTATTTAGGCTGCGAGTGCGTACTGTTCGTTGGCACTTATTGTTTTTGCCGGAGGTTTAACGAGGCCAACCGACATCCTCGACACGCCACTGAAGCTTCAACTTAAACGTCGAAACCAGTCACCCCCTTTTTTGAGGCGTCTCTATAATCGCATAAACGGCGCGGAACACAACACCGCAGATATTTTTCAAACATTGGAAAACATCCGTGTAAATCCGTGTCATCCGTGGTTAAACTCTCCCGCATGGGAAAACTGGAAAATACCTTTTCGTGGTCGTTCAGCGCGGCGGCTGATTTCGACGAGTGCCGCCGCCGCCGTTACTGGAGCAAGTACGGCATGTGGGGCGGCTGGGAAAAGAACGCCTCGCCGGAGACGAAAAAAGCCTATCAGTTGAACAAGATGGATAACCGCTGGGGACTGATGGGCCAGGCGGCTGAAAATTCCGTCATGCGTGTGTTGCGCCAGCATCAGGCCGGTAATCCGATCGATGCCGAAACCGCCTTCGAAACCGTCGCCCGCCTTTTCCTGCGTCAGAAGTGGACCGAGTCGAAGCGCGGCGAGTGGAAAACCGACCCGAAAAAGTTTTGCTGCCTGCGCGAGCATTATTACGGAACGATGGGCGACGAAAAGGCCGCCGCCGAGCAAATGAGCGGTCAAATCAAAAACTGTATCGTCAATTTCATCGGCAAGGTTCTTCCAAGGATTGGAAAAATCACCCGCGAACAGGAGTTGCCGGTAAAGACGCCGGATATGGGCGGCGATCCGGAGAGTATCGAGTTCAAGGGCGTGAAGATGTATGTCATTCCCGACTACGCCTACCGCGTCGGTGGACAGTTTCATATTCACGACTGGAAGGCGGGCAAAGTCAAAGAATCGCACCGCGAGCAGCTTGGACTTTACGCGCTCTGGGCGCGCGAAAAATTCCGCGCCAAACCGGATGACACATTCCTTTATGTCGAATACCTCAACGAAGGACAGGTCGCGCCGTTTCAGATGAACGCCGAAGATTTCCAAACCTTGGAAGCACGCATTGAGGATTCGGTGGCGGAGATGACGGAATATCTGGTCGACTTCGACCGGGCCAAAAACGCGCCGCTCCCGAAAGAGGAATGGGAACTGGCCGCCGATCCGGCCTCATGCAAAAACTGTAATTTCTACGAACTCTGCAAGGCCGAGTTGGGAAAATAATTCCGTTACCCTTTTGGCGCCAGGGTCGCAAACAGTTTGATCCGAACAGGACGTACCACCGGTAGATCCATTTTTTCGGCCCAATAGGTTTTGCCGGTGATCTCCAGTTTCATGCCGGTAAAGGTCTGCATCTGGGCTTTGTTGCCGTCCACATAACAGACGATGACATCGGTGAAATGATCATCCACCAGTTTATAGAGTCTGGCATCCGATGGTTGCAGCACGCCGGAATAAGTCCCTTCAACGCCCTGCGGCTTGGCCGGATCGACAGTAAGTTTCTTTTTATCCGTCGCCGATGCCGCTGTCATGATTTCTTGTACGGTTGGTTCGGCGGCAACATTCATAACGCTCTGCGCTGCCTGAAACGCAGCCAGCTCCATCATAACGGGCCTCGGCGCATCAACATACTTGCGACTGACCCAGACCACCGTGTTGGATGTGGGTGCGATCTTCGTCCACTGCGTGATTTCGCCGCGCACCTTCAGAAAGTCCCCCTTCTGCGCCGAACCTACAATATGGTGACCCAGGCTCGGACCGGAACGGATGTTGAGCACTTCCGGCAGCACGGTGTTGCTGATGACAAACTCGCTGCTCACCCAGAGGTCGATCCCTTCAGGAGGCAGAACGCCGACCCAGTCAGGATTGCTGTTATCTTGAAGAATCAGTTCGTCACCGGTCATCGCGCGGTCAAGCAGCACGGCATTGGTATCCGCCGCGGCGCGTAGGCTGACTCGGTCGCCCGTTACTTTAACTTTGACGGCATCCTGCGCATAAACAGCGGCAGACAGTGCGATGAGTATAAATAGAATTTTCTTCATAGCGTTTTCTCCTATAGTCCGAACAGCTGGATCGCATTCTCCATTGTCGTTTTCGCCAGCGACTCTACTGCACAACAGCGCAGTTCCGCAAGCCGTTTGGCGGTATCCGCGACAAAGGCGGGCTCGCAGCGTTTTCCGCGATGCGGCACCGGCGCAAGATACGGCGAATCGGTTTCAATCAGCAAACGATCCGCCGGAACAAACTTTGCGACCTCGCGCAGCGGATCGGCGTTGGCGAACGTAACGATGCCGCTGAAGCTGATATAAAAACCGAGATCGATCAGCGCCTTCGCCATCTTTTGGTCGCGGGTAAAACAATGGAGCACGCCGACGCGCGCCGGGTCACCTTTCCAATGTTTTGAAAAATCGGCGAGGATCGAAAGCGTGTCGTCGTCCGCATCGCGCGTATGAACGATTACTGGTTTGCGGATCTGAATGGCAGTTTCCAAACATTGTAAAAACAGTTGCTGTTGCTCTTTGGCTTTTTCCGGTTCGTAAAAATAATCGAGTCCGGTTTCGCCGATCGCGACTGTGGACTCCTTCGCCGCGAGTTCGCGGAGCGCGGCAATGTCACAGTTTGAGTCCGCCATATGACGGTCGTAACCGGCGGCGGCATAAATCCGGTCCGGGTGCGCTTCGGCCAGTTGCTGCGCCAGCTCATTGGCTGCGGGCGATCCGCCGACCGCGATCATTTTCCGAACATTGGAAAGCTGCGCTCGTTCCAGCACCTGTTCTAGTGTGCCGTCCTTCACGAAATCATCAAAGTGAACATGCGTATCGAAAAACATAATCCGGCACCTACATGTTCAGAAAGTTCTGAAGGAGTTGTTTGCCATGCTGGGTCAGGATCGATTCGGGATGGAACTGGACGCCATGAACCGGATATTGCGTGTGCATCAGTCCCATGATTTCGCCCTCGGCGGTTTCGGCGGTGATTTTTAAACAGGCCGGCAGACTTTCGCGTTCGACGATGAGTGAGTGATAGCGCGTGGCGTCGAACGGGCTGGGCAGTCCTTTGAACACACTCTCGCCTTTGTGCAGAATCGGCGAGGTTTTGCCGTGCATCAGCCGCGCAGCGCGGACGACTTTGCCGCCGAACACATCGCCAAGAGCCTGATGGCCAAGGCAGACGCCAAGCAGCGGAACGCGCGGACCGAATTCACGGATGATGTCGCACGAAACGCCCGCCTCGCGCGGTGAGCACGGGCCGGGGCTGACCAAAACCTTTGCGGGCTTGAGCGCAATGGCTTCCGCGATGGTGATTTTGTCGTTGCGGAAAATCTTCATTTCCGCGCCCAGTTCCCCGAGATACTGCACGAGGTTGTAGGTGAACGAGTCGTAATTATCTATCACTAAAATCATTTCGACACCCCTTCCCGCGCGGCGGCGTAATGCTTGGCCAGCGCGAGAGCTTTCATCATGCCACGGGCTTTGTTGCGGGTTTCCTGATATTCCATTTCGGGAACTGAATCGGCGACGATGCCCGCGCCGGCCTGCACGTAGGCTTTATTCTTATCGAGTACGAGGGTGCGAATGGTAATGCAGGAGTCGAGGTTGCCATCGAAGCTGAAATAGCCGACCGCGCCGGCATACGGACCGCGTTTTGTTTTTTCAAGCTCAGCGATAATCTCCATGGCGCGGATTTTGGGTGCGCCGCTGACCGTTCCGGCAGGGAATGTGGCACGCAGGACATCGTACGCGTCGTATTGCGGCGCAAGCAGTCCGGTAACATCCGAAACGATGTGCATGACGTGGCTGTAGCGTTCGACGACCATCTGCTCCGGCACTTTGACGCTCGAAAATTCGCAGACACGGCCGATGTCGTTGCGGCCAAGATCGACGAGCATGACATGTTCGGCCAGCTCTTTGGGGTCGGCCAGCAGTTCTTTTTCGAGGGCCAGATCTTCAGCTTCCGTTTTACCGCGCGGACGAGTTCCGGCGATCGGACGGACTTCGATACGGCGGTCTTCGCAGCGCACATGCACTTCGGGCGACGAGCCGACCAGCGCGCTTTCGGCGAGGTCGAGACAGAACATATAGGGCGACGGATTGATGGAGCGCAACGCGCGGTAAACATCAAGCGAGTCGGCCGTGTTGTCCGCTTCGAACCGCTGCGAAAGAACCGTCTGAATGATGTCGCCGGAGCGAATATATTCCTGCGCCTTGGCGACCATGCCCCGGTATTCGTCCGGCGTGGTGTTGGACTCCGGAACGACCGGCTCCACTTCAAGATGCGCGTCGATCAACACCCGATCAACCGGCTGCAGCAGCGCCGCGCACAGCTCGTCGATCTCCGCCAACGCCTCGTCATAAGCTTTGTCCGGGTCGCCGTTCACATAGGCATTGGCCACCACTTTCATGGTGTGGTTGACGCGGTCAAAAATAATGATGGCGTTGGTGATCATCATCACCATGTCGGGATTGCCGATGACGTCTTTTTTGATCACCGGAACGCGCGGCTCAAAAACGGAAATCATGTCGTAGCCGAGGAACCCGACCGCCCCGCCGGTAAAGCGCGGCAGCGCTGGATCGCGGACAGGCCGATAACGGCTCATATATTCTTTGAGCACGCTGAGCGGGTCGGCATTGCGGACTTCCCGGCATTCTCCGCTTTCGGTGATTTCGGTGACGGTGCCGCGGGCGCGGAGAATGGCGCGCGGATTGCCGCCGATGAAGGAATAGCGTCCGATATGCTCGCCGCCTTCGACGCTTTCGAGCATCCAAGTGTGCGAGGCGTGATCTTTTTCGCGCAGAAAGGTTCGTACGCGTTCGTAGGCGGAAACCGGTGTTTCCTGATCGGCCAGAATTTCCTTCCAGACCGGAATCAGGTTCCCCTGCTTCGCCTTCTGTAAAAACGCTTCTCTGTTCGGTTGCACACTCATTAAAATGCCTTGTTTTAAAGCGCTTTTGTACCCGCAACCGCCGCCCGGCGCAAGGCCATTGCATGGTGGCCTGCATTTTTAATCGGGCCGCTTGTTCCAAGGTTTGGAAAACCAGCAAGGTGATTTTCCCTCCATTGGAAAATCTCCCGCAGAAAAGCGTCACGGAGGCAGACGGCAATTTGCTATAAATGGTACATGGCCGCTGTACCATCCGCCCAAAACGGTTTTTCGCTGAAACAGTTTCTGAGTTTTCTCGGACCCGGCTTTCTCGTAACCGTCGGGTTCATTGACCCCGGCAACTGGGCCGCCAACATCGAAGGCGGCTCGCAGTTCGGCTATCAACTGCTTTGGGTGATCACGCTCAGCACGCTGATGCTGATCGTCATCCAGCACATGGCCGCCAAACTCGGGATCGCCACAGGAAAATCGCTGGCGGTGAATATCCGTGAATATTTTCCGGTGCCGGTTTCCGCGTTTCTGGGCATGACTATTGTGATCGCCTGCGCCGCCACGGATGTGGCGGAACTGATCGGTGGAGCGATCGGCTTCCATCTGCTTTTCGGTCTGCCGCTGTGGGCAGGCGCACTGCTGACGGTTATTCTCAAAGTTTTTCTGGTCGTCAGCCAGCGCCACCATCGACTGGAAACCATCATCATCGGCTTCCTCGGTGTTATCGCCTGCTGTTATCTCATCGAGCTTGTGCTCGTCAAACCCGACTGGGCCGCCGCGGTTCCTGCGCTTGTTATTCCGCACGTAAACCGGAGCAGTATCTATTTCGCCATGGCGATCCTCGGCGCGATCGTCATGCCGCATAATATTTTCCTGCACTCCAACGTGATTCACAGCCGTAAATGGGGCATCTCAGAAAATGAAAAAATGGAACTGCTCCGTTATGAAAAACTCGATACCTCCGTCGCCATGCTGCTGGGCTGGGTCGTTAACTCCGCAATGATCATTGTGGCCGCCGCGGTTTTTTCAAAAAACAACCTCGTCGTTACCAGCATCGAACAGGCTTCCGCAACGCTGCGTCCACTGGCCGGGCCACTGGCCGGTTTGCTCTTTGCGGTGGCTCTTGTTTTCGCCGGTGTCGGATCATCGATCACCTCGTCGATGGCCGAAGCGAACGTCATCACCGGCTTTCTGGGCAAACCAGAAGACCCGCGCACCCCGCTCTACCGCGTCGCCGTGTTAGTCACCGCCATTCCGTCTTTCATCATCATCCTGCTCGGCATGGACACGTTTCGCATCCTGATTCTCAGTCAGGTTGTATTGAGCATTCAGCTGCCGTTCACCCTGATCCCGCTGCTGATCCTGTGCCGCGACCGCAAGGTGATGGGCGGGTTCCGGAGCGGAGCGGGGGAATTCGCCGTGGCGGTTATCATTTCCGCTGTTGTTATTGCTCTCAACATTTACCTGCTCTACTCAACCCTCGCCGGAGGAAACTGACATGCAAGTGTACAAAAACATCCTCGTCACCATCGACTGCTCGCCGGTGGACAACGCCATTATTCAGCACGTCGCTCTGCTGGCCGAGCAGAACCGCGCCCGGGTCTGCCTGCTGCATGTTATACACGCCCATACCATCGACCAGCGCCGCGCCGCCCAGAAACAGGCCGAAGCCTGCCTCGAAAAACACGGTGAAAAACTGCGGGCGCAGGGTGTTGATGTCCGCAAACTCATTCTCGCCGGCGAGCCGGACGAACAGATTCTTAAGGAAATTGAAACCGGCGGCTATGATCTGGTGGCGATGGCTTTGCACGGCCACAATTTCCCCGGCGACCTTCTCTTCGGAAGCGTCTCGGAAACCCTGAAGCACAAAATCAGCGTTCCGCTGCTACTGATTAAGCCGGACAATCCGCACCGCTAAAAGACAAACACGGGGCCGATCAGGAGCGAAGTGTCTTTGGTTGTGTTCTGCTCGGTGTATTCAAACCGCGCCAGTATGCCGGTGTGTTGAGAAAACATGGCGGTTCCCCACACACGGAACGTGCTGTTCAACGTGTCGTGATCCAGATCCTGCGTAAGATAATACTTGGCGTCCGCGCCGAGCATCCTCCAGTGCCAGTAGGCCGAAACGCCGTACACGGCGAGATCGGAACGATCCCGGCTCTTGATCGTCCTAAAGGGTGTCGAAACTTTTGTGTACACGGTTTGCGGCGCATACCCGATGTAGGGGTTGATCGACAGATGCATCGGTCGAACGCGCCAGACGAATCCGACTTTTCCAAGCGGCTCGCTAATGGTTATTTTAACGGGGTCGGCCGTTATCTGGTGCCAGACATAACTGCCGCCCAGATACCAGGTCAGGTCCGCCTTCGGATCGCCGTAAAGACTAACCGACGCGATATTACCCCAGACCTCGCTCCGGTTAACATCCGTAAAAAAAGTCGTGTTGTTGACGATAAAACGTGGAGAGGCATACATCACAAAAAGTCCGTACTCCGGACTGCTATCGGTTGCTCCCGTTTTCAGGTCTTCGTTCTGCGCCACTCCGTAAAGCGGACTGACGATCCACGCCGAAGTCGGGTGCGGCACCGGATCCGCATCCTCCGCCCGAACCGGATTCCATGCGCATAAAGCGAGCAGACTCAAGACAACAGCTCGCCGCCGATAAAAAACGCTCATTAAAATTCTCCGATTCGTGGCTATTGAAGATTCGCATCAACCTTTTCGCCACGGATCATTTAAAGGTCTTCCAGCCGGAACTGCTGACTTCACGCAACTCACCGTTACTTTCCTTGAGAAGAAACATCGCCTCGCCGCCGAACGGCCTGATGATCTCAAAAGTTTTTTCCGGCCCCAGCAGCACGCCGGTGGTTGCAAGAGCGTCCGCGAGCCAGTTCTTGCCGGTTTGCGGAAAGGCGATGCTCACCGACACAATCTGCGTCTTCGCCGGATAGCCGGTGCGGGGATCCACGATGTGGTAGAACACCTGCCCGTTGATCCGGATCGGATTTTCATAGTTACCGCTGGTGGAAGTGGAGAGTCCGGTGCCCGGATCCTGAATCACGCTCCACACCCCGTCGCGCACTTCCGGATGCTGTATGGCGATGTGAAACGGTTTCTTTTTCTGCGATAGACCGAAGGCGGCGGTCTCTCCGCCGATTTGAACCAGTGCGCTCTGCGCGCCGCCCGCTTTCAGCATTTCAATCACATGATCCGCAACCATGCCTTTCACAATGCCGCCGAAATCAAACTGAAGTCCGGTTTTTAAAAGCGTCAGCCGAGTGCCGTCCAGCTCAACCCAATTCAGCCCGCACCGTTCACGGACGACGGCCACTTCCGCATCGGACGGCAGGGCTCCCTGCTTGGCGGCCTGCTTCCACAGATTGCGTATCGGCGCGCAGGTGATATCGAACACGCCCTCACTGAACTGCCATGCCTGCCGGGCTTTACCAAAGGCATCCGCCAGCATAGGCGACAGCGTCACATCGCCGGTGTCGTTCCGTCGGTTGATAATCGAAATTTCACTTCCCGCTTTATAGTCGTTAAAAACATCGTCGATGCTTTCCAGATAGGCCCAAACCTGTTTACTCAGCTGTTCATTCGCGGGGTAATAGCGCACCTGTACCGGAATGCCGTAATACAGATCGCGAACCTCCTGATACCAGCGGCCGGATTGCCGGCATCCCGCCACAGTCAGAATCAGAAAAATTCCTGTCAAAAATGATCTCTTAATCCTCATAGACAATCGCTCCTGGAATCAGTTCCATATACCATGATTCCGCTTGGCTTGTCATGGGCCTAAATATAATCGTTTTCCAAACATTGGAAAAACCGGACGCCTCAGCTAGGATTCGCCGATTCGAGGAGTTTTTATGAAACGTTTACCCGCTGAATGGGAGCCGCAGGATGCGGTGCTGATCTGCTGGCCGCACGAGAAGACCAACTGGGCGCCCTATTTGAATGAGGCCGAGGCAGTCCTCATGGACATTGCCGAAGCGATCACCCGTTTTGAAAAACTGATTGTCGTCGTTCCCGACAAAGGGTGCGTCCATACAAAACTGGCGGCGCGCGGCGTGAACATGAAAAACATCGCCCTCTACGAAATCGAATCCAACGACATCTGGGCGCGCGACTTCGGTCCAATCACGATTTACGAAAACAACAAACCGGTTCTGCTCGATTTCACCTTCAACGGGTGGGGCAAAAAGCACAAAGCCGGACTCGACAATCAGATCACCACCAAGCTCTACGCGGCGGGTGCGTTCGGCAAAACACCGCTGCATACTGTCGATCTGATTCTCGAAGGCGGAAGTATCGAGAGCGACGGACAAGGAACCCTGCTGACGACCGCCGAATGCCTGCTCAATCCAAACCGCAACAAGCACCTCGATAAAAAACAGCTCGAGGCCAGACTGACTTCTGAACTGGCGGTTCGAAAATTTCTTTGGCTGGAAAACGGCTGTCTGGCCGGAGACGACACCGACGCGCATATCGACACACTTGCCCGGTTCTGCCCGGACAACACGATTATCTACGTTCAATGCAGCGATCCGGCAGACGAACACTTTCCGGCTTTCCAGGCATTGGAAAACGAGCTGAAAAATTTCCGGACATTGGAAAACAAACCATACCGCCTTCTGCCCCTGCCCTGGCCGAAAGCGAAGTTCGATGCGGACGGCAAACGTCTGCCCGCCACCTACGCCAACTTTCTGATCATCAACGGTGCGGTGCTCGTTCCGACCTACAACGATCCCTCCGACTTCCAGGCCTTGGAAACCGTCGGAAAAGCGTTTCCGAATCGCGAAATCATCGGTATAGACTGTTCCACATTGATTCTGCAGCATGGCTCGCTCCATTGCGTGACGATGCAGATTCCCAAAGGGGTTTTGTGATGGAAAAACTGACCGTCGGTCTGGTTCAGCAATCGTGCACCGCTGACCGCGAGGCCAATATTGAGAAAAGTGTCGCCGCTATCCGCCGCTGCGCGGCGAAAGGCGCGCAGCTGGTTGCCTTGCAGGAACTCCACACCGGTCTCTATTTCTGCCAGACTGAAGATAAGCATTGCTTCAACCTCGCTGAAAAAATTCCCGGCCCGTCCACCGAAACGTTCGGTGCGCTGGCCAAAGAACTCGGCATTGTAATTGTCACCTCGCTGTTCGAAAGGCGCGCGGCGGGCATCTACCACAACACCGCGGTCGTGCTCGACAGCGACGGCACAATCGCTGGGAAATACCGCAAGATGCACATTCCGGACGACCCCGGTTACTACGAAAAATTTTACTTCACGCCCGGCGACCTCGGCTTTACGCCAATCAAGACATCGGTCGGAACGCTCGGCGTGCTGGTCTGCTGGGATCAGTGGTATCCGGAGGCCGCGCGCCTGATGGCGATGGCCGGCGCGGATTTGCTGATTTATCCGACGGCCATCGGCTGGGATCCGAACGAAAAGGAAGGCGAAAAGGCGCGCCAGCGCGAGGCATGGATCACGATTCAGCGTTCGCACGCCATTGCTAACGGTATTCCGGTGCTGAGTATCAACCGTACCGGCTTCGAGCCGTCGCCCTGCGGCCAAGGCGGCGCGCAGTTCTGGGGATCAAGCTTCATCGCCGGTTGCCAGGGCGAACTGCTGGCGCAGGCGAAACCGGACAGCGAAACCGAACTGATTGTTGAGCTCGACGGCAAACGCACCGAAACCGTCCGACGCGCCTGGCCGTTCCTGCGCGACCGGCGGATCGACGACTACCGCGGTCTTAGCGCCCGCTTTTTGGACTGATTAGTTTTTGTTTGCAAAACGAATGGATTATCCATACATTATGCAAACAAAAACTAATGAAACCATACTTAGACAGTTACATTGAATCCGTTCTATCCAGCGGGCGTTACTACTTTACTCGCGATGAACTGCATCAGCAGTTCGACGCGAATGAAGCAGCTATACGTCAGTGTCTGCAACGACTGACCAGGAATAAGCTGATTCTTCAGATTCGAAATGGATTTTACGTCATCATCCCGCCGGAGCACCGAAACGCAGGAATTCTGCCGCCGGAAATGTTTATCAATGACTTTATGCGTTGTCTCAACCGACCCTATTATGCCGGACTTCTGTCGGCGGCGGCGTTGCACGGAGCCGGGCACCAGCAACCACAAACTTTCTCGGTCATCACCATCCAGCCGCCGATCCGCCTGATCCAATACAAAAATCTGAAAATCTGCTTCCCGATTAAATCTGAAATGCCGCAGACCGGCATCGAACAGAAAAAAACTCCGTCCGGATACATCGCCGTATCCTCGCCGGAACTGACTGCAATCGACCTAATGATTTATCTGAAACAGTCCGGCGGACTTCCGTCAGTAACTGCTGTGCTTGAAGAATTAAGCGAACTCATGACTCCGGAAAAACTAAAGCCGATCGCTGATAAATCCATTCCATCGACCGCATTGCAACGTCTCGGCTTCCTGTTGGATACTGTTTTCAATAGGGAAGAGTTGGCAGACACACTGTACACCGAACTTCAGACCCGAAACTTCTTCCACATCCCGCTCAATCCGGCAGAAGCCAAGGGTGGCAACCCCATCAATAAAAAATGGAAAATATCCATTAACGCTGATCTGGAGACTGAGCTGTGATTCCCCGCGCCTTTATTACCGCATGGAAACAGACCGCGCCGTGGGTCAGCGATGCGCAGGTGGAGCAGGATCTGGTTATTTCCCGATCACTGATTGACATTTTCTCTGACGATCTGCTTGCGGACGCACTCGCCTTTCGCGGCGGCACCGCGCTGCATAAGCTCTATTTCGCTCCCGCTCCGCGCTATTCCGAAGATATTGATCTGGTTCAAATTCGCCCCGAACCAATCGGGCCGGTTGTTGACCGACTCCGCAAGCGGTTCCATTTTCTTGACGCTCCGAAAATCAAACAAAAAGACCGCAACACCACCCTGCTCTTCCGGTTTCAAACCGAGGTCGAACCGGTGATCAACATGCGGTTGAAAATTGAGATCAACTGCCGTGAACACCAGTTTGTCTTCGGCCCGGTCAAAAAAAGTTATTCCGTTGATTCGCCGTGGTTCAGCGGCAAAGTTGCCCTCACCACATTTAAACTGGAAGAACTGCTCGCCACCAAAGTTCGCGCACTCTACCAGCGGCGCAAAGGCCGCGACCTGTTCGACCTCTGGTACGCCGACCAGCACGCCGACATCGACTGGTCGGTTGTCATGCAGGCCTTTCATCAGATCATGAAAACCGACGGCACGCCGGTTACCGACAAACAGCTCCGGCTCAACCTCGAAGAAAAACTGGCTCACCCCGACTTCCTGACCGAAATCGGCAACCTGCTGAGACCAGAGATTCAATTTGAGACAAAAGGTCTGAATCCTGATTTTCTGTGGAATAAGCAATGATCACCCCTATGACACTCGAACAATTCGGTTTTACTCCATGGTTTCAGAAGCAGCTGGACGCCTCTGTTTCCGAAGGTTGGAAACCGGCCCGCATCACCGCTGTTCATAAAGGCTGGTGCGACATCAGCGACGGTGACGATACCCGTCCGGCAAAAACCACCGGCAAGTTGCGCCGCGCCGCCCGCGAAACAAACGACTACCTGACGGTCGGCGACTGGGTGCTTGCGAGCAATTTTTGTGAGGGTGACTTCGCGATGATTCATTCCGTTCTCGAACGGCAGAATACACTGAAGCGCAAGACGGCGGGCAAAGAAGTCAGCCATCAGCTGATCGCCGCGAACATCGACACCGCGTTTGTCGTTCATACGCTCGACATGGGCTTTAATCTGCCGAAGCTGGAACGCTACCTTTCCATCGTCAATGAAAGCGGTATCGAGCCGGTCGTTCTGCTGTGCAAAAAAGATCTGCTGCCCGCCAAAGAGCTGAAGGCGCGGCTGGCGGAAGTGGAAGCCCGTTTGCCAAACGTGCCGGTCTTCGCCTTCAGCAACACCAGCGGCTCCGGACTGAAAAAAGTGCAGAAGCTGTTTGAGCCAGCCAAAACGTACTGCCTGCTCGGCGCGTCGGGCGTCGGTAAAACGTCGTTGATCAACAGTCTGCTCGGCGAAGAGGATTTATACTTCACCCTGCCCGTCCGCGAAAGTGACGGCAAAGGCATTCATACCACGACGTGGCGCGAGCTGATTGTGCTGAACAACGGCGCGCTGGTGATCGACACGCCCGGCATGCGCGAACTCGGCCATCTGGATACCGGAGCCGGAATCAAAGACACCTTTGATGAACTCACTGCGCTCGCCGTCCAGTGTCAGTTCAGAGACTGCGCGCACACCAAAACCAAAGGCTGCGCGATTGAAGCGGCGGTCGAAGCCGGAACGATTCCGAAGGCGCGTTACGAAAACTTTATCCGCATGCGGCAGGAAACCGCCGCCAACGAGCGCTCCGTCCGCGAAAAGGGATGGAAAAATAAATAGAGCCCTACTTTGTCAGCTGATCGAGAATTCCGTAATAGTCTCCAATCGACTGGACAAATTTCTCCATCAACAGCCATAAACCCCAGCTCAGAATCAAAACCACAGCCGTCCAGACGAGCTTTTTACGGAGAGTAAAGTTCGGGTGCACCCAGAAGAGCGGAATTGCAAACGGGCCGACGCAAAGCACCCCGTCGTGAGCCAACCGGGCCGCAGATACCACGGCACCTTCTTTTTCTGCATCAGGAACTGTTTGCAGAACCGGCAGAAGATGGCATCGTCCTGAATTTCTTCCGCGCAGAATGGACACTTTTTCATAACGGTGTACTACGCCCTTTCGGCGCTGTTTACAACACGGCTTTTGATTACACCGGATTCATCAGCTTGGTGAAAAATTTCGGAACCGGCGCTTCGAAAGCCATCCGCTTTCCGCTGTGCGGATGATTAAAAGCAATGGACCGAGCGTGCAGCGCCATGCGCTCAAACTTTTTATCTTTGAGTCCGTATTTGACGTCGCCGACCACCGGATGGCCCAGTTCCGCAAAATGCACCCGGATCTGATTTTTGCGTCCCGTCAGCAGGTTGATTTTCAGTTCGCTGAACAGTTTATTCTCGCGGGTCACTTCATACTGCGTTTCCGACCATTTGCCCTTGGCCTGAGTGGTTGAATAGACAAACTGCGCCTCGTTCTCCGCCAGATAACTCGAAAGCGTTCCGGCCTTTTCTTTCAGCGATCCGTGTACGATCGCGCGGTACTCCTTCTCGACCTCTTTCCAATGGTCTTTAAGCCAGTTCTGCACCGCTTCGGTCTTGGCGAAGATCAGCAGGCCGGAGGTTTCGCGGTCAAGCCGGTGAACCGTATAGGCCCGCAGACGGGAACGCGCCGCCCCTTTACGCAGATAGTCGGTCAGGAGATATTCCGCCGTTTGCATTTCATACCGCGAGGGACTCATGCTCAGCAGACCGGCATCTTTATTGATCACGACCAGATCGCGGTCTTCGTAGATGATCTCCAACCCTTTCGGGCGATGTCTGTGAGGCGCGCTCATGCCACCGCCAGAATTCTTCCGGACGAACCGGCGCGGAAGGAAAATTTTTCGCCCTTCTTCTTATCGAGCAGCGCCGCGCCGATCGGCGACTCGGGTGTAATGACAGAGACCAGCCTGCCCTCGAAGTCCAGCTCGATTCCGCCGGCGCAGGGAAGCAGGAAGCAGAGCATCTTTTCTTTATCCAGTTCCGCTTCAACCAGCGCGCCGACACCGATCGGCTGGCCGTCATAAACCGGAATCATAAAGGTTTTCAATTCTTCGAGCGCGACGGCCAGCGCTTTGAACTGCAAGGCATGGCCGCGCGCTAAATACGACGATTCGAGTCCGCAGGTGTCCCACTTGGTTTCGGCGCGCGCCTCGCCGTCTGTCGCGCCGGCGGAAGCCTGTTTGTTCGCCGCCTGCTGACGGCGGAGATCGGCTTCCAGTTCGGCGATGATGGCGCGCAATAATGCGGTTTTATTCATAGTTTTTCCAAACCTTGTAAACGGAAGTCGTGTTTACAGAAGGAAACGAAGGTTTAGTCCCAGAGCGTTCTTCCTTTGTTCCCCTTCGTTTCCTTCTGTTAAAATATTCTTCTCCGGATCGGGTTCTCGAGTTCATGGGTTTCCAATGTCTGGAACATCACTTCAGCGTGATGGTCGAAAGGCTTTGCGCGCGGTTGACGAGGCCGTCGCCGGTTTTACTGTCGTTCAGCGTGGCGTACACTTCGAGACTGGATGGATACATGCCGCCGCCTTTCAGCAGCGCAATCTCATCGCTGTTGAGCGCGGAGCGGTAAACCAACCAGTCGCGGAATTCCGCGCCGCCGAGGGTGAAACGCGACGGCATGTAGCGTTCCTGCGCCGAACCGGCTTTGACGCCGTTGACGTAGAGTTCGGTTTCGCCACGCGCATACCAGTGCGCGATCACGACCATGTTCCAATCTTTGGAAAGTTCAGCGGAAACCGGATTCTCCGCCAGCCCTTTGTACTGAAGCTGTCCGTTTTTCACCGAAAGCGAAGCAACCGCCTTCTGGCCCGAAAAAATAAATTTACGATCAGGTCTCGTCTTATCTTTCGCGGGCACTTCTGTATCCACGGCGGAAACCGGCTCCGCTTCGATGAAGGCGATCTGCCCGTCCACGGAGGCTTTCACCCAGAACACTTCAGCAAAAGCATGCACCGGATCGGCGGGAACAAATTCGACAGACCGTTTATTCAGTTTCATTCCGTTTCCGGCGGCGCGCTCAGGGCGCGGCTTACCTTGATCCAGCGCCGGCCAGAGCGACGGCACGATGGCGCGGAACATTTCTTCGTGCCCCTGCGTGTTGGGATGTTTTGGATCATTCCAGATTCCCGGCACCCAGCCGCCCCGACCGTCGTCCACACTGCCGAGAAAATTGATGCTCGGCAGATCAAGCTGGCTGATGAACAGATTCATCTGGCGCACTTTGGCATAGTTTTCTTCGCTGATATCGCCGGTGGCGTAGCAGTTCGCAACCGTCACATTCATGCCGTTGGTGCGGCAGGTTTCAATCAGACCCGGCAGATTGCGCCGGAACTGCTCATCCAGAAACTTCTCGTTCGCGAGCGACAGACCGATCAGCACATACGAGGCTTTTACCGGCAGAAGAAACGGGCCGGTCTGATTCGTCTTCATCGCGCCGTTTTCATCCAGCACGGGTGCCCAGCGGTTTTGGATTTTCACCGTGGTGTCGCCGCCGCGCGAAACATTGGTAACCGCCCAGCCGTCCTGAGCCATCCGCGTCTGGAGCCGTGTAATGTAACCGCCCTGCGCCTTATCGCCGACGCCTTTGCAGACGGACGAACCGAAGCCCGCCAGCGTTTTCGGCTTCAGCGCCTCTTCGGCGCGCAAAGAAAAAGTCAGCAAGGCTGCGACGGTCAGTATCCTGATAAATCGGTTCATGAACATCTCCTCGGTTATGTTTTACAGAAGGAAACGAAGGATAACGAAGGTCTTGGTTCCGTTTCCGCCCGCCTTTGTTTACCTTCGTTTCCTTCTGTGAAAATTTTCTTCTGTTTATGGATTTAGGTTTTCGAGCGCCAGCGTGCCGGGATCGATCTTGCGGTAATAGCAGTCGCGCGGCTCGCCTTTGGTGTTTTTGGTATGGCAGATGCCGCCGCGGTTAGGACGCACGATAAACAAAAGCGAGTTCTGCTCGCAGTTGACGCGCGCTTCCAGCAGTTCAAAGGTTTCGCCGGACGTCAGCCCTTTAATCCACAGCTCCTGCCGCGACGAACTCCACAGCACCAGCATCTTGCGCTTCAGCGATTCTTCGAACGCCAATTGATTGATGTAAGCGACCAGGATCACTGCCTTGGTATCGGCGTTCTGCACGGCAACCGGAATAATTCCTTTGGTACCGGCAACCGCCTTCTCCAGCTTGTTCCAGTCGAGTTCGAGTTTCTGCCCTTCTTCAAGTTCCTTGCTCATGATTTTCTCCGTTTGAAAGCTGGGAATATACACAGCCGAATGGGGCCTTGCCAGCCTCTTCCCGAAACTGATTTAAAACAAGTGTTTCGGGTTGTCGCTCCTGAACCATCGCGCTACATTCAAGCCGTTGATAATTCAACCCGTTAAAAACTGAAGTAAGCCTAATAACACTGTTCGAAAGAAAAAACAGGAGGTGTAGGAGATATGAAAAGAAAACAGGTCATGATTATCGTCGCGATAGCGATCGCTATTGTCAGCGGAATTTCTGCGATAGCATCATCCATGAATTGTCCGTTCGTTGATCCCAACACCGGCCTGGAGTGCTTGGGCGTACCGATGCCAAATGGTGTTTGCGTCGCTGGTATCAAATGGAAATGCACCAATGGTCATACATGGATCGAAAAAGACTAGAACTGGAGCGCACATACTGATTGTGCTTTCGAAGCACGGATCAGTTTCGAAACGATGGAACATTATGTCGCTAAACGAGCCGAGGTTCCCTGCACCGTTGATCTGAGGAGATGTGATGATCTATCAATGATCTTATCCGATCAACCAGCCTGTTTTACCTATTACGAGATTCATCAGCTAACGTGACAACTACGATACAACAACCGCCAACCGGCGAAGTGATTGCATTATGCGATCACTGCGATGTTTTGATTACAGCTTACTTACATGGCCTAGGCGTCTTGGAGCAAAGACCAATTGGGAGATATGAGTCAGAAATCGAATTCTATACTCTCCTGAAACTGATGTTAAGACACCTCGAGTCAATTACGGTCTTAGCCCGGAATGATCTTGTCCTTGCTCCCTCCGCGCACCTAATCGCAAGAACGATTTTCGAAACCAGCATACGTGCTCGATGGATGTTTATACCGATTGACCCATTCGAGCGCGAAGTGAGATGGATTCTTTTTCTCCGTAGTGGAACGAGTCAGGCCAAAAAACTAGCTGAAAGCAAATATACACCGGACGGATTGGTTAGGAGATACCACGCACGCAGAACAAACTACACATACTTTGATTCTGAGCTCTGCCAACTGCTGACGGAGAAGGGGTATGTGATCCCAACGCAGGCACCAAACATGTGGGAAATGCTCAAGGAATTGGACGAACCGCATCTGTATAAATTCTACGTTCTTCTTTCTGCCTATTCCCATTCCAATTTCGAAGCCGCATCCCTTTATAAGCGCGGTCTCGGAACCACAAAGACTACGGGAGAATTTACCTCGGGATACGATTGGGTGCTTCCTTTTAGCGTTGCCTGGAAGTCATTCTATCTTGCGGCGCGAGACTTTCTTGATCTGATCGAAGCACAGGTTGATGTCTTTGAAGATGTCGCCGATGCGGAGAAATATGACGCAAAAATCGAAGCACTAATAAAGACAGAGCTAGGCGGTTGACACGTACGCGAACCCTGTGGCGGGTTCGGAATCCGGTGACATCCGGCGTTACAACCTCACCACCACGCCTTTTGAGCGCATGTATTCTTTGACTTGGCGGATGGTGAATTCGCCGAAGTGGAAAATGGAGGCGGCGAGTACGGCGTCGGCTTTGCCAACGGTGACGGCTTCGACGAGATGATCGAGAGTTCCCGCGCCGCCGGAGGCGATGACGGGTACGCCTACCGCTTCGGAAATGGCGCGGGTGAGTTCCAAGTCGTAGCCGTTCTTCGTGCCGTCGGCATCCATGCTGGTGAGCAGGATTTCGCCCGCGCCGCGCTGTGTGCCTTCAATCGCCCACTTAATCGCATCGAGTTTGGTCGGATTGCGGCCGCCGTATGTGAATACGCCCCATGTGCCGTCGCCGTTACGCCGCGCGTCGATCGCCAGCACGGTGCATTGGCTGCCAAACTGTTCGGAGCAGATATTGAGAATGTTTGGATCATTAATGGCGGCGGTGTTGAAAGAAACTTTGTCGGCCCCGGCGTTGAGCATACGACGGACGTCGGCGGGCGTGCGGATGCCGCCGCCGACGGTGAGCGGCATAAAAACCTGCTCGGCGACGCGGCGGACGATATCGACCATGGTGTCGCGTCCGTCGCTGGAGGCGGTGATGTCGAGGAAGGTCAGTTCGTCCGCGCCCTGCGCCTCGTAGGCCTTGGCGCACTCCACCGGATCGCCGGCATCGCGCAGTTGGACGAACTTAACGCCTTTGACGACGCGGCCGCCGGTTACATCCAGACAAGGTATGATTCGTTTTGCCAACATAGGTTTGGAGTTAACCACTATTGGCCCTGCCCGACAAGTCCCCGCCAGATAAATCATATCAAACCCGCATGATATTCGGTTTTAATTACCGCGCCCGCCGTGCGCGGCTACAGAAAATCTTTCTCACTGTAGGTGCCTGTCACGCCGTAGCGTGAAACGCGAAGGAGGACGGACGGCCTGCCCTGAGCACTGCCGAAGGGTGGCCGCGCCTTTACAGAACATCGTGGTATCAGTCCTGGCGGCATTGCTTTTTCCCCGTAAAATCTTGTGCGGGAGCCCCGTTCTGGCAACATCCAGCCATGAAAAAGGCTGGTGTCATAGCAAACCCGAAACGGCCGCACGCCGCCGACATCTTTGAGCGTCTCGCCCGCAAGGCGAAAGCGCTCGGCATCGAGCTGTTCGCCGACGAACAGACCGCCGCCTATCTGCCCTCCGCAACCATTATCGGCTTTGACCAGTTCGCGAAAACCGTCGACGTTCTGTTCGCGCTCGGCGGCGACGGCACCGTCCTGTTCTGCGCAAAACTCCTGAACGGAGCGGATGTTCCAATCCTTGGAATCAACCTCGGCAGTCTCGGCTTCCTGACCGGCGTCGGCGAAGACCAGCTCGAATCCGCCCTCGACGCGCTGGCCGCCGGTAAATGCAAACGCGATGTCCGTACGGTGGCGAACTGCACCGTTCTGCGCGGCGGAAAACTTATCGGCCCCTACCGGATTCTCAACGACGCCGTCGTCGGCTTTGGCGGTTCTTCCCATATCGTCACGCTCGAACTCGCCGTGGACGGCGAGCCGATCACTACCTTTGCCTGCGACGGCATGGTCGTCACCACGCCGACCGGAAGCACCGGTCATTTCCTCGCCTCCGGCGGGCCGATCATCCAGCCATGCACCGATGTGTTCGGTATCAGCGTTATCTGTCCGCACACGCTCAGCAACCGTCCGATTATCCTGCCCGACCGCAGTGCCATTGAAATCACGATCCGGCACGCGCATAAAAAACTGCTGTTCTCCGCAGACGGACAGGATGTCGAGGAACTCGGCGAAGGCGACGCCATCCGGATCGCCCGCAGCGACAAACCCGTCACCTTCCTGCACCTGCCCGGCTACAGCTATTTTTCCGTCCTGAGCGAAAAACTCCACTGGAGAGGAAGAATGGGTGACTGGAATACTGGAAAATTGGAATAATGCATAAATAGGAACTCCAGCCATGATAAAAACTCGTCTTTATTTCTACAGAAGGCAACAAAGGGTAACGGAGGTGGTAAAAACTAATAAAAAATGGATTTCTTTCCGCTCCTCTCATCCTTGGTTTTCCTTCGTTTCCTTCTGTTAAAAATATCAATCAGGTTAATTGTGTATGACTTCTTTTCTTCCAGTGTTTCTCTCCTTCTACGTCCACAATTTTGATCCCGTCATCTTCCACCTCTGGGGCCCGCTGGCTGTCCGCTGGTACGGAATCGCTTACTTGCTCGGCTTTCTCGGCGGATATCTGATCCTGCTCCGGATGTCCAAACGCAGCGAATTCGCCGTACCGCCTCAGGATCTCGGTAACTTCATCGTTCACATCGCCATCTACGGCGTCTTCCTCGGCGGACGGCTCGGTTACGTCCTCTTTTACGCATGGGACGTTTTCATCCATGACCCGCTTTTCCTTTTCCGCGTCTGGGAAGGCGGCATGTCCAGCCATGGCGGACTGATTGGCGTGATTCTGGTGGTGCTCTGGACGGCATGGAAAAAGAAGATTCCCTTCTGGAACCTCACCGACTGCCTCGCCCTCGTCACGCCGATCGGCCTCTTTTTCGGACGCGTCGCAAACTTCATCAACGGCGAACTCTGGGGACGCCCGACCGAAGTTCCGTGGGGCGTCGTCTTCCCGCAAGTACAAGACCCCGCGCCGACCCCGCGCCATCCGTCACAACTTTACGAAGCATTCGGCGAAGGTCTCTTCCTTTTCATTGCCTTGTGGCTTATCCGCCGCACCGCCTGGGGCAAACGCGAAGGCTCCCTGAGCGCCGCCTTCCTCGTCATTTACGCCATTGTGCGCATCGCCAGCGAATTTTTCCGCGAACCCGACAGCACGGTCTACTTCGGCTGGCTCACCAAAGGTCAGCTCTACTCCAGCGTCATGGTCGTCGGAGCCATCATCATCATCGCTAAGAAACGTCTGTGGCAGCGGAATGATGGTTTTGAGAAAAACAAGTAATCCGTAATGCGTAATTTACCCCTTAGTTACCTTCGTTTCCTTCTGTAAAATTATTTCTCGAATCCCGTTCATCCTGTTATCCTGTCGGAAATTTATGAGCACCATTCCAAGCATTTTAATCAAGAACGCTGACTTAGTCAGCGACGGCGTGATTCGCGCCGCCGACGTCCTGATCCGCCACGGACGGATTGACCGCATCGACAACACCATCGACGCGCAGGCGGACATCGTCATTGATGCCGACGGCAAAGCTCTCCTGCCTGGTATGATCGACTGCCACGTCCACTTCCGTGAACCGGGACTGACACATAAAGGCGACATGCAAAGCGAATCGCGCGCCGCCGCCGCCGGAGGCGTCACCTCCGTGATGGAAATGCCGAACACCAGCCCGCCGTCCGTCACCAATGAACGGCTCGAAGAAAAGTTCACCATCGCCGCGCAGAAAATGGCCGTCAACTATTCCTTCTACCTCGGCGCCGCGCTCAACAACCTTGATGAAGTCAAAGCGGTCGATCCAAAGAATGTCTGCGGCGTGAAAGTTTACATGGGCTCCTCCACCGGCGATATGCTGGTCGACCGTTTCCAAACCTTGGACGATCTCTTCCGTGAATGCCCAATCAACCTCGCCGCGCACTGCGAGGACTCCGGCATCATCAAAAAGCACGAAGACATTTTCCGCGAGCTCCACGGCGACGAAACACCGTTCGCCGCCCACCCGCATATCCGCAGCGAAGAAGCCTGCTACCGCTCCAGCGCGCTGGCGGTTGAACTCGCCAGCAAACACGGCACACGCCTGCACGTTCTGCATATCAGCACCGCCCGCGAACTGGAACTTTTTGACGGCGGAACGGCGCGTATCAGCAGTCCGCGCGAAAATGAGTTTTATATCGAGCGCGACGAAACCGTCCGCAAAATCACCGCCGAGGCCTGCATCCACCACCTCTATTTCGACAGCACCGCCTACGAAACCAAAGGCGCGCTGGTGAAATGCAACCCGGCGATTAAACGCGCATCCGACCGCGCCGCCCTGCAACGCGGACTGCTCACCGACCGGATCGACACCATCGGCACCGACCACGCGCCGCACACCTTGCAGGAAAAGCAGGGAACCTACTGGACCGCGCCGTCCGGCATGCCGGTCATCCAGTCCGTCCTGCCCGCTATCCTCGAACACTTCCACAGCGGGCTGCTTTCGCTGGAAACCATCGTCGCCAAGATTGCCCATAATCCGGCGCGCATCTTTAACGTCAAAGAGCGCGGCTTCATCCGCGAAGGCTACTGGGCCGACCTGGTGCTGGTTGACCTGAACAAACCGCAGACCGTCGCCAAAGAAAACATTCTCTACAAATGCGGCTGGTCGCCGTTCGAAGGAGTTACCTTCCGCTCATCGGTCGACACCACCATCGTCTCCGGCCAGATCGCCTGGCAGAACGGAAAAATAAACGGCGCCGTCCTTGGACAGCGCCTTGAATTCGATCGTTAAATCTTCCTGAAGGCCGTTGCGGAAAAATCTATTTATCCAGCATGATGCGGTCGTTGCCTCCGGCCTGAGGCGGAGTGAAGATGGAAATCACTTCCATGGTCTCGTCGCCGGTGACACGGGTCGTATGAGCAACACCTTTCGGGCAGACATGCAGATCGCCAGCCTTGACCGGAATCCATTTGTCATTGATGTACATTTCGCCGCTGCCTTTGTACACAAAGACAACTTCATCGCAGCTGGAGTGGATGTGGCGTCCGAGCAACGGCCCTTTGTTGCTGACCAGGTTGACCGCACAGCGCGGCGAGGTGAATACTCTGTCAGAGCGCGTCGGGTCGCCCGGCTTGAGAGCGTGCTGGGCGTAGAATTCGTCCAGGCTGATCACAATCGACTCCGGCGGAGTCGAATCAATCGTCTTTACTTCCTCCGCCCGCACATCGGTGCGGATACCAACCGTGAGAACCAGAACCAACCCGACAATAATCATTAGTCTGCGCAACATATAAGCCTCCCGAGTGATTGATGCCGTTTTAGATCATCTCAAGGCTGGGCACAAGCCGAAGTCCTCGCAGAGAACAGATTTTCCAAGGGTTGGAAAATCATCAATCGGCAATCGCCAATTGCTCCCAGCCGGATTATTCGTCTACCTGATAAAAATCAAAGCCGATCTTTTTGCGCGGCGGTTCCGGCGGCGGATTCAATAAAGGCTGAAGCTGTTCCCAGATCACCGCCAGCGCTCCGTTGTGTTCCAGCAGAGTTTTATCAATTTCCGCCAGCCGACGGAGAATTTCCGCGTTCGCCACCAGCCGTTCGCGCATCAGGACAAACGCCCGCACCACAAACACGCTCATTGCCACCGCTTCCGGACTGTTCAGCACCGTCGCCGCCATAATCGCGCCGTGCTCAGTAAAGGCGTACGGCATGTATTTCCGGTGCTGCCCTCGACCATCCTTTAAGGTCACAGATTGTGACCTTAAAGGAGCGCCATGGGAACTGGTCGCAATTTGCGACCGGTTCAACCTATCCACTTCAATATCAACGGGTTGGTTTAAGGTCGCAATTTGCGACCTTAAAGAGCCATCTCCTTCATTTCCAACTACTTCTGAGCTTGAGGTCGCAATTTGCGACTTCAAGTTATCCCACTCCTGAGCGGTTAACTGGAACATAAAATCTTCGGGAAACCGGTCAGCATTCCGTTTAACCTGCTCGTTGAGCCGTTTTGTTGACACACCGTAAATCTCTGCCAGATCGGCATCGAGAATCACCCGTTGCCCGCGCAAAGTCAGAATCAGGGGGTCGATCGGTTTCAGCTCTTTCATATCAAACTATTTGCCATTCTTTTCCAGAGATTGGAAGCGCGGAAAATAGATTTTCCAAGAATTGAAAAAACCGCGCCCACCGGACACGGCTACAGTTACTGTGGGTGCGGGCGGTGACCGCGCCTTTCAGAGTTTAAAAATCATCAATCGGCGATCTGCAATTCTCCCCAGCCGGGCTGGGTAAGGAGGTATTCGAGAAGGACGGCGCAGGCGACAGCGTCGTAGAGGGCGTCGTGGGCTTCGCCATGCGGACAGAGTTCACGGACCCGTGCTTCAAGTTTCAGTCCGGCGATTAAATCTTCGAGTTTGTGACTCGGCGCTTCCGGCCAGGCCTGCCGCGCCAGAGCGAGGGTGTCGATCCACGGCCCGAAGCGGTGCATCGGTGCCAGCTGCCGTAAAAATTTCTTCTCGGTCGCGACGTTGTGCGCGGCGAGCGGACGGCCGGTCACCCACCCTTCCAGCTTTTTCCAAACCTTGGAAACCTCGTCTGCAACGGCAATCTCTTCGCGCAGTTTATGGTGCTTGCCCGGCGCGTAGGCGTTGAACGGACGGTTAATGTCTACACGAACGAGGCTTTCGAAAATCTGCTGCGGATCGACACGTCCGTTTTTCAGGACGACCGCCGCAACCTGCCACGGTTCGGTGTCGAACCGCGGCACGGAACCGGTGGTTTCAAAATCAAGAACGGTCAGCGTTGCTTCGCGAATCAACATATCAGGACGATAAACAAAAAAGCCCGCCGATGAACAGCGGGGTTTTCGGTTATTCGCCGGCGACATGATAAAAATTGGCCCCCTTGCGGATCGTCGTGCATAAAACCTAAATAACCAAAGGTTAAGAAGACCGCACCGTCTAAGATGTGAAGCGCGGAACGGTGGCAGAACATGCGACAATCTCCTGTCGGGGGAATCCCGACATTTTTACTTGTTTTTACTTTTTGGTCGTATTAAGATCGAAGCGCAAGATGAGAATGTGTGTTATGAAATTCCAGATGTGAAAGGAAATGGAATATGAATACTCAGGAAGCCAAACAGAATAACGTGAGAAGAATCTGGCTCTCCATACGCTCGAGAATATCAAAAACGACCCTGCTGGCGCTTTTGACTGTATTGCCGGGGCTTGAACAGAGCTTCGCGCAGAATGGACCCAACCCGTTCACTGACTACACTGTGCCGAATTTTGCCTACAGCCCGCCTTTACGGAAGTTCGTTGACTCATTACCAGGACTGGGCCCAACACAAACCAATAATCTGGGACAATATCTGCCCGTCGCAACACCAAACACGGCAACGTATCCGGGGTCGGACTATTATGAAATCGCGCTCGTTGAATACCGCGAGCAGATGCATTCGGATTTACCACCGGTCGTGGGCGCTAAGACCAGCCCGACGGCAACCGGCGGAACCAAGTTGCGCGGATATGTACAGGAGGTTAACGGCGTGGCCGTCACTGAACCGCATTATCTCGGACCCGTCATCGTTGCCACAGCCGGACGGCCGACACGCATCAAATTTACCAACCGGCTGCCCACCGGTTCCAATGGCGACCTGTTCCTTCCGGTGGATACAACGATCATGGGCGCCGGGGACGGCCCTGTACAGATCGGTACGGATGCCAACGGCATGCCGATGTACGAACAGTACACGCAGAACCGCGCCACGCTACACCTGCATGGCGGCGTCAATCCGTGGATCAGTGACGGAATGCCCCATCAGTGGACGGCACCAGCTGGAGAAACGACTTCCTATAAGAAAGGCGTCTCTGCGGGCAACGTGCCTGACATGGGGGCGCCGACCGACGGTTCGCTGACCTTCTACTGGCCCAATCAGAACAGCGGCCGGATGATGTTCTATCATGACCATTCCATGGGGCTCACCCGCCTTAACGTGTATGGCGGCGAAGCCGCAGGCTATCTGGTCTCGGATCCGCCGGGTACCGGTGAATGGACTTTGCCGATTCCTACGAACACCATCCCGCTGATCATTCAGGACAAGACCTTCGTCAGTGACGCCACCACGCAAACCGCTACAAATGATCCTTCCCGATATACATCGGCAACCGACCCGCTGTGGGACTCCGCCAAATGGGGCGGCGGCGGCAGTCTATGGTACCCGCATGTCTATGTGCCTAACCAAGATCCCTATGCGTCCGACAATTCCGGAGCGAATATGTACGGTCGCTGGGATTACGGCCCATGGTTCTGGCCGGTATTTCCCGTAATGTATCCTTATCCGCCGACGGTCTCCGCCGTGCCGGAATCCTTTATGGACACGCCGGTGATAAACGGCACAGCCTATCCTTACGTCAACGTTGAACCGAAGGCCTACCGGCTGCGGATTCTGAATGTCTGCAACGAACGCATGGTCAATTTGCAACTGTATGTGGCCGATCCGGCTATTTATACCAACGCCAGCGGCCATACCTTCACCAACACGGAAGTCCGAATGATCCCGGCTGTTTCGGGTACGAACATACCACCGTGGTATCCGACAATGGATCAAAGAGATGGCGGCGTACCTGATCCGTTGCTGGAAGGACCGCGGATGGTTCAGATCGGCACCGAAGGCGGGCTGCTGCCTGCACCGGTAGTGATCACCAATACGCCGGTCGGCTACGACTACAACCGCCGGAATATCGTTGTGCTGAACGTCCTGAACAAATCCCTTTTCATGTCACCGGCAGAACGTGCCGATGTGGTCGTTGACTTCTCCCAGTTTGCCGGCAAGACGATTATTCTCTACAACGATGCGCCTGCACCGGTACCGGCATTCGACCCGAGGTATGATTTTTATACGGGCGATCCGGACTTTTCGATGACCGGCGGCGACAATGACCAAGGCGGCGCACCCTCGACTCCGCCCGGCTATGGACCGAACACACGCACGATCATGCAGTTCCGTGTAGCGAACAGCACCCCCGGATCTGATTATATGGCGACTCAACTGCCGTTGTTGCGAACCGCTCTGCCAAAAGCTTTCACTAACACACAACCGAAGATTGTTGTCCAGCAGGCTGCCTATGGACAGACATACGGTACCAATTATATCGATATCTATTCCCGCATTCAGGACACTTCTTTGGCACTGCAACCACAGTCTCTCGGAAGTGTCACTGTCACCGCAGGTGGTAGCGGCTATATCGTGTCGCCTACGGTACGCCTGATCGGCGGCGGCGGCACCGGAGCGGTCGTTACAGCCTCGGTGTCTGGAGGAGCTGTTCAGGCCATCAATGTGGTCAACCCGGGCAGAGGTTATACCTATGCGCCAACCGTCTTGATTACAGGGATTGCCGGGCGGGGAATGGGTGCTACAGCAAAGGCTTCGCTTACCAACGCGATACCTATGCAGCCAAAGACCATTCAGGAGCTATTCGATATGTACGGGCGAATGAATGCTACTCTGGGCGTCGAACTGCCGTTCACCACCTCGCTGATCCAGACCACGATTCCGCTAGGCTACATAGATCCGGTAACCGAGCTATTCAATGACGGCGAAACCCAGATCTGGAAGATCACTCACAACGGTGTTGATACACACGGCATTCACTTCCATCTGGTTAACGTGCAGGTGGTCAACCGTGTCGGTTGGGACGGCATGATCCGTCCGCCCGACCCCAATGAACTGGGTTGGAAAGATACCGTCCGCATGAGCCCGTTAGAAGATATCATTATCGCGACGCGCGCTGATAAGCCGACGCTTCCATTCCCGTTACCCGATAGCATTCGGCCGCTGGCGCCGCACCTGCCGTTGGGCTCCACAATGGGGTTCATGGGTGTGGATCCGCTTACCGGAAATCCGATGGCCGTTTCCAACGTGGTTGCTAACTTCGGTTGGGAATACATGTGGCATTGCCATCTGCTCGGTCATGAGGAAAACGACATGATGCGGGCGATCGTCGTCAAGGTTCCACCTCCGGCGCCGACTAATCTGACAGCTTCTGTCATGACCGGAATAATCGCACGAGTGTCTCTCGCATGGCAGGATAAGTCGCTTAACGAAGATGGGTTTACCATTCAGCGTGCCACGGATTCCGCTTTCACGCAGGGATTGGCCACTTTCACGGTCGGAGCAAATGTGACGAATTACGTCGACGCATCAGTAATAGAGAAAACCACATATTACTACCGGCTGATGGCCACCAGTGTGAACGGCAACTCAAGATTCTCGAACGTTGCCACGGTCACCATGCCGGCCATCCTGCCGTCGGCACCGACGAACCTGACCTTGTCGCTACGCACGGCGAATTACGTCATCATTACCTGGAAAGATAATTCCAGTAATGAACTGGGATTCTATGTGGAGAGAAGCACCAATGGCGGAGTCAGCTGGACGCAGATTGCTCAGACCGCAGCCAATTCCGTAACTTACCGGAACACCGGACTGACAACGAAGACGACATATCTCTACCGGGTACGAGCCTTCAATGCAGCAGGCGTGTCCAGCTATTCGGGAGTTTTGTCGGTAACCACGCTGTAAATAGCATCGCTGGCGGGGGCTTTCTCCCGCCGGTTTTGCTTTTCGTTTCATGAAGGAGAAAAATGAAAAACAGAAAACTGATCCTTGCGGTAATATCGTTCGCCAGCTTGATCTTTCCAGGAGTTGTTCATGCCGAGCTGACGAACGTTGATTTTACGGTTCTCGGAAGCAACACCGTGGATATCACCACGGCTGTGAATCCCGATGGATACACCATCGGTAATGTCACGTTCAGATATGATGATCTGGGCAGCGGAGTTGATTCGGCATCAGTGGATACGCTTGGTATTTTCGGGACGACCGGCGGCGGACTTCTGTTTGACTTCAACTATCCGGCGACTTCCTTGAAGTTCAACTTCGGACTTTGGGGCGTTCAGGGCGCCGTTAGCGATGCAATGTTCATCAGCTTCCTGATGGGTGGAACGGAGATCACCAACAACCTGATCGCCGCAAACAACTTCGAGCCCTACGACCCGCTCAATCCGTCGCTTGGTGGAAGTGCGTTGGGTATTTTGGACTACAGCGGCCTTTCGTTCGACCAGGTCGCCATGTATTTCTCAACCGACGGAACATATTTTGATGTGTCCGATATTACTTACGAGCTCGCGCCCAGACCTCAACTGGCTGTCGCTATAACGAACGATGAAGGAGAGTTTGTTGTCATGATTACTGTCACAGGCCCATCCGGCAGTGTAACCGAGATCCAGCGTGCGACTGACTTGGTGGCAGGAGATTGGGCTCCTGTTGGCACGGTGACCAACTTTACGGGCAGCTACACGTACTCTGAACCGGTGAGTTCACCAAAGGCTTTTTTCCGCACGCGTTGAACCATTTCATCGGGAGGTAAAAATGAATACCTTATCGGGGAAAAAAATGGACGGTGGAAATCAGCCGGATGATGATCGTATTCGGCCAAGTTTTGTTGCATTGCTGGTGTTGTTGTTGGCTGGTGTGACTGCACTTATTGCGATTCCGCTTCAGAATCATCACGATTCGGTTGATACCACGCCGCCGCCGATTGCCGCCGGAAAGCCAGCGAACATGATTCTGCCGAGTGACGGTTACATGGAACTGTCCGACGAAGCAGCACCGACCGCAGCGTCAACGCGTGTTTCGCCGCCTTCTTCCAGCAGGCAGGTATCGACGGTTGTGCCACCGCTGGCTCCGCCCGGGCCGATAGAAAAAAAATGGGGGGTCCGGGTGTCTGGCGTTTGGTTGGCTCCGGAAAGCAAGGCTGTTGTGATGACTTATCAGGTTACAGATTCCAACCTCGCAAACTTATTGTCGGCAAACAGCTCAGGAAATTATCTTACTGATTCGTCCAGCGGAACACAAATTCCGCTGTGCCCGTCCCAGTTGAAAGACTGGCCGTTTTCGCCGCACTCCAGAGCGCGCTCGATGGCTCTGCAGATGCTCGAAGCAGGAACCTTCCCGCCGCCGCCCAACCGGTTGGTTGACGGAAAGACTTATACCGTACTGATCCCCAATCCGAACGAATTGATGAAGAGCGGCAGTAAAGTGGCCGTTGTCGTGGGCGGAGTGCGAAGCGATGTGATCACGGTCGAATAAATCGTACGACAAGACATCGGAAGGGGAAAAGTTATGGGAAAGAGACTTCTCCGGGGAGATATCGCGTTATTTATGGTCACACTGATTGGTATGCTGACACCCGGCCTTAGCCAGGCCTGCGGCTGCGGTTGCAGTTTGTTTGATGTGCGAACGGGTTCCATGCTGCCCTCTACAGGTGAAGGCGGCGTGGCTTTTCTGGAATACAATTTCGTGAATCAGGACAGGAACTGGAGCGGTTCGTCCAGCGCGCCCTCCGCAGATAACAGCGACAAGCAGATCCGGACCGAATTCTATACCCTCGGTATACAGTATATGTTCAACCAGCAATGGGGTGCGGTTGTGGAAGTGCCTTATGAGAACCGGATCTTCAAAACGGACGGAGGCGGCGGCAGTATTGTACGCGTCAGGCATGAGGGCGTGGGCGATGTGCGTATCAAAGGCATCTATTCGGGTTTTTCACCCGACATGTCATCCGGCCTCACCTTTGGCTTGAAGCTGCCGACGGGTGACCACGATAAACCCGGTTTTGATCGGGACACCCAAATCGGAACGGGAAGTACGGATATTCTGCTCGGTGGATTCCTTCGGGGAACAGTTCCCGGGATCAAAAGATGGGATTGGTTTCTGACCGGCCAACTGGATCAACCGGCTCTGACGACACGCGAATATCGTCCCGGGGCTGAGCTCAATGGTGTGGCCGGAATCTACTACCGGGGCTGGAACCTCGGGGGTGTCAAGATTGTTCCGGTTGCGCAGGCCATTGGCTCGCATCACTGGCGGGACTGCGGCTCCGAAGCAAATTTCGCGGATAGCGGATATGACCGTATTCTTCTCTCGCCCGGCGTGGAATTCCACATGAACGCTGTGTCACTGTACGCCGATGTGGCCCTTCCCGTTTACCAGAACGTCAACGGCGATCAGTTGACGGCACAGGAAATATTCACGCTGAGAATGTCGTACAGTTTTTAAAACGGGTTGCGAAATCTACCCCAACGCACATCGGCACTGGAACACTTTCCGCTCGTGCCGATCTGTCATTAACAACCGCTTCCGTAAGGGTACAATAAAAGAACACCTGAACAGGCGCTTCACCGGATCAGTCAATCCACTGGATAACGGTTTTCCCGTCGTGGCCATGAACGGCTTCGAGTTCTTCGATGTTGTCGAAGACGGTGACGGAGTGGTAGCGCGAAAGCCAGGCCAGCGCACATTTGCCGTTGTCGAAGAGAACCCCTTCGGCAATACATCCTGTTCCGGAAACTCCGGTTTCATCTTCGCGGCGATCCAGCACAAAACGTTTCATGGCAGCCCTTTCGTTTGTTACGGACACTAAAGCAAAAAAGCCCGCCGATGAACAGCGGGCTTTTTTTTCCAAACCCTGGAAATAAGGTTTGTTTAGCGCGAGTAGAACTCGACAACCAGCGAGGCTTCGCACTGCACCGGCACTTCGCCGTGTTCCGGCAGGCGATGCAGACTGGCAGTCAGCTTCTTGTCGTCCACGGTCAGATATTCCGGCGTGGTGGCAATCTGCTGGGCGGCCGGGAAAATTTCCAGTTCACGGCTCGTTTCGCGGACAGTGATCACATCGCCAATACGCACCTGGTAGGAAGGAATGTTGACCTTCTTGCCGTTGACGCGGAAGTGGGCGTGACCGACCAGCTGGCGGGCCTGGTAGATGGAGCGGGCGAAACCGGCGCGAAGCACCACGGTGTCAAGGCGGGTTTCGAGAAGCTGAAGCATGATGTCGGCGGTGTTACCGATTTTGCGTGACGCTTTGACATAATAGCCGTGCAACTGGCGTTCAGCCAGATTGTACTGGTAGCGCAAACGCTGTTTTTCGATGAGCTGTTTGCCGTAGTCAGACAGTTTGCCGCGACGGCGCGACGGGCCGTGCTGTCCCGGCGGATTCGGGCGGCGTTCGAGGAACTTTGCGCTTTTCGGCGAAAGGGCAATGCCCAGCCGGCGCGACTTCTTAATCTTAGGACCGTTATACTTCATTTTCTCTCCGTTTTGGTTTCTGTTGCCTGCTGTTCCGCCCGATTAAGCCCCTTTGGGGGCCGCCGTTTTAGAGTAACTCACTTATGGCGTTCACTTTTGTGATAATCCTCCGACGAAACGAGGGCGCATTAAAGCGGTGCGAGGCAATGAAGTCAACCCCTAGAAACGTTTTTTTGCCTTGCCTTGGAGGCCGAACCTTTCATCATGGGCGTTCATTTTTGAACCGTAAATCTAAGGAAAGGATTTGTGCCATGAAAGATGTGAAGAAAGTTGCCCTTCTCACCGCAGGCGGCCTGGCCCCCTGCCTCTCCTCCGCCATCGGCGGACTGATCGAGCAGTACTCGAAAGTCGCCCCGAAAGTGAAAATGATCTGCTACACCAGCGGCTATAAAGGTTTGCTGCTCGGCGAGTCCATTGCCGTGACCTCAGGCATCCGTAAAAATGCCGCCATTCTGCACAAACACGGCGGAAGCCCGATCGGCAACAGCCGCGTGAAACTGACCAATGTGAAGGACTGCGTGAAGCGCGGCCTCGTTAAGGAAGGTGAAAACCCGCTGGAAGTCGCGGCGCGTCAGCTGGTGAAAGACGGCGTGGACGTGCTCCACACGATCGGCGGCGACGACACCAACACCACAGCGGCCGATCTGGCCGCCTATCTGAAACACAACAACTACGATCTGACCGTGGTCGGCCTGCCGAAGACCATTGACAACGATGTGTTCCCGATCCGCCAAAGCCTCGGCGCATGGACCGCCGCCGAAGAAGGCGCGAAATATTTTGAAAATGTCGTGGCCGAGCATAATGCCAATCCGCGCATGCTGATTATCCATGAAGTGATGGGCCGCAACTGCGGCTGGCTGACCGCTTACACCGCGCAGGTTTACCGCGACCGTCTGGCCAAAATGAAATTTGTTCCCGGCATCGGACTGAGTAAAATACGCAAGGATGTTCATGCGATCTTCATTCCGGAAATGGCCATCGACATTCAGGCCGAGGCCGCCCGCCTGAAAAAAATCATGGATGAGCACGACTGCGTGAATATCTTCATCTCCGAAGGTGCCGGACTGGAAGCAATCGTCGCACAGATGACCGCTGCGGGCGAAGTGGTGCCGCGCGATGCCTTCGGCCACGTCAAACTCGACGCTGTCAACCCCGGTAAATGGTTCGGCAAACAGTTCGCGGAAATGCTGATTGCGGAAAAAGTTCTCGTGCAAAAAAGCGGTTACTTCGCCCGCGCCGCCGCCGCCAACAAGGAAGACCTCAAGCTGATCAAGCGCTGTGCCAATAAAGCCGTCGAGTGCGCTCTCCAACGCGTCAGCGGAGTGGTCGGCGAGGACGAGGATCAGGGCAACACACTGCGTGCTATCGAGTTTCCTCGCATCAAAGGCGGCAAGCCGTTTGACATCGACGTTAAATGGTTCGGCAAACTGTTAGCGGCCATCGGCCAAACCAAGGGGTCAAAAGTTCACGTTCACCACTAGTTGCCGCTTTATGAAAGCAATCCCCTTCAAAATCTGTACATGCTGTTCCAAGCCTTGGAAAACGCTGGATGATTTTCTGTCCGAGCCGGAACTGGAACTGGCTGGGTATCAGGTGAATTTTGAAGACCTGAAAGGCGGGCTGTTTTATTTCAGCCATCTGAGCAAAGACTGCGGCACCACGCTGGCCATTCCGGTTCAGAAATTCACCGGGCTGAGTAACCGCACGATACTGGCGCCGCACGGCAAATGCCCGGGCGGCTGCCCGGAGTTCTGCCTGCGGAAAGAATCGCTGGATCCCTGCCCGGTGGAGTGTGAATGCGTCTGGGTGCGTGAAATCATGCAAGTGATCCTCAACTGGAAAAAAACAGCCGCTTAAGCGATCGGAATACCTTCAGAAGCTTCTGAAATAACCGGCGCACGCTCGATCAATTCAATATTCTGCCAGCGCTTCGATCGGAAACGAGCCGTCAAGCCTAACGCCAGCAGGCAGATGTAAACCAGAGCCCAGGCCCAGGCCGCCACCACGCCCAGCTTAAACACCAGCACAATCAGCAGTTCGCCCGCCGCAAAGAAAAACCACGCCATCGAGGTCTCGTACCACATGACAAAGTGCGTATCGCCTGAACCGCGCAGCGCGCCGGAGAGAATCAGATTGGTGGAATCCATCAGTCCCCAGCAGGCGGCGAATAAAAGCAGTGTGCGGGCCAGATTAAAAATTTGGTCGAACGGAACATCGCCGCGCGCGAAAAGGCGGATGTACACCTCGGGCATCAGCACAAAGGTCAGCGCCGCGCAGACGGTGTAAATCCAGCCGATGTGCACCGCGCGCCAGCCGACTGCAGAGGCTCCGTCAAAGTCACGCCGTCCGATGTGCTGCCCTACCATCGTAGCGGCCGCCTGACCGATGCCGACCGACGGCATGAAGGCAATCATGTTGACGCTCAACGCAATGTTAGCCGCCATAAAAGCCGTTTCGCCGAGCCGCCCCACCAGCAGAACAAACAGAGAGAATGCCCCGATATCCAGCGCCATGTGGATTCCCGCCGGAACACCGAAACGGAGCAGGCGGCGGAACAACGGCGCGTCAAAATAGAAGAGGCGGCGCGTATCGTAGAGCCGATTGTTTTTCGGCGAAAAGTAAATCACCAGCATGATGACCGGCGAGACGAAGCCCGCAATCACCGAGGCCAGTGCCGCACCCGCGATCCCCATTTCCGGAAACGGCCCGACACCGAAAATCAGCAGCCAGTTCAGAATCATGTTCACGACCGTTCCGAGCAACGCACAAAGCATGATCACTTTCGTCAGACCGCGTCCGGAAAAAAAACTGCTGACGGCGGAGGAGAGCGGCAAAAACAAACCGCCGGCCATCAGTACCTTGAGGTAGGTTTTTTCGGCCGCCATCACATCCGGAGCGTGGCCGCTGAGCGAAAGCATCCAGAGCCCGACTGGAATCAGCAACAGAATCAACGGAAACGAAAAAAGCGCCAGAAAAATAGCCTGCGCCACCGAGCGACTGCAACTGCGCAGGTCGCCGCTGCCGTAATACTGCGCCACCAGACTGTTGGCGAACGCGGCGGTGGACATAAAGCCGCACACCAGCGTGAAAAAAAGAATGCCGGCCGGGACAGCCGCCTGCAGTGTGGCCGGGCTGTACCACGCCAGAAACATACGGTCGCAGAAATTCTGCACGGTGAAAAAGGCTGAAGTGATGATCAGCGGCACGGCAATCCGCAATAACTCGCGGTATGAAGAGGATGCGGATGGGTGCGTTGTGTCCATGAGGTGATCTAATGTTTCCAAACTTTGGAAAAATTGCGAGCCGCTTCTTCCAATGACTGGAAAAACAAAGTGGATTTTTCCAAGGATTGGAAACTTCCCGCTTGAAAAAATACCCTCTGCACGGAACAATCTGCGCCTTCTCCGTAGCGGGAGTAATTCAGTGGCAGAATGCAAGCTTCCCAAGCTTGACGTCGCGGGTTCGACTCCCGTCTCCCGCTCCACTTTCTGTATCTCAGAGATTTTTTTTATCTCCACGCCTTGATGCGGTAGAAATGGCTGGTGGCGCTCCCCGCACCGGATTAAAGAAAACCCGCCCCGAGATATCGGAGCGGGTATTCGTCCTTCTCAGACCTGTTACTGCAACCGGACTTTGATCTGATAATAGTTCGCTCTGGAGTCCGGAGCCGCGTTGGTGTAGCTGCTTTGCGTATACGGGATATTGGTGTTCAGAGCCGTGAACCCTTTCACCAGATTCGTCGACCAGTACACCGAATAGACTCGTCCGGAAACCGGACTCCAGCTGACCGTATTACGGGTGTTCTGGGTCGCCTTGAGACAGGACGTGCCATTGGTCGGATCGGTTCCGGCGATGTATTCCTGCCAGACGGTCAGTCCGTCACCGTCCTGGTCGGCGGCGACCGCCTGATCGAACGTGGCTCCACTGTTGGTCAACCCGTATCCCGCCATCCACCGGTACGGCACATTCGCGCCCGAAGCCGCCGAGTTGGTAGCCACCTGCTCCGTGAAGGTCGCGGCCAATACGCCTGAGGTCTGCACATTGCTCCAAATAAAGTTGGTGGCCGTGCTGTTGTTGTCAAACGACATGCCCGTTACCGCGGTTCCATTGGTGGTTAGCGAGGCGATCCGGTAATAGTTGCTCGCCGTAATCGCGAATGTCGCGCTGTTACCGGCCAACACGTTGGTGCTCGACGGCGAAACCGAACCGCCGGCCGCCCCGTTAGCCGTCAGCAAGTGATAAACAGCGGCGTCTTTGTATGTCGCGGTCAGACTGATCGCCTGTGCCGGCATCGTTACCGTGGTGCTCGCGGAATTGGAACTGACCACATATGCGGTGTCGCCGATCCACTGGTCAAAGATCTTCCCGGACGCCGGAGCATCCGCCGCAATCGCCACCTGCTGTCCGTTGGTGTACGAGCCGCCGCCGGTTCCGCTGGTGACCGTCAGGGCGTACGTGGTGTCCACGTACGTCGCCGTCAGGGCGATGGCTTGTGCCGGCATCGTCACCGTGGTGTTCGAAGAGCTGACGCTGGCCACAGCCTGCGTATCGCCGGTCCATGCCAAAAAGGTCTTCCCAGAGACCACATCCGCCGCAATCGCCACCTGCTGTCCGTTGGTGTACGAACCGTCGCCAGTACCGCTGTTGACCGTCAGAGCATAATAGAGGTTCGAATACGTCGCGGTCAAAGTGACTGCATTGGTCGACATGGTGACCAAAGCGTTTGTGTACGTGACGTTATTCACATACTGAATATCGCCGGTCCACTGGCTGAAGGCTTTTCCGGATGCCGGAGCATCCGCTGAGATCGCCACCTGCCGCCCGTTGGTGTATGAGCCGTCGCCGGTACCGCTGTTGACCGTCAGGGGATAATAAACGTCCACATACGTCGCGGTCAGAACAACATCCTGCGAGGGCATAGTCACCGTGGTACTGGCAGAGCTGGCGTTGCCCACAAATTGCGTGTCGCCGGTCCACTTGTCGAAGGCCTTGCCGACCGCCGGGTCGTTCGCCAGGATCGCCACCTGCTGTTCTTTGACGTACGTCAAACCGCCACCGGTGCCGTAGTTGATCGTCAGGGAATAATAGACATCCACATACGTCGCCGTCAGGCTGATAGCCTGCGCCGGCATCGTCACCGTGGTGTTCAGGGAGCCGGCATTGTCCACATATTGCGTGTCGCCAATCCAATGGTCGAAGGCCTTGCCGGAAGCCGGAGCATTCGCCGCAATCGCCACCCGCATTCCGTTGGTATAGGTTCCGCCGCCACCGGTTCCGTTGTTGACCGTCAGAGGGTAATAGACGTCCACATACGTCGCCGTCAGAGTAACCGCATTGGTCGACATGGTGACAGTAGCGTTCGTGTACGTGGCGTTATTCAGGTATTGGATATCGCCGGTCCACTGGCTGAAAACTTTCCCGGACGCCGGAGCGTAGGCCGCAACCGCCACCTGCCGCCCGTTGGTGTACGAGCCTCCGCCGGTTCCGCTGTTAACCGTCAAGGTGTAAACGGGACTTGCGACAGTGACTGTCACGACCGCCGAGGTGCTGACCGCTCCGTCGTTATCCGTCGCTCGGGCCGTCAGACTGTACGAACCCGCCGCCACATTCGTCCATGTAAAAGCATACGGCGAGGTAGCGTCGGATCCAAGCAGTGTCGCGCCGTTATAAAAGTCTACGTTCGTGACCGTGCCGTCCGTGTCCGCGGCCGTGGCTGTCATCGTGATCGATGCCGGTGCCGTGAAGGTCGCTCCATTGGTCGGAGCCGTCAGGCTCACGCTCGGCGCGGTATTCGGAGCAAAGGCTGCGACGTATTCCGACGGCGTTAGAAACGCGTAGCCGTTAGTCAGCAGGTATTCCACGATGGCCATATATTGGGTGGTGCCTGTGGAGTCGAAATTGGCGGGGTGATGCTGAAGTGAAACCGGTCCCGTCGGCCCGCCCGGATAGGCGGCCTTGAACAACGCCGCATCGGGTTTTCCAGTCCCGCCGCTTTCACTGATAATGTCCACCATCACCACGCCAGAAGTCACAATGCTTCCGGCCAGAGCAAGGTCGCGGGTAAATAACAGCCGCAGAGCGGGCGTTTCATTGATGACGGCGGCGGTATTCGTATCGAACCCGTTGTACCCGGTGCCGAAGGCAATCGCGGGCTTGCCCAAAGAAGCGAGAATGTTGGACTGGGCGTTCGCCAGATGCTGCCGCATGTACGCCAGACCGGATCCTTCGAATTCAGAAACGGTGGTGGTGGTCGATCCGTTAACGACGTCCCATTGGGTGTGATCCCAGCCATGATCCCAGAATTCGACTTCGCCCGTGGCATCCTTCGCCCGCAGCCATGTGGACGCGGATGCATCGGTTATGTTGGTGGCAATAATGCCGAGGCCGATTTTGATACCCAGATTGCCGGAGGCGACGATGAAATTAGTCCAGGTCGGGCTGTACCAGTTGATTACCCTGACGTCATCCGCCTTGATAAGGACAACCTTGTTAGAATTAAGAGACGTGGTGACCGTCAACGTGGCCGTCGGCGAAGTGTTCGTGACGCCATCCGCAGTGGAGGCGACATCGCAGACGTACTGGTCGCCGTTGACCAGCGGAGAAATGGTCAAGGTGCTGTTGGTGCCCAGCACGGTGCCTGACCCGACTTTCTTCCAGGCATAAGTGAACGGCGCTGTGCCACCGCTCGGGGTTTCGGTCAGGATCATGCGCGTTCTTTGCGAGTAAGTCGTCAACCCGCCGGTTCCGCTTCCATTTCCGGTCGGCTTGGCCGCCGTCGCGGAGACGAGGGGAACAACCGTCACTGTGACCACCGGCGAAGTGTTCGTCACACCGTCCCAGGTGGCGGCGACATCGCAGGTGTATTGAGCGCCGTTGGTGGGTGAAGCAATCAGGCAGGTATTGGTTGTGCTCAGCACAGTACCCGATCCGACTTTCTTCCAGGCATAAGTGAACGGTGCCGTACCACCGCTCGGGGTTTCGGTCAGAGTGATGCTCGATCCTTGAGGAACCGTCAATCCGCCGGTTCCGGTTCCGCTTCCAATCGGCGCGGACGCCGTCGCGGAGACACTCGATGTCGAGGGCGGCAGAATTTGCCAAACCTGAATATTGTCGAACGCATAATCCATGCTGGTTCCGCCCGTCGATGTGCCAAAGCCGATCTTGCCGAAGTTGTTCGTTGTGCTTAAGACCTCGGTATCCAGAAGTACTGTGGAAATCTTTGTGCCATTCAGCCAATAGGCAACCGAATCGGCCGCCAGCGTCTGATCTCCGTTGAAGGTATACGCCATCGACGCCGTTGAATCGTTCGCGAACATAACCAGTGTGTTTGAGGTGCCAGCCGGGTTAAGGGAGTAAGTGCCCGCCGCAGAGCCCCCGTTTGTGGTGATTCTCAGTGTGTTGTTCTGATATAGCCGAAACTCATTCCAGCGGAGTGCTGAGGATGATAGACTGTAACCGTTGCTGTATGCCCCAAGTCCTATGGAAATATAACTGGTGGTACCGCTGTTGCTGGTGATGCAGGAAAAATTGAAACTGGCCTGCACCAGAGAAATCTGCGAAGCGGAATTGGAGACAAAGTTGTATTCCAGCGCTGTACTTGCGTTGGTTGAGTTATCAAGGAACCTGACTCCCTGGCCTGTTCCGGCCTTATTCGTGCTGCTGCTCACCACGGTCACATAGTTGGTGACCGTACTGGTTGCCGGACGAACGATCGCGCCCGACGTCGTCGGCTTGAGATTAAGCGTGTCGCTTTCAAAATCTACGGAGAGCAACGATAAGGTTGTCGCGACAGCCTCAACCGTCAGCGAGGCGACCGTGCTGGTCGCCGCGCCATAAGTGTTTGTTATCACCACCTTATAGTTTCCCGCATGAGACAACTGCGCGTTTGCGATAACCAGTGTGCTGTTGGTTGCGGTGGCTCCAAGATCTGAGCCGTTGAACCACCAGCGGTAAGTGAGCGGAACCGCGCCGCTGATCCCGACCGTGAATGTGGCCGTATCACCGACCTTAACCGACTGGCTGGCGGGCTGGTTCGTGACGACCGGCGGTGCTGCGACCGCATAAGTCAGAACCACCTTACCTACAGATCCGTTTCCGCCTGCGTACAGCGTGGTGCTGCTCGACCGGGCACCGGCGCCGCCGCCACCGGGAGCCGAACCATTGCCGCCAACACCAGGACTGGTTGTCGGGCCGGTTCCCCCGTTGCCACCGCCAGTAGGTGCCGTCGCACCTGTTTGTGATGTTGCTGACGTTCCGTTGGTGGCGGTCCCAGCGCTGCTGCCGCCGCCGCCGGCCTTGCTGCTGACGGCCGTGAAACCGCTGCCACCTGCATACACGACGGTACCGGCGCTGCCATTCGTTGTGCCCGTCCCGCGCACTCCATATCCAGTTGTGGTTGTACTTCCAATCGCACTTTCCCCGCCTGCACCACCCTTGGCGATGATGATGGATGAAGGCGCATTGTTCGTGTTGAACCAGGAGTCGCCGCCCGCCACGGTAGTGTTATCATTCGTGGCGCTGTTTGCCGCCCCGGCTCCTACGTTGATGTAGTAGGTGTTCCCCGGAGTGACGGGATAAGAAGTGTACTTGGCATACGCGCCGCCCGCGCCGCCGCCGCCATACTGCGAGGTGGTACCACTGGTGCGCTTCGCGCTTCCGCCCGCGCCGCCACCGCCCCAGCATTGCACCCGGATGGAGGTAACGTCAGCCGGACAAACCCAATTCGTGCCGCCCGCTGTAGAGAAAACCGTGTTGCTTTCGGCAACAACGGTAAGAATGGCGACCGCGCTGGTGACCGAACCGGCCACATTGGCCACAATCACATCGTAATTGCCGGCACTGATCGGATCGACATTTATGAAACTCAAGGGATTGTTCGTTCCGCCGGAAACCGGCGAACCGTCTTTGCGCCACTGATACGTGAACGGATCGCTTCCGCTGACGGTCACGCTGAAGTTCAGACTCATTCCGCTGACCGCGTCAACATTCTGCGGCTGTTGCGTGATGGTGGGCGCGGTCGCCGCATTAACTGTAAGCGTCGCCACGGTGCTAGTCACGGCTCCGTACCAATTCGATACCACCACCAGATAGGTGCCGGCATTGGTGGATCGAACATTCCCGATGGTCATGGTGGCGTTGGTGGCCCAGGACAGACTGTTCGAGGTGTTAAACCGCCACTGGTATTTTAATGCCGCAGTGCCGGACGCTTCGGCGGAAAAGGCGGCATCTTGACCTTCAACCACCGTCAGATTGGTTGGTGACATTGTGATCGAAGGCGCAATGTTTGAAAACGTGTCGCTGTTTTTGGCGATGGAGAAATCGGCAAATTGCACCACTTCGTCGCGGAGATAGCTCACGTCGTTAAGGCTGCGATAGAGGCCCCATTTCGGCCGGTTGATCGAGGCGGAGTTTCCGCCGCGCCACATGATGATATTGTTGTTGGTATAGGAAAGCAGAACGCTGCCGTCACGAACCCGTTTCAGCACGATTTCATATGTCCCGTTGGTGGCGTTGAATATTTTCTCGTTCGCTTCAATCCACTCCCCTTTAAAACCGGACAGGTTTGCAGACGCTATTTCGCTCTGACCCGCCGCGTCAGATGGCGCGAACATGATCTGCATTTTCTCCGGACTTCCGGCGCGCGGGGTAAGGGTAATGAGCGGCGTTGAGTCATTAGCAATGTCGTTGACGGCCTTGATTTGATGAATGTGCGTGAAACTGGGGGAAGGCTGGAAGCCGGAATCGATCTTGAACCACCAGCGGAATGCGGTGGTCTGACGGTTGGTGGCCACCACGTAGGCGGGCGAGCCGCTCATGGTTTTGATTTCGATTCGCTGCCGATCCGTAAGAAGAGGATCCGTCGGGTCGTCATCCGGGGTAACATGAAGGAAAAAATTGAAAACATATTTGCCGAGCGCGTCGGCCCATGTCCGCGTGATATGCGGCCCGAATTCCGGATGGATGTCGTCCGGCACTTCGCTGGCGGTGCCCGATCCTAGAACGCTTTCGATCAGCGTGTAGGTGGCGGTGGTATCATCCGCTTCCTGCGCTTCCAGCACAACGGGCGCGGCGTGGACGGACAAGACCGTTAGAAAGCCGCAGAGCGCGGGCAAAAACCATTTCAACCGGACTGGCGGTAAGGATACTTTTTTCATAATTATAACCCTAACTTGTCATTCTATAGTTTATCTTTTACTTATAGCTGAAAGCATTGTGTTTCTTGATGGCCCCCCGCCCACGCACCAACGACTGGGAACTATTTTCCCACTTCCTGCTCAAGATTACAAGAATGAAGAGCGGTTGTCATTCCTTTCGCCCAGAAGATGAAAATTTCAGGGTTCCCATTACGATGTCGCTTCCGTCAGTTCCGTATTTACGTAAAACGTGCAATGATTAACCGTGTTTATCATTAGGATTTAGAGGTAGTACGGAGATCCTTGGCGTGGAAGAAGCAGAGGGTTCCATCTATTGGAAAACGACCGGAACCGCTTTTCTACCCGCTTGAGCAAATATTACTCCGTCTTACTGCAACCGGACTTTGATTTGATAATTATTCACTCTCGGGTCGGGAGTCGCGTTGGTGTAACTGCCCTGCGGATACAGAATGTTGGTTTCCAATGGCTGGAAGCCGTTCATCAGATTCGTCGACCAGTACACCGAATAAACCCGTCCGGAAACCGCGCTCCAGCTGACCTTGTTCGGGGTATTCTGGGTCGCCTTGAAGCAGGACGCCGCGTTGGTCGGATCGGTTCCGGCAATGTATTCCTGCCAGGCGCTCAGTCCGTCAAGATCCTGGTCAGCGATGGCGTCCGTATCGTAATTAGTGAGCCCGTATCCTGCCAGCCACTCGTACGGCACGGGCGCCGCGTCGTTGGTGGTCACCTGCACCGTGAAGGTCGCGGCCAATATGCCCGATGTCTGCACGTTGCTCCAGATGAAGTTGGTGGTCGTGCTGTTGTTATCAAACGACACGCCGGTCACGTCCGCGTTATTGGTCTTCAGCGTCGCGATCCGGTAGTAATTGCTCGCCGTGATCACGAAGCTTGCGCTGTTACCCGCCAACACGTTGGTGCTCGCCGGTGAAACCGCGCCATTGGCTCCTGCACTGCTTGTCAGTGTGTAAGTGGAACCCGTGATCGTGACACCGACATAACCCGTGTTGCTGGCTCCGCGATAGTCGGTCAGAGTGTAGCTGAACTGGTCGTCGCCAGCATAACCGCCGGGAGGAGTGTAGGTGATGTTGCCACCGATAAGCGTGACCGTGCCGGTTTTAGCGCTCAAGGCGCTGACGGCGGTGATACTCATCGCATCGCCATCCGCGTCCGTGGCCGCGGCCAGCAGGTTTGTCACGGGAATATTGATAGACTGGCTCATCGCAGTGTTTGTGGCGAAGGTTCCCGCCACCGGCGGTTGATTGTCGGTGGCCACTAGCTCCACCTTGAATTGCGTGAAGGTGAAGTTCGTGGCCGTTTGCGCCTGCAGCGCCGGGCGGAAGACAAAGGTATCAAAGGCGGAAGTGAAATCGTTCGTGTCCGCGCCGGCGAACGAAAGGCTGCTCCAGCCGCCATTGGTGCAGAAAAATGTCGCGGTGAGATCCACGGAATTAATATTCCGTTTCACGAGCAGTTGCAGGATATACGGAACACCGTTGCTGAACCCGCCGCTGCCTGCCGCCGGACCGCCGGAACTTAATTCCTTGTAGTCGGTATCTGTAACAACCAGCCCGCTGCTGGTTAGATTTGTGCGTTCCTGGAATTTCATGGTGGTGCCGCCAAAAATCTGCCCGAAGTTCATACCCAGCATGTACCCCGTATGATTGGTTCCGTTGGGGTTGGAACCGTCCACCACCGTCCGTGTGCCGCCGCTGGAATTGAAAAGACCAATACGCAAACCACGCGAAGTGTTGCCCGCATTCACGCCGTACGGCGTGAATGCCAGCGTGACCCGCAGCGTGTCCGATGTGCCCAGCCGCACAGGCCCGGCGGAATTACTCGTGAAATAGGTCCACCAGGTCCGCGTGGCTAAGGCATCAGGTGTGCCCACCAGTCTGTTGGTCTCAGCCGTCAGGGTTGAAGCGGAGTATGCATACCACGCCGAATCCGTTGGCAAACTCGTATCTATGCGTGTGCCGTCGGCCCATCGGTCATCAAGAAACACATTCGTGCTCGTGACAGAAACATCATTGGTCACGGTAGCCGGGTCGATCGTCAGCGTGGCGACCGTGCTGGTCACAACACCGTACATCGTATTGGTGACAACAACCCGGTAGTCGGCCACGTCTGACCGTAGTATGCCCGTTACCGTCAGGGTATTCGTTGTCGCGCCTGAAACTTTTCCGCCGTCCACCAGGTTCGTGCCGTTTTTCTGCCACTGATAGAAAAACGGAGGCGTTCCCGCAGTCACCACGGAAAAGCTGACATTGCTGCCAACGGCCACCGTCTGGTTGGACGGCCCGCCGGAAAGATTTATGTGTATCCAATCCGGCCCGACGTCCGTCGGCCCCAACGGCCGGCGCGTTTGCGCCGAGGCTGAGGCTTGGTCACAACCAATATCCTTCGCCCCGGTGCGCGGCTGGCCGTCAAAATCGTTCGTTACGAACGTATAACTTCCCGCCGCCGCGCCGAGTACAGGACTGTTAGTCGCCGGACGCCATAAACCGTCGCTGCTCAAGACCAGCAACGGGTCATTCGTCGCGATTCCGGAATTGGTGATGCCGACCGTTGCGCCATAAAAATAATTTCCTTCCCAGAGAAAATTGGTCGGCGGGGTCACAATATTGACGAGCGGGGCGGCCGAACCGTACACGATGTTGTTGGCGTTGGTGCAATCAATCGGGGGAAGTGTACTTTCATTGACTACCCCGATGGCAAAATTGTTCGAGCAGTTCACAAAGGTATTGAACAGGACTCGCGCACGCTTGACCTGGAAATACCCGGTGGAAGGCGAATTCGTGATGCCGTTCATCATGCACAACGCCGAGTACGTGCCTGAACCGGTGAGTCCGTCGAAATAATTGTTAAACACCGTGTGGTCCTCGCCGATGATGCGCACGCCGCCCGTGTCCGGCAGGCCGTGGCCGAAGAACCAGTTGCCTTCCACCGTGCACCGGTCGCCGTGGCGCAGCGTAAGCGTGCCTGCGCAGGAATCGAACGTGTTATAGCGGTAAAGGTTGTCGCACGACTTGCTGGAAATAATTTCGACTTCGCCGTTGCATGATTGGAAAAGGTTTTCCTCCACCAGCGTCCGTGAACTGGTGAACTCCTCGCCGCTCGTGCCAACGCGAATGGTTTCACCGCCGTTAAACCCCAGCTCGGGGCGCAACCCGAAATGATTGCGGCGGATAACATGATAATTGGCATAGGTCGCATTCGTCGCGGGCAGCCAGACCACCAGCGTCGTGCCTAGGTTCGTCTTGCCCGCGAAAAAACAATTCTCCACCCGGTTGCTCCGGCCATAGAGCGAAACCCATTTGCAATCATTCGTCCAGGTTCCTCTGTAATCGATAATGGCGCAATTGATCAGCGCGCAGTTGGTGGCCTGCGAAGCCGACGACGAGGAACTTTCACGAAAAGAGATGATCTCCGTATTCGCATCGGGTACATAACCGGACTGGAACCGCAGGCCGTCCACGACGAGCCAGCTGCCCGCAATACGCAAGCGGGAAGCTCCGTCCAGAATCACCTGCCCCGGTGTCTGCGCCCGCAACGTGATGGGGTTGGCCGCCGTGCCGCTCTTCTTGAACAGGATGTCGGCATCCGTCCAGACCTTGTTGGTCATGGTGATCGTGTCGCCGGGAGCCGCGCTGGCCAGTGCGGTGGTGATTTGCGCCACGGTGGACACCGGGAAATCAGTGGCCCCCGCCCCGCCCGCCAGAGCCAGCCCGACGGTCAGAATCCATGCCGCTCTGAAAAACCGGAAATATATTGGGGAGAAGCGCACAATTTTATCTCCGTGTTTTGATGCGGAGTGCATCCTTAACACAGTTATACATTATCTCCCCTGATGTCATTAATTACAAGGCCATACAGCTCAGCCGTATGATGATCCGTAGTCTTCGTGTGTGGCGTTTAAACGCGGCCGTTAGACCGGCTCGGCGATCAGGTCGTAGGCCATGGCGCCGCTGATTTTCACATCGAACCGGTCGCCGGGAACCGCATCGAACGGCGGCAGAAGAAAGACACCGTCGACTTCCGGCGCTTGGCGCTGAGAGCGGGCCGTCAGTCCTTCTTCACCGGGACCGTCAATCATCACCTCAACTGTAAGACCGATCTGCGCGGCGCAGCGCGCGGTGGAAACTTCGCGCTGGGCTTCCATCAAAAGCGCGCGCCGTTCCAGTTTAACGGCCTCCGGTACGCTATCCGCCATTTCGGCAGAAAGCGTTCCCGGCTCGGCAGAATAGGTGAAAACTCCCGCATGGGTGAAGCGTCCTTCGCGAACAAACGCCAGCAGTTCATTAAAATCCCCTTCCGTTTCGCCGGGATGGCCGGCAATAAAGGCGGTGCGGATGGCACAGTCCGGAAGAATCTCCCGAATCAAATCCAGCTTTTCCAATGTTTGGAAACGGTTGATCTGACGGCCCATCACGGTGAGCACGTTGTCGGAAATATGCTGAAGCGGCATGTCGATGTACGGGCAGAACCGCGGATCGGAAGCCAGCACCTCCAGCACGTCGCGGGTCAGATGTTGCGGACAAACATACATCAGCCGGAGCCAGATGTCCTCTTTGATCTCATCGCGCAGTCTGCAAAGCAGCGTCTTGAGATGCAGTTCGCCGTCCCATTCCTTGCCGTAGGCCGTGGTGTCCTGCGCGATCAAATTGATTTCAACCGCGCCCCCTTCAATCAATGCGTGCGCCTCGGCGAGGATGTCGTCCATCGGACGGCTGACCTGCTTGCCGCGGATTTTCGGAATCGAGCAGAAAGCGCAGGGATTGGAACAGCCTTCGGAAATTTTCAGGTAAGCGGTGTGCGGCGAACCGAACCGCAGACGCGGCCGGATCAGGAATTCGCTGTAGCTTTCAGGTTCCAGTTCTTCACTCTTCTCGCCAAGCAGTCTGGCGCAGATTTCCGGCAGGCGGCTGTAGTCGTTGAACGAGGCGCGGGCGTCGGCGGCTTCCAGAAATGATTCCAATTCGGGACTGTCGGCGACGCGCTTAACGAGACAGCCAAGCGCAACGACGGCCCGCGGCCCGCCGCCCTCTTTGAGTCCGCGCAGTTCATGCAAAACGCTCGCCGCTTCTTCACGCGCATCCTGAATAAAGCCGCAGGTATTGACGAGACAGATATCCGCATCCGCAGGATCCTCGGCAATCAGCCAGCCGCTTTCGACGAACCGTCCGAGAATGAGTTCCGAATCCACCGTGTTCTTGGCGCAACCAAGACTGACCATCGCCACGACCGGCGGGCGGGCGGATTTTTTGGTTTTACTTTTCATGTGTTTTTTCCGGAAAGAAATCGCCCAGCGTGGAACCTTTCGAAGATTTCGGTTTTTTCGATACGATGGCGGGTGTCTCACAACGCTGTAGAAACTCGCGACAGGAAATCACCGAAGCGCCGAAAACAGAAACCAGCCGCTGTTCAATCCAGTCGGACGTGACCACCAGAATCCGCTCCGGGTTTTCCGCAGCGTGAACCATCTGCTCAATTAAGCCGTCCGCCGTGCGGTTGGATGGCGAAAAGAGCACTTCAAGATTTGGCGCGTCGAGGGCGACGTCGCGGCCGCCTTCGCGGCCATCGAACACCACCGTGATCTTACGCGCCATTCCTGACGCAGACTGTTCAATCCGGCGCACCAGACGCTGACGGGCGGTCTGCAAATCGTCGCGACGTCCGTCCAATGCATCGTCCTGATGCATCAGGTTGTAGCCGTCTATGATGAGCCAGTCAAAATCCATGGAATAATGGAACGTCGGATTGGCGGATGGTTGCAAGACCAAAGGGTTCCAATGTTTGGAAATTTTCGAGGGGCTTTTTTCCAATCACTGGATTAAACTTCGGCTCATGACCAAACTCCTCATCTGGATCGGCATTTTAGTCGGCGGCTGGATCGGCTGGTGGATCGGCGAAAAACTCGGCTTTGCTTTTTTCGGAGCGTTTATGATCAGCAACCTCGGCAGTATCGCCGGCGTGTTCATCGGCTGGAAAATCGCGCAGGAATATTTTTAGAAAGCGATGAGCGATAAACTATAAACGATAAGCAACTCAGCACTTAGCATTCATCGTTCATCATTTTTCTAAGCACATAGTTCAGCACGCCGCCGTTTTTCAGATACTCGATTTCGAGCGGCGCATCGACGCGCGCCTTAACCTGAAATTCCTTGCCGTCGGCTTTAACGGTCAGAATTTTCCCGGGCGTGAAGTTGTGAGCCACGCCGGTGATGGTGAAGCTTTCTTTGCCGGTTAATCCAAGCGTCTCCGTTGTTTCGCCGTTGATGAATTCGCACGGAATAATTCCCATACCGACGAGGTTCGAGCGGTGAATCCGCTCAAAACTTTCGGCAATGACAGCTTTGACGCCGAGCAGTTTGGTGCCTTTGGCGGCCCAGTCACGTGAAGAACCCGCACCGTACATTTTGCCGGCCAGCACAACGAGCGGCGTGTTGGCTTCCGCATATTTCATGGCGGCGTCGTAGATGAACATTTCTTCACCGGTCGGCAGATAGATTGTGCGTCCGCCCTCACCTTCGACCATTTTATTTTTGATTCGGATGTTGGCAAAGGTGCCGCGCATCATCACTTCGTGGTTTCCGCGGCGCGAGCCGTAGGAGTTGAAGTCGCGTTCAGCCACGCCGTGGGCGCGCAGATAATCCGCCGCCGGACTCTTCTTGGAAATGTTACCGGCCGGCGAAATATGATCGGTGGTAATGAAGTCGCCGAAAAGTCCGAGCACCGAGGCGTTTTTTATATCGGCCAGCGGCGCGGGCGGCTGCTCACAGCCTTCGAAGAACGTGGGCTCGCGGATATACGTCGAATCGCCGTCCCACTGAAACACCTGACTCTTTACTGTTTCGAGCGCGTTCCATTCCGGGCTGACAGCTTCCGTGTCACCGTACACTTCCGTGTAGAACGAAGAGTCGGCGGCCAGCGCAATCGCCGCTTGCAGTTCTTTTGCTGTCGGCCAGATGTCTTTCAGGAACACATCCTTCCCTGTTGCATCTTTACCGAGAGGATCTTTCTCGAGGTCGATGTTGACGGTGCCGGCCAGCGCATAGGCGACGACAAGTTGCGGTGACGCCAGATAGTTGGCCTTAGTGAGCGGATGAACGCGTCCTTCAAAGTTGCGGTTTCCGGAAAGCACGGCGGCGACCGTCAGATCTTTTTCCTTAATCGCTTCTTCAATTTCCGGCGCCAGCGGTCCGCTGTTTCCAATGCAGGTGGCGCAGCCGTAGGCCGCCACTTGAAACCCGAGTTTGTTCAACGGCTCAAGCAGTCCGGCCTTTTCGAGATAGCGCGTGGCCGCCTGCGAACCAGGTGCCAGTGAGGTTTTTACAAAGGTTGGAACCGTCAGCCCCTTTTCGACCGCCTTCTTGGCAACCAGCGCCGCGCCCATCATCAGGCCGGGGTTGGATGTGTTGGTGCAACTGGTGATCGAAGCAATGACAACCGAGCCATTGGAAAGTGATGAGTGTGATGAATCCTTACCGCCAAAATCTTTCTGGAATTCATCTTTGAGACCGGAAAGCGAAAGCTGCTGGTGCGGACGGCTCGGCCCCGCCAGCGACGGCTCAACCGTGGAAAGATCGAGTTCAAGTGTGTCGTTGTAGTCGGCTTCGCTGTCGAAGCCCCAAATGCCCTGCGCCCTGCAGTAGGCTTCGACCAGCGCGCACTGTTCCTCGCTACGTCCGGTTTCACGCAAGTAACCGATGGTCTTTTCGTCGATCGGGAAAAAGCCCATCGTCGCGCCGTATTCGGGGGCCATGTTCGCCACCGGACAGCGGTTGGCCAAACTGAGGTTTGCAACACCGGCACCACAGAATTCGACAAATTTTCCAACCACGCCTTTCTTGCGAAGTATGCGAGTGACGGTCAGCGCCAGATCGGTGGCCGTCACGCCCAGCTTGAGCGAACCGGTGAATTTGAAGCCGACCACTTCCGGTGTCAGAATTGGAATCGGTTGACCCAGCATGGCCGCCTCGGCCTCGATGCCGCCAACGCCCCAGCCGAGTACACCCATGCAATTGATCGTCGTCGTGTGACTGTCCGTTCCAACCAACGTGTCGGGATAGGCAACAGGAAGACCTGAAACTTGAGACCTGAAACATGAAACGGCGACACACGTCGCCAGATATTCCATGTTGATCTGGTGGCAGATGCCGAGTCCAGGCGGAAGCACGCGCAGTTTTTCGAAAGCGCCCTGCCCCCATTTAAGAAATTTGTAGCGCTCGGCATTGCGCTCAAAATCGCGGGTCACGTTGATTTTCAACGCGGTAGCGCAACCGGCAGCATCGAGCTGAACGGAGTGGTCGACCACTAGATCAACCGGAACCTGCGGTTCGATTCGGGAAACATCTTTGCCCGCCTTTTTCATCGCCGAGCGCAAGGCCGCCAGATCGACTACGCAAGGCACACCGGTGAAATCCTGCAGGAGCACACGGGCGGGCATGAAGGGCAATTCAACCTGTTCGCTTTTTGGTGACCATTGGCAGAGTTGCGCAAGGTGTTGTGGTGTGTAAGCTGGATGCCCCTGCATCCTAAGGAGCGACTCCAGTAGCACCTTCACCGAAAAGGGCATCCGGGAAAAATCATAGCCGCCTTGTTTTTCCAGATCCGGCAGGCTGTAAAAAGCGACATCAAACCCCGCGAGTTTTTCCAAAAAATTGTTTTTATTCACAAATCATACCTCACGGGCTGAAAATCGAGAGGCCGGAGAGTAAACCACGGAACGCACGAAATACACGGAAAAAATTCGTAAAGTAAGCTCATGGGTCGCAAACGGAACCATCCGTGTCGGGATGGGTGGCCCATCTGTCCACGGACACCGACTCACCCGCCATTACCTTCGCCGCCCCTTTGCAAAAATCCGCCGTTTCAGGCTGAAAATACTACCCCAAATTCATGTCACTGCATCCATAACCCCAACACATTGAGAAAGAACGTCTTATGAGGTTTTTTGCTGTTTTTATCCCCGAGAATTTATAAAAAAAAACTCGCTAAATTGGTTCTCATGTCTTAGCTTGGTGAAAGTTGGTGGATGTACTCTACTAACCATGGGAGGGAATTATGAAAAAGTTGAGCATGGTGTTTGCCGTTACTTTGGTGCTCGCGGGAGTTTCTTATGCCGCTTCCAATACGGTCGGAAGTGTTCTAGGGTACACAAAGATAACCATACCTTCGAATCAATACGTTCTTGTCGCTCTCGATTTTAATACCGAAAGCAATACCATAAATGGTTTGTTTGGAAATCTTCCGACAGGCTCCATGGTTTACATTTGGGATGCGACGGCTCAGCGCTATAATGTCGCTTCAAAATCAAGATCGGGGTGGGCACTTTTCGGAACAAATAGAATTGAAAAGGGAACGGGCGCATTCTTAACCCTGCCGAAAAATTTTCAGACTACTAATGTGATTTTCTCAGGGACTGTTCCAGTAGCAGAAACAACTACTGTCTACAAGGCAAACGGCTATGCACTGGTCTCCTACCCGTATCCTGTCGCGACGGCCTTCACGAATACAACTCTCGCAAAAACAGCAGCCTCTGGGGATCTAATTTCTATTTGGAAAAACAATGCATGGACAACATACTCGAAGTCTCGCTCTGGGTGGTCGTCCGGCACTGAAAGCCTGAAACTAAACCCAGGTCAGGCCTTTTTCTTCAAGACGACTAAATTTGGTTCTGTGGACGAGCTCCGTCCGTATGCTATTGACTGATTTTTTAACAAGAGAATAACCGAATGAACAAGAAAACAAGGGCAATGATTTTTCTGATGGGGCTGGCTGTAGCGTCGTACGGCGAAGTGAGAGTCAACTGGATGGGGAGTCTAGGGTTTTACTTTACTGAAGATCCTTCAGTGGGGATTTTGGGTAACGCAACAGGCAATTCAACGTTTGCACAGCTTGTATTCAGCGTGGATCTGTATGCCGATGCTGTGGGTGTGGGTGGTGTGGCGACCGGCAATGATGTGGTCTGGGATACAATAACTCTTACCGAAGGTGTCAACACCACCGGATGGAGTGATTTTGGATCTAAAATGTATACACAGGCGTTTGTTCAGGGTTACGTTTATGCGCGCATATTCCAGGACAGCGGTGCCGAGGCCGGTGACTGGTATTTCTATACCCCCATGGAAACCCTGCGGGATGTCACGGGAATGGACTTTAACCAATCGCTTGAACTAAATACCGACTTTGTCAACGGAAACGCCATTGACAGCGGCCCGACCGTGGCGCAGGTGGTTCCTGAACCGGCAGCAATCGGATTGATCGGGCTTGGCGGAATTATCACGCTAACGGCTAGCCGGATCCGCCGTCGGAACAACCGGTAATCGGGACTTCGGCCCGCCACAAAGGGTGCCTTTTCAGGCATCCTTTTTTTGTATCCATTCTCAGCCTTCTTCCTTCCGAGCAAATTTCGCACTGTTGCCACGAGGTGCCTGATCTCTTCGCAAATGCTTTCTGGCGTAAAACCTGACAGGAACACAGCTTTGAGATGAAGTGATTTCTTTTGGCTCCTTTACTTACGACCGGAACTTCCCCCGTGATAAAAGCAGGGGGAACTGGAAAGGCTTGATCTTGCCGTTCACATAAAGCCGCGGGATTTGGAAGGGATCGCTGACAGGACGAATCGCCCTTTCACAGGTAAAGGCCGAGGTGAAGCCAAGTCGTTTCAGGATCAGGATGTCGTGTTCGGTATATTTCCCGAAGGGATAGGCAAAGGTAACGCAGGGTTTGCCGGTCAGGGCTTCAAGCCATTGTTTGTTCGCTCGAATCTCAGACTCCGCCACAGTTTTTTCCGTAGAGGTGAGATCGAGATGGGTCTGGGTATGACCACCGAATTCGACAAGACCGCTATCCGACATCTCCTTAATCTGAGATTCATTCAACATGGTCTTCCCGGGAAAGACACTTCGTTGAGCCGCAAACAAGGTGGCCTTGATCTGATGTTTTTTGAGTAACGGGAACAAATAGATGTAATTGTCCTCGAACCCATCGTCAAAGGTGATGCAGATGGGTTTCAGATCATCCTTCACAGATCCGCGACGAATCAGTTCCGAAGCGGTGAGAAATGAATAACCCTTCTTCTTGAGCCAGACGAATTGTCTTTCGAGAATGTCCGGATGCATAATGAGCCGACGGGGCATGCCAGGGGAACCCGTTTTATCACAAGCATGATAAAGCAATACCCGAGGATAGCGGGCTTGAATGGGGAGTCGAAACGGAAAATAATACCGACAGGAAAGTGCGATAAGACACACCACCAGCAAGACAATTACGATAGATATGAGAACTGACATGACCTGTTTCTGTTAGTGATTAACACGAAATTAGTTCTGGGAAAACAAGTAAATCTCAACGGGGAGATTCGACTGCTTTTTCATATACACTCTCTGTCTTCCGAGCCATGGATTCAACCGTCATTTCAGTCCGCGAAAAACGATAAAGGGGCTCCAAACGTTTAGAAAAGCCCGGCAGGTCTGAAAGCGCTTCATTGATCTTGGCCGCCAAGGCCTCTGTGCCTTCAGAACGGGTCAACACACCCTCCGGCAGAAATCCGACCATCCCACCAACAGCCGTGGAAACGACCGGACACTCTGCGTGAAGCGCTTCCGCCAGCACAAGCGGCATGCCCTCCCTGCGGGAGGAGATCACCATCAAATCACTTTGAGTCAATAGATCCAGAATGTCAGTCCGCTGACCGAGCAATCTCACCCGCTCCTGAAGGTTATACTTCTTGATCAACGCTGCAAGATGTTCCCGTTCGGGTCCGTCACCGGCAATCTGCAACCGAGCGTCCTTCACACACGTCCACGCCTCGATGAGTACGTCAAACCCTTTGACCGGCACCAGGCGCCCGACGGCCAGAACGACAGGCGGAACATGAGTGATGGGCGAGCGAATGACCGGATGCAAGCCACGCGCGACACCATTCAGAATGACGGTCACTTTTGAACTGTCGATCCGCGCCCGGGGACCTGTAAGGATCTGCTTCTTGACCGCGTCGCTGACCGCGATGATATGATCGAAATGACGGAACAGACCGACCTGCCTCTTTATGCCGTGAACCGTTGCAACACGAATGAATGCGTCGAACAAAAAGGGAACTGTCACAAGCGATGCCGATTTACTGCCATGCACATGAACAAGATCTGGCTTAATCTTTGTTAACAACTGACGCAACTTAAAAATCGTCACTATATTAAAACGGCTCTTCAGCAACCCGTCAAACGGCACAACCGTTACCGCCGCATCAAATCGGCCCGCCATCCAGGAAGGTGCCACGACCGTTATCTGATGATGCCCCGCCAACGCATTACACAGGGTGAGCAGATGAATCTCCATCCCCCCCATCCCCTTGCTTGCTATGATATGAACAATGCGTTTCATTTATGGCTTTTTGATTATTTACCCGTCTAAAAAACCTGTTTTTCAGCACCCGCCCCTACTCCATAAACTGCTTGGGGTAAACATCCGGAACAGTTCCAGAACTTTTAAGTCAGGTTTTTTCATGGTGTCAGGTTGTACCACGGAACCCGCTGAGGCTCCAAGCATTTCAGTCGGCCTCCACACTCAGGTTTTACTTGAAGCAGATGCGGTCGATCCATTCCTTAAACGCATCGGAGCCGGAAAGCATTTCGATCTCCACGCGCAGGTAGATAACCGGCAGGTCGCAACGGTCGATCAGCGGAAAGCGCACCGCATCTTTCTCCGTGGTGACAATCACTTCCGCCCCGGCTTCGGCCGCATGGTTGATCGTTTCGATAATTTCCTGCTGAGTGTAGCGGTGATGGTCGGCATACCGTGCGCTGTGAACGAGTTCTGCGCCCAGACCGCGCAGTCCTTTCTCAAAGCTTTCCGGCACGGCAATCCCGGAAACGGCGGCCACTTTCCGACCCTGCAGAAAATCGAGACCGATCTGTTCGCGGGTGTAGAGGTTTTCCAGATATTTTGAGCTGTGGCGGCACTCGGATATCTCAGCATGCGGGTTGAGTCCGCGGAGTTTCGCTTTCAGTTCCGGCGCGCCTTCCGGCGGGCACTTGGTGATGAAAATAAAGCCGGCGCGCTTGAGGTTCCGCATCGGCTCGCGCAGGAGACCGCGCGGCAGCACGCGGTCGTAGCCGAACGGATTGGTGTAATCCACTAGCACAATATCGAGCCGATTCTGCAACTTGAGATATTGGAAGCCGTCGTCGAGCACCAGCGTGTCGCAGCCGAATTCACGAATAGCGTATTTGCCGGACTTCACGCGGTCCTTATCCACCAGCACCACCACATCCGGAAGGTTGGACGCCAGCATGTACGGTTCGTCGCCCGCCATATCCGAGTTGAGCAGCAGCCGTTCGCCGTCCGATACAACACGCGGCGGAAGTTCTCCTCTCTTGAGAATCCTTTCCCACAGCGGCGTCTTACGGCTCTTATAGCCGCGGCTGAGAATCGCCACCTTGCGACCCTTCTGCTGAAGTGAACGCGCAAAGGTCTCCACAATCGGGGTTTTTCCGGTTCCGCCAACCGTCACGTTACCGACGCTGATCACCTGACAGCCCAGCGTGCTGGCGCGGATAATACGATGCCTGAAAAGCAGCAGTCTCACCTGCACGATTACGCTGAAAATCCAGGATAGCGACTTCAGGAATCCGCGCAGACAGGCGGCACCTTTCCCTCGGGTCTCCTTGGAGATCACTTTAAGTAATCTCTGCTCCAGCCGTTCATTTGAGCGGTTTGGCATAAAATCTATCCTTCTAAAATCAGTTGTTCACTTACGCATTCCGCGCAGGTCAGCCACACATTAACGTGAGTATGGCCCGCCTCCGCCAGCAGAGTCTCAAAGGTTTTGCGGGCGTGCTGCGGACTGTTACAATCCTCGCTCAGGTGCGCAAGAAAAAGATGCTGCAACCCTTCGCCCGCGATTTCGGCCATCAGCGCCGCCGCCGCCCGATTGGAGAGGTGCCCCTGATTGCCGCGGATGCGCTGTTTGAGGCTCCACGGACGGTCCGCCTCATGCAAAAGCATCTCGTCATGGTTGGCCTCGATGACCACGGCGTGGCATTTACGAAGCCGTTCGCGCAACGCATTTGTCACCATTCCGATATCCGTCGCGATGCCGATATTCCAGCCTCCCGCTGAAAAGATGAATCCCACGGGATCGCTGGCGTCGTGCGGCACCGGAAAGGGATGGATGGAAAAATCGCCGATAGAAAATGGCGAACTGGTTGTAAAACAAGCGCCTTTAATGTCGCCGCCGATGCGCTCCAGCGTCCCGGCGTTGGCATAGACCGGAATGGCGTGGTTTTTCTGGAGAACCCGGATGCCCGCGATATGGTCGCCGTGTTCGTGGCTCACGCAGATGGCGTTGATATTCTCCACCCGCTCGCCGATATCCGCCAGCCGTTCCGCCGTTTTACGGGCCGAAAGCCCGGCATCAATCAGAATGCGGGTTCTTTCCGTGCCGATAAACGTGCAGTTGCCGGAACTGCCGCTGGCCAGTACACAAAGTTTCAAGGTCATAGAATTAAAATTGGATGTTACAGCCGGAGCTGTTGTGTGTTATTAATCAGCCCGCAATTGTTAGACAGGACGGGGAGTTTGTAAACCCAAATGGCAGAGCAGTATCTAGGACATGTTCAGGTGCAGCGGATGGAGCAGTCGCTCACCCCGCAGATGCTCCAGTCCCTGAAAATCCTCCAGGCTCCTATTCTCGACCTCCAGACCATGATCCGTGAGGAAATGGATCAGAACCCCACCCTCGAACGCGAAGCCCCTGAAACCGAGCAGCCCACCGATTTTGCCGAAGCCGCCCGTGAGGAACTGCGCGAAGAGCGTGAAATCGGTGAACTGACTGAGCTCGCCGAGTGGGATGCGGACTTCCGCAGCAACCGCGAATTCCGCTCACAGGCCAGCGACGAGCAACGTCAGTTCATGATGGACTCCATTGAAGGTGCCGCATCGCTTCAAAAGCACCTACTGGAACAAATGGCTCTCGCCGGACTCGATGCCCGCGAGCGCGGTATCGCCGAAGTATTGATCGGCAGTATTGACGACGACGGTTATCTCCAACTGGACATCGACGGCATTATCGGCTCCACCCCCGAATTTCCTGAAGAACTCTTCGAGCGCATCATCACCGTCATTCAGGGCTTTGATCCCGTCGGCGTCGGCGCGCGCGACCTCAAAGAATGCCTCCTGCTTCAGCTCCGCCATCAAGGCAAAGGCGATTCCCTCGAAGCGGTTCTCGTGCGCGACCACCTCGATAAACTCGGCGCCCACCAGTACGAGCAGATCGCCCGCGCCATGCGTCTGCAGACCGAAAAAGTCAAAGAACTCGCCGCCGCGATTGCCGACCTCGATCCAAAGCCCGGACGCAACTACACCGCCGACCAAACCGAATACGTCATTCCGGAAATCAGCGTGGAGAAAAAAAACGGCGTCTGGACCGTCACCCAGAACAAGAGCCCTTACCCGCGCCTTTTCATCAGCCTCAAATACCTCGAACTGCTCAAAGACAAAACCACCGCCGCCGACACCCGCAAATACATCCGCGAAAAAATCGCCAAGAGCAAATTTTTCATCCGCAGTATCGATCAGCGGCAGGACACCATCTACCGCATCGCCTGCGAAATCGTCCGTGTGCAGGAGGACTTTCTCGAAGAAGGTGTTGCCGGACTCAAGCCACTTACCATGAAAACGATCGCGGATATTCTGGAAGTCCACGAAACCACCGTCAGCCGCGCCTGCAACGGCAAATATATGTCCACGCCGCAGGGAACCTTTGAATTCAAATACTTCTTCACCACCGGCGTCGTTCAGGCCGACGGACGCATCATCTCCAACGCCGCCATAAAAAGTGCGCTAGCCGACATCGTCCGTACGGAAAGCAAACGCCGTCCGCTTTCCGACGAGCGCATCGCCGAAGAACTCTCCAAACAGGGACTCGATATTGCCCGCCGCACCGTCGCCAAATACCGCGAACAGCTCAAAATTCTCCCCGCCCGCCTCCGCCGCCAAACCTGACAGGAAATTGATCCAGTTTTTACAGAAGGAAACAAAGGACAACGAAGTAGATTCAAATTCACCGGAATAAAGGCTCCCAATCCATCCTTCGTTTCCCTTCGTTACCTTCTGTTAGAAATATTTCCCCATGACAACGTCACATGAACATCTGTTTGTAGCAGTCGCCCTGCGGGCGACTCGTTCGCCACAGGCGAACGGCTACAGTTTTTGTGATTCTTCCTTCGTTACCTTCTGTTGAAAAATATTCTCATGACAAATCTGCACATCACCAAAGACGACATCAACCATCTGCCGATGAAGCAATATGAAGGGCCGGTTCATCTCGTCCGAACATTGGAAGAAGCGGAACAGGCCGTCGCCAAACTGAAACTAGAAACCCTGCTTGGGTTCGACACCGAAACCCGTCCGTCTTTTCGCGTCGGCGAAAGCTACCAGCCTTCGCTCCTGCAACTGGCAACGGAAAAAGAGGTCTTCCTGTTTCAGATCAAACTCACTGGTCTTACCAACGGACTGCGCGAAATCCTCTCCAGCCCGGACATCATCAAAACCGGAGTGTCAATCCGCGACGATCTGAGTGAGCTCAGAAAACTGGCTGGATTTGAACCCGCCGGATTTGTGGAACTAGCAACGCAGGCCAAACAGGCGCACATCAAAAACCTCGGACTGCGCGGGCTGGCCGCCTTGTTACTCGGCTTCCGCGTTTCAAAACGGGAACAGACCTCCAACTGGGCGAAAAACGAACTGACCGAATCCCAGATCCGCTACGCCGCCACCGACGCCTGGCTCGGCCGCGAAATCTACTTGCACATGGCCGGTCTTGGCCTGATCAAAAGTTAGACGGCGGAAATTTTAACCGGTGTCTGGTTGAGTAAATTAAACGAGACCGGGCAGCGGGCGTCCACTTCGTGAATAAAAGTTTCTTTTTCTTCCGCCGTCATGTCGGCATCGATGTCGACCAGAACGCGGAACTCCTTAAAGCCGACCGGGTCGTCGGTCGGCTTGCCGAGCAGTCCATCCGTGTTGATGTCGCCTTCGACGGTGATTTTCATGCCGCGCAGCGTAATCCGCTTCTGCATCGCGACAATGCGGCTGATCGCGCCGATACATCCGGCCAGCGAAACCATCAAGTATTCCAGCGGCGACGGCCCGCCGTCCGTTCCGCCCGCGTTCACCGGCTGATCAACAATCACCTTGTGCCCGTGAACTGTGCTCTCCAGCTTAAACTTTGCATCCAGCACCGATTCCACTTTTACCGTTTTCACCGCCATACGAGACTCCTTTCAAAAATTATTGATCCTTATCCGACAGTATTCTTTAAGACGCCCAGTTCGCCAATACTCAATTCCAGCCGGTCACCTTTTTTCAGAAAGCGGGGCGGCGTGAATCCCATGCCGACTCCGGCGGGTGTGCCGGTGGCAATGATGTCGCCGGGTTCCAGCGTTAGACCGGCTGATATCACGGCAATCAGTTCAGGAATTTTAAAAATGAGTTCGCTCGTGCGGGAGTTTTGGCGGATTTCACCATTCACCTTTAACGAGATCGACAGGTTCCCGGCATCGGCGACAACGCTTTTGTGCACCAGATAAGGCCCCATAGGCGCAAAGGTATCGAGACCTTTGCCGCGGAACCACTGCATGTGCGCTTTCTGCAAATCCCGCGCCGTGACATCGTTGAGTATCGTGTACCCGAAAATATAATCCTCGGCCTGCTCGCGGGAAATACAGGTTCCCTTTTTTCCAATGACGACCGCCAGCTCCACTTCGTAGTCCAGTTCGCGCGTGATCTGACTGTGACTGTTGATCAATTCATCAGGCCCGATAACCGCCGTCGGCGGCTTGGAAAAGATGACCGGGTGCTTGGGAAGCGCCGCATCGGCGGATTTCGTTTTGTCAAACTCCAGAACGTGATCCACATAATTTTTCCCGATGCAGAAAATATTTTTCCGCGGACGGGGAATGGGCGCCAGCAGCTTGACCGCAGACAGCGGAATCTGCGGACAGACGGCGGATTGCGCTAAAAGTTTTCTAACCGTATCGACAGCGCTTTGGCCCTGATCAAGAAATTCCAGCATCGTCTCCGGCAGTGTCGCGGTTTTCAGGCACTGGCGCTCCGCAGCGGCGAGTGGAATGATCGAGCTCTTGTCCTGCGTCAAAACTCCGATGGCGACAGCGCCGTCTTTTTCATAGGTCGCAAAATACATAGTTCATTCCTCCGTTCCGCTACAAGAGAGACGTCGCATCCACATCCACCGTCACCTTGACCGTCTTCGGCCACTTGATCGCCCCGAATGCCGCGCGGATGGCGTCATTCATCGTCTTTGTCCGCGCCGCGCGCAATAAAATCTGCCAGCGGTATTCGCCGCGCATCCGGGCAATCGGCGCGGGAATCGCCGGTGAAAGTACGGCTTTGCCCGCCACGCAGGATTCCAATCTTTGGAAAAGTTTTCCCGCCGCCGCCTGCACCTCGGTCTCATTTTTTCCGCGCAGGGTAATGCACGTTAAATGACTGTACGGCGGATAGCCAAGCTCTTTGCGGAACGCCAGTTCCTGATCGCAGAAGCCCTCAAAATCACCGCGCCGCGCGGCCTGCACCGCCGGATGGTGCGGCGTGTAGGTTTGCACAATCACCTCGCCCGCCGCCTCGCCACGCCCCGCGCGCCCCGCCACCTGCGTCAGCAGATGAAACACCCGCTCGCCCGCGCGGAAGTCGGCCATGTGCAACGCGTGATCGGGATTCACCACACCGACCAGCGTGACGTTCGGAAAATCCAGCCCCTTGGCGATCATCTGCGTGCCGATCAGAATATCAATTTTGCCCGTCCGGAATTTTCCCAGCACATCGCGGTGCGCGTTTTTGCGCCTCATCGTGTCGGAATCCATCCGCTCAATCCGCGCCTTCGGGAAAAGTTTCGTCATTACTTCTTCAATTTTTTCGGTGCCGGCACCGCCATGGCGGAACTCCGGCGACTGGCAGGCGGGACAGTGTTTCGGCACAGCCTTTTCTTCACCGCAGATATGGCAGACCAGCCGCGCCCGCGCTTTGTGATAGGTCATGCCGACACTGCAATGGTCGCATTCCGCCACATAGCCGCACTCGGGACAAAGCAGCGACGCGGAAAAGCCGCGGCGGTTCAGAAAAATCATCGTCTGCTCGGCGCGGTCGAGCCGGATGCGGATTGCTTCGACCAGCTCGCGCGAAAACAGAACCGGCTTGCCTTCCTGCTGAGCCGCAATGCGCATGTCAATAATCCGCATCAGCGGCATCTGGCGGTCGTCCACGCGGATCGGCAGGTCGGCATAGCGGTACTTGCCGCTCTTCGCATTGCAGTACGATTCGAGCGCGGGCGTCGCCGAGCCAAGCACCACCGCGCACTTCTCCATCTTTCCGCGCATCACCGCCGTGTCGCGGGCGCTGTAGCGCGGCGCTTCGTCCTGCTTGTAGGTCGGCTCGTGCTCCTCGTCCACCACGATCAGGCCGAGGTTGTGCACCGGCGCAAACAGCGCCGAGCGCGCACCGACCACAATCTTCGCTTCGCCGGAGCGGATGCGATGCCACTCGTCGTAGCGCTCGCCGTCCGAAAGTGAACTGTGCAGAACGGCCACCCGCTCCGGCTTATCGGCAAAGCGCGAGCGGAAACGGTCGACGGTTTGCGGCGTCAGCGCGATTTCCGGAACAAGCACAATCGCACCGCGACCCTGCTCCAGCGCATGGGAAATGGCCTGCAAATAAACTTCTGTCTTGCCCGAGCCGGTTACGCCGTGCAACAGAACCACCGGCGGTTCCGGCTCATCCATTGCTTCAATAATCTGTTTCAGCGCGACGGTCTGCTGTTCCATTAGCGGCAGCGGTTCGGTCTTCAGCAGTTCGATGCCTTCGTGCGGATCGCGGTAAACCGACTCGTTGGAAATTTTCACCAGACCTTTTTTCCCCAGCGCCTTCACCGGCGCGGCGGTCACGCCTGCGGCTTCCGTCAGCTCGGACAAAAGCATCGGGCCGTTCGTTTCCAAGCATTGGATCACCGTCTGCTGTTTAGCGGATAAAGGTGGCAGCGGCATCTCTGCCGCTGTATGCAGAGGCTGGAAGCCTCTGCCACACTGAGAAGGATTATCACGAATGTATTTCCGAATACGGGCCAGTTGCTCTGCGCTTCGAACAATGTGGTCGAATGACTCTTTCTGCCAAACGACACCTGAACTTTCGCTGAGCCGGTTTAATTCGCTCGCCGTATAAGATTTCCAGCTGTGTAGAATATCAGATAGAAGATTGTCCGCCAGCGGTGAAACCAGTACATGCACATGGTTGGGCATGACAACAAACTCCTGTAGCCGGTATCGGTCGCCATCAAATTTCTTCAGCGCACCTTCTACAATCTCTCTGTCCTCAGGATTGGCAAGTCGGCAACTTCCAGCTCCTGCATCCAGCCAGTTTTGCAGTCGATCAGGAAACATCTGATAGTACTCATGCCGAGTCGCCTCATTATGCGGTTCAGGATGTTCCCTCAACCACTGCTCTTTTTCTTTTGTCCATTGCTTGAGCTTTTTCTGAGGCAAGGAATCGGCAAGTCGAAATGTCACGAAGTAAGTTGTTCCATCCTGCCGCCAGTGCGGAAGCGTACCTTTCAGATCGGCAACCGGTTCTTTAGGATCAAAATAGTTGATGGTGGAAGCGGCATCCCTGCCGCTGGCCGCAGAGGCTGGAAGCCTCTGCCACATTACCTCTTCCACATTGCTAACCAAAGAAACCGTCAGTTGTTTCTTGCCACCGCTTTCTTTGTTACGGACGACGGCAGGAAGAACGGCGCGCACACAGGTTTCGAAGGGAGCGAGATAATAGGCGGACATCCAGCGCGCCAATTCCATTACCGTTTCGTTGACCAGCGATTTTTCGCCCAGCACTTTGCCGATCGGCTTGAGGTCGTCAAAAGCTGACTTGTCCGCAAACCCGACCACGAAGCCGGTGACATTGCGCGACCGGAACGGCACCTCGATCCGCGAGCCGATCTCGACCAGAGGGCGGAGCGGTTCGGGGATCAGATAGTCGAACTCCCGGTCTAGAGAGAGGTCGACAGCGACTTTGGCGATCAAATGCATTCCGGGACAGTAACGCCTAAACCCAGAGAACTCATCCTAAAAACGCCTCTTTACACCTACAGGCCCAATTCAAAGGCTAATCCAAAATTCCGTTGTAATACCTTTGCCTACAAAGTTGTGATGTTTTTGCCTATAACGGGGTTATTTTCCCACTACACTCCAGTTATCTGATGCCTATTAAAAACATCAAAAAAGTTAGAGAATATATGTTGACCGCCGCTTCTGATGTAGGGTATAACACTACACATGAAAAAAGTTTTCTCCATAATAGTCGTTACAACGGCGCTCTCGCTGAGCTCTTTTGCCGTTCCTCCCGCCGTTCTGCCACTGCCAGCGGCGGCATACTCTTACAAATCCGGCCTGATCGAAACGTTCGATTCCATGCAAATGTCAACAAAGGCTCCCATGCTGAACGGGCAAACTCTCTGGAGCGTATTTGCCAACGGAGTTGAGTTTGCGCAGAACCTGATTGTTTCAACAAACGACACGTGGGGCGGCGAAACAAAAGGTTTTAATGCAGGAACCGGCACTGACCGTATGCTAGCTTTTGGCAAAACCGGCGGGATGGCAGAAAATTCATTCCTGATAGCCGGCTTTTCAAACGAAACCGGAAAAGATTTGACCGAAATTGAGCTCTACTACGATCTGGAGTGTTGCTGGGTTCGCTACACCGGCAGTCAGCAGGTTAGATCCGCCAGTTTGCTCGCTTCAATATCAACCGACGGTGTGACATGGAATCGTCTTCCGGCACTCGATGCGACCGTCAGTAATACAAATGCGAATCAGGCCTTGACCTGGCTTTCGGATGCCGAAATGGACAGACAGTCTCTCTCTAAACGAAATATCGGTGGCATCATATCGCTATCAGGAACGGTGCCCCCCATCAAACCGGGACAGAAGTTTTATATTCGCTGGGCCACGGATTATGTGTCCTCCTGCAAAAATATGACCTATGGCATTGATAACCTGCGCACCTTTGTCGATTGTGTTCCCCAACTGGCGGTTCCCCCCATTTCTGGCACTGGAACCAACACTGTGAGTTTCACTGCCACTAGTGGTAAATATTACACATTGCTGTCCTCTACCAGCATGACCGGTACATTCACACCGGTTCCGGGATGCGTACGCCTGACCGAAACAACAGGTAAACTCTTGTCTTTAAGCCAGACTACGGATGGGGATATTGGATTTTATAAAGTCCTCATTGAGGATAAATAATCCGGGCGAGTCCGCCCGGTTAGGCAGGAAAGGTGGTAAAGCATGAGTCTGACTCAACTTAACTTGTTTGTCATGGCGACAGCATTCCTCGGTGCAACCATTTTCGCGTCGACAGGATTTGTCGTCAACGGATCAGATGGGGTCATGCGCGGAGTCATTCTAGGTGCGTTTGCTGGTCCAATTGTGGCCGGAACAATTTTGTCCGTCTGGGTAAGTCTCCGTAGTGGAGTGAGAAAAAGAATCTGATTGCCGATGACGACGGACACGAAAAAGCGGCTCGCTGAGCCGCTTTTTTGTTCTCTCTATTCTCCAATGATTTTGACGAGAACCCGTTTATTGCTCGCCGTAATCCAAAAACGCTTTTTTAACGCCCGCAGATTCAATTGGAGACCCATCCAAATTTATTCTGTAAGGCACTACCCTACAATTAGTTTCGCTTCCCGCTACACTTGACTGCCTAAATAATTACAAAAAACAGTTAAATATATTGAAAAATATACATTGACGGGCCATTTGGATGAGAGGTAAACTACTACACATGAAAGAGGTCTGTTATATAATTTTCATCACGACAACGCTTGCATTGCGTTCTTTCGGCGTCCTGCCGACTGCGGCGTACTCCTACCAGTTCGGCATGCTGGAAACGTTTGACTCCATGGGGACGTCAACAAGCGCACCGAAACTAAACGGGGTGCCTCTCTGGAGCGTGGAACCCAAAGCGGGGGAAGATGATCACTCACAAAAACTGAAAGTCCCGAGTGATCGCATGTCGGGAAATACCCACGATGGGTTCAATGCCGGTGCCGTCGGCAATACAGATCGCTCGCTGGGTCTTGGCAAGGACAAGACGGGATGCTTTACAACCAAGTTCGTCAATAACACCGGAAGCAAATTGACAGAGATTGAACTGTATTACGATATGGAGTGCAACTGGGTAAGCAAAGGTAAAATAGTGGACAAGCTGTTCGGACAGATCTCAACCAATGGAACAACTTGGATTTCTCTTCCGCAGCTTGACTGTGCCGTCTCAAATTCATCCCCGACCATCACGACTGATACATGGCTCACGGATGCACAGATGGACGCGCAGAAGCTCTCCAAACGGAATATCGGCGGCATCATCCCGCTGCCCGCGACATTGCCTTCTATTGCGGTGGGACAGAATTTTTATATTCGCTGGGTTACGGACAGCGACAACACGCGTGACACGATGACGTACGGTATCGACAACCTGCGCGCTGGCCCCAAAGACAGTGACCGTGACGGCATGCCAGATGTCTGGGAAAATGCTAACGGTCTGAATCCAACCAACAGTCTGGACGCTCTGCTTGACGCGGACAATGACGGTCTCACGAACCTTCAGGAATACCAGCGCGGCACCAATCCGAGACTTGCGGATACGGACGGTGACGGACTTACGGATGGTCAGGAAGTTACCTTGGGAACCAACCCGCTTAGCGCCGACTCCGATGCGGACGGCATGCCTGACGGCTGGGAAGCGACTAACGGTTTGAACCCGCTGGTGAATGATGCGTCCGCCGACGCGGACAGTGACGGCCTGACCAACCTGCAGGAATACCAGCGCGGAACCAATCCGAAGCTGGCTGATACGGATGGCGACGGGATGTCTGACGGTGACGAAATTGCCTACGGCACCAATCCGCTGGATTCGACCAGTTTTTTTGTTGCCCAACTGAATATTGTCCCCTCTCCGGCACCTTCCGGCATTGGAACCAACACTGTGAGTTTCCCTGCCGCTAGTGGTAAATATTTCACATTGCTATTCTCTACCAATATGACCAGTATATTCACGCCGGTTCCGGGATGCGTACGCCAGACCAAACAAACAGGTGAAATCATATCTTTAAGCCAGCAGGCTATGGATGGGGATATTGGATTTTATAAGATTCTCGTTGAGGATAAATAATCTGGGCGAGTCCTCCCGTTTAGGCAGGAAAGATGGTAAAAAAGCATGAGCCTGACGCAACTTGGCTTGTTTATTGCGGTGACAGCATTCCTCGGTGTAATCATTTTCGCGGTGACAGGATTTGTCGTCAACGGACCAGATGGGGTCATGCGCGGAGTCATTCTAGGTGCGTTTGCCGGTCCAATTGTGGCCGGAACAATTTTATCCATCTGGGTCAGTCTCCGCAGTGGAGTAAAAAAAGAATCTGATAGACACCCAGTAACGACGACGATGGACACGGAAAAAGCGGCTCGATGAGCCGCTTTTTTGTTCTCTTTATTCTCCAATGATTTTTACGAGAACCCGTTTGTCGCGTAGGCCGTCGAATTCGCCGTAGAAAATCTGCTCCCACGGACCGAAGTCGAGTTTACCGCCGGTAACGGCGCAAACGACCTCGCGCCCCATGATCTGGCGCTTAAGGTGGGCGTCGGCATTATCTTCAAATCCGTTGTGGGCGTATTGGCTGTGCGGCTTTTCCGGAGCCATCTTTTCGAGCCATTTTTCAAAGTCCTGATGCAGACCGCCTTCGTCGTCGTTGATGAAAACACTGGCGGTAATGTGCATGGCATTGACGAGACAAAATTCCTCCTGAATGCCGCTCTCGCGCAGACATTCGTTCACATCCGGCGTGATATTGATAAAGACGCGCCGCTTGGGTGCCTTGAACCAGAGTTCTTTGCGATAGGACTTCACAGCGTGATTCGCTTGGCGTCTTTCCAAAGTTTTTCGAGGTCGTAGAGATTACGCATTTCGGAGCTGAAAACGTGAACCATCACGCCGTAGTAGTCTGCAATAATCCATCCGCTGTCACCGGTGCCGGCGACGCGGTAGCCTTCATACTGCTCGTTTTTGAACAGTCGCTGCAGGCCATCACTCAGCGCTTTGAGGTGCGGAGCGTTGGCGGCGGTGGCCACGACGAAATATTCGGAAATATTGGCCACCTTACGCAGATCGAGAATCACAATATTCTCCGCCTTTTTGTCGTCGAGAAATTTGACCGACTTCAAAATAACTTCAGGAAGCCCGGAATCCTTCTTCACGGCTTTTGCCTTGGAAGCCGCAGCAGGAACCTTTTTTACAGTTTTCGCCTTCGGGGCTTTCACGGCAACCTTCTTCACGACCTTCGCCTTTTTCACTTTTTCTTCAGACATATAATCCATGCTCCGCAATATACATTTCCACTTCAGGCGGCACAAGATAGCGGATACTCAGCCCTTCGGCCAGCCTCATCCGGATCTCAGAAGCGGAAATTTCGATCTCGTGAATCCGGATCAATCGCTCCAAAAGCTTTGTTTTCCAAGGTTCGGAAAGACGAATTTTTTCCGCAACCCGCGCCGGGTCTTCGCCGCCGCGCGCAAACGGCACCACCGTGCACATTCCGAGCAGTTGTTCGACATTCCGCCACGAATGGAGAATTGTCAGCGAATCGAGCCCGACAATGAAAAACAGCTCCGCGCCGGGGTGCTCGGCCTGAAGGTGCGTTATCGTGTCAAAGGTGTAGGAAACCCCGCCCCGCTGAAGCTCCATATCAGACACTTCAAAACTCAGATTACCCTCCGTCGCCTGTTGAAGCATTGCT
>CAIKWE010000019.1 GCA_903831085.1 uncultured Verrucomicrobiota bacterium | reverse complement strand
TCCGGATAATCTGTTCGGCATTGTACTTTTTCCTGATCGACATGTGTCCTCCTTATTCGTTTTTACCCGCAGAATACTAACTCTGCGAGTGGTTTCGTTTAAGGGGGTCAGGTCACCCTTAAGATATGTAACTTGTCATTATACGTTACGGCGGAATATTTTTTTACATCAAGAGTCGCCAGCCAGCCGCGCGCCATGCTTTTGGTGACTTGAGACACATACGTCACCGAGGCATGGTTTTCCTGCACGTAACGGATGAAGTCCTGCAGGGCGATTCGGTGTATTTTTTCGCGATCAAGAGACCTGCCTCGCCGGGCCGGAGTCATAAACCGTTGATCATCGATGTCCGTGATGGGAACCTGCCCGAGTGATCCGCCGGATTTGAGTTCATAGAGCTCTTGCAGGTGCTTTTCTGCGACCTTGAGGCTGTTGGCCTCGCGGACCATTTCCTTGAGCTTTAATGCAGCTAGTGTGCGCGAACATTCAAACGCGGTGTCACCCAGCGTGCGCAGGGTCTTCGGCACTTTACCTTTTACCTCGACACCTAAATTCATGACGTGCTGTTTGCCGTTAATCATGAAGCGTCCATACCACCAGTTTGATTTCAGTGAACCGTCTTTCTTTTTCTGAATTTCCAGACCCATTTTCTACCTCCAGTTGATTTTGCGTTCCTATGAAACGCCCTTAATCAAACAGGGCGAATCAACCGGCCAAACCCGTAGTTTCCCCCGTAGTCGGGCCGCGCAAGGTAGAAATAAAAAACAGCACCTTTTGCAAAGTGCTGTGAATGAAGCTGTTAAATGGTACCCCGGGCGGGATTCGAACCCGCGACCTACGGTTTAGGAAACCGTTGCTCTGTCCAGCTGAGCTACCGGAGCGACGGGGCGAACTATGAAGGATGAACGATGAAAGATGAAAGCGGATTTTGAATTTACGATGAAAGTCGGGGCAGATCGATTTTTATAGTTCATCTTTCCTATTTGCCGTTCGCTTCGCTCTCTGCCGTTTTGCTTTCAGCAATACGGCCTCTGCCTGCGGCGGTCATCCTTCTCCTCGGAGGTCGCGGCAACCCTATAGATTTTGTATGCGGACCATCAACGCCGGCGTTGTTCTGACGCCGAATTTCTCCATCAGGCGGGCTTTATAGGTGCCGACCGTTTTTTGACTAACGCCCATATGTTCCGCGACTTCGCGGTTGGTTCGTCCCTCTTTCAGTAAGGCGTACACCTGGAGTTCCCGGTTGCTCAACAGAGCCAGTTCGGTGGCCGCGCTCAGCTTCCCGTTTCCCATCATCGCGGTATGGATCAGTTGCGAAGCGATGGAGTCGCTGACGGCGATATGCCCGGCAAGCACCTTGCGGATGGCCTCCAGAACCCTGGAGATCGGCGCGTCTTTCATGATGTAGCCTTTTGCCCCCGACTGCAGAAGCCGAGCGGCATAGATATCCTCATCACAAACCGACACCACAAGAACCGGTATCATTATTCCTTCTGCCTCAAACTGTCTCAGCATTTCCCAGCCGTTGCCGTCCTTCAGGTTGAGATCCAGCAGAATAATATCCGGATTCAAGGAAGTTGTTTTTTTCAGAGCCTCGCGCCAGCCCTCCGCCTCGCCGCAAACGACAAGATCGTTCTGTGCTTTGATGGCGTCACACAGTCCCTGACGTGTCAGAGGGTGATCATCCACAACCAGAATTCTTTTTTTAGCAACCGAACTCATAAGACTGCGTCCTTCCTTGCTTCGCCGGGAATAATCAGTTCGGCGACGGTGTTGTTCTGCTCATCATGTCGCAGGGTGAAACTGCCGCCCAGCAAGCGGGAACGCAGATGAATTCGACGCAATCCGATCCCTTGAGTCAGACGAGCCGAACCAAGCGGGACAGCCTCGCCGTCGTTTGTGACCGACACCACGATTTGCTGCGGCTCCTGCACCAGATCAATCCAGATGTGTTGAGCTTTCCCGTGATCGAGGGCGTTTATCACAGCCTCCCGGACCACCCGGTAGATGTGTCCGGCCGCCGCCTTCGGAAACTCCGATAGGGAAGGGTCGCAGCTCAGTTCGATGATGACGTCAGGAGCGCGCTCAAACTGGCGGGCGAACACGGCCAGAGTCTCCGGAAGGGTTTGGGTTTCGATGTCATGTGACGTCAACTCGTGTGAGATGTCTCGTGCGAGTAACAAGACTTTCGCCGCCTGCTCTTGCAAGCCGGGGTGTTGCCGGGGCCGGCCTGCGTCTTCGTTTCGTGTTGCGTTAGCGCTTTCCGCCATCCGGAGAAGCCCGACCAGCTCCTGACAGAGGCTGTTGTGGATCTTCCGTCCGATCCGGCCGGCCGTGATATCCGCGATGTTCAGCGCGGCGTTAACCGCCGCGCGCAGTTCCTCTTCGCGGCTGGCGATCAGACGGGTCAAGTCGTTATTGGCTAGACGCAGTTTTTCCTGAGTCTGCTTTAACTCATGGATATCATGCGCGACACCCACATAGATCGTGGAACGGGTTTTTTCGTCGACCACCGGCGTGATGCTCGACGTATGCCAGTGAACAGTTCCGCTGGCGTGGCGCACGCGGTATTCGATTCCGGAGCGCGGCTCGCCGGACTGCACGACCTCATTTAAAAAAGCGGTAAAGGCGGGAACATCTTCGGGGAGCATAACGAACCTGAAATTTTTTCCGAGCACGCTGTCCGCCTGATGTCCGAGAAAACGCGGCCAGTTGGGCGAGACATACGTGAACGTTCCGTCGGGTGTCATGGTGTAGATCGTGGCGTTGGTGTGGCTTAGAAGGAGCCGGCTGCGCTCTTCTGTCGCCCGTAAAGCGGTTTGTGCGGCCCGCGCTTTTCTGTGGACCCAGACCAGCAAGGCCAGGATGATGAAAACTCCGGCGAGCAGGAACAACAGATGCACATAAGAAAACATGGCAAAAATTATACTCTAAACCGGCATGAACCGGCGATAACCGTCTGGCGAAATCTATCCGGCCCGCTTTGCAGCGACCTACAAGGTGTCGGTTTTGTAGGAAGCGGACTACAAAAGAATCAGCCGGCCGGTCTCTAGACGCTAAAGATAAATGTCTATACCTTCATTCTCTATGTGCAGTCAGACTCTATGTGCAGTCAGAGTCGGGATGTCCCGACGCAATCTTTACCGGGTGCCGCCTGTTTGTGCTGAATAAGGAGTTCATTATGGTCAATAGAAACCGCTTGAGTCGCTTGTTTATTCTTGTGTGGGGAATCCTATGTTATAGCGGAGTGGTCTGGGGCGAAACGGTGCCGTTCACAGAAGGATTCGAAAGCGCGGGATCAATGCCCGCTGGATGGTGACCTGCCCCCGTGTGTGGATCCAGTTTCTAAGTTAGGATTTGGGCGAAGTCAACTCTTCGAGCAACCCGCCATCGGGCAATATTGGGAAGTCCAGGTTGTTGAGCCTCCGGAGCCGGC
>CAIKWE010000018.1 GCA_903831085.1 uncultured Verrucomicrobiota bacterium | reverse complement strand
GCTACAGTCCCTGGAACAGTTAATGGATTCCATATTGCAGAGTTCGTCCAGTTCCCGGTACCCGTAGCAGTTATGGTTGTCGCCTGCACTGCTGTTGCTGCCATCGCCATGATGGCTATACCTATTACTATTTTTTTATTCATTATTCTCCCTTGTCTTATTTGTTTCCCGAAATTTTATTTACACACTCTTGCTTTTACGTTATTCGCCAAAATTAATCAAACTCTATATCCGAAATTAATTCCCCGCCCTGGAATTTCAGGGCGGGGGCTCGTCATTCGATGACTGTTACTGGAACCGGACCTTGACCTGATAATGGTTCACTCTGCTGTCCGGGGCTGTGTTGGTGTAGCTGCCGGTTGCATTGTTCGTTGCATACGAGAGGTTATCCTGTTTCAACGCGAACCCTTTCGCCAGGTTCGTTGACGAGTATACCGAATAGATCCGGTTCGTCTGCGCCGTCCAGGTGATCACGTTGAGGTTGGACCGGAACGTCGTCTGAGCCGCCTTGAGGACGGAGGCCGCATTGTTCGGAAGGGTTCCGGCAATGTATTCATTCTTGGTCTTCACCCCGTCACCGTCCTGGTCTGCCTCGGCGCAGGCGTTGTAATCATTGGTCGTGAAGTATTGCGCCAGCCAAGCGTACGGCACCGGTGGCTGGCCGATGGTCACCTGCTCCACGAAGGTCACAGCTGCCGTTCCAGCCGCCTGTACGTTCGTCCAGATGAAGTTGGTGGTCGTGCTGCCGTTATCAAACGACATGCCCGTCACGGCTGTTCCGTTGGTGGTCAGCGTCGCGATCCGGTAGTAAGGGTTCGCCGTGAGCACGAAGGTCACGTTGGCACCAGGCGCCACGTTGGTGCTTGTTGGCGAAATCGTGCCTTGTCCTGAGACTACAATACCCGTCAGCGTTATGGATGATTGTCCATAGGTCGCGGTCAGGGTAAGCGGATAGTTCGTTGTGCTAAACGTGGTGCTCGCCGTGTTGCTGACCAGAACACCCGTATCTCCGGTCCAACCAAGGAAGACCTCTCCTACTACATCCGGATCATTCGCCACAATCGTCACCGGTGTCCCGTTGGTGTACCACCCGTCGCCTGTGCCGAGGTTGACAATCAGCTGGTAAGAGGGAGTTATGTAATTCGCAGTCAGTTGGATGTTCCGCGTCGGAATGGTCACCGTGGTGCTCGCGACATATACATTGGTGTTCGCCAATTGATTGGTGTTTCCGGTCCAGTAGGCAAAGACCATTCCTGCCGGGGCAGTGTTGGCCAAAATATCTACCGCCACCCCGTTGGTGTATGCGCCGGTACTGACTTCGTTGGTGACCACCATACCGACTTCGTTGGTGACCACTACGTTGGTGACCACCATACCGGCACCGGTGCCGTTGGTTACCGTCAGCGTGTAGAACCTTTCTGTGAACGTCGCGGCCAGCGTGCCGTTGGCCGTCACATTAGTCCACGTAAAGTCGACCTTCGTGCTGTCATTATCCAAGGTCATTCCGACCACGTCCACGCCACCGGTCTTCACTGTCGCGACCCGGAAGCCATTCGTCGCCGTGATCGTGAATACCGGACTGTCGCCGTACGACACCACGAGCGGGTTGTTCGTCGGAGTAGCCGTGCTGTTTTCAACCGAGCCGCGGACATCGGTGGTGAGGTTCGATATCGTGAAGGTCGGCAACGGAGAAACGACCGAAACTTTGAGCAACGTCGGCTTAAAGTTTGCCGTAGTGTTGTCCACCATGAAGCCGATCGCATCGACGGACGTAAAGTCAGGCGTCGTCACCGGATTATTGGTTCCGCTCATGAGGGTATTCTGCGTCACAGTAAGTTCCCGCCATTGATTGGTCGGATCGGCAAGATTGGCAATGGACAATGCAGCCGTCGAAGCCACATTACTTCCCGTATTATCACTGACATACCATTTGCCGCTGGCGCTATCACGGAAGGCGGCACGCAGATTGCAGGAAGCGGCGGATAAATAGTCGTATGTATAGGACTTGACTGTCATATCAATCGGGCCGTTGGTTGCCGGGATGTACATCAGCGCCGAGACCCTATTACTGGCTGTGAGTCCTTTGTTCGCTGACACTTCTTCAAAGGCGACCGTTGTCATCTTCATAGATGTAACCGCCAGGCTGCCGGTGACCTGAACAACCCCATAGACGGGGATGCCGCTATAGTCGGCGTATCCCGCGCCCACGATAGCCCCATTCGTGTAATTTCCATAAATATTGGCGACGACTGAGCCGTTGACGTTTGTTACAATGACCCTGTTGGTTTGCGCTAGAACGGCGGGATTTACAGCGACTTTGCCCACAGCGTCCCATACCAAATAGTCGACTTTGCCGCGTGCACGGATCGACACCGCATACGAGGTGTTGCTGGCGCTGGCGTATTTGGCAACGACCTTATAGTTGTAGAGCATCAGATCGGTCAGGCCGGTGTCCAACCAGCTCCAGACGTTCGTGACGGTTCCCCTGAGCACGTAGTTCGTGGAACCATAGTCGACGGAGCGGTAGATATCGAAGCTGCTGGCTTCTACTGCGCCTTGCCATCTCAGCAAAATGTTCGTATTGCCCACCACGCCACTCAGGCCGAACGGGGCGGCAATCATGATCGGGGCGTCGTTGGTGTGGCTCAGCGAGAGCGAATCAATCGACACATTCACCATGGTGCTTGTGCTGCTGGTTTGCGAGGCAAAGGAATGGCTCATCGCAAAGCGCGCCACCGGGTTTGTGTACAGGTTGACGGATGCGGTCGCCGTTTCATCGGAAAATTGAACTGAGCCGGTGTAACTGTTCGTGCCGACCGTCAACGACGCCGAACCCGAGTAGACATTGTTGCTCGCGGTTTTCCGGATCGCCCAGTTCAGCGTGATCGGATCGGTTTCAAACTTCGGGGCGGCGTTAGTCCCGGACCACTCCGGATCCCAGCCCAGATTTGGCCGGGGAACCTCAATCATCAGATTGACCGTTGCATTGTACCCATTAAGGAGCACGTTGAGGCCGCCTGATGTTGTCGAACGACCGGTGATCAGCATGGTGGATTTTTTGTCATTCGGATTAAGGACGACGGTGGAATCTGACGTGATGCCTAATTCGAAGACGCGGCCGCTCATCATGACCGCAACCTGCTGCGTGTTGGTTGTGACTGTGTCAACCCCGTCGACCGAGTTGGTTTTAATTTTGGTTTCTGCTACCTCTGGAGTGGCACTGAGGGTGAACACGGTGGTTCCGCTCCAGGCCGCGCCAACTCCGTTGGACATGATTTCGTTGAGGTAAACCTGATTACCATTCACATTGTCGAAATAGTTGCTGTAGGGGGCGGTTTTGGCAAATCCGTTTCCGGTGGAATCCACGTAAAATGCCGGGGCGCCTGACGCTGCAATGGATTTCCATTTGTTTTGTCCGGCCAGATCGCCGGTTGCATAGGCGGGCGAATCCGTGTTTCTAAAGCTGGTGTTTAAGATGAGTCCGGTAATAGCGGCATTGGGCTCTGCGATAACAGGGTCGGAGCTGGCTTCCACCGCACCGTTTTTCCAGACCACTTTATAGTAGTATGTGCTACCGTTGGTAACGGTGGTATCTGTGTACGTGGTGGTGGTGCCAGCCAGACTGCCGGCAATTGTAGTATAGGTTCCAGTAGCGGTGGTGGTGGAGCGTTGAATATCTAATGTTTCCGCTTCAACGACCAGACCCCAACTCAGGTCCACCCGGACGTCTCCTGGATTGGCAAGAACCGCTTTCGGGAAAAGTGTCGGCGCCACATCGGTGGTGTTGGTGACACTCAAATTATCGATGGTGATATCTATGGTGCCGTTGTTGTTGGTCGAGAAAGCGCCTGACGCATGGCCCATCATAAAGTAGGGCGCGCCGGCGGCATAGGCGTCGGCCCGCATAAGGGAAGAATTTCCGGTGGCATTGGTGGAGGCATTGACGAGATTCGTCAGCGTGGCGCTAAGCACGTAGGTGTCGGCAACGGCCGTCGTGCGGATTTTCCAGGTCAAACGCAAAGAGTCGGTCAAAGGAAGCGGAACCTCCGTCGTTGACCAGCCCGCCTCGGCTGCCGGCATTTGACACAAAGTTATCGCTGCGTTAGTTCCTTCCTTGGTTTGAATCTTTATGATCCCCGCACCTGTCGTGGCAACTGACAAAACCACCTGATTGGTATCACCCGTATTAAGGCTGTTGGTTACCGTGGCGGAGATGCCCAGGCGGAAAATGTCGCCGCCGGCAAGCGAGGCCACGCTCGAACCGAGAGTAAAGTCCAGCGAGCCGGACAGCTCGTTGCTGGCCCCGTTTCCGACCGCAGTCGTATAATACACATAGTTTCCGTTGGTGCTGAGCGTAGTACCGGTTGTATCCGCAAAGCCGTTTCCGGCCGCATCGATAACATTGAACGCATTCGTAGCAACAATCGAATTTACGGCCCATCCATTCTGTCCTGCCAGATCGCCATTGGCATAAGCGGGAGTGTCACTCGCTTTAAACCCAGTATTAATGAGTGTCGCCGCCGATGAAAAACCAGCAACGCACGCTGTCAGCATTGCCACTACGCCCAATTTAATTAATTTTCTCATGATTCTCCCCTTAGTTGTTACTTCGATCTAACCTCAGTAAACATGAATCTTTTCCCCGACCTTGAACTTACAGTATACCCATAATCAGGATTTAGGAAAGGTTTTTATAAATGAATTTTTTTTCCTTTTTCGCCGCTTCCCCAGCACCCCGGATACCCCCGTTTTATGTTAATTATCGAAGGAATTCCGCTTTCCCGCAGGGGCGGCGGTCCTCTGGAAATATATTTAAAGAACGTCTTTTCTTCCTGAAAACAGCACTTGAATCCTTCCCGGGGCCACTTCAGTTCTGCTTCTTTGAGAACATCCAGTCGTAAAATTCAGCTGATGAAACGACGACCCGCCCGGCGTTGTGGCCCTCGTCGGGGTAAACCTTAAGCTTCGCTTCCTTGCCGCCGGCTTTCTGAATGGCCGCGATCATGCGTTCGGATCGTTCCGGCGGTACGGTTTTGTCCAAGGCGCCGACAAACGCATACACGGGAATTTTGGCCAGATTGACAGCCCACTGTTCGAGGTCGGGCGTCACATCCTTCGGCCCTTCCCGACCGATCCCCCCCACGATCGGCGCGATGGCGGCAAAGTGTTCCGGATTATGGGCGCCCCAGACCCACGTGCCGTAGCCGCCCATGCTGATGCCGGTGAGATAAATTCTCCGCTCATCCACCGGAAGCGTCGCCTTTAGATGCTGGAGAAGGATGTTGAGATCTTCCGGTGTCCAGACGCCACGCTCGCCGTTTTTGCCCTGCTTCAAACATTGCGGCGCCACTACGAGGGCCGGACCTTTGTTAAAATTCCGGATGCCATTCCATATCTCAGTCGGCTTGCCTTTGATCTGATTGATGTCATCCCCCACCCCGCCGGCGCCGTGGAGAAAGATCAGCAAGGGCAGTTTCGCGTTTGTATTCCCTGCCGGCAAAAAGACCAGATATTCGGGATTCAGGAATTTGGTTTTTTGCTGAAGCGATTGATCGAGTTTATGCACGACCGGCATCTCGCCCTGCGCCGCCGCCGAAAGGGCCAGCGCAAGCCATAGTACAAACACCCTCACGATTTTCATGGGCATCTCCTTTCATACCGAAACCGTATGACGTTCGGCACAGGTGCGGCCACCGTCCGTCCTCCTTCGCGTTTCACGCTACGGCGTGACAGGCACCCACAGTAAGAAAGATTTCCTGTAGCCGCGTCCGGTGGGCGCGGTAATAAAAACCGGAAGTCATGCGAAATTGGCATCAACCAGCCCGGCTGTACCGTCGGCAAACCGTAATTAAAAGAATCTGTTTAAAATCCAGTACATCGCTACGACCAGCAGAATGATTCCAACGCCGGAAGCTTTGGCACCCTTCCAGAAGGTCAGATTCACCTCGCCGGTGTCTTTCTGAACATAGACCGCTTCCGTCGGTTTGATCCAGCGCACAACCATCATGATGCCCATCAGGATCAGCAGGTAGATTCCCGCCAGATGCAGCCAATGGATGGTATGCCCGAAGAATGTGCATTTTTTGACGTACATGCCCCAGCCCCAGAAAATCATGCCGATCGGCACGGCGATAAATGCCGCCTTGGCCGGTGCGCGCCGTGAGAATATGGCCATCAGTACGATCGCAAAGATCGGAATTTTCAGGAAAGCCAGCACCTTGCGCATAAGCGTGTAGAAACTGCCGGATTGCCGGAGCTCGGGCGCAATGAGGATGCAGATGATCACCAGAATGATCCCGAAGATACGTCCAGCCCACACCACCTCTTTTTCGGAGGCCTGCTTGCGGATGATCGGCTTGTAAAGGTCCAGGCTGAAGAGCGCGGTCACGCTGTTGAGTCCGCCGTTAAAGGAACTGATGATGGCGCCGAACATGACGGCGGCAAAAAAACCGGTCATCCACGGCGGCAGCACGGCGGCGACCAGCACCGGATAGGCAACATCCTGCGCCGATACACTGATTTTCCCCGCCGCATTCAGGTGCCAGGCGATGATGCCGGGCAGCACGAGCACGCCGACGCCGATAATCTTGAGGAATGCCGCGAACAACACCCCTTTCTGGCTTTCGGCCAGATCTTTGACACCGAACGTGCGCTGCACGATCGCCTGATTCGTACACCAGTAGAACAGATTGATGATCAGCATGCCGGTGAACAAGGTCGAAAAGGGAATGTTGGCCTGGGGATTGGTCGTGACCGGGTTGAGCATTTCGGGGCGGTTTGTCGCCATGATATGAAACGCGTTCAATATGCTTCCGTCTCCCAGTTTGAGCAGCCCGAGCACCGGAATCAGGAAACCGCCGACAACCAGACCGACCCCGTACACCGCATCGGATGTCGCCGCAGCCTTCAGACCGCCGCAAATGGCGAAACCGATGCCGGCGAGGCTCAGCGCAATCACCATAATCCAGATCGAAGCCTTGTAGCTGATGCCAAAAGCCACGTCGACGTGAAAGAGGCTGTTCATTCCGACCGCACCGGAATAGAGCACGAACGGCAGGTAGCCGACCGTCAGCGCCACCAGCAGCATCAGTGAAATCATGCAACGCATGTTTTTACCAAAACGCGCCTCGAGGAACTGGGGAATGGTCGCAATGCCGCTCTTGAGGTAGCGCGGCAGGAAAAACAGCGCCATCGCCACCATCGCAATGGAGGCAACCGTTTCCCAGGCCATCACGCTCATACCATGCGTAAATGCGTCGCCGTTCAGCCCGATCATCTGTTCCGTCGAAATGTTCGTCAGGATCAGCGAAGCGGCAATCACAGGCCAGGTCAGACTGCGCCCGGCAAGGAAGTACCCCTCGCTTTGACCCAGGTTGGTTCCGCGGGTTTTCCACCAGGAATACCAGATAACGAAACCGATAAATGCTGAGAACGACAGAACGGCTGTTAAATCCATATTACATTCCTTGTGCTGACAGGTTTAAGAAATCTCCGGCGACTGATTCTTCATCATCAAGTGCACGCCCGCCGTACGGAAGGTGCGCGGCAGAGCGAGAATATTCGGATTTTCACCGGTGTATTTTCGCGAGTCCTTCAGCGCTTCTTCAAAGGTCGCACGCGTTTTCATGCCCATGCCTCGGGCAAAGCCCGGTTCGTAGGCGCCGACGATGTAGATGGCGGAACAGTGCATTTCGGCAATATGCCCGCAGGAGATCATCGAGAACGCATGGAACGGATGGTAGCCGTAGTTGTAACGGTACTTATCAATATATTCCTGATTGCGGGCGAAGTATTCACCGTACTTGTTCACGTCCGGCAGGGTGTTGTGATAGTCCTTCTGGAACAGCTCGTAAACCGGACGGTAGGAGGGAAACTCCTCGTCGTGGAAGTAACCGTTACAGATGGAGGAGACAATCACCACGCAGTTATCAGAGAGAACGCGCTTGTGGCGGATGATGTTGGCGCTGATCGCCTGCAGCATCAGCAGCGGATTGGTTCCATGGCCATTGCCATAGTGGAACTTCTGCGGCATTCCGAAAATCATCACATCGAACTTCTTTTCGGCGAACGGAACGTAGGTGCGCTTGTCCGCCACTTTGAACGAGATCGGCTGGATTTCCTTGGTGTATCCGGCGAAGACAGCGATCTGGCGCATCTTGGTGTCGAGCACAGCGTCCACGGTGAAGAAGGGATTCTTCATGGTTTTTTCCATGTGCTGACCGATGCAGTCAAACTTCTGGCGCATTTGGCTCTTGGAGCTGACCGGGGTGAAGTCCGGGCGGTGCATGCAGTCCGGCACATGGTGCGAGGAGATGCACTCCCAGTTGGTGATCCCGGTGGCAACATGCTTATAACCGCCGGAGTATCCGCCGTAGGGGTTTCCAAGCACGTGGCCGACCGTAATCACGAGGTCGGCATCATGCACTTCTTTGTTCATGACGACCTTGCTGCCCATTTCGTCGCGGCCCAGCTCAACGAGGTTGGTCCAGTCTTCGCTGTCGTGGTTAACAATCTGATGGGTCCACCAGAACTGGTTGAACACATCGTCGCCCAGCAGTTCCTTGATTTCGTGCTGCTTGTTTTTACGGTGCAGTCCGTTCGAGCAGATCAGCTTAATATCCTTTTTCTCGACACCGGCCTTCAGGCACTCCTCGATCACGATCGGAATCGAAACCCGGCGGTGTGCGGTTTCGTGCGCGCCGCCTTTTACAATGTCTGGAAAAACGATAACGACCTTGGAACCTTTTTTCACCAGCTTGGAAATCGGATCCATGCCGATCGGGTTCAGGATCGCCTTGCGTGTTGCCGCAACCGGGTCCGGCAGGAACGCCGGATCAGGAACCGTTTCACCCGGAACAAACACGGTTGCATCATCGGGTAGCTTTGCCGTCATTAATCCTTCGCCGTACTCAAAAGCAATTTCTTTCACAGTGTTCTCCTCCTTATGCCGAGAGATAGGTTTCGATGATAACCTTCAGGTCTTCGGGCTGGAATGCGATCGGATCGGTGAACTTTGTCAGCGCGACCAGTCCGCCGTCGATGCTTTTAATTCCGCCGATCATCTTCGCGTTTTCCGCTTTCAGGCCGCCGCCGTAAACAACGGGGATATCAAACCCGTACAGCTTCTTGACGGTCTGCTTGGCGAAAGCCGAAACATAGGCGATGTATTCCGCGCCCGGCGGCGTCTTGCCTGGACCGATGGCCCAGCGCGGCTCGTAGCCCAGCACGATCTTCCGCTGCGGCAGGAATTCCGCGACACCTTTCAGGCCGATTTCGAGTTGCGCTTTAAGAACCGCTTCGATACGCGGCTTCTGTTCTTCGAACGTCCCCTCTCCGCGTTCTTCGGCTGTTTCGCCGATACAAAAGATAACATTCATTCCCCGCTTCAGCGCGCAGAGACTCTGCTCGTTCAACATTTGACTGACGGCAGCATTGGCTTTGCCCATCAAGACAGAATCCGTTGCCACGCACGGTTCAAAACGCGCGAGCATTTCAAACTTGTCCTTGCGCTCTTCGGAATGGCCGATGAGGCTCCAGGAACAGCCCATGTTTTTCGCCGCGGCGGCCGGCGTGTTCGACGTGAATGCGCCGAAGTTTCCACCGGGCGCGATATCCTGACGAAACACGCTCTGGTTCCCGATGGCAAGGTTTTTGGTTTTTTCCGCCGGAAAGGATTTCAGTTTGGCAATCGCCGGCAGGATCAGCGCGTCGGGGATGGTGTACGTGACATTCACACCATCCAATTTGCCGAGGCCGAGACTTACGGTCTTTTCAATGATCTCCTCAATCCACGCCTGCGGATTTTCGGTCAGACAGAGTCCGCCCATTGCTTTGGGGACATCAAAACGTTTCAGGTTAACAAAAATCTCGCGCATAATTTTTCCTTTGTTCAGCGTTCCTTCAACAACACCGCCCGGCCGACCCGTGAAAGGCCGGAGGCGGGGTTGCAACGTTCTGGCGGTTAGGCTTTGCCGGCGGAACCGGACAGATCGATGATTTCTTTAATGACTCCGCGCAGTTTCAGTTCCGCGAACTGCGATATTTTCCATGAATGGCCGTCGTGAGCGAGCGTCTCAATTCCTTCCTTGTAGAAGTCGACATATTTATGCCGCACAAGCGTTCCGAAATTGATTTTCGCGACGCCGAGCTGGATCGCTTCTTTCACGACTTCATCCTTCATACCGGTACAGCCGTGCAGCACGAGCGGAATATCGGTGATCGCGGCGGCCTGCTTGAGGACATCAAGACGGATAACCGGCTCACCCTTATAAAAGCCGTGCATATTGCCGATACCGATGGCAAGGCTGTCCGGCTGACACAGCGAAACAAATTTTTTGATGTCTTCAACGTTCGCAATATTCTTCGTCTCGACCGCATTACCGGAGCCGTCATTGCGGGCGAGCTCGCCGACTTCCGCTTCGACCGGAATGCCGATCGCATGCGCCGCTTTGATCACCTCGTTCGTATGTTTCGCGTTGTCTTCGATGCTTTCGGACGAGCAATCGAGCATCAGCGAGGTGAACCCGAGCTTCATCGCATTCATGCAGCGCTCAAATGTATCGCCATGATCCAGATGGATCGCGACCGGAACCGACGCGCGGTTGGCGAACCATTTCGAAACTTCAACAAACCAGTCGTCGCCGCTGTATTTGCCGGTGGCAACATAGTGCGCCAGCATGATCGGTGATTTTGCCTCTTCCGCTGCGAGACAGATCGAACGGATGATATCGTAATTGCCGCCCTGCGTATTGATCGCCGGAACCGCGTATTTTCCCTTCTGGGCCTTCTTGAGCATGTCCTGAGTGGTGACTAGCATAGTTGTTCTCCTTGTTTATTTATATTGGTTTAGGAACGGTTATTTAATCGGCTTCATCGGTGCCATTCTCGGATTGAAATCCATCGGAACCTTCGGTTTGTTTTTCAGCTCGAAGCCGTTGGCTTTGTATTCTTCGTAATTGAAGTTTTCGATCTCGTTATAAGCCAGCTGGTGGTATTCCTTGAACAGCGGCCAGAACTCGAAGCCCTCTGCAAAATTATGCTCCAAAAATGCCTTGGCGCAGGCAATCCCCATCGCTGGCGGGATAAACCAGGAACCCATCGACAGAATGTTACAGTTATTTCCGGTAGTAGCCCGCAATGCCGCCGGCTCACTCTCAACCATCCCGCAATGAACGTGCGGGCATTTGCCTGCAGCCAGATGAATGCCCTGTCCTGTGCCGCAGAAAACCAGAGCCCGCTCAAACTCGCCTTCCGAAATCATAGAACCAACCTTAAAGCCGACCCGGTGGAACATTTCATGATTTGGATCGAGCGGATCTTGAACACCGACATCGGTCACTTCCCAACCTTCAAACCTTAACTGCCGAACCACCGCTTCCTTCAGTGCGTATCCAGCCCGATCTGAACCCACAAGCACCTTCTTATCTTTAACCTTTTTCATATATCATCCCTGCTTTTCTAAAGGCTTTATTTAACATCCTGTACTCTATCGCGGGAATTCCCGCTATTCCCATTCTAAAACTCAAATCTGAAGTAATCTTCCAGTTCGCCGCCAATCAGCGGTTTGCAATATTCGATAAAAGCATCGGTCACATCATTTCCTGCCTCGTTGATAAAGTTATCCGGCAAAACGTTCTCTACGTTCGCCACTTTGGCCAACTCAATCAATTCATAGTCAATCTTGTACGGATTAGTCGATACACGCTTGTAACCAACCATGTAGCCGGACTTGCCGGCAACAACTGATTTTACGGCAACTCGACCGACTTCGAATGCTTCATCCACATCGCACTTGGCAATTGTCAGCTTCGATGCGCGTCCGACCAGCCCCGGCTTTTCAGCACGCGATTTGATGCCTTCCTGCAACAGAATGTTCGAAAGCGCCTGAGCTGTCCCGCCCGGGATTTTGTGGCCGAAGCCGTCAACCATGCCGGAATCGGCCACGGGTTTTCCGTCGGCGTAGCAAATGCCTTCGCTGACGGCGACAACGATGCCGTAACCGTATTTGGCCTGCGCAGCCTTAACGTCCGCGACAAACTTTTGGCGATCAAAGGCCCGTTCGGGGAAATAGATCAGATGCGGCGCCGCAAATCCCTGCGTCCGGGCCAGCGCCGTGGCGGCCACCAGCCAGCCGGCGTTGCGTCCCATAATCTCAATCACTCCGACATGAATCGGTAACGCGCGAATGTCGAGGCCGTATTCCAGCGTAGTGATGGCCGCATAACGGGCCGCACTGCCGAAGCCGGGACAATGGTCGGTGACTGCCAGATCGTTATCGATCGTCTTTGGCACACCGATCACGCTGATGTCGCCGGCAATCTTGGAGACCTTGTTGCAGGTATCCATCGAGTCGTTGCCGCCGTTATAGAAAAAATATTTGATGTCGTGTTTGCGCAGCACCTCGATGATCCGGTCATGATCTTTTTCCGTCACCTTATAACGGCAGGAACCCACGGCGGAACTGGGAGTGAATTTCAGCCGCTCAATATCTCTGGCGGACATATCCGTGAGGTCGATAAACTTTTCCTTCATCGCGCCTTCGATGCCGCCGCGGCCGGCATAGATGCGGCCTATTTCCGGATGCTTCTGCGCTTCGGCAACCACCCCCGCAAGGGAAGCGTTTATGACAGCCGTCGGTCCGCCGCCCTGTGCAACAATCAAATTATGTTTTTCCATGTACTCTCCAATCTCTCTCTCCGCCTGATGAACAATTTACTTTAGTCCCGTCTCGTTTACAAATAAAAAAATATTCGAATGTGAATTGATATCCTACCCCGCCGTAGGCTATCTTGACAAGCAACATTCATAAAAATAACTCGATTCACGCCCTAAACACCAATAGGTTATGATAATCATGATTATTAAAAAAGAATACGGACGAAACGCCGATAGAAAAACCGTCGATTTATACACTCTCACAAATGCCGCCGGCATGACCGTCTCGGTGATGACGCATGGCGCGGCGCTGGTGAATTTGTTTGTGAAAGACCGGAACGGGAATCCCGCCGATGTAACGCTGGGCTACGACTCGATGGACGGCTACCTGATCAAATCGGCTTACTTCGGTGCCGTCTGCGGACGGTTCAGCAACCGCATTGCAAACGGCCGCTTCACGCTCGACGGCAAAGAGTATCAACTGAATATACACCGGCCGCCCCACCACCTGCATGGCGGTCTGCGCGGCTTCGACAAAGTACTCTGGACGGCTGCGGAAATAAAAGATTCCGACAATCCTTCCATCCAGCTCACCTACTTCAGCCCCGATGGCGACGAAAACTATCCAGGCAATTTGACCGTGTCCGTCACCTATACGCTGCATGCCGACAATTCTCTGGAACTCGCCTATTCCGCCACCACCGACCGGCGCACAATCATTAACCTAACCAATCACGTCTATTTCAACCTCAGCGGCCACGGTGAAGGAACCATCCTTGACCATGAACTGCAAATCAACGCCGATCATTATGTCCACATCAACGACTCCCTGATTCCGACCGGAAAAATTCCACCCGTGCAGGAAACCCCTCACGATTTCAGAAAATCGAAACCCATCGGGCGGGATATCGAGGCAGACTTTGACCAGCTTCGGTTCGGCAAGGGTTATGACCAGACCTGGGTGATCAACAAAAAGAAAAACGAAATGACGCTGTGCGGAAAAGTGTACGAGCCCCGCAGCGGCCGAACCTTGGAAGTGTCCACCACGGAACCCGGCCTGCATTTTTATTCCGGAAATTTTCTGGACGGCTCGATCATCGGAAAGCAGGGAAAACTCTACCCGTACCGCTCGGCCTTCTGTCTCGAAACCCAGCATTATCCGGATAGCCCGAATCAACCGGGGTTCCCAAGCGTCGTGTTGTCACCGGGAGAAACGTTCACCTCCCGTACAGTCTACGCATTCGGGTGCGAATAGAGCGGGCTGAAGATCTCGCGAACCGGCCCACTTCCCCAATATACGTGATTGCCTGATATAAAGGGTTCTGCTTTAGTACATACATGTCACACAAAATCAAATCCAAGTACAAAGTTCCGAATCTGGAGCGGGCTCTAATTATTATTGAACTGCTTAAAGAATATCCGGATGGTCTAACGCTTACAGAAATTGCCGATAAAATCAGCGCGGCTCCGACCAGCATTTTCCGCATCGCAACGACGATGGTCGAGAAGGGCTATTTCTCACGCGAAGAGGGAACGAAAAAAATCCGCATGTCCGGTAAACTGTTTGCTGTTTCCAGCATCGGCACATGCGACAAAAACATTTCTGAAATCGCCGCGCCTTATCTTCGTCAGTTACGCAATGTAACCAAAGAAACCGCCCTGCTGGGTGTTCTTCTGCCGAACAAAGCCCAAGGGGTCGCCATTCTGGAATATCCGGGACTTTATCCCTTTAAATTTTTACATGACATCGGAGAGCCGATTATTCTGCATGTCGGAGCGCCGGGGAAAGCCCTGTTGGCTTTTCTCCCTTCCGACGAGCAGAACGAGTTCATCAGCAAACTGAATCTGAAAAAATACACCGCAACCACGATCGACAATAAACGTGATTTCAGGAAAGAGCTGGAACTCGTCCGGCAGCAGGGATATGCCGCCGGTCTGGGTGAATGGATGGCAGAGATG
>CAIKWE010000017.1 GCA_903831085.1 uncultured Verrucomicrobiota bacterium | reverse complement strand
GCTTTTCGAGACCGGTGCGCCGCAACAGTGCGAACTGAGACTCTTAAAAGACGGCGAAAAACCGTTCTGGGCCCGACTGCAAGCCACCCTCGGTACGGAGCGCGCCGGGGGGGCGATCCCGTATGCACGCGTCGTACTGAGCGATATTTCCAACCGTAAGCGATTGGAGCAGGATCTGGCCGACTATTCGACCCACCTGCAAGCCATCGTCGAAACAGAGCCCGAGTGTGTGAAGCTTGTCTCTCCGGAGGGTATCCTGCTGGAGATGAATCCTGCCGGTCTGAAGATGATCGAGGCCGAATCACTGGATCAGGCCCAAAGCCGCCCGTTGATTGAGTTTGTTGCTCCGGAACATCAGGCCGCTTTCCGCGGACTGCTCAGACGAGTCACACAAGGAGAATCCGGGACGCTTGAGTTTGTGTCTGTCGGGTTAAAAGGCGGACGGTGTTGGCTGGAAAGTCACGCGGTTCCGTTGCGCGATCCTCACACCGGCTGCACGAACCTGCTGAGCGTGACACGCGACATCACCGAACGGAAGCAGGCGGAAGAGAAGTTGCGGGAGAGCGAAGAAAAATTCAGGAGTTTCTTTGAGCTGACGGCTGACCTGATTGCCATTGCCGATATCGAAGGTCGCTTCCGCCAGACCAACCCGGTCTGGTTGAAAACATTGGGATACTCGAATGAGGAACTGCTTGAAAAGCCGTTCATGGATTTTATCCATCCTGACGACAAGGAAAAGACCCGGCAGGTCATCGCAGAGAAATTAGAACGCGGAGAGACGGTGCTGATGTTTGAGAATCGTTACATCCGGAAGGATGGCAGCGTTGTGTGGCTGGAATGGACATCCCAGCCGGATGCAGCCAAAGGTTGTGTTTTCGCCATTGCCCGCGACATCACCGAACGGAAGCAGGCGGAAGAGAAGTTGAAGACAAGTCAGGAACGGATCCGTCAATTGGCGCAGCATCTCGAGACGGTGCGCGAAGAGGAGCACACTCGTTTCGCGGATGAATTGCACGACGAACTTGGCCAGATTCTGACGGCAATTAAAATTGATCTGGCGACGGTGGCGGCGGAATGCCCCGCTGAAGTCCGGCTGAAAGAAAAAATTGATGGGGCGCAGAAACTGTTGAGCGATGGAATTATGGATATCCATGCACTCTGCCGCGAGCTCCGCCCCGGCGCGCTTGACGATCTGGGTTTGAAAGAAGCTCTTGACGGCCTGACGGAGGACTGGAAACGACGCAATCGTATGGAATGTGTTCTTTGCGTTGATATCGATGAGGAGGTTCTCACGGATAAGATCAGAACCGCCGTGTTCCGTATCGTGCAGGCGGCGCTCACCAACGTCTCGGATCATGCTCAGGCTTCCCAGGTCGAGGTTAATCTGGTCGCGGATGAACAGATCATCCACTTTTCGGTCGCCGACAACGGACGCGGCATGGAGCCCGGCGCGGCCGACAAGCCGGAATCTTTCGGTCTGCTCGGTATGCGCGAGCGCCTCGAAGCGCTCGACGGGAAACTGTGCATCGAAAGTTCGCCCGGCAAAGGAACGCGCATTGAAGGAGCCATCCCGCTGCCGCAGAAGGGATGATTGGATATTGCGCGCCTTCAGCACGCAGACTTCTTTAGAGCCATTTTTGTAGCCGAGGTCCGTGACCTCGGACATTTCATCCGCGATCATGGATCGCGGCTACAATGATCGGACGTCGCATCGGGCAGAATGTGCTTGAACGACTTCTTTAAATGACAATAATCCATCCCATCTTCAGGGCAGGGTGAAATTCCCGACCGGCGGTAAAAAACAGTCCGCGAGTCCCGATACCCGCACAGCGGCGTGATCGGGACAGATGCAGTGTGATTCTGCAACCGACAGTAGAGTCTGGATGAAAGAAGATAAACAGAATGCAAAAACCTTTCTGCCCTGAAAGACCTTGGGTCTTCAGGGTTTTTGCATGTAAGGATGGTTTGGTATGAGCGAGAAGATGTTTGATTCAATAGAAGATGTTCTGGATGCCATGCGGCGCGGCGAGATGGTGCTGATCACGGATGACGAAAACCGTGAGAACGAAGGCGATGTGATCTGCGCGGCGGAATCCTGCACGCCGGAGCAGATTAATTTCATGATCACTCATGCCCGCGGGCTGGTCTGTGTGCCGGTCACCGCAGAACGGGCGGCGCACCTCGGCCTGAAGCGGATGAACATTTCGCATGAAGGCGATAAGTTCAAAACGGCTTTCGCGGTTTCCGTTGACGCCGTCGACAGCACCACCGGAATCAGTACCGCAGAACGGGCGCATACCGTCCACATGCTGGTCGATCCGAAAACCCGTCCGGAAGATCTGGTCTGTCCCGGACATATTTTTCCGCTGATCGCAATGGATGGCGGCGTGCTGGAGCGCGCCGGGCACACCGAGGCGACGATCGATCTGACCCGTATGGCCGGGCTCCAGCCGGCCGGGGTGATTTGCGAGGTGACCAACGACGACGGTTCGATGGCCCGCCTGCCGGAGCTGATCGCGTTCGCCAGAAAACACAGACTAAAGATGACCTCGGTCGCGGAAATTGCCAAATACCGCTACGTCAACGAAAAGCTGGTCCACATGGAACGGCAGGTCAAAATGCCGACGGACTACGGCGACTTCACACTCCGAATTTACAGCTCGATCGTGGACGACAAAGATCATCTGGCGCTGTTTATCGGCGGGCCGACGCCGGAAAAACCGCACCCGCTGGTGCGGGTTCACAGCGAGTGTCTGACCGGTGATGTCTTCAGCTCCCAGCGGTGCGACTGCGGTCAGCAGCTTCAGCATGCTTTGCAAATGATCAGCGAATACGGCTACGGCGCGGTGATCTACATGCGGCAGGAAGGGCGCGGCATCGGCCTGACCAAAAAAATCCACGCTTATGAACTTCAGGATCAGGGAATGGATACCGTCGAAGCCAATGTGGAGCTCGGCTTCGCCGCCGACCTGCGCGACTACGGCATCGGCGCGCAGATTCTGAAAGACCTCAATATGACGGAGATCCACCTGCTGACCAATAACCCGGCCAAGATTGACGGGCTGGATAAATACGGTATTGAGATTGTCGAACGGGTGTCTATTGTGCTTCCTTCAACACCGCACAACGTGCGCTACATGAATACCAAGCGCGACAAGATGAAACACATGCTCTGAGAGTTATCATGGCTAAAGGATTCAATCAGACTAAAGAACTGGATGCGAGCGGACTGAAGTTCGCGATCGTGGTCAGCCGCTTTAATGCGGAGCTGACGCAACAGCTGGCGGACGATGCATTCCAATGTCTGGAAGAAAACGGCGCGAAAGTTCCAAACATTGGAATTTTTTATGTGCCGGGTGCATACGAAATTCCGGTAGTGATCAACGAACTGGCGAAAAGCGAAGAATATGACGCGCTGATCGCGCTGGGCGTGGTGGTGGAAGGCGAAACGCCGCACGCACAGATGATCGGCGAGTCGACCGGCATCGCGCTACTCGATATCGCCCGCGAACACGGTGTGCCGGTCATCAACGAAATTGTCGGCACGCGCAACTGGGAGCAGGCGGTGGCGCGCTGCACCCGCAGCCGGACGAGTCGCGGCTGGTACGCCGCCGAGGCCGCCATTGAAACCGCCAATGTTTTGAGAAAGATAAAAGGTTCTAAATGACAAAAGTGACTGGGCGCCGTCAGGCGCGTGAATGGGCTGTGCAGCTTCTGTTTCAGACGGAGTTTAATCCGGACAATCTGGATCAAGCCTTGGCCGATTTCTGGAATGACGAAGAGAAGAAACCGTCGGAACGCGACACAACCTACGTCAACGAAGTGGTGCATGGCGTGATCGAAAAACGGCGCGAGGTCGACCGGACGATTTCGAAGTACACGCAGAACTGGGACGTCGACCGTCTCGGCGTGCTCGACCGTACGATCCTGCGCGTGGCGGTTTACGAGATGCTTTTCCGCAGCGATATTCCGCCGGTGGTTTCCATCAATGAAGCGGTCGAGATCGCCAAAGCCTATATCAGCAAAGAGTCCGGCCGGTTTGTGAACGGTGTGCTCGACCGGATTCAGAAAGAACTCGACCGGCCTTCCCGCACAAATACTCCGCAATGAGTCTTCACGAACCATTCATGCAACGGGCGCTCGCGCTGGCAAAACGCGGGGAAGGGCTGACACGGCCCAATCCGCCGGTCGGCGCGGTGCTGGTTCAAAATGGGAAGATCATCGCCGAAGGCTTCCATAAAAAGGCTGGCGGCCCGCACGCCGAAGTCAATTGTCTGGCGGCATGGAGCAGGGCGCATGGAGCAGGGAGTCTAAAGTCGGCAACTCTGTATGTAACGTTGGAGCCTTGTTCAACCACTGGGCGCACTTCGCCGTGCACGGATTTGATTCTGGCGCGCGGCATCCGTCGAGTGGTGATTGGCGCAAAAGACCCCAATCCAGTTCACGCCGGACGGGGCATCTGGATTTTACGCCGCGCCGGTGTCGAGGTGATCATCGGCGTTTGCCGCGCCGAAGCCGAGGCGCTGATTGCCCCGTTTGCTAAACGCATTCTCACCGGCATGCCGTATGTGACGCTCAAATTGGCCTCAACCCTCGATGGCCGGATCGCCGATGCTTCCGGAAAATCAAAGTGGATCACCGGTCCGCAGGCGCGGGCTAAAGTGCAGGAACTGCGCCGTTCGGCTGACGCGATCATGGTCGGCGCAGGAACCGTGCGCGCCGATAATCCGTCGCTTCTGCCGCGCCCGGCTAAAGGCCGTGCGCCGTTACGGGTAGTGGTCGGCTCAGCTCTTCAGGCGGACGCTAAAGTGCTGACGGATGAAGCGTCGGAGCGGACGCTGGTGATGAACGGTCCGCTAAAGAAAATTTTGCGCGAGCTCGGCAAGCTCGGCGTGATGCATGTGCTGTGCGAAGGCGGCGGCGAGCTGGCCGGATCGCTGGTGCGTGCCGGTCTGGTGGATGAGTTTGCCCTGTTTATTGCGCCGTCGCTGATCGGCGGCGACGGGGTTCCAATGGTTGGAAAAAAAGGCTGGCCGCTGGCCAAGATGCCGCTTTTGCATTTCCAGACCTTGGAAAAATGCGGAAAAGATGTTTTCATACGGGCCTTACCGGTCAGGGAGAAATAATGTTTACAGGGATTGTTCAGAGACTTGGAACGATTGTGGATGTGAAGATGCACGGCGCGTCGGGCCGTATCACGCTGAAGCCGAATCGTCCGTTTGATGCGCCGGTTCATCTGGGCGACAGTATCGCCGTGAACGGCGCCTGCCTGACGGTCGCGGCCATCGAAGGCGAAAATTTTTGTTTCGATGTGCTCACGGAAACCTTCAATAAAACCAACCTCGGCGAAAAAGGGCAGGGCTCGGTGGTGAATCTGGAGCGTGCGCTGGCGCTGGGCGACACGCTCGGCGGACATATTGTGACCGGCCACGTGGACGGCACCGGACGGGTGCGGCGGATCGACCGTGTTGACCGCGACTGGAAGTTTGAAATCGAATGCTCACGGGACATGCTCATGCTGATGGTGTACAAGGGCTCGATTGCGCTGGACGGAATTTCTCTGACGGTTGCCGAGTTGAAGGACGATGCGTTTGTCGTCCATATTATCCCTCATACGATCGAGGAAACCGATATGTCGGAGTTTAAGCCCGGCACCAAAGTGAATTTAGAGGCCGATATTCTCGGGAAGCACGTGCAGCGCATTCTCGAGTTTGGCGGCGGACAGGATTACCGAATCAGTTTAGGAACGGCTCAACCAAAATAGGAAAATCATGAAAGAAACCGATTTGCTCAAGCTCTTTGAAGACACCCAGGCACTGCTCAACGGCCACTTTGAACTCCGGTCCGGCCTCCATTCCAACCGTTTTTTCCAATGCGCGCTGCTGTTGCAGTATCCCCGCATCGCCGAACAGGTTTGCACCGCGCTGGTCGAAAAGATGAAAGCCGTTCTCGGTAAGCTGGAAATCGACACCGTGATTTCTCCGGCGCTCGGCGGGATTCCGGTCGGACACGAAGTCGCCCGCGCGCTCGGCACCCGATTTATTTTCGCGGAAAAGAACGCGGACAAAATGCTGGAGATGCGCCGGTTCAAAATTGAAAAGGGCGAGCGGTTTCTGGTGGCGGAAGACGTTATCACCCGTGGCGGACGAGTGCAGGAGACCATTGATATCGTCAAACAGAACGGCGGCATCGTGCAGGCCGTCGGCGTACTGGTCAACCGCAGCGGCGGCAAGGCGAAATTTGACTACCCGACCGTCAGCCTGCTCGATATCGAACCGGTCACCTGGGAGCCCGCCGAATGTCCGCTTTGCAAGCAGGGACTGCCGCTGGTTCATCCCGGAAGTTGACCGGTGGAACGCGACCGCCTGTCCTGAGTTCATCGAAGGGCCGGGCGCGTTCTGCCGTTCCGATTATTCCCTGAATTTTCTGTTGTCACGTTTCAGGATAGGGCTTATTCTCCCCGCTCATTTTTGTTCTGCTAAATGGAGTTTTAGTTATGGCGCACCCGCTCGAGGCACTTCTGGTATTGCAGGAAAAAGACCGTAAAATCGCTAAACTCCAGCGCGAAATCCGCGACATCCCCGCCCGCAAAGCCGATATTGAAAAACAGCTCGAAGGCGCCAAAACCAAGCTCAATCAATCCCGCGAAGCGCTGAAAAAAGTCACCTCCGACCTCAAACAGCTCGAAATCGAAGCCGGAACGCACAACGAAAAAATTATCAAGTACAAGCAGCAGCAGATGGAGGCCAAGACGAACGACCAGTATCGCGCGTTCCTCCAGGAAATCGCCGCCGCTGAGAAACATATTTCCGCGCTCGAAGACCGCGAAATCGTCCTGATGGAACATATTGAATCCGCTAAAAAAATCATCGCGGAGCGCGAAGCCGAACTGAAAGAAGAAGAGGGCGGCGTAAGCGACGAACAGGCGATGCTCGAAGAGCGCCTGAGCGAAGTCCAGGAAGATCTCGACGCGCTCCTTGCCGACCGCGGACGGATCACCTCAAACGTCAATCCGTCCCTGCTTTTAAAATATGAACGCCTGTTCAAAAACAAAGGCGACTTCGCCGTTGTTCAGGTCGAAAAAGACCACTGCTCCGGCTGCCACATGAAACTGCCGCCGCAGGTCACCAACGATGCGCTGAACCCCGACAAGCTGGTCATCTGCAACTTCTGCGGCCGCATGCTTATCAACATTCGCTGAAATATTCTGTAGCCGAGGCCGATGGCCTCGGAATATGGCGAGCCCACCGGGCTCACCCACAGAAAGACAAGTCAGTCCTTCGTTACCTTCTGTGAAAATCAAAATTTAACTGCTCGCCGCGTAGCGCGGCACAGCGTATCTTCTTTTTTGCAGGCAGAGTGTATCGGCCGCTCTTTGGTTCGCCAAGGGGAGGAAAGTCCGGACTCCGCAGGGCAGGACGTTCCGTGGTTAACGCGGAAACTCCGGTGCTAAATCGCCGGGGATGGAAAGTGCCACAGAAATTATACCGCCTCGATTCGTCGGGGTAAGGGTGAAATGGTGGGGTAAAAGCCCACCGCTCCAAGGGTAACCGCGGAGGCAGGGTAAACCCCGTCCGGAGCAAGATCAAATAGGGAACAAGGAGCTGCCCGCTCCGCTTGAGTTCCGGGTTGATCGCATTAGATAAATGGTCGACTCCTTCGGGAGAACAGAATCCGGCTTACCGCTCTGCCTGCGCTTTTTAATTACAACCGACAGACCTCACCAGGTTTGATCTGCCGATTCAATGGTGACGGCCAATGTGGCGCGCAACCAACTGAATGTTTTCTTTAGCAAATCAAAGTCCGGTCCGGATGTGATGAACTCCGCTTTTCCTTTGATCAGGAATCCTGCACCTGGCCCGTGCAGTCCCTGTACTTTGCTGGTGCTCATGGTGATAAGCACATTGGGGTTGTGGGCGATGTTGGCTTCTGTTTTGTGCATATAACCTGCAGGAATCAATAGGCGGCCATCGTCGGAAATCCGGATATAGCTGTTCCATGTATTGACCAGATGCGGACCATTTTCTCCGAGAGTTGCGATCGCAGCAACGCCGTCTTTTGTCATGATTTCTTGCAGTGTTTCCGGGATCATAATAGCTCCTTTTGTTCGTGGGTTATTCCGCTGTTCGCTTGGCGAAATGCTTCGAGTCGCCCCACTGGTTGAAGCCGATGGTTTCGCCGATGGACTGGATGCGGCGGGTCAGGCAGCCGCGGCACATGGATGAATTTTCGTCGAGGCACGGTTTGTTGTCGTAGAGCACATAGTTCGGGCGGTATTCGGTCTCCGTCACATTGGGCATAATCACATTCGCGCCGCATTTGAGTCCCATTTCGCGTCCGGCATGTTCCAAGGCCTGGAGCGCGGTGGCGGCGGCAATGTTAACGTCCTTCAGTACAATGCGCGTCACGGCGATCATTTTTAGTCCGAGCGTCAGCGCGGCCTGTTTCTGTTCACCGGTGTACGGCGGAATTTCTTTTCCCATTGGCGTGTCGTGGTGCGGGATATACGGCCCCATGCCGACCATATCGATATCGAGGTTTTTCATGAACAGGATGTCGGCGACCAGATCGTCCATCGTCTGGCCGGGAAGCCCCATCATCACGCCGGTGCCGACCTGATAGCCGGTCTTTCTGAGCAAGGCGAGGCAGTTTTTGCGCGCTTCAAAATCGTGATCCGCCGGATGGAGTTGGCGGTACAGCGCCGGATTGGTGGTTTCAATGCGGAGCAGGTAGCGGTGCGCTCCCGCTTCGCGCCAGCGGCGGTAGGTTTCTTCCGTCTGCTCGCCGAGCGACAGCGTAACGCCGAGTTTTCCGTCCGTGGCCGCTTTAATCCGACGGAGCACCCGCTCAATCAGTTCGATATAGGCGGCATCCTGCCGCTCGCCGGACTGAATCACGACCGAGCCGTATTCGTTTTCGAACGCCCAGATCGCTTCGCGCACCATTTCCTCTTCGTCCATCTGGAAGCGCTTCACGTTCGTGTTGCCCTTGCGGATGCCGCAGTAGTAGCAGTCCTTGATGCAGATATTGCTGCACTCAATGATGCCGCGGAAATAGGCGACCTTGCCGACATACTTGGCTTTCACCCGGTAGGCGCAGTCGTACAACGCCTGTAACTCCGCCGGATTAGAAATCTCCAGCAGAGACTTCATCTCTGCCGGCGTCAGTTCCTGATCACCATCAACTTTATCTAGAATCGGATAAGTCATATAGGTCCTATGGGACTCATTAGAAGTAAAGGTCTCTGTCGCCAGCTTTTATCTGCTCAATCCGTTCGAGCAGCTTCACCTTCTGGTCGCCGTCGGGCATCCGTTCCAGTTCGCGCTCAATCTGTTTCATGCCCGCCTTGCGGGTTTCCGGCGACGAGTAGTCCTCCATGTATTCGAGAAAGGTCAGCACAGCGTTGGGCGTGCAGAACCGTTTGACGAAGCCGGGAATGGCGAACTCCATGAAATGCTCGCCGGTGCGGCCGAGGCGGTAGCATCCGGTGCAGAAGCTGGGAATAAAGTCGGCTTCGCACAGCTCGCGGATGACCTGATCAAGCGAACGGCCGTCGTTGAGCACGAACTGGCTTTTTTTGTAGGACTCCTCATCTTCCTGCGAGTAGGCACCGATACCGATGTTCGAACCGGCATCAATCTGCGAAACGCCGAACTGAATGATTTCGTTGCGCAGTTCGACCGATTCGCGGCAGGTGAGGATCAGTCCGGTGTACGGCACGGCAAGGCGCAGAATGGCGACCAGCCGCTTAAAGTCATAGTCGCTGACTTCATAGGGCGGTTTGTCGCACAGTTTCGTGCCGATGGCCGGTTCGATGCGCGGAAAGCTGATCGTATGCGGCCCGACGTGGAATTTTTCTTCCAGATGAATCGTGTGATAAAGCAATGCCATCGTCTCGAAACGCCAGTCAAAGAGTCCCATCAGCGCGCCGATGCCGACATCGTCAATGCCGGCCTGCTGCGCGCGGTCGAGTCCGTGGAGTCGCCAGAGATAACTGCTCTTAGGGCCGGACGGGTGCATCGTTTTGTAGGTTTCCTGATGGTAGGTCTCCTGGAAAATCTGGTAGGTGCCAATGCCGGCGGATTTCACCAGTTTAAAGCCTTCAATATCGAGCGGCGCGGCGTTGATGTTGACGCGGCGGATTTCACCGTTGCCGTGTTTCTGTTTGTAAACTTCCACCACGGTGTCGTGGATGAATTGTGCGTCGTATTGCGGGTGTTCGCCGTAAACCAGAATCAGCCGTTTATGGCCGCGCTTCACCAGCGCTTCGATCTCGCGGTCGAGCTCAGGCATAGTCAGCGTTTTGCGTGAAACCTCCTTGTTGGTACAGCGGAAACCGCAGTATTGGCAGTTGTTGATGCACTCGTTACCGATGTAGAGCGGGGCGAACAGCACGATACGGTTACCGTAGATGCGCTGCTTCAGTTCGCGGGCGCCTTCAAAAATTTCATTCACCAGCGCCGGATCTTCGGCGTTGATCAATACCGCCATTTCTTCGGGGTCGAGCCGGTTTTTGTTCAGCGACTTCTGAATCACCTCGCGGACGCGTTCCGGAGTTGGATTTTTCGTCTTTTCCAGCCATTGGAAAATTTCATTTTCGGGAATGAAGGATTTCAGCCCTTCGGTATCGATTTTCATTTCAGATTCCTTTCAAAAGCATCCAGCGCGGCGGGGAAGGGTGCCAGCACCCGTTTGAGCACGCCCTGTGTTTGCGAAATACAAAGTCCGTAGTTGGTGATCGGCACGCCGGCCGCCTCGCATTTTTCAATCCGCGACAGAATTTCCCGCCGGTTATGCATACAACCGCCGCACTGCACGACGAGGCTGTATTCACTGAGGTTTTCGGGGAAGTCGCGCCCGACATAAATGTCGATCTGCAGTTCGCATCCGCAATACTGCCGGAGCCAGCGCGGAATTTTAACGCGGCCGATATCGTCTTCGGTGGCATGATGAGAGCACGACTCGGCGATCAGCACCTTGTCGCCGTCTTTCAGGCGGTCAATCATTGCCGCGCCAGCGGCGAAATTCGACAGGTCGCCTTTCAGCCGCGCGAAGAGAATCGAAAATGTGGTGCAGGGAATTTCTTTTGGCGTATCGCCGATCATCTTCAAAACCACTTGTGAGTCGCAGACGACGAGATCCGGCGGCGTTTTCAGCTGATTGAGTATGTGCGTGTATTCGCGCTCTTTGACAACCAGCGCGGCGGCATCGTTATCAAGCGCATCGCGGATGGTTGAAACCTGCGGCAGAATCAGGCGGCCTTTCGGCGCCTGCAGATCGATCGGTACGATCAGCACAGCGATGCCGCCCGGTTTCACCAGATCGCCGACCAGCGGCGGCGGCTGAATAAACTCTTCGGGGCAGACTTTGATTAATTCACTTTTCAATTGCCGCAGCACATTTTCGCGAGACAAGACATCCAGCGAATTGCAACGAACGGGCGACATGCATGTCGCCCCTGCGGGATGCAAATCAACTTTATTGGCCACACGAATGACCGGCACATTTTTTTCAGCGGCGCGGACTTCCACCGCTTTTTCAAATTTTCCAAAGGTGTCGCCTTCGCAGATCAACAGAATGACATCGGCGCGGTCAAAAACTTTTTCTGTTTTTTCGATGCGTTTCTCGCCCAGCACGGTGCTGTCGTCGAGTCCGGCTGTGTCTATAAATACCACCGGTCCAATGGGTAACAGTTCCATCGTTTTTTCGACGACATCGGTCGTCGTGCCGGGCTGTTCAGAGACAATTGAGACATCCTGGCCGGCGATCAGATTCAGAAAGCTCGACTTGCCCGTGTTCGTGCGGCCGAACAGGGCAATATGCAGTCTCAAACTTTTCGGCGCGGTTTTCATTTATATCCCAGCGACATCAAATTCTGAGGGGAGAGCGTTTTTTCAACCGCCTCTTTACCCAGTTCTTTTTCCAAAAACTCGCGGATGTTTCCTTTACCGTGCTGTTCGAACTGTTTGATCAGCTCAGAGCAACGGTCGTATCCAAGCATTGGAACAAACGCGGTGATAATTTCGGGAGAAGCATACAGACGCTCCAGACATCTGCCTTGATCCGCATCAATTCCTACGGCGTGTTTAGCCAGCATCTGCGCGGCGGCGATCAGCAGATCGATCGATTCGAGCAGGGCGTCGGCTAATAGAGGCATGAACTCGCAGATTTGGAGCGAACCGCGCGAGGCACAGTCGGAGATAATGTTGTTGTTCGCTTTCACTTTGATGCCGATCTGCATGACCGACTCCAGAATAACCGGATTAACTTTTCCGGGCATGATGGATGATCCGGCTTGCACGGCTGGAAGTTTGATTTCGCCGAGCATCGCAAGACGGCGCAGGTCGTCGCTGACTTTGATTAGATTAACGGCTGCGGCATTCAGAATACCGGAGACTTCGACGAAACAATCGGCGTTAGCGGTGGCCTCCACCATATTTTCGGCGCGGCTGAGACCGAGACCGGTCACCTCGCGCAGTTTTTCGACGACAAGAAAAATATAACTGCGCGGTGCGGCAAGGCCGGTGCCGATGGCGGTTCCGCCGAGATTGACGGTGCGCAGACGCTCTTCGCACTTGAAAGTACGCCAGCGGTCGCGGGCGAAGGCTTCGGCGAAGGAGGCGAACTGTGAGCCAAGTGTAAGAGGTACGGCATCAACGAGTTCTGTTTTTCCAAGGATCGGAATGCTTGAAAAGCGTTTTTCCTGTTTTTGAAAGGCACCCTGAAGTTCTGCGATGGCTTCGCTCAGTTCACGGACTCCAACGATCGCGGCGACCTTCAGCGCGGTCGGATAGGTGTCATTGGTGGACTGGTGCAGATTAACCTGTTCGATCGGGTGCGCTTTGGCGAGATTCCCGATTACTTCGTTGACCATCATGTTGGTGGAAGTTCCGGCACCGCCCTGAAGGGAAGAAAGAGGAAACTTGAAACCTGAAACCTGAAACTCGTCACATGCTGATAAAACTGCTGCCGCTTTCGCATCGGAGAGAAATCCGAGTTCTTTGTTGGCGAGAGCGCAGGCTTTTTTGACTTGAGCGTAGGCGCGAAGCAGTCGCGGGTTCACAGAACTTCCAGGGATTGGAAAATTCTCTATGGCGCGAGCGGTGTGAATACCCCACAACGCATCGGCGGGGAGTTCCCTCTCACCAAGAAAGTCAATTTCGGTGCGGGGTTTCATTTGGTTTTGCTCAGCATGGATTTGACGGAGACGCCGTACAGAGCGCCGAGTTTGCCGGTGAGAACACCGAGTTCGTCGGTGGTGGCATCGACGATCAGCGTGATGGCGGAGCAGGATCGTTTTTCGTAAGGGACGCCCATGCGGGCGACGATCATTTCTCCGTAATGCCCGAGCAGTTCATTGACAGCCATCGCGTTGCTCTCGCGGTCTTCAATGATGATTCCGACGAATCCGAGTCTCTTTTGCATAACTATTCCTCCAAAAAAAAGTGCTCCGCCGCATTTCTGCGGCGGAGCATGGAGACGGCTGGCAGCTACGCAAACCGTTTTCCTAAATTGTCCATTTGCCTTGGGTCAGGGTTAAACCCCTCGCCGCAGAAAACCCCAAGAAGGTACACCAAGTTTTACTTTTTGTACACTTTTCGTTCCTGATATCCCGTGTGTAAAAGCTCGTGAGCCTTGTGGCCCAACGGTTTACCTAAGAAATCTTCATATATTTTTTTGATCATCGGGTTGTGGTGGGAGCAACGCCGGACCGATTTTTCGTCGTCCGTATAGATCCCGGCAGTCCGTTTGGCACGGATCGCGTCGGTGGCGCCGTGAGGCTGACCGCCGCCGCCAATACAACCGCCGCGGCAGGCCATGACTTCTATGAAGTGGAAGGGGGTCTCTTCGCCCTTCGCCTTGGCTTCGCGGATCTGATTCAAAAGCATTTCAACGTTGCCCATTTGGTGGGCAACGGCCACGCGGATTTTGGTGCCTTTAATATCCACCTCAGCAGCCTTAACACCTTTCATTCCACGGACATCCATGAAGTGAACGTCCTTGAGATCTTCCTTGGTGATCAGGAAGTAGGCGCTGCGCAAAGCAGCTTCCATTACACCGCCGGTGACACCGAAGATGGTGCCTGCGCCGGAGTATTCGGCGAGCAGACTGTCGGGTTCCTCATTTGGCAGGTTTCTGAAGTCAATGCCTGCCTGTTTGATCATGCGTGCCAGTTCACGGGTGGTAATGGAGACATCCACATCCTGAAAACCGGACGATGTCATGGTTTCGCAGCGCGAAACTTCAAACTTTTTGGCGGTGCAGGGCATGACAGAAACGACATACATGTTTTTCGGATCGACGCCTGCTTTTTGAGCGTAATAGGTTTTCGCCATCGCGCCGAGCATCTGTTGCGGTGACTTGGCCGTCGAGAAGTTTGGAATGAAATCGGGCGAGAATTTTTCCATGTAGTCGGTCCATGCTGGGCAACACGAGGTGATCTGCGGCAGGACGCCGCCTTCGGTCATACGGCGCACAAACTCAGCGCCTTCTTCCATAATGGTGAGGTCGGCGGTGAAATTGGTGTCGAAGACGGCATTGAAGCCGAGACGGCGCAATGCGGCGTAAAGTTGGCCGGTGAGCACCTCGCCGGGTTCGTAGCCGAAGGCTTCGCCGATGGCAACCCGCACGGCCGGAGCGATTTGCACAACGCAGTGCTTCTTGTTTTCCTCGATGGCGTTCCAGACCTCGCGGGTCTGATCTTTTTCATAAATGGCACCGACCGGGCAGTGCGCTGTGCACTGACCGCACTTGATGCAGGGACTTTCATCCAGCGTGACGTCTGCCGCTGGAGCAATACGGGTTTTTTCGCCGCGGCCGATGAACTCAAGAGCCCAGACGCCCTGCATGTTCTGGCAGACTTTGGCACAACGCCCGCAGGCGATACATTTTTCGGGATTAAGTACGATAGAGGTGGTCGAATTATCAACCGGCAGGTCGCGCAACCGTTTCTCGAAGGGCACTTCACGGATACCAAACTCTTCAGCCAGCGTTTGCAATTCACAATTGCGATTACGGCTGCACTGGAGGCAGTCGTTAGGATGAGTGGAAAGAATCAGTTCAAGCACCGTGCGGCGCACATTGACGATTTCCGGATCGTGAGTGGTCACTTTCATACCGGGGCCCGCCGCCGTGGCGCAGGCGCGAAGCATTTTGGGCGAACCTTCCACTTTAACGACGCAAATCCCGCAGGCCGCCCAGGGTTCCAGATCGCTGTGATAGCAGAGCGTCGGGATCTTAACGCCGACCAGTTTGGCCGCGTTGATCAAAGAGGTTCCCGGTTTAACTGATACCGGGATCCCGTTGATTTCGAGTTCGATCATATTCATGGGCTTCTCCAAAATTATCCTTTTTTGACGGCATCAAATTTGCAGGCCTCATAGCACTGGCCGCACTTGATGCATTTCGACTGATCAATGACGTGCAGTTTCTTAACCTGACCGCTGATACAGGAGACCGGGCAGCGCCGCGCACAGGCGGTGCAACCGACGCACTTCGCTTCATCAATGGTGTAAGTGAGCAGGTCCTTGCATTTACCCGCCGGACACTTTTTGTCTTCGATATGCGCGCGGTATTCCTCTTCAAAATATTTCATGGTCGACATGAACGGGTTCGGCGCGGTCTGGCCGAGTCCGCAGAGCGAGGCTTTGCGCATGGCATGGCCGATGTCCTTCAGTTTCTGAAGATCGTCCGGTTGACCTTTACCTTTGCTGATTCGGTCGAGAATATTGTAGCAGGTGCGCCCGCCGATCCGGCAGGGGGCGCATTTGCCGCACGATTCATCCACCGTGAATTCAAGGTAGAATTTGGTGACATCGACCATGCAGTCGTCTTCGTCCATGATGATCATCCCGCCGGATCCCATCATGGAGCCAATGGACTGAAGGCTTTCGTAATCAATCGGGGTGTCCAGGAACGCGGCGGTGATACAACCGCCGGACGGACCGCCGGTCTGCGCGGCCTTGAATTTCTTGCCGCTGGCGATGCCGCCGCAGATGTTGTAGATGATTTCGCGCAGCGTGATACCCATTGGAACTTCGATCAGACCGGAGTTCTTAATTTTTCCGGTGACGGCGAACACCTTGGTGCCTTTGGATGTTGCGGTGCCGATGCTGTTGAACCATTTGCTACCTTTGAGGAGAATCATCGGAATCGTGGCGTAGGTTTCGACGTTATTAATCACGGTCGGTTTGCCCCACAGGCCTTTGACGGCGGGGAAGGGCGGACGCGGAACCGGCATGCCGCGGTTTCCTTCAATGGATGCGAGCAAGGCCGTTTCTTCACCGCAGACAAACGCGCCGGCACCGAGGCGCAATTCGATGTCGAAAGAGAAATCCGTGCCGAGAATTTTTTCGCCGAGCAGGCCGCATTCCTTAGCCTGCTTTATTGCCAGATTCAGGCGGTCGATCGCCAGCGGATATTCCGCGCGGATATAAATGAAACCTTGATTCGCGCCCACCGTGTAGCCGGCGACCGCCATGGCTTCGAGAACGGAGTGGGGGTCGCCTTCAAGAACCGAGCGATCCATGTAGGCACCGGGGTCGCCTTCGTCAGCGTTACAGACGATATATTTCTGATCGGCAGGCGTGTTTTTTGTGAACATCCATTTTCGTCCGGTCGGGAAGCCGGCGCCGCCGCGGCCGCGCAGACCGGAATCGGTTACTTCCTTGACGACTTCATCGGGTGTCATTTCAAAAAGAGCTTTCTCGAGCGCGGCGTAACCGTCACGGGCGATGTATTCGTCAATCATCTCCGGGTTGATGATCGCGCAGTTACGTAAAGCGATGCGCATCTGCTTGAGCGGCGCGGCGTCTTCGTCGAAGAGGTCGGCGGCAGGCTGCTCATAAACATTTTCTGTAAGCGGTGTGCCGGTGGCCAGATGTTCCGTGACGATGCGTTCAGCAAATGCGGCGTCCACATTGCCGTAAACCGTCGAAGTGCCGTTCGCGTTTTTCACTTCCACCGTCGGCTCGGCGAAACAGAGGCCGAGACATCCTGTTCGTTTGAGCACAACGTCTTGGAGTCCTTTATCCGCGATCGCTTTTTCCAATGTCTGGAAGGCGGCTTTGGCGCCGGCGGCGATCCCGCAGGTTCCCATTCCGACGAGAACCGTTGTGCGCGCTTTAACGACGCGGAGGCTGTCGCGGTGCGTTTTCAATGTGTCGCGTGTAAATTTCATGGTTATTTACCACCTTTGACTTTTTTCAGAATTTTCGTCAGTTCGGCTTTTTTTACGTTGCCGTACACTTCGCCGTTAATTGTCATGACGGGAGCCAGACCGCAGCAGCCGATGCAGCGGACCGCTTCCATGGAAAACTCGCCGTCCGGCGTCACCGTGTTGATGCCGACACCTAGAAGGCGTTCCAGTTCGAGAATAATATCTTCGCCGCCTTTGAGGTAGCAGGCTGTGCCCATGCAAACCGCGATCCGGTTGCGGCCGGGTTTCGTGAGTTTGAAAAGATGATAGAAGGTGATCACTCCGTAGATTTTAGCGACCGGCACATTCAGCAGATCGGCCACCTCGAAGGCGACTTCACGCGGGATGTAGCCGAAGTGCTCCTGCACTTGGTGCAGCACCATAATCAGGTTACCCCGTTTATCTTTCCACTCATCAATAAAGCGGAGCAGTTCGTCCGGCAGTTTGTTCTTTGACATGGGTTTCTCCAAAAATTAAGCGCAGAATCGTACTCACTTCAAGAAATGGTACAACTAAAATTGTTATAGAAAAGTTATTTTAAATTGAATATCGATAATAATATTGACGTTAAAAGCGCAGTTAATGTACGAATACGTCACTAAGATAACAAAAAGGACAGTTTATGAAAACCCAACCTGCCGTTATTGACCGTCTTCTCAAATACCGTGACGTCATGCAGAAAATGAAAGAGCTCGGCTTTGTTCGGGTCTTTTCCGACAACATGGCTGATGCGGTCGGTGTTTCGCCTTCACTGGTGCGCAAGGACTTCTCCATATTCGGACTCACCGGGAACAAACGCGGTGGTTATCAGATTGAAGAACTCATCAGCCGGCTTAACATCGTCCTCGGCAAAGACCGTAAACAGAAAATCATTATCATCGGCTGTGGAAAAATGGGTCGTGCGCTCATGAACTATAATGGTTTTCCAAGGGTTGGAATTCGTGTGGCTGCCGGATTCGACAGCGATCCGGCCATTCTGGACGAAACCGCGCCCATTCCGGTTTTTCACATCAGTAAGATCAAAGATTTTATTGCTGAAAAAGGTATTCAGGTGGCGGTGCTGACGGTGCCCGAATCCTCGGCGCAATCCATTATTGATTCCCTCAAAAAGACCAGCATCAAAGGCATCATTAACTTCGCTCCGCTTTCTCTGCGCAGTTCTGAAACTCTCATCGTTCAGAACATTAACGTCGAGCAGGAGATCGAGAACATTTTCTACCAGATCCATTCCTCTGAAAGTTCGGAATCTTCCGCCCGCGAACCCAAATGAAAAAGTCGCGCATTGATTTCCACATTCACTCCTGCCTCTCGCCGTGCGCCTCGCCCGAAATGTTGCCGCGAATGATTGTTGCGCGGGCTAAAGCCGCCGGGATCGACTGCATCGCGCTCACCGACCACAGCTGTGTCGAAAATCTGCCCGCATTTCAGCAGGCCTGCGCAGAGGCCGGTATGGCCTGCCTTTACGGACTGGAAGCGTCCACTGCCGAACAAATCCATGTTCTCTGTCTTTTTGACGATTTGAACCGCGCACTCGATTTCGGACGGATGATTTACAGCCATCTGCCGGATCAGCCCAACGACATGGAACGCTTCGGTCCTCAGCCGATTGTCACCGTTGACGGTGAAGTGACCCACTTTGCTGAAAAACACCTAAATATCGGCACGGATATTTCTTTTTCTGATCTGGTTCCAATGGCGCTCAGGGCCGGAGCGCTTTGTATTCCGTCGCATATAGACCGCCCCATGAGCGGCGCGATCGGATATTTCGGATTTCTGCCGGATCTGCCGTACGATGCCGTCGAGGTAGTAGGGACGATTGATCCTGAAATCGCGCGCCGCTGGCCGGTCGTCCGCTTTTCTGATTCTCATCATCCGGATCACATCGGCCGACGCTTCACGGAAATCGAAACCGAAGCCTTCACCGTTCCGGCATTACGTGCCGCTTTGCGCCGTCTGATCACGGAATAAAGTTTCCGAATATTGGAAATTATTTTTCGAAACTGCTCAGCAGTTTGATTTCATCGGCCCAGATGGACGGATCGGGTGTTTCCAGAATCAGCGGAATGCCATTAAACCGTTCATCCGCCATCAGGAATTTAAAACAATCCATGCCGATGAAACCCTTACCGAGACATTCGTGGCGGTCCACTTTTGTGCCGAGATCCTTTTTGGAATCATTGATGTGCATTCCTTTCAAGTATTGGAAGCCGACCACTTTTCCGAACTCTTCGAATGTCGTGCTGAATGCCTTCTCTGTGCGCAGGTCATAGCCCGCGGCGAAAGTGTGGCAGGTGTCAATGCAGACGCCGACGCGGTTCTTATCTTTCACCTGCGCAATTATTTCAGCAAGCTGTTCGAAGCGGTAACCCATGTTGGTGCCTTGTCCAGCGGTGTTTTCAATCACGGCGATGACACCTTTGGTTTTGGAAAGGGCGAGGTTGATGGATTCGGCGATGAGCGCGACACATTCCTTTTCCGAACATTTATTCAGGTGGCTTCCCGGATGAAAATTCAGCCGGTCGAGGCCGAGCTGTTCGCAACGCCGCATTTCGTCAATAAACGCGGCGCGCGATTTTTCCAGCCCTTCGGTTTCGGGGTGGCCGAGGTTAATGAGGTAGCTGTCGTGCGGCAGAATCTGCGCGGCAGAAAATGTTCCGGAACAGTTTTGTTCAAAGGCCCGTATACTTTCTTTGGAAAGCGGGGCGGCAGCCCATTGTTTCTGATTTTTGGTAAACAGCGCAAAAGCATTTGCACCGATCGTTTTGGCATTCAGCGGCGCGTTTTCCACTCCGCCTCCTGCGCTGACATGGGCTCCGATCGTTTTCATAAAAGGCAGTCTATACGAAACTCCGTCCGCTCCAACCCTTCAGTTTCACAAATCTCTCTGGTTTGACAGGTTTCGACTTTAGTCGTGTGCCTTTCCGGTGTATACTGCCCGCTCACTTTGGTACCCATTTTGCAAAACGGAGGTGTCTGATGGCGGAGAACGCGACCTGTTGTGTCTGTTCAGAAGGGCTCACCGAGCAGGAAATGCTTTCGCAGCTCGATGAACTGATCGAGGAGTATGTTGATAAGCCGGGCGGATTGATTCCTGCGTTGCAGATTGCTCAAGGTCGGTTCGGATACCTCTCAGAGGGCGTGCTGAAAAAAATCAGCGCCGCTTTCGACAAACCCTATAGCGAAGTGGCGGGCGTGGTCAGCTTTTATTCTTTTTTCTCCACCGTGCCGCGCGGCAAGTACGTCGTACGCGCTTGTCTCGGCACCGCCTGCTATGTGCGCGGCGGCAAAGAGGTTCTCTCCGCGCTTAAAAAACAGCTCGGTATTGACGTCGGCGAAACCACTGAAGATCGGCTCTTTTCGCTCGATGTCGGCCGCTGCTTCGGTGCCTGCGGTCTCGCACCTGTCATTATGGTCAACGACGACGTTCACCAGCGGGTGAAACCATCGAAAGTCGGCGAATTGCTCAAGGCCTACGCCTCCGCTGAGAAAGGAGGCACCCAATGATCGCCTCTGCCAAAAAAGCAATTTCCTCTGTAAAGGAACTGCTCAAAATTCCGCAGGAGCACACTGCGCCCAAAGGCGTGAAGCAGATTCTGGTTTGTGCCGGCGGCGGCTGTCTCGCCTCCGGTTCCGACAAAGTCATCACCGCGCTGCGCGACGAAGTGCTCAAGAAAAAGCTGGCCGGCAAAGTCAATGTGACTGCGGTCGGTTGCATGGGACTTTGCGTCGAAGGGCCGGTCATGCTGATGGTTGACGACATGACTTTCTATCAGCGCGTCAAACCCGAAGATGTCGCCGAAATCATAAAAACGCACGCTGTCGGCGGAAAAGTGATCGACCGGCTGGTCGCCCGCGACGCCAAAGGCGGGAAAGCGGTCGCCTGTATTGACGACATCGATTTCTTCAAGAAGCAGACCAAAATTGTCCTACGCAACTGCGGACGGATTGATCCCGAAAGCATCGACGAGGCGCTCAAGGTCGGTGTCTATCAGGCTCTCGGCAAAGTCCTCGACGGCATGACCGCCGACGATGTGATTAACGAGATGAAAGGTTCCGGACTGCGCGGCCGCGGCGGCGCGGGCTTCCCGACCTGGATGAAATGGAATTTCACCCGCCAAACTTCCGCCGATCAACGCTACATGCTGTGCAACGCCGACGAAGGCGATCCCGGCGCTTACATGGATCGCAGCGTTTTGGAAGGCGATCCTCATAGTCTGATCGAAGGGATGATCATCGGCGCTTACGCCATCGGCGCATCGCAGGGCTACGTTTATGTGCGCGCCGAATATCCGCTGGCCGTTGCCCGCCTGCAAAAGGCGATTGACGATGCTAACGCTCATGGCCTGCTCGGAAACAACATTCTCGGTTCAGGCTTCACCTTTAATCTGGAAATCCGCATGGGCTCCGGCGCTTTCGTTTGCGGCGAAGAAACCGCGCTGATGGCTTCCATCGAAGGTAAACGCGGCGAGCCGCGCCCTCGTCCGCCTTTTCCGGCGCAGAAGGGGCTGTGGGGCAAGCCCACGGTTTTGAATAACGTCGAAACTTTTGCCAACGTACCGGCTATCATCAGCAAGGGCGCAGCGTGGTACGCCTCATTTGGCACCGAGAGAAGCAAAGGCACCAAAGTTTTCGCGCTGGCCGGCGCGGTGCGCAACACCGGACTGGTCGAAGTGCCGGTCGGTACGCCGCTTGGCGAACTGATTTATGACATCGGCGGCGGCATTGTGAATAACAAGCCGTTCAAAGCCGCTCAGCTCGGCGGTCCGTCCGGCGGCTGTATTCCGCGTCAGCATTTGAATGTTCCGCTCGACTACGAATCGCTCAGCGAACTTGGCGCCATCATGGGATCGGGCGGACTGATCGTCATGGATGACGACGCCTGTATGGTGGACGTCGCCCGCTTCTTTATCGAATTTGTGCAGGAAGAATCCTGCGGCAAATGCGTACCGTGCCGCGTTGGCACCAAGCGCATGCTCGAAATTCTCACCCGCATTTGCGACGGGCAGGGGCGCATGGAAGACATCGACCGTCTGATTGAACTCGGCGAATTCATCAAACAGGGTTCGCTCTGCGGACTGGGACAGACCGCGCCCAATCCGGTGCTCTCGACCATCCGCCACTTCCGCGAAGAATACGTTGAGCATATCCGCGACCGCCACTGCCGCGCGGGCGTCTGCGCTTCGCTGGTGCGTGCGCCGTGCCAGAGCGCCTGTCCGGCCGGTGTGGATATTCCGGGCTTCGTGTCGCTGGTCGGTGAAAAACGCTACGACGAAGCGCTCAAGTTGCACCGCAGTCGCAATCCGTTCGCCAGCGTCTGTGCGCGAGTTTGTTTCCACACCTGCGAAGACAAATGCCGCCGTTCCTCGCTCGACAACTCCGTCTCCATCCGTGGCGTTAAACGCTTCATGGTGGATCAGGAAAAAGAGATGCAGGTTCCGGAAAGTCGCGCGAACGCTGAAAACGCGAAAAAGAAAATCGCGATCATCGGCGGCGGCCCCGCCGGGATATCGTGCGCCTTTTTCCTCGCACGTCTCGGCTACAAACCGGTCGTTTTCGAAAAAGAAGCCCGCCCCGGCGGTATGCTGGTGCAGGCCATTCCGGCCTACCGCCTGCCGCGAGAAACACTCGCCCGCGAAATTCGTCTGGTCGAAAACATGGGCGTCAAAATTAAAACCGGCCAGGCGCTCGGAAAAGATTTAACCGTCCAAAGTCTGAAAGACGAAGGATACGAAGCAATCTTTGTCGCTATCGGCGCGCCGGACGGTATTCGCGTGGATCTGCCCGGCTGCGATGCCAAGGGCGTAGCGGATGCAATGGCTTTCCTGCGCGAATACAACATCCGCGGTTCGGTGCCGGTTGGCAAAAAAGTGGTCGTGATCGGCGGCGGCAACGCCGCCATTGATGCCGCGCGTACCGCCATCCGCCTCGGTGCGGATTCGGTGACGGTGCTTTACCGCCGCACACGCGAAGAAATGCCCGCTTATGCTGAAGAGATTGAAGAAGCTCTGCAGGAGGGCGTGAAAATCGAATCGCTGACGGCACCGGAACAAATCGTAGCCGCCAAAGGCAAGGTGACCGGCGTGAAATGTCTTCACATGCGTCTGGGTGAGTTTGACCGTTCGGGGCGCAGACGGCCCGAGGCGGATCAGGACGAAAGTTTCATCGTCGCCGCGGATCAGGTCATTATGGCGGTCGGCCAGACACTAGATGGTTCCGTCTTCGGCGGTGCGCTGGCGCTTGACGAACGCGGTTGGATCAAAGCCGATCCAGTGACTGGAAAAACTTCGCTCGAAGGAGTATTTGCCGGCGGAGACTCTGTCACCGGTCCAATGTCGGTGGTGCATGCCATCGGCGACGGAGAGCGCGCAGCGGTTGGTATTGATCAACTTTTGAGTGGTGAAAAGCATGCCTTCTGGCGCGCTGAACAGAAAAATACAACAGACTACGATCCTGATTCTGAGCCGGTGCCGTATCCGCGGGAAAAACTGCGGATGATGCCGGTCGATAAACGGCGCAGTAACTTTGATGAAGTGGAGCAGTCGTGGAACGAAGCCGAAGCGGTTCGTCAGGCCCGCCGCTGTCTGCGCTGCGACTACGGAAAATGCACCGTATGTGATGAGGAGAACACCAATGTATAAACTCACGATCAATGGGAAAGCCATCGAATCCCCCGACGGCGCAACCATCCTGGAAGCCGCGCGGCGCGTTGGAATCCGCATTCCGACGCTTTGCTTTCTCGAAAAGCGCGAGCCGGTCGGTGCCTGCCGCGTCTGTCTGGTTGAAGTGGCTGGCGCACGCACGCTGATGGCCGCCTGCTCGACGCCGGCAGCGAACGGCATGGACATTAAAACCAACAGTCCCCGTGTCCGCGCCGCGCGCCGCCAGGTGGTCGAACTGCTTCTTTCGGAGCACGACGGCAACTGCCAGATTTGCGACCGTAATCAGGACTGCGAACTGCAGGAACTGGCCTCTGAGCTGGGGATTCGTGAAATCGCCTATGAAGGCGAAAAAGCCAAAGCCCGTATCGACGACAGCACGCCCGCCCTAGTGCGCGACAACTCCAAGTGTATTAAATGCCGCCGTTGTGTCACCGTCTGCTCGCAAGTGCAGGGCGTCGGTGCGCTCCATCCACAGGGACGCGGATTCGACACGGTTATCGGCCCGGCCTTCACGCTCGATCTTGACGGCGTGGCCTGTGTGCAGTGTGGGCAGTGCGCCGCCGTTTGTCCCGTCGGCGCTATCTCCGAAAAGAGTCATGTGGAAGCGGTTTGGAAAGCACTTGAAGATCCGACGAAAACTGTTGTGGTGCAGACCGCGCCCGCTATTCGCGCCGCACTTGGCGAATGTTTTGGTTGCGAGCCCGGTACACGGGTTACTGGAAAAATGACCTCCGCATTGCGCACACTTGGTTTCAACGGTGTGTTCGACACCAACTTCACCGCCGACCTCACTATCATGGAAGAGGGCACCGAGCTTTTGACCCGCCTGAAAAAAGCACTGGTGGACGGCGAAAAAGTTCCGCTGCCGATGTTCACCAGCTGTTCACCCGGCTGGATCAACTTCGCGGAATATTATTATCCCGAATTCCTGCCGAACCTCTCCACCTGCAAATCTCCGCAGCAGATGTTCGGAGCAGTTGCCAAGACCTACTACGCGCAGAAGATCGGTGTGAAACCCGAGGATATGATTGTCGTTTCCATCATGCCCTGCACGGCCAAAAAGTTTGAATGCCAGCGTGAAGAGATGAATGACAGCGGCGTGCGCGATGTGGACTATGTTCTCACCACGCGTGAACTGGGCCGTATGATCAAAGAAGCCGGGATCGACTTTATGTCGCTTGAAGACGGAAAAATGGATGCGCCGCTCGGACTCGGTTCCGGTGCGGCGGATATTTTTGCCAACACCGGCGGCGTCATGGAAGCGGCTCTGCGCACGGCGTATGAAATTGTCACCGGCCGCACACTGCCGATGGAAAATCTGCACGTCAAACCGGTCGCCGGACTCGAAGGTATTAAAGAAGCCTCCGTTGTCATCACGGGCACTGTTCCAGCATGGTCATTCCTTGAAGGTGTGGAAGTGAAGCTGGCGGTTGTCCACGGACTGGCCAACGTCCGCCGTCTGCTCGAAAGCATTAAACTCGGCGAAAAGAGCTATCACTTTGTTGAAGTCATGACCTGTCCCGGCGGTTGCATCGGCGGCGGTGGTCAACCTCGGCTGACCGATGACTCGGTGCGCGTGAAGCGCATCGCCGCCATCTATGCTGAAGATGAAGGTAAGGCTTTGCGCAAGTCGCACAAGAACGAAGCTGTCCAGCAGCTATACAAAGAGTTCCTCGGCGCGCCGCTCGGCGAAAAATCGCATCACCTGTTGCACACGAAGTACAAAAGTAAACCGGCGCTTTAGCCCGCGCAACCCCGCTCGTCGAGCGGGGTTTTCATTGTACAGACTCTGTGAAAATATTTGTGCTTTTTACAGGCTTTGGAAATTGAACTAAGGCTGGTCGTGGTTTACTCTGCCCGTGTCCCCGCGGGGATATTTCCTGCAAAGTTTGCGGGGAACTTTTGGCTCAGGTGCAGCGGTGCCGGAAGCTGGTCTTAGAGGAAGCTGCAAAAACAGGAGGGAATACCGAATGAAAAAATGGATGATTAGTATGCTGGCGGCGGGTGTTTCAATAGCGCTCCTTTCCGGATGCGCAAGCGTTCAGACTGCGAGGAACCTCAACGGGCAGAAAATTGACGCGGCAGGTTCTCCTGTGGCTCATATCAATGCAAAGAACAGCGGATATTACCTTCTTTGGATTCCGCTGATTGCCGGTCAAACGGAAGCAGGTTCTGTGGGCAAAATCGGCATCGGCAAAGATACAGTGAAGGTTGACAATATGGTCGATGTAGTCACGCGCGAAAGCAAAGCGCAGGGCGGAACAAAGACGCTCGATTTAACCTCGCACGTCAGCAGTATGCCGATGATTCCGATACCGTTTCTTTTTAGCATCGAGAGCGTCGAGGTCTCGGGCAACGCTGTGAAATAAAAGGCTGTTGTTTCTCAGCCGCCCCGCTCATCTGAGCGGGGCTTTTTGTTTTCCAAACATCGGAAGAATCAGGTAGAACCACTTCCAATGTTTTGAAAACGCAGCGATCCCTCTGCAAGAGGATATACTCATGATTAAAAAAACTTCCCGGGTTCTGTTTTCCGTCATTCTGACCCTCGTACTGTTTATCACTACTGGGACGCTGTGCGCCGCTGTTACCGATGTCGAGCGGGTGCTGGCGAATATGCGGGCAGATGTGCTCGCTGGGCCGTCGGGCGACACAGCAGCCGATTCCTTTCTTAAAGGAATGCAGGAGGACGGCTCCTGGAAGGATATAAACTATGCCGACCGCACCCGGACCGGCTTCGATCCCAGCAAGCATATGGATCGGATGAATCTTTTTGCGCAGGAAGGCGCACGCGCCGGGTGGACAAGCGGGCGCGGGAAGACAATGGCTGAGGCGCTGACGAAGGGTTTGAAGTACTGGTTCACGGTTAAACCGGAAAGTGATAACTGGTGGCATCAGACCATCGGCATTCCCGGCATTCTGGGGCCGACCCTTGTTTTGTGCGCCAACGAACTTCCTGAAGAACTTCGTAATACCGCGTACGCTTCGATGCGCGAGGCAGGCAAGACTCAGGAGGAGCGGACCGGCGCCAACCGGACATGGATCGCCAACAATAACCTCATGCTTGGAATTATGACCAGGGATGACGAGCTTGTGAAACTGGCCGTCAATGCGCTCAGCGAAGAGGTTTGCGTCACGACCGCGGAAGGTCTGCAACCCGACTGGTCATTCCACCAGCACGGGCCGATGCTGCAGACTGGGAATTACGGCAACAACTGGCTTGGAACTCAGCTCAAGCAGGTGCGCGGTCTGCAAGGCACAAGATGGGCCTATTCCGACGAGAAGGTTGCGCTCCTCCGCGGCTATCTCCTCGAACACGCGCAGTGGCCGTTGTGGGGTCAATGGTATGACATCTCGGCCTGCGGCCGGCAGATGGACGGCCCGGGCCGCGCCTTTGACAAGGCGCGCGGACTCGCCAACCACGCACGTGATTTTTCCGTTGTCGATCCTGCGCACAGTAACGAGTTCGCCGCCGTGTATCAGCGGTTCATCACAAAAAATACAGCCGCCGGTCCGCAGGGTGCCCGCTTTTTCTGGCGAAGCGAGTACCTTATTCAGCGCACTCCGGAATGGTTCGCCTCGCTCAAGATGTCGAGCGCGCGGGTTAAGCGTGTGGAAACCACGGTGAACGATGAGAACAAACTTGGCCTGCATCTTTGCGACGGGGTGACCTGGTTCCGTGTGCGGGGCGATGAGCAGGAGAACTTGCAGGTTCTGCTGGATTGGCGGCGACTGCCGGGTGTCACCGGCCGCGATATTCCGGATCCGGTAAAACCGAAATCAAAAGAAGATTACTGGAACGGCAGCAACACGTTTGTCGGCGGTGTGTCCAAAGGATACACGGCCGCCATCGCGATGGATTTTAAACGAGAACCGGTGACCGCGAAAAAGGCCTGGTTCTTTCGTCCCTGGGGTATGATTGCCTTGGGTGCCGACATTCGCGACGGCGGGGGCGGGGCAACATTTACAGGTGTTAACCAGATGTTTATGCGCGGCGAACTTTCGGTATGGAATCCGGATCGAATGTCCGTCAGCAACGCGGTGCAGGGCGCGGTGAAGGCCGTATGGCACGACGGGATCGGCTACCTGTTTGCGCCGGGACAGGATATGCACCTGTCGGTCGAACAGGTCAGCAGACAATGGACCGATCTAAAAACCACCGGTACAAAAGATGTCGGCAGCGGCACCGTGGTGCGTATGCACCTCGCGCACCAGGCAGGCATGACTGGCACCTACGAGTACGCAGTGTTTCCAGCCCCGACTGATGAAGGAGTTTCCTCCCGTCTTCAGTCGCCGGGGTGGATGACCGTTACCAACGGGCCATCGCTTCAGGCAATCGTTGACTTGGCTGATGGCGCCATTTCGGCTGTTTTTTGGAAGGAAGGAAAACTTAAGTTTGGTGAATGGGAGATCGTTACCGATGTTCCCTGTATTCTGATGCTGGATACGAAAGATGATGAACTGACGCTGTCCGTTGCTGATCCGGCTCAGAAACTGAATCAAATCAACCTGACCGTATCAGGCGCCCAGAAGGGAACTGCCGTAAACAAGAAGCTCACCATTGATCTTCCGCAGGGAGGCATGGCTGGCAGCACGGTGACACTGAATCTGAATTCCAAATAGTCCTTTTCTGGCTAATCGGTGAATATGGTGTTTAAAACCACGCAAGAATCGCTGTTGTTCCTATCCCGAAGTCAGATGGATGCACAGTTTGCACAAGTTTATTGATGAGTTCCCTGTGGCTACTGCTACAATGCCCAGCTCTTTTACCAACTGCTCAACGCATAGGATTATTTATGGCGCAAAAAAAACAGAAGAAAAAACCGGTCGATGAGGCGAAGCCTCTGCCTTCGGTTAAAAACGAAAAGATGATGTCGCTGGATGTCGAGGACACTCCCGATCTGACCCATTTTTTCAGGCCGGAAGACTGGGTAGCCGCCGTTGCGACGTTTGTTCTGACCACGTTGACATTTCTCCATCATTTGGCACCGGAAGTGACGCTGCAGGACTCGGGCGAGCTGGTCACGGGGGCCTTTAATCTCGGCGTGCCGCATCCACCGGGATATCCGCTGTGGGCTTGTATGGGTTACATTTGGAGCCACGTGATCGTGCCGTTTGGCAATCCAGCGTGGCGCATTGGAACCATGTCGTGCGTCACAGGCGGACTGGTGGTCGGAGTGATGACGCTGATGATGACGCGCAGCATCCGCATCCTGTTGCACTCTCTGCCATGGACAGAGGCCGTCGATGAAAAGCTGCTGCACTGGGTCGCTTTGTGCGTTGGCGTCAGTGTGTCGTTGCTGTTCGGGTTCAACCGGGGTGTCTGGCTCTGGGCTTGTGTCTCTGAGATGCGTGTACTCAATGTGTTCTCGTTTGTTTTGATCGCCTGTACTTTTTTTGCGTGGATGATCCAGCCTAAACGGCGCGGATTCCTATACGCCACACTGTTGATTTTCGGGCTGAGTATGACCAATCACCAGACCGTGGCCGTGATGGCCGGCGCGCTGGTGATCGGCACACTGGCGGAAGGACTGGACCGCTACTTCTTTTTGCGCCGCACGTTGAAACAGAAAAACCGTCCGGTTCCGTTCCGGGTTCTTATGGACTGTCTGTCCACATTCTGGGAATTGACTGCCGCTTCGATGTTCTGTCTGGCAGCCTCCTTCATGGTGTTTGCCTGGCTAAAGACTGGCGCGAACGACAGTATGTCCAATCAGCCCGATGGGCTGAAAGCGTTGATAGCTTGCGGAATCGGAATACTGCTGCTGGTTGTGGGGAAATTCAGCGGATGGCTTAAACCGCGGCTGGTCTCGCTGTACACGGCGCTGTTTCTTTCCGGATGCGCCTTCTATCTCTATATGCCCATTTCTGCCGCAACGAATCCGCCGATGAACTGGGGCTATACCGCAACAAAGGAGGGGTTCCTTCACCATATTACCCGTGGGCAGTACGAGAAAATTCACACCGCCTCGTTGTTCAGTCGCGAGTTTCTTCTGAAAATTGAAGTGTTCGTCAAGGCACTGATTGGACAATATTCCCTCGTCCTTTGCCTATTCGGACTGGTATCCGCATGGGTCATTATCCGGTACTGGAAACAGTTCAAGCCGCGCGGCCGATCCTGGCTGATTTTCGTATGGGCCGCGTTTTTCGTTACCAGCTTTGGCTTGCTGACCATCATTAATCCAAAACTGGACAGACAGGAACAAGAGATCACGATCAAATTCTTTGCGCCAGCGCACGGTTTCTTCGCGATGCTGATCGGCTATGGTTTGGCGATTACGATCGGACTGTTTCTCGTGCGGTGGAAGAAACTGCCACCCTTACTGGTGCGTATCGGATGCCTTGCTCTGCTGGCCCTTCCGGCAATCCCCTATGCACGCAACTGGAACCTGTGCGCGCTCGGCACCTACGATTTCGGCTACCAGTTCGGCTACCGCATGTTTTGCCCCGGCGGCGGGTACGAGCCGATGGAAACCAACGCGGTGCTGTACGGAGGAACCGACCCCGGACGTTTCGTGCCAACCTACATGATCTTCTGCGAAAGCCGCGTGAAGCCGAAAGACCGGTTCCACGACAAGAGCTTCGACCGTTCGGATGTGTATATCATCACTCAGAATGCGCTGGCCGATAACACATACATGAACTACATCCGTGATCACTATGATTTTTCGCGGCCCACGAACAATTCGCCCTTCCAGCGGATGCTTGGGCGTGATCATACCTATCCTGTTGATCCGATCCATATTCCGAGCCTGGAAGACAGCAACCGTTCTTTCCAGAAATATGTCTCAGACGTCCAGTCGGGGCGTGTCGATGCCGGTGCCGATTTGAAAATTGAAAACGGCAAGGTCACCGTGCAGGGGGTGGGGGGCGTGATGACGATCAACGGCCTCCTTGCACAGTGGATATTCGAAAAAAACAAGGACAAGCACGCGTTCTACATCGAAGAAAGTTATGTTATCCCCTGGATGTACCCCTACCTGAGGCCCTTCGGTGTCATCATGAAACTGGAAAAAAATCCGCTTCCGTCGCCGCAGGAGAATCCTGAGCTGTGGAAGGGGATCGTCGCCAAGGACAAAGCCTATTGGGACACGTTGAGCAGGGAATTTCTTGCCCGCGAAGATTATCGCCGGAACAACGACGCCAAGAAGTCGTTTTCTAAAATGAGGTCGGCTCTTGCCGGACTGTATTTGTCACGCGGTATGGCCGCCGAAGCGGAATACGCATTTCGCCAGTCGCTGGATTTATGCCCGGAAAGCCCGGAAGGCTGTTTTCGGCTGGCGGATTTGTATATGCAGCAGCACCGCTTCGACGAAGCCCGTAAGCTTATGGAAGACTACCTGCTTGTTGATCCGTATAATAACAGCGTTGTTCCGTTTCTGAACGGAATCAAGGAGGCTGCAAACGCCGACATCCGGCGGACCGAGCTGGAACAGATGGTTCAAAAGGGCGCCGACCTGAACACTGTGGTGGAGCTGTTGTCGATTTATCAACGCATGAATATGCCGGAACAATTCGCAACACTCGCCGCATCTGTGCTTAATAATACAAACGTTCCAACGGAAGCTTATCCGCAGATTGCACAGATATGCAGCGGTGCCCGGCGCCCTGATTTGGCGATAGAAGCTTTGAAGCATTTTGTGAGACGCGACCCCAATAATTTTAAGGCATGGATTGATCTTGGACTGATGCAATTAATGCTGAACAAGCCCGCCGAGACTATCGCTTCGTTGCAGAAGGCCGTTTCGACAGGCGGTGAAAGCGCGCGCACCATGTTGCGGAACGACAACCGGTTCGGCGCGTTCAAACAGTCGGTTGAATTTCAGGCTCTTGTGCCTCCCCCCAGATCAATAAATATGGGCGCACCGTTTTCTCTCTTCTAACCGAAAGTTCGAACCCAGCTTGTGGAAGGTGTAGAAAGCATCCCGGCAGGAAGGAAGTAATTCATGGATAAGCATATTGTGGTCGGAGTTCATATTACAGAACGGGTGAAGCACGCTGGCGAAGTCCAAAAAGTGTTTACCGAGTTCGGTTGCCAGATCCGTACGCGTCTGGGTCTGCACGAGGCTGATAAAAGCGTCTGCTCGCCCAGCGGGTTGATCATTCTCGAACTGGTGGACGATGCCGCCAAGGTCGCCTCGCTCAAGAAGAAACTCACCGCCATTGACGGCGTTGAAGTGCAGTCAATGGTTTTTGATCACGCGTAGTTTCCAAACATTGTAAGACTATTCGCCAATGTACAGGGTGCGGCGTTCGCCCCGGTATTCCACGATGACGTTGCTGTCCCGCACCTGGATGACAGCTACTTCGCCGAGTCTCCGCCCTGCGGAGAGCATTTTCCCGTTGAGAATCGCAACGCGCTGTCTGTCGCCGCCCTGAGCAATGCCGGTCAGTTTCAGTTCGGGCCATGTCTTTTTGATTATCGGCGCCGGCTCGGCAGCAACCTCTTGCTCGGTGACGAGTGGCGCGACCGGCTCAACAATCGCCTCGATCGCCTGAACGGGTGCCGCCAGAACTTTGACCGGTTCGGGAGCGGCGGGAAGTGCGACGGGTTCGGCCGGTACAGATTTGTGAGTAACCTTTGGAACGGTTTTCAGATTCGGTTTGATTAAATAGAAGCCCAGGCCGAGCAGTGCTAAAAGAAACACCATCAGGAACAGAATGAACGGCACAATCGGAAACGCCTTGGTTTTTTTCTTTTCCGGCGGCTTCTGTTGCTGCGGCGGTGGCGGTTCGATCGGTTGAATCGGCTGCCCAGGCAGACGAGCGCCAGCGGTTTCTTCGGCTTGCCGTTTCAGTGCGTCTTGAATCAGACTCATTGTGGATCTCCCTGAGTTTCAATTAATGTTGAAAGTTCTGCCAGTGCGGTTACTACATCCTGCGGAGACACCTGCCGATCGCGGCGGATATAAGCGGCGAGAAGCGCGCGGTCGCAAATCGTGTTGATCTGGCGGGGAATTCCGGCGGCGCGATCATGAATGCGCTGGATAGCGGCGCTTTGAAATATACTGCCGGGGTCGGACGCTCCGGCGACTTTCAGGCGGTGTTGAATATAAAGGGCGGTTTCGACCACACTGAGCGGTTCCAGATCGCAGTGAACCATAACGCGCTGGCGGAGCTGGCGCAGATCGGTCTGCCGGAGGCGTTCCTTGAGTTCCGGCTGGCCGGAAAGAATGATCTGCATGAGTTTATGCTGATCGGTTTCCAGATTGGAGAGCATGCGCACCTGTTCCATAAGAGCCGGATCGAGATTTTGCGATTCATCTATAATAATAGCTACATTTTCGCTTTTTTCCAGACATTGGAGCAGGAAGCGGTTGAGCTGGGCGATATGCACCAGTTTATCCTGACCCTTTGCCTCCAGTCTGAGATCAAGCAGGATAGATCGAACGAGCTGGGTGGCGGTGAGAGAGGGGTTGAGAATGAATGCCGAATGCGTGGTGCCGGGCAGGTTATTCAGAACCGAACGGCAGATCGTGGTTTTTCCGCAACCGACTTCGCCGGTGAGGATAATGAACCCTTTACGGTGCTCAACGCCGTAAAGCAGTGAGTCAAAAGCTTCACGGTGGCGTTCGGAAAAGAAAAGGAAACGCGGGTCTGGCGTCACGTTGAACGGAAACTCATTGAGCTGGAAAAAATCGAGGTACATGGTTTTTAAACGGCAGAAAACTGCCTACTTATACGATGCCCCGCCATTCTGAGCAAGGAGGTTATGCGACTGCATTATCTGTTTGAGCTGTCCGGCGGGCCGCGGAGCCGGGTCGGCTTTGGCTTAAAATCCCGCAGATGGCGCAGGTTATGGAAACGGGTACGAAGCTGGATAAACCACGGCTTCTTTTCCATCCAGCCGCTGAACCGCTTTGAGCAGCGCATAAAGCAGAGAATTGATGCCAGAAAAAACGGCAGTTGAGGAACCACCGGAAGCAGAAGACCGATGATTCCGAGCACAAAAAAGAAGAGACCCGCCAAAAGCCAGAAACCGCGATGGAAGGTTTTGATCATGCCGGGCCGGTTACGGACAGTGTCCGGGGAAGTTCAATCCGAGCATCGGATCGAAGCCGAACATGAGATTCATGTTCTGCAACGCGTTACCGGCCTGACCCTTCATCAAATTATCGATGTGCGAGATCACCCGCAGCCGGTTGTTCCGCTCGTCCACATCCACAATCAGATTGCAGAAGTTGGTTCCACTGACCTGCGCGGTGCCGATGTTGGCTTTGTTATCGAAAATCCGCACGAACGGCTTATCGGCATAGAACGCCTTGTAAGCCTCCATCAGCTGTTTGGCGCTCATCGTTTCATTCAGATTGGCGTAGAGGCAGGAAAGAATGCCCCGGCAGAGCGGCAGAACCTGCGCGGTAATGGTGATCTGAATTTTTACGCCAGCTAGAGAACTCAGTTCCTGCTCGATCTCCACCATGTGCTGGTGTCCGGCCAGTTTATAGGCGTTGATCTGCTCATACCGCGCGGGATAGTGAAACGTCGCCGCCGGCTTTTTGCCCGCTCCGGACACACCGGTTTTGCAGTCGCAAATAATGCTTTTCGGATCGATCAGCTTTTCGGCCGCCGCCGGAGCAAGACCGAGGATACAGCTTACGGCGAAACAACCAGGGTTGCCGGCCAGTTTCTGTTTTTTGCCGAACGGATGGAGTTCAGAGAGGCCGTACACGGTCTGTGGCAGAAGCTCCGGCGCGGCATGGACGGGATTTTTGCCGATAAAATTGGCGTAAGCGCTGTATTTTTCCGGTGTCGTAAACCGGAAGTCGCCGCTGTAATCCACCACATGAGCGCCTTTGGCCAGCTCATTCGCGGCAGTCTGCATGCCGACGCCGTCGGGCGTGGAGAAGAAAACCGCATCATAGGCTTCCTGCGCTTTCGGGTCGTCCGGTGTCCGGATCAACTCGTCGCAAAACCCTTTCAGATGAGGATAAAGATCGCTCATTTTCATGCCGGTTTCGGTCGCGGCCACCAGACAGCCGATCTTAAATTCCGGATGTTGCAGGATCAATTCCGTGATTCCTACGCCGCCGTAACCGCCGGCTCCAACAATTTTTACGTTCTTCATTTTAAAATCTCCGCTCGCCTTAATCGATAATCCCGCTAATATAGACCCTGCGGTTTCAGTGCCAAGAACTAAAAGAGAGAGGACGCAGGTGAAAATCGGCATCATATCCGACACGCACGGTCAGGTGGATCTGGCTTTGGCCGCCGCCCGCGAATTCATCTTTCGCGGCATCGAGGCGGTTATCCATTGCGGTGATGTCGGTTCTGAAATGGTTCTCACCGAAATGTCCGCGCTTTTCCAAGAAATCGACATTCCCCTTTACGTCGTGCTCGGTAACACCGACTGCCATACCGATCTTAAATCTTATCCCGGTGGAATCGGCATCAACCTGCTTGGCCGCTTCGGCGAGCTTGATCTGGCCGGACGGAAAATCGCCGTGCTTCACAGCGACGACGAAACCCGGCTTACGGAAGCTGTCGAATCCCAGAATTACGATTACGTTTTGTTTGGGCACACCCACGTCTGCCACGACAAAAAACATTCCCGGACGCGCATGGTGAATCCCGGGGCCGCCGGACGGGGAATGCATCCATCCTGCGCTGTCCTCGATCTCGTCGAAGACGTCCTCACCTTCTTCAGCATCCGGCGCAGTGAATAAGCTTGTGCGCGATCATTTCTGCGCCGCCTGAGGCCAGATGGTCGACAGGTTCCGGTGCAGAGAATGGCTTAATTGGTTGACATTCCAGAATAGGCGGGGGAAATATGCCGACGTCCCGTACAGATTTCCCTGACAGTCTGAAAAGGAAGGTTAATATGAAATCAGTAAAACTGTTTGGCGCGGTAGTTGCGGGTTTTGTTCTGCTGGCTTTCACGCCGGTTCTGGCGGGTACCGTTGGCGATGACTTCAACGATAATGCCAAAGACACGGCCAAATGGGGCTCTGATGATTCTTTCGGTTCGTCAGCTACTTTGCTGGAAGCGAATGGACATTTGCAGTTTGGCGGCAACAGCCCATCAGTGGACATTCGCGCAGGGATCGTAAGACCCTGGATTTACAGTTACGGGAGTTATACCTCGAATTGGGAGGTTTCGGCGGATGTGCATGTGGGCGCTTTGTCGCTGCAACAAAACGACGAAATCGAGATGTTTCTCGCCGTTGTTCCCCCTGATCGAGTGGTATATGAAAATAACTTTACGGTGAATCTCGACCTCGGCTCGGACTCACAAGGTTCTTATCGCGGTTATTATAGTTCGATGCAGATGAATGGAACCGAGGTGGGTAATGAGGATTGGGTTGACACTACAAATCTGCAGGGAAGAGTGAGTATTAGATTTGATGCTACGACCAAGGTGCTGTCCTCCTATTACAACGGGACTCCGTTGGGTTCGAATGCTGTCCCCAGTGGTTGGGGAATGACTGAGAGTTCGACTTTTCGTTTTGCAGTGGGCGGTTCATTAGGTTCCTCATCAGACAGCGAACCATTCACCGGCATGAGCTATTCAGGAACGGACGTGTACGCCGACAACTTCACGGTGACCGACACGGGGCTCTTGCCGGAAACGGGTATCTCGCCGGAAGATGAACTGGCCATCCGGAATGGTTTCGCCGCCGCGATTGAAGCATACAACGCCCAAAATTCGGAACTTTTCGCCGCGCGCATTTCCGACGCGTACCTTAATGATGGCGACACCAAAATGTCTCTGATTGCGGACATGCTAAGTCCGGACTGGCAACCTATGTCCTATACGATGGACGCACCCTTACCCGCCGGAGCGGGGTTGGCAACTGCCGTCATCCACTGGGGTACCGGTGAAATCGAGTTGCAGACATTTCGCAAAGAAGGTGATACATGGCTCCTGTACGGCGACCAAAGTAAATATCCGGTCATGTTCTTCACAAGCCACAGCGCGGGTAGCTACACGCTAGTATCCAGGGTGGAAGATCCCTCTAACAACATCAGTTCCGTGGAAGTTTTCGGCCCCGGTCTTACCAACACCATCAGTCTGAATTATAAGTCAGGCAGCGAATATGAATTGCCATCCTGGGTTTCTTGGAGCGTGGGCGCGTCCACAAGCAATCTCTTTCCCCAATTTGGGTATATAAATCGCCCGGCGATCGGAGCGGAGTACACGTTAACCATCCATGAAACAACCAGCAACATAGTAACGCAGACTTTGCGCATCACCGGATATGTGGAAAATTTTGCCACCAATCTCTCGCCCGCCGCCGGAAGCACGATCACGAATGCCCATCCTGTTTTTTCCTGGAGCGACGGCGGTTTTTGGAGCAGGGTTCAGTTAAACATTGTGCCAAGCGAAGGCCCACACAGATACATATGGGACTCAGGTGAATTGGCATCAAGCCCCCTGACTTACAATGGACCGGAACTTCAGTCTGGCACCAACTACTGCCTGCATTTCCGGCTGCTGGACGGCTGGGAAAATTCTTCGGATATTGAGGTGCCTTTCCTGTATCAGGTTGCTGTTCCGACAAAGATCATCGGTCTGAGCGGCAATCTGAGTTTTGGAAGTGTGGTGACGGGGCAACCCTCGACCGCGACGCTGACCATTACCAACAGCGGCAACACAACGCTGACGGTAACGAACATCACGTATCCAACCTGTTTCAGCGGGGCGTGGAGCGGCACGGTCGCGGCGGGGAAGGCGACGAATGTAACGGTGACGTTCGCGCCGGTGGCTGTAACGAACTACAGCGGGACGGTGACGGTGAACTCGGATAAGACAAGCGGCACCAACACGATCAGCGTCTTGGGCACAGGCACAGATGACGGTGACGGCAACGGCCTGCCGGACTGGTGGGAGCTTCAGCATTTTGGCGGCACGGGAGTTAATCCGAATGCGGTTTGCTCTAATCGCGTCAACACCGTGATCCAAGCCTATGTCGCGGGCTTGAATCCGACTAATTCATCGGCCCGTTTTGGCATTACAAATCACTCGCGGAACCTCATCCAATGGAACGCGGTTTCCGGTCGGGTTTATAATGTTTACTGGTCAACCAATCTGATGAATGGTTTCCAAACCCTGCAAACCAATTATACCGGTGGAGCGATCACGGATAGCGTCCGTAGCGCCGCCAGCAAATGCTTCTACAAGATTGATGTTCGTATGAGTGAATGATCTGGTTGTGCCTTTATCGCCGCGCTCCAAAGGTGTGACACCCATTCGCACGATCTTCGGTTTTTGTTACCGCGCCCACCGTGCGCGGCTACAGAAAATCTTTCTTACTGTGGGTGCGGACGGTGGCCGCGCCTTGTGCCGGGCATCATGCGTATCTGGCGTGATTCAAAAGTTCCCGCGCGATCATTTCCGCGCCGCCCGAGGCCAGATGACTGGCAGGTTCCGGCGCGGATTTAATTTTTTCCAATGCCTGGAAAAGATCTCCGGCATAGAGCTGTTCGGACGGAACGTGGACGTTTCGCAGATATTTATCAATCCCTTCGACGAGATAAGGATATTCAGCAAAATCGCCGCGGTCGGCAAAGATCAACGGCTTATGGTTCACAATGCACTCCGAGACCAGCCCGAAGCCCGGCTTGCTGACGACAACGTCGCACGATGCCAGAATGTCGGCAAAAGCAACTGCGTTGCGGCTTATTGAATGGATGCAGGAGTTTTCGAATTGAAGCGGTTCAACACAGAAAAACTCGTACCGGTCACACAGTGCACGGATATTTTCCAAGGCCTGGAAGTTTAAATCGAGCGATGTGAACGAAAGTAGAACCCACAGTTTCTTTGGATCGGGGCATATATCGTAATACGATATATGTGCCATTTCATTGCGGCGGGAGATGCCCGGTGAAGCGAGCAGGGGGATGTCTGTCCGGTTCGGGAACTGTTCCATGGGCGGTGCGAACGGCAGGCGCAACAGCAGGTCCGTCTTCGCATAAACGGTGCGGAACTTTTCGACGAAAAACGCCCAGCGGGGATTCTGCGGAACATAGGCTTCATAAATCCAGTCCCATGAAAAATTACCGATGGCGATATTCGGAATGTCCGCGCGCTGTGCGGCGGCCAGCGGAATGGCGGGAATATCAGCGGCGACAACCGCGATATCATTTGCGGCGATAAATCGCTGCTCCTGTTCGATCAATTCCTCCTCACGGGCATAGAGCGCTTCCAGTTTTTCCAAGGTTTGGAAAAGATCGCTTTGCAGAGAATCCTTCTGGACGAGGCCGACATCGAATGCGCCGTTTCGGAATGTCAGATTATCGCAACCTGCGAGGCGGCTGTTCAAGAAGTCGCGCGGCAGGTCGGTCGTCACAATCACCGGCTGTTCCGGATAGAGCCGGTGCAGGGCGCGCAGAACGTCGCAGGAGCGTGCGCCGTGTCCGTAGCCATGGGCGGTAATGTAGTAGGCAACCGTTTTCATTTTTGGTATTTCTACAGCATAACAAACCGCTAATGAACGCTAATCAACGCGAATATAAAGAGGGTTCCGCTGGACCTGTCCAATTGGTGTGCATTCGTGTCCATTCGCGGTTAGGAGATTGAAAATGAAAAATCCGCCGATGGCCTATGAGAATGTCCCGTTTTTAAACAGCGAACATTGCCGCCCGGTGCGGCTCCAGCTCGAATATCTTCATCCCGAAGTGATGATGCAAAAAGAGAAGATCAAATCCACCATCGTGCTCTTCGGCAGTGCACGGATTCCAGCGCCTGAAAATTCGGCCGCGTGTAAAAACCGTAAGCTGGCCGAACTGACCCCGTTTTATGAAGAGGCGCGCAAACTGGCGCGGATGGTCAGCACGACCTGCCAGACCAGCCATGAATGCGAATATGTTATCATCACCGGTGGCGGTGGCGGAGTTATGGAGGCGGGCAACCGCGGCGCACACGACGTGGGTTGTAAGTCCATTTCACTCAACATCACCCTGCCGCACGAACAGAAACCTAACCCATATGTCACCGAAGAGCTTTGCTTTCAGTTTCATTATTTCAGCATGCGGAAGATGCACTTCATGCTGCGCGCCAAGGCGGTCTGTATTTTCCCCGGCGGCTTCGGAACGTTCGATGAACTGTTCGAAGCACTCACCCTGATCCAGACCGGAAAGGTCGAGCCAATGCCGGTTGTATTGGTTGGTTCCGAATATTGGAAACGGATCGTGGACTGGAATTACATGGCCGAATGCGGCCTGATCGGCCCGAATGATTTGAACCTGATCACCTTCTGCGACACCGCCGAAGAAGCCTGGAAAGCCATCAACTCATTTTATGCTTCAGCAGGCTGACCAGTTCCGCTTTTGTGATACCGGTGATGAGGACGGCCTTATTGCGTCCGGTTTCACCGGCGGCGATGGAGAGTTGTGAACGGGGAATATCCAGAGCATCGCTGAGGAACCGGATGAGCGCCTGATTGGCTTTGCCTTCGACCGGCGGTGCCTGTAAACGGACTTTCAAGGCGTCGCCGTGGATGCCTTGTATCTCGTTTTTCGAGGCGCGCGGCACCGCCCGGACGGGCAGAAGCACGCCTTTAGATGTTTCACGAATCCAGTCCATAGTTGATACCGTCGGGACATTAGGTTAAAACCCGTCATCAGTTAATCCCAAAAGGAGACCGAATGGTCGCAAAGATTTTAGATGGTAAGGCAATTGCGCAGGATATCCGCGCTGAACTGAAAGCCCGTGTGGCTGAACTGAAGAAGCAGGGGATTGTGCCCGGTCTCGGCGTTCTGCTGGTGGGCGAAGATCCCGCTTCGCGCTCCTATGTGACAGCCAAGGAGAAGGCCTGCGAGGAAACCGGTCTCTATTCCCGCGAAATCAAGCTACCCGCCACCGCTTCGCATAAGGAAATTCTGGATGTGGTCAAAGCATTCAATGCCGACGATAAAATTGACGGGATTCTTGTCCAGCTTCCGTTGCCGGACTCTTCGATGGAGCAGTCGGTCATTGAGGCGATTAATCCGGATAAGGATGTAGACGGATTCCATCCGCTCAACGTGGGCCGTATGATGCTCGGCCTGCCGGCATTCCTTCCCTGTACGCCGCACGGTGTCTTGCAGATTCTAAAGCGCTCCGGTATCAAAATGGACGGCGCGCATGTGGTGGTGATCGGCCGCAGCAATATTGTGGGCCGCCCCCTGGTCAATCTGCTCAGCCAGAAGAGCGAGCTGGGCAACGCGACGGTGACGATGTGCCACACCCGCACGAAAAATATGGCCGAGCTGACCTTGCAGGCGGACATCATCGTCGCCGCCGTTGGCCGCCCAAACACCGTTACCGCAGATATGGTCAAGCCCGGCGCGGTGGTGATTGATGTCGGCGTCAACCGCGTAACGGATGTAACCGCCAAGGCCGGGTTCCGGCTGAAGGGCGATGTGGATTTTGAGGCAGTGGCCGAAAAAGCTTCCGCCATTACTCCGGTGCCGGGAGGAGTCGGGCCGATGACAATTACCATGCTGCTGGCTAACACCGTTGAATCGGCAATCCGCCGCCACGGGGCAAAGTAAAATCATGCGAACACTCAACCGCTACATCGTTCTGGATTATCTAGTGATCTTTCTGACCGCGCTCGGGCTCATTACCTTTGTAATGACCGTCGGTGCGCTGGTGAAAGCGGTCGATCTGATGGCGCGCGGAATTTCTTCGGTGCTGATCGTGAAATTTTTCTTCCTGAATATCCCGTATATCCTTTCGTTCTCGATGCCGATCAGCACGTTGTTTGCCGCACTGCTTCTTTTTGGACGGCTTTCGATGGACAGCGAAATCAGCGCAATGAAAAGCTGCGGGATCAGTCTCTGGCGGCTGACGGCTCCGCTGATTCTGCTTTCAATTCTGTTCAGCGCCATCTGCGTTTACATCAACTGTGAGGTGTCGCCTGCCGCCAAATATGCCAGCCGGGAACTGTTGCGCACAGCGGGAGTGGAAGAACCGATCACCTTGCTCGAAGAAGGACGCTTTATCCGCGACTTTCCCGGCTTGATGATTTATGTCGGACGAAAGAACGGCACCGTTGTGAAAGATGTGGTCGCCTATGAGCTGGACAAAGCGGGCGGAATCAAGCGCAGTGTGCGCGCCAAAAATGGTGATATTGCGGCCGACAACACCAACCGGCTTCTGACGGTGAAGCTTTACGACGTGCGCATTGAAATACCTGACGCCAAAGACCCTCACGACGTTTCCAAAACCACCTACGTCAACGCCGAGTATTATCCGATCAAACTTGATTTTGAAAAAGCGCTTAAAGGCAAACCAACCGTGATGAAGCGCGGTCAAATGCGGATGGGACAGCTGGTTGATCGTATTCGTAACGTAGAGCGCGACTTCCCGATGTTTTCGCAAAAAGACCTGCTGATTGAAAAAACACAATTGATCGTGGAGGCCAATCGGCGTATTTCCACCGCCATCGGCTGTTTCAGTTTCATGCTGATCGGCATTCCACTCGGCGTCAAATCGCACCGCAAAGAGACCGCCACCGGCATGATACTCAGCTTGGTGATTGTTTTTGCCTATTACCTTTTTATCGTGGTTGCCAAATCGCTGGCAGACTATCCGGCGCTCCATCCGAATCTGATTCTATGGATTCCGCTGATCGCCGCCCAGTTCCTTGGCATCTGGCTGATCCGTCGCTCTAGTTGACCGGCTCAAGCGGCAGGCAGAACGGGTTGTTTGTCGAAATACTTTTTTCGGAAATACAGCGCCACGTTCACCAGTCCGATCAACACCGGCACTTCCACCAACGGCCCGATCACAGCGGCGAACGCCGCGCCGTGGTTGATTCCGAACACACCCACCGCGACGGCAATCGCCAGCTCAAAGTTATTGCTGGCCGCAGTGAAGGAAAGGGTTGCCGACTTGGCGTAGTTGGCGCCCGCTTTGGCGCTCATCCAGAAACTCAACAGGAACATCACCACGAAATAAATCAGCAGCGGCACGGCGATCAAAACCACATCGCCGGGCCGGGCGATTATTTTTTGTCCCTGCATGGAAAACATCACCACGATGGTGAAGAGCAGGGCGATCAGTGTGATCGGCGAGATCTTCGGGATAAATTGCGTGTGGTACCATTCTTTGCCCTTCGCCTTTATCAGGAAAAATCGGGTGAGCATTCCGGCGATGAACGGAATACCCAGATAAATAAACACGCTTACCGCAATTTGCCGGATCGTCACATTCACCACAGCGCCGGAAAGTCCGAGCAAAGGCGGAAGTTTCGTGACGAACAGCCAGGCATAGAGACTGTAGAAGAACACCTGAAAAATTGAATTGAACGCCACTAGTCCGGCGCAATATTCCGTGTCGCCTTTTGCCAGATCGTTCCACACGATCACCATCGCGATGCACCGCGCCAGTCCGATCATAATGAGCCCGATCATAAATTCCGGCCGGTCGTGCAGAAACACAACGGCCAGCGCCGTCATAAGAATCGGCCCGACCACCCAGTTCTGAAGCAGACTCAGTCCGAGGATCTTGCGGTCGCGGAATACATCGCCCAGTTCCTCATACTTCACCTTCGCCAGCGGAGGAAACATCATCAGAACGAGGCCGACGGCAATCGGTATGCTGGTTTGCGTTCCCGCTGGGCGCAGGGAGCCAATCCAGTTTCCAAAGGCTGGAACAAAATAGCCGAGCAGAACCCCGATGCCCATCGCCAAAAAAATCCAAAGCGTCAGAAACCGATCCAGAAACGACAGTCGCTTAGTAATACTTTCACTCATTTCTTCAGTCCTTCCGGCAGAGTTTCAATAAAGGCTTTGATTTCATCGCGCACGCGGCGGTAGCAGTTCAGTTTTTCCTCTTCGCCTGTCATCTGTGCGGCGAGCTTCGGTGGATCGTCGAATCCGATATGGACGACTTTTGCCTTACCAGAAAAGAGCGGACAGTGCTCGTTGGCGTGGCCGCAGACGGTGATGACATAATCAAATGGAATGTGGAGTAGGTCGGCGACGTTTTTTGACTCATGATGCGAGATATCCACGCCCGCCTCGGCCATTACTTTGACGGCGTTCGGATTGAGTCCGTGTGTTTCGATGCCCGCTGAGTACGCCTCGATCACGTCGCTTTTGAGCGCCCGCGCCCAGCCTTCAGCCATTTGACTCCGGCAGGAATTGCCGGTGCATAAGAATAGGATTTTCAGTTTTTTCATGATCAGCTCCTTTTAAACGGTTGTGTAAATCAGATAGAGGCCGCCCATCAGCACCAGCAGGCCGCAGATTTTTTTGAGGATGAGTGAGCCTTTGGATTTTTCGTTCCAGTTCAGATAGTGCTGGACGACTTCGGTGAAGGTTCCTGCCAGCACAATCACAGCGCAATGGCCGATGCCATAAAGGAAAAGCAGGCTTCCGGCGTAAACCGGATGTCCGGCGCCGGTTTTGAAGACAATGCCGAGTAGCGGTGCCATAAAAGCGAACGTGCAGGGGCCAAGTGCAATGCCGAAGAGCAGTCCGAGGACAAAGGCCGCCAGCGCGCCGCGCTGTTTCATTCTGACCTGACCGGGGCCGCTTCCAGGCATTGGAATTACGCCCAGTAGATGCAGGCCGACCATGAAGAAAATGAGCGCGATGAAATAATTCGCATACGGCCCGAGGTCTCCCATGATCCGTCCGGCGGCGGCGGTCAGCCCGCCGATGGCAGCAATAGTGATCAGAATGCCGGTGGCAAACAGCAGGGAAATCCAAAAGGCGCGTCTGGTGGAAATGCGGCCCTGTTCGTCAATAAAGCCGATAATCAGCGGAATGGATGCAAGGTGGCACGGGCTGAGCAGAATACTCAGAATGCCCCAGATCAGCGCGGCACTCAGAGCGATCAGCGGCGCGCCTTCCACGGCGCGGGTCAGCTGGGTAAACAGTTCGTTCACAGATTCACTCCAAGCTCTTTCCACTTGGCGAGAATGTCTTCCTTGGCGAAGAAACCTTCGTGCCGGAAGAGTTCCTTGCCTTCGGCATCATAAAAAATCTGTGTGGGAATCATGCGGATGCCGTACTGCTCGCCGGCCTGTTTATTTTCCCAAACATCAATGAACACCACCTCCAGCTTTCCGGCGTAGGTTATTTTCAGTTCGTCGAGAATTGGCGCCATCATTTTGCAGGGAACGCATTTGCCTGCGCCGAGGTCAAGCAAGCGGGGCAGGGGCTTTTGTACCGGAGCTTCTGCGACGGCCGGTTGCGCAACTGGCTTCACATCTTGCAACGTGCAAACGCCGCCTGCGCAGATAAAACCCTGCCGTTTTTTATGCTCCACTACGAACGCCACCGCGCCGATCAGGGCGACAACGATTAACAGTTTCTGCCAGTTATTCATTTCAAAAGTCCCTTGATTTCCTCAACCGAAAGCAATTTACCAACAGACTTCACCGTGCCATCCACCGCCAGTGCCGGAGTCATCATCACTCCGAATTTCATAATGTCACTGATCTGCGTGACCTTCTCGATCTCCGCGTTAAGGCCGAGCGCTTTCACCGCTTCTTCGGCGTGCTGCGTGAGTTTTTTACACTTCGGGCAGCCTGTTCCCAGAATCTGAATCTTCATGGTTGATCTCCTTCGCTTACATGATGAGATTAAATAAATAACCGACGAGCATGATTCCTGCGGCCACCACCGCAAAGAAAACCGCCAGCAGTCTTGGCTTCAAAACTTTGCGGAGAATGATCGCCTCCGGCAGGGAAAGGCCGATCACCGCCATCATAAAGGCCAGCACGGTTCCCAGCGCGGCACCCTTGCCAAGCAAAGCCTGCACAATCGGAATAATTCCGGCGGCATTGGAATACATCGGCACGCCGATGAGTACGGCGAGCGGCACCGACCACCAGGTTTTGCCCATGATGGATGCCATGAAATTTTGCGGCACATAACCGTGAATGCCCGCGCCAATGCCGATACCGATCAGCACATAAATCCATACGCGGCCCACAATGTCTTTCACCGCATCGAGGCCGAGCCGGATGCGCGCGGGCCAATCCAGTTCTTCGTCTGTAACACCGCTTCCGGCTTGGGTCTGGTAAACCCAGTCTTCGACGTGTTTCTCCAACCGCAGCCGCCCGATGACCCAGCCGGCGGCAATGGCGATGACCACGCCGGTTACCAGATAGATCGCCGCGACCTGCCAGCCGAACAAGCCGAATAAAAGCACCAGCGCTATCTCATTCACCATTGGCGCCGAAATCAGAAAAGAAAGCGTCACGCCCAGCGGCACACCGGTGGTTACAAAGCCGATAAACAGCGGCACCGCCGAGCAGGAACAAAACGGTGTGACAATTCCCAGCAGAGCGGCCAGCACATTACCGGTAAACTCGCGCTTACCGGAAAGAATCCGTCGCGTCCGTTCCGGCGTGAAAAACGAGCGCACGATGCCGACGCCGAATACGACCAGAACGAGCAGCATCAAAACCTTCGGTGCTTCGTAAATGAAAAACTCCACGGCGGAAGCCAGATGCGAGCCGTGCGCCATTCCGAGCAGTGAATAGGCGAACCACGCCGCGACGGACGCGAGACTGCGATACACCAGCCACCAGATCGCGAGCCCTGCGACACTCCAAGCCAGATATTTACGCCAGATGGATGAGTTCATATTCATCGCTTTCAATGTTTGCAGGCGGTGATTTTGATTAGGGCTTTTCGGTCAGCTTTGATGCCGGGATCGGTTTGCAATTCGGTTTCCAACCATTGGAAAAGCGGGATAGGGAAGTCGGCGGTCAGTCGGTAATGAACCCAGCGCCCGGCCTTGCGGCTTTGCACCAAACCGGAGCGGATCAGCAGTCCCATATGGCGCGACGCCGTGGCACCGGTCACTTCCAGAAGTTCGATGATGTGACAGGCGCACAGTTCTTCCTGATGCATCAGCGCCGCGACAACCCGCAGGCGGTTGCGGTCGGAAAGGGCTTTTAGGACATTCAGCGGTTTATTCATGCCGCCCTTTATACTTAGCCGTTTGGCTAAATGTCAAACTATTCGTTGTTCTACCGCTTTAACTGACAGAATCAGATTGCGCTGGCGGCGGGTCGCCGCCTACAGTCTCCGCTCTTTTTATCCCGGATAACGGCTATGAGTTTTGAACAGGAAATTGCCAAACGGCGCACGATTGCGATTATTTCGCATCCGGACGCCGGTAAGACGACGCTGACGGAAAAGCTGCTGCTTTACGGCGGCGCGCTCCAGCTGGCCGGTTCGGTGACGGCGCGCAAAAACCAGCGCGCTACGACATCCGACTGGATGGAGCTGGAAAAACAGCGCGGCATTTCCGTCACCTCAACGGTGCTTCAGTTTGACTACCGCGGGTGCTGCGTCAATCTGCTGGATACGCCGGGTCACCGTGACTTTTCCGAAGACACCTATCGTGTGCTGATGGCGGTGGATTCGGTGGTGATGGTGATCGACGCGGCCAAGGGGATTGAAAGCCAGACGCGCAAGCTGTTTGAAATCTGCCGGATGCGCGGCATTCCGATTTTTACCTTCATGAACAAGCTCGATCGTCCGTCGCGCAATGCGCTGTCGCTGATCGACGAACTGGAGCAGACACTCCAACTGCGGGTCTGCGCGATGAACTGGCCGCTCGGCAACGGCCCCGATTTCCAAGGTGTGTATGACCGGCAGACCAAGCAGGCGCACTTCTTTGAACGTACCGCGCACGGCGCTTTTCGCGCACCGGTGGCGCTGCATTCCGTGACCGATTCACAGGTGCGCGATCGGATGCCGGCGGAAGTTTATCAAGAGCTGATTAACGAGCTGGAGATGCTGGATACCGCCGGCGAACTCTTTGATCTGAAAGAGGTGCAGGCCGGCGATCTCAGTCCGGTATTTTTCGGCAGCGCGATCAATAATTTCGGGGTTCAGCTGATGCTGGACGCGATTGTTGATTATGCGCCCGCGCCGCAGCCGCGCTTTTCCGGCGCTGAAAAAATTCATCCGGAAAATCCGAAATTCTCCGGCTTCATTTTCAAGATACAGTCGAACATGGATCCGAAGCACCGCGACCAGATCGCTTTTCTGCGCATCTGTTCCGGCTGTTTCACCCGCGATATGCGCGTAACCCATTCGCGCACCGGCGAACTGGTGCGGCTTTCCAGCTCCCACCGGGTTTTTGCCCGGGAGCGCGAAACGGTGGATACGGCGTATCCCGGCGATGTGATCGGGCTGGTCGGACACGCCGGATTCGGCATCGGCGACACGCTGACGGAAGACCCGGCGATTGTGTACCACGAAATGCCGCAGTTTGCTCCGGAGTGTTTTGCGATGCTCTATAACCCGGTTCCCGCGCAATACAAACGTTTTCAAGCCGGTGTGAAGCATCTGCTGCAGGAAGGCGCGTTGCAGTCGTTTCACTACGCGGATCAGGCGCAGAATGCGCCGCTGCTGGGCGCGGTCGGCGTATTGCAATTTGAGGTTTTCAAATACCGGCTGGAAAACGAATACGGTGCGACCGCCCGGCTCGAACCGGCTCCGTATAAGATCATCCGCTGGGTGGACGAATCCGCCGGACCGGCCTCGGTGGTGACCGAATCCATGCTTCCGCCCAGTTGTAGGCTTCTGCTGGACGCATCCAACCGTAAAGTGATGCTGTTTGATTCCGAATGGATTGTGAAATTTTTCTGTGAGCGCAATCCGGACGTCTGTCTGCACGCTCTTCCCGCCGCCATTAAACGCTCGTCGGGCAAATAGTCTTATTTTTTGACGGTAACCGTTCTTTTGCGATCAGGAAACAGCGCGCGGCAGATATCGCACTTTGTGCCGCCACACCCTCGGGCGGTGCAGTGTTCGCGTCCGTAGAGAATCAGTTGGATGTGCAGCTTGTTCCACCGTTCCGGCGGAAAGAGTTTTTTCAGGTCGGCTTCGGTCTGCTCAACGCTCTTGCCGCTGGTCAGCTTCCAGCGCTGGGCGAGGCGGTGAATATGCGTATCGACCGGAAAGGCCGGAACGCCGAACGCCTGAGCCATGATCACCGATGCGGTTTTATGGCCGACACCCGGCAGTTTTTCCAAACATTGGAAACTGTCCGGCACCTTGCCGCCGTGTTCGGCGACGAG
>CAIKWE010000016.1 GCA_903831085.1 uncultured Verrucomicrobiota bacterium | reverse complement strand
GCGACGGCTTGTGCCGGCATGGTGACCAGCGCGTTGGTGTAAGTGATGTTGTTCACGTACTGCGTGGCGCCGGTCCACTTGTCGAAGGTCATTCCGGGTGCCGGAGCGTCCGCGGATATCTCCACCACCTGCGCGTTGGTGTACGAAGAACCGCTGCCGCTGCCGCCGGTAACCGTCAGCGTGTAAAGAACGTCTACATAGGTTGCGGTCAGGCTGACTGCGTTGGTTGACATAGTGACCAGAGCGTTCGTGTAGGTGACGTTGTTCACGTACTGCGTGTCGCCGATCCACTGACTGAAGGCCTTTCCAATGGTTGGAACATCCGCCGAGATCGCCACCTTCGTTGCGTTGGTGTACGCGCCGCTGCCGCTGCCGCCGGTGACCGTCAGGGAATAATAGACATCTGCATACGTCGCGCTCAGGCTGACCGCATTGGTCGACATGGTCACCGTGGTGCTCGCGGAATTAGAATTAGCCAAATACTGGGTGTCGCCGGTCCACTGGACGAAGGCCTTTCCAAGGGTTGGAGCATTCGCCGAGATCGTCACCTGCTGTGCATTGGTGTACGAGCCGCCGCCGGTGCCGCCGGTGACCGTCAGTGCGTAATAGATATCCACATACGTCGCCGTCAGAGTGACAGCACTTGCTGGCATGGTCACCGTGGTGCTGGCGGAATTAGAATTGGCCAAATACTGGGTGTCGCCGGTCCACCGATAAAAGGTCTTTCCAATGGTTGGAGCGTTCGCTGAGATCGCCACCTGCGTTCCGTTGGTATAGGTCCCGCCGCCGCCGGTCCCGCTGTTGACCGTCAGGGCGTAATAGGCGTCCACATACGTCGCCGTCAGGCTGACCGGATTGGTCGACATGGTGACGGTGGCGTTGGTGTACGTCGTGTTGTTCACGTACGCGGCGTCGCCGGTCCACCGGTAAAAGGTCTTCCCGGTTGCCGGAGTGCTCGCCGAGATCGTCACCTGCTGTCCGTTGAGGTACGTGCCGCTACCGCTGCCGCTGGTAACCGTCAGAGCATACGTGGGGTTCACGGTAACCACCACGACCGCCGAGGTGCGAACTAACCCGTTGTTGTCCGTGACCCGGGCTGTCAGGTTGTACGATCCCGCCGCCACACCCGTCCACATATAGACGTAAGGCGCGCCGGTGTCGGTTCCGAGCAGGGTCGCTCCGTTGTAGAAGTCCACTGCTGTAATCGTGCTGGTCGCCGACGAGGCGTCGGCTATCATCGTAATCGACGCTGGCGCTGCGTAGTTCGCTCCGTTGGCCGGAGCCGTCAGGTCCACGCTCAGATAACTCCCGGCGTAAATAAGCAACAGTTGCGGACGGTATGCGGAGTCGGCATACTCGCGCGAGGCGTAGCTGACCAACCCCGAACCGCCAGTATTATTCACCGAAAACAACTCAAGCGACAATTTGCCGTCGGCATCCAGCGCGGCCTGCACCTGCGGAGTGACAACGAATTCGACCGGCACATTCGCGGCGGGAATCCAGGTGGCGAACCGTTTGCCTCCGCCGGGCTGGTTGGTCCAGTTGATCGTGCTTTCACTCCAGGTGCTGTTGGTGACAAGCGCGATGCCATGCTCGTATCCGTTGGTGTCTACGCTGGTTGGCGTGAGCCGAATGCGCGCCTGCAGGATATTGGTGGCGAGGCCCGTAAGATCCCAGCGCAGGTAGGCCTGCTGTTGTTCGTTGGTGGAAGTGGATGTTTTGACTGCGAGCGTGGTGTCGGTGCCGTAGTTGTTCGTCCGGGATGCGCCGCCGCGGACGTACGCGTCGGCTTCGGGCAGGATGGTATTGGTGCGACTCGCCTGAGCCGGCGCGACCTGAAGTTCGAGCATCGCCCAGTCAATCCCCGCATCACCCTGCACGGCGACATTGAGCTGGCCGCTGGCCAGTAAATTCAATTGGCTGCCCAGATCCAGCACACGGACGGTGGTATTGGTGCCCGTTCCAATGGGCTGCCATCCAAGATCGGAAAAGGTGAAGCTGTTGTTGGTGCTGCCCAGATAAAGTACATTGCTTGCGGACGAGTTGGTTGCACGCAGCGAGAGCGAAAGCGTGGCCGCAACCACCTGATCGGTGGCTCCGAGAGAGTAATTGAAGGTGAACGGAATCCAGTGGTTGTTGGTCACGACGTTGAACGGATTGAGCGGCTGGCCGGAAGCTATGGATTTCACGGCGTTGCTCCATGTTGTATCCAGAGCCACGACGTCGCGGGTAATGGTGTTTGCGAAACCGTCAATCACACCCAGCCAGTATTCACGCGTTTCCCGGTTCGGCGCAGCGAGCCGATCCTGCAGTTGCGCGTAGTAAAGACTGTTTGGGAACACATTCGTGTTGCGAGAATCATAAGTGCCCGCAGGTGCTGGATAGGGAATAGCGGCAGTATTGTTGATCAGCGGGCCGATGCTACCGATGAGCCAGTTGCGGGCTGTCGGCGGATTTTCAACAATAAGCCCGTCCGCCTTGGCGTTCCATACCACTTCGTTGGCGCCGGCCCAGCCGTGTGATGTTCCCATATTACCGCGGTTTTTGACGGCCAGATAGTCGCCGTTCACGGTGATATTGTCCCACATGGAGCCCGTGCCCCAGCGGAAATGCGGGCCGGCTTCGCTGTGGGCGGTTTCACTGAGTCCGTCCACAAATACATTGGGCCCAGTGTCGAGTGAATCGGTGACAAACTGATGCCGGTCGTTGCGGGTGTAACAATTTTGCACGAGGCAGTTCTGGGCGTCCCTCAAACCGAACGCATAGCGCCGTCCGCCGTCAATGATGGAGACCGGATCCAGCGAGATGCTGTCGCGCACAGTCATGTTGCGCGTGCCCTCATCCATGGTAACGCAGGAGTAGGCGAAGGATTTCACTGTCACGCGCTGCACCCAGGCATTTTCCACTGCGGTTGAATTAATGAAAATCCAGACGTGCTGTTCGTCGGCAGGGTAGGCCGGAGTACTACCCACTGTGGAAGTAATTGCGGGGTTATAATCAGACACACCAAAGATGTCCTCGATACCGACGTTACTGATGCGGCCGGACCAGGAATAGGGCTGGATCGTACCGCCGCCGTATTTCGATTCGATGGCGCAGGTCAGCGGCGCATCGATCGTGACTCGGGTTCCTTCAATGCGAGTGATAAAGCGTTCGCTCTTGACATCAAATTTTCCTGCGGTCCATGCGGGTGACACCTGATCCATTCCAATGTCTGTAATCCAATTCGCCGGGCTGGCGCGGGTGATCAAGACCCGGCCGCCCACAGTCAGGCCGCTGGTACTGCTTACGTTGAAGCTGAGCGCACCGACAGGAACATAGGTGTTCGTGATACTGCGGGCCGTCCCGCTAACGGAGCCCGAGCCGGAACCGGAGATATAGATGAGTGCGACTTCGTTTGAGGTGCTGGCCGTGGGTCGAGCCCCGGCGGCACGGAGGATGGTTCCCGTACCGTTCGTGCTGGCACCCGCACCGCGCAGGACAACGCCGCTGGCGCTAATGGTGATGGAATTGGAAATGGGATATTCGCCGACGTTCAGGTATACCGCGCCGCGGAAGCCGTTCACCAGCGACAGTCCAGACACATAGTTGATGGCATTCTGAATGTTCGCGGTGTTATCGCCGGCAACCGGCGAGATATTGGTTTTCACAGCCACAACCGGAATCGGCACGGTTCCTCCCTTGTAGCCGACGCCGGAATAATCGAGCACACGGTTGCCCAGCGCGTCCGGCTGGCGGATAATCCGTCCGCTCGTGCCTTGGAACGCCCAGACGCTATTATTGAGCGCGGTACCAGCGGTATTATTATTAGTCGCTGTGACCGTGATCACAGCAATCGCTGACGTGCTGACCGCCCCGCTGTTATCCGTGGCCCGGGCTGTCAGACTGTACGAACCCGCCGCCACATTTGTCCAAGTATAGGCATAAGGCGAAGTGGTGTCGGATCCGAGCAACGTCGCGCCATTATAAAAATCCACCGTCGTAATCGTGCCGGTCGCAGACGAGGCGTCGGCTGTCATCGCGATCGACGCCGGCGCTACAAAGCTGGCGCCGTTGTCCGGTGCCGTCAGGCTCACGCTGGGCGCAGCATCAATAACGGAATAAGTTATAACAACCCGGCCTACGCTGCCTGTTCCGCCTATTAAAACCGTCGAAGTATTAGCGCATCTGGCGCCGCCGCCGCCGCCGCCCGGAGGAATGGTCGGCGTCTTACCGACTCCTGAACCGGTGCCTGGATTCGCATCTCCACCATTGCCGCCGCCCGTAACTGCCGCCGCGCCCAGGCCGTTCGTCGGGGAGCCTGGATTACCGGCGCTGCCGGTCCCGCCGCTACTGCCGCCGCTGCCGCCATATGTGGTGCCAGAAGGTGTCCCGCCGCTTCCTCCTGCATAGACCATGTCGCCGACGCTGCCGTTCGTTGTGCCCGCCCCGCCCGCGCCGTACCTGGTGCCGGAAACTTGAAGCAACACGGTTCCACCTCCGGCACCCCCTTTGGCGATGATGACCGACGAAGGGAAATTGTTCGTGTTAAACCAGGAGTCTCCGCCGGGAACCGTATTCGAATCGACCAAGACACTCACTCCGCCGGCACCCACGTTGATGTAGTAGGTGTTTCCCGGAGTGACAGAATAAGAATTGTCTCTGGCATACGCGCCGCCGGCCCCGCCGCCGCCAATCGCAGTCGTGTTGGTCGCGCCGTTTCTTGATGCGCCACCACCCGCGCCGCCGCCGCCCCAGCATTCCACCTGAACAGAAGTAACGCCGGCAGGACAAATCCAGTTCGTGCTGCCTGCCGTGGTAAAATAATTAGTCGCGGCGCTGACCGCCCCGCTCAGTCCCGCCGCCAAGAACATCATTCCAAGAAATTTTTTCATAATTTGGCCCAAAAAACCCCCAATATTATGCCTTAACATTTCATAACTATTATCCGCCCGACCTTATCAAACTACAAGTTTATACCGATTTTCATCAGGCAAAAAGGCGGACTCTCTCCTGTTCCGATTTTAGGAAGCGGCCGCAACAAAAGCCGTTTGGCGGCGAAGATGGAGCTGACGGTCAGCGGGTCGCCGCTGAGGTTGCCGAAAGAGTTTCGACATATTCCGCAGGTAGCAGAATGGAATATCCGTTGGTTCGCAGGTATTGCAAAATCTTCCGGTATTCGTCCAGCCGCGCCGCATCGAAACTGGAATTAGCAGGGTGAAGTTGAATTGCAATCGGCCCCGGCGTTCCGGGCGGGAACTCGGTTTCGAATTTCGCCGCGCTGGGTTTGCCAGTGCCGTCGGATTCTCCGATAATTTTCACCACGGCCACGCGGGAATCCAAAAGATTCCGAACTGTGGAAACGTTGCGGGCGAAAAATAAACGCAGGGCGGGCGTGGCGTTGATGACGGCAGCGGTGTTTGTATCGAACCCATTGTAGCCGGTTCCGAAGGCTGTAACGTCTTTACCTGAAGCGCTGTTCAGTCCAGCCTGAGAATCGGTCAGGTGCTGCCGCATGTACGCCAGACCGGATCCTTTGAACTCACTGACTTCTGTTCCATTGGTTGTCCAGCGGGTGTGATCCCAGCCATGATTCCAGAACTCGACATCGCCCAACGCCTGCTGTTCCTGCATCCATCGGGCGGTAGAATCTTTTCCGGCGATGCTGGTGACGATAGCCCCAAGTCCGACTTTGACGCCCTCCTCCCGGGAGGCTTTCAGAAAAGCGATCCAGGCCGGGGAAGGAACTCTAAAATCATCCGCCTTGATGATAACGACCTTGGCGGGATCAACAGTTCCTGCCGCAACGGACGTGGCGCAGAAACCGATGAACACAAGCAGAGCCGAGACAAAACGTGCGGTCTGATTTTCCATGGTTGCCTCAGGCTTTCCGGCGGCTGGAACTGGCGATGTACTGAGTTGAAGCCAGCCCAGCCGTTGTTGAGATTTCCACTTTACGGGGAAACGCTTTCAACATGCAGATTATCAATCCAGAAGTCTGCGGTTCCCTTTGATTGCGAAACAAACCCGAGACGGGCCAAAACCGCATCGCCAACGCTAACGACTGTTTGCATGGCGACTCCGCTGTCCGATTCATCCGCAACGAGCTTGTCGTTGATCCAGACTACGACCGAGTCCGGGTTCAGCTGTGCGGCCGCCTTGGTGTCAGGACGGATGTAAGACAGTTTCGCCGTGTCGTTGTCGTTTACCCAGATTTTCACCTGTTGCACCGACGCTCCATCGTACGAGCCCTTGAAGGCCGACTCTTTCCCGATACGAACACTTAGTCCCTTTGAAGCCAACTGATCAATTTCTAAAGAAAAGGCCCTATTTGCGGCGCTGCCCAGCTTGACACTCTTGCTTTGGTCATCCTTCCCCATGCCAAAGATCAGCCGGAAGCCATCCTCTGCGGCAGGAGTGTTATTCAGCACATCGAACGATATGAGGAATGCCCCGGCCTTCTCCAAATTGTATTCCAAGATGCCGGTCTCTTCGGCCGAACTATCCAGAAAATGCGCGGCCGGAGTCCCGCCCATTGCGGCCGGCCCCGGCTCCACGGTAACCAGATTCACCCGCTTCAACAGTTTGCCGGGCGACATTTTGCCCGATGCATCGTCGAACGTTTGATCGAGAAGCACCTCGGCATGTAAAAGTCCGGCAACCAAAAAGCAGAGAAACATCACGGCAAAACTCTTTTTCATATCCATCCCTTTCTGTTAATTAAATGTGTACGACCCCGTCGTTAGGGTCAAATTTTTCAGCCAGCTCGTCAACTTATATTTATTAAAATGTGTCTAAAATGTGCGCCATATATCTCAGGACAAAAAGCGCGTTCATTCTGGGCGCGTTGCGGATGTTTCGCCCGCCTCAAAGAGAGAAGGCGCCACGAGGTCAATAAACATTTTGTTCCATTGTCCGATCTCCTCAGGCTGCGAACGCAACAGTTTCGCCGCCTCCGCGCCGATCAATTCGGGATCGCTGGCCGCGCTGGTCAGATAGGGATGTATTTCGGTGCAGGCCCGCGTCCGGTCAACCGCTGCGATGCTGATCTCGCCGGGAACTTTAATTCCCCGCAAATAGGCAAACTGAAGGCCGCCGCGGGCTATTAATCCATTGTGACAAACCCATGCCGTCGGCATATTCTGTCCCTCGGCCCGGCGCATCAGCTCCGCGGCGCAATCAAATCCGTCCTGACGCTCCGCTCCCTCGGCGTTAACCACATAACGATCGTCCAGCAGCAGATCCCGGGCTGCCAGACGTTCTTTAAGCGCCGCGAGGCGCAGACGATTGCGCCCTAATTTAGCATTCCCTCCAAGCCAGGCGAACCGCGTATGGCCCAGCGCGACGAGATGGTCGACCAGCTGTTCCACGGATTGTTTGTCATTCGGCACAATGGAGTGGCAAAGCCCCGGAGAGCTCGCATATACGCTGACCAATTTCAGTTCAAGCTCCCCGAGAGCCTGCATAAAGGGCTCCTTAACCTCACCCAAAATGACGATTCCCAGTAACGGGTCGCGCCGGCTCACCACCTCAAACAACTTTGTCTCATCCAGATCGCCCTCTCCGCCCAAAAACGCCAGGCTGATGTTCAAATGTTGCAAGGCCGTAAACAGCCCGTGGCTCACGTGGCTGAAGGTGTTGCTCTGCGCCGCCAGCGCCAGTCCGGCGCGCATCACCACGCCGACATAACTATGCTGAACATCCGGCGCATGCATCGGATGCATTCCGCCGCGCGGCACATAGCCTTGCTTTAAGGCCGCCGCCCAAATCATTTTATACGACTCCTCCGCAACGCCTTCGCGGCGGCCGTTCAAAACCAGAGAAACCAACGATTGAGAAACTCCGAGTTCCTTTGCGATCTGATCCTGAGAAATTCTCTTTGCCATAACACCAATTCCTTTTGCACCATATAGAAAAACCATTTCGGGTTTATTATTATTTTCCCTAGTTTTCAATTGAATTCCGAAAACTTTCCCGCTACATTCCTGAAGTAATAATTATTATCAGTAAGTGTTGCCCGTGGTGTTCATGGTCATAGAAGAGCGCTGCGGGTTCTTTATGGTAATTGTTTTTAACAGGAGAAACCGTGGCAACCAAAACCTAAGGGGAGACCGTTTAATGAAAACGAATAAGAAGAAATTTATTGAAGACATCCTGTCCAAAATGTCGCTGGAGCAAAAAGTCGGACAGTGCGTCGTTATCGGAACGTCCGGATCAATGATCACCAACGACGTGAAGGAAGCCATCACGCGCTACCATTGCGGCGGCGTTCGGCTTTCGTGCTTCGCGCGCTGTTTCGGTTACTTCAGTGACGACAAAGCTGTCAAGATGAAGATGCCCGCCGACTTCGTACCTTCCATGCAGAAGGTCGTGAAGCAGGGCATATCTCACTGGGTCTCGCCAGAACAGTATGCCGCAACACTCAACGAGTTGCGCCAGCTGGCCGCCGAGCGCAAACCGGGCATTCCCCTGCATATGGTGCTCGACCAGGAAGGTGACACAAGCAAGGACATGTCCCGCGGCGGCGTCGTGCAGTTTCCCTCCAGCATGGGACTGGCCTGCACCAATGATCTGCAGTTGACCTACGATGCGACCGTCTGCGTGGCCAAACAGCTGAAGGCCTCGGGAATGGATATGATCCATTCGCCGGTCGTGGATGTGAATATTAATCCGAACAACCCGGAAATCGCCCGCCGCGCTTTCAGTGACGACAAGGAAGTGGTCGCGGAGCACGCCATCGCCATGGTTAAGGCGTTCAAAGACAACAAGATCATTGCCGCGGCCAAACATTTCCCGGGCCGCGGGGATTCGGCCACAGACGCGCACCACGCCTGCCCGAGCCTGCCTGTCGACCTGAAGCGGCTTCATGACGTGGAGCTGTATCCCTATAAACGGCTGATCGAAGCGGGTCTCGACTCCATCATGATCGCTCACTGCATTTATCCGGCCATTGACGATCAGATCTCGTCGGTGTCCCGCAAAGTTGTGACCGACCTGCTGCGCAACGAGATGGGTTTTGAAGGCATCATCACGACCGACAGCATGACCATGGGTGCGCTGATCAGCACATTCGGCACGGCCGAGGCCTGCGCCCGGGCTCTGGAAGCCGGCTCGGATATCATTCTCATGAAGGCGGAAAACCTCTGGCGCGGCGAAATGTTCTACACCATCCAGAAATGGGTTGAGGACGGACGGATTGATGCCGGCGAACTCGACGACAAGATCCGCCGCATCCTGAGCATCAAGTACGACTACGGCATGTTTGACAATATGGGCATCGTGGATGCATCCAAGGCCTCCGAGCCGTACTTCGATCGCGTGGTGCTGGAAACCGCGGAACGCGCGGCTCAGAAATCCATCATGGTCTGTAAGGATGAACTCAAGGCGCTGCCGCTGGACAAGTCCAAAAAGGTTCTGTTGATCAACCAGCAGAATTCGATCAAGACCCCGAACGATGGTTACGACCATCCGGCTCTTTTCCAGGAAATCATGGAGAAGGAATGGCCCACTCTGCAGACGTTCGAAGTCGGCTTTGGCTTAGACCAGAACGAGGATGCCCGGGTCACGGCCTTTGCGGAAGCAGGCGGTTACGACCTGATTCTCTGCACGAACTGGTACGACCGGTCAGAAAAGCCGCACACCTATGTCAAGACACTGATCGACAAGGGTCTGCCGGTGGTGCTCATCACGAACGAGCCCTACTGCATCGGAACCGGCGGACTGCTCCCGTCGGCCAAGACTGTTGTTCTCAACATGAACCTGACCCCGACCGGTCTCGACATGACCCGCCGCGTTCTGTTCGGCGAGACAAAACCCCAAGGGCAATGGCCGCTGACGAACTATGATCCGATGGGACTCAAAAAATAAACCATTATTCCTGACTTGAGATAAGGCGGTACAAATGAAGACGATGAAGTTCACGACACCTCTCGATCCCAAAACCGCGCCCATCACCGGATGGACGCGGCGGCATTGGGAAGAAGCCATGTTTGTCCTCATGCAGGGCGTTCTGAACAGCGCCTCCCCGGGCAATGCGCGGCAGCGCATCCCCGGGCCGCGCAGTCATCACGGGCAGGTTGCGGACGAACTGGAGGGCTTTTCGCGCTCCATGTTTATGGCCGGCCCATGGCTGAGCGCGTCCAAGGGTGATACGCTGACCTTTGGCAAAGAGACTGTGGACGTCGCTGAATTCTACCGTCGCGGCATTCTGGCCGGAACCGATCCCAAGCACCCCGAATATTGGGGCGACATCTACGACTATGCTCAGCACCTTGTCGAGATGGCGGCGCTGAGCTGGGGTTTGTACCTGTCACGCGAGAAGATTTGGAACAAGTTCTCGCCGGCGGAAAAGACGCAGGTCGCGAACTATCTGAACTCGTGCAACAAGGTGGCATATCACCAGAACAACTGGCTGCTCTTCAGCGTGGTTACGAACGCCGTGCTTAAAAAACTGGGCATGCCGTATTCACAGGAAAACCTCGATGCGCGTCTGAAGGCCTGCGACCACATGTACATCGGCGGCGGCTGGTACCGGGACGGCAAGATCAACCGGATCGACTACTACAATTCGTGGGGATTCCACTTCTACTATCTGCTTTGGGTCATTCTGGACGGCGATTCCCGTCCAGATGTGGCCGAAATGCACAAAGAGCGTGTCCGCCATTTCGCCCGTGACTTCCGGTATTTCATTTCCGGTGACGGATCCGCTCCGTGCTGGGGCCGTTCCATGATCTACCGGTTCGGATACCTCTCCTCCATCGCGCTGGGTCAGCACCTCAAGTGTCTGGATATCAGCGCCGGCGAAGTGAAAACGCTCTGCAACAGCACGATGAAGTTCTACTTCAACAACCCGATCCTGACGGATCGCAACAACCTGAGCATGGGCTGGCTGCGGCCGAGCGAGTGGGTGCTGGAAAATTATAATTGCGGCGGCTCGCCGCTGTGGGCGGCCAAGGCGTTTTCGATGCTGTTCATCTCTGAATCAGATCCGTTCTGGAGCACGACCGAGGAAAAACTCCCGATCCACAAGGGCGATTTTTCCAAGCCGCTCAAGGAAGCCGGGCTGATACTTGTCGGAACTCAGAAGTCCGGGCATGTGCAGATCGTGAATCAAAAACCGTACCACGAAAAGCCGGACTACAATGCGAAGTACACGAATTTCGCCTACTCCTCGATCTTCACTCAGGACGGGCGGCCGATCTACGGATCGTTCAACTGCGACAACGCGCTGGCCTTTTCGCCCGACGGGATCAACTTCCGGCAGCGCTGGAATCATGACAACCTGTACGTGGCTGACAATTTCGCGGCCTCGAAGTACCGGATGTACGACAAGGCGACCGACGAAAAGACCTTCGCGGTGGCCAACGATCTCGGAACGGCGACTTCGTACGTGCTGGTCAAGGACGATTTCATGATCAATGTTCATGAAGTCAAACCCTCGCGCCCCGGACTCGTGTTCCGTGAAGGCGGTTATCCGCTTGGCTTCGACGAAGGTGAAGCGGTGCTTTCCAGCGGCAAGGGCGCCGAGATGGCCTCCAAGGACGGCAAGATCACATTCATCCGGAACCTCCACGGCTACACGGAACAGTTCAAGGCGCAGGGCTTCCAAGAGGATGTCAGCGGCAGTAACGTGCGCAATCATCAAAGCGTGGTTCCGAAGCTCGGAATGGAAAGCAACTCGACCGATACGTTCTACCTGGCCTCCATGGTGTATGGCAAAGTGGGAACGGACAGCCTTAAAGAACTGTCGGACCGGGTGACTGGATTCGCGCAGAGCGGAAACACCGTCGAGATTCAGTTCTACGACGGCGAACGCGCCTTCCTGCAGTTCGGCGAAATTAAGGACGTGACCGTTAAGCTGAACGGCAAGACGTTTAAGGGCCCGGTTGTCATGGCGCGCGCAGGCGCAGATGGAAAAATCTGCTGGGTGCTTAGGGCCGATGGAAGCGAAGCTTGCTCCTAAAGCGCTGATTCACAGCGCAGCGGAGCTCTTCGTTTCACAACAACGGTATTTCATATGAAAACTACTCAGAAAAAGTGTCCGTCCGCGCTGATCGTCATGACCCCTCAGGAGCGAAAAGAATTTCTCCCTGAGCCGTTGTGCAGCCAGCTCAAAGCTCTTCTTCCCGATGCCGTCTGGATTGAGGCGCCTGTTGAAAAAACCGAATGGCCCCGGCTTCTGGATACGCACCGGCCTGAGGTTCTGATTTGCGCATGGGAAACCATAACGCTTCCCATGGAGGTCGCCGCCTACCTGAAATATGTCTGTTTCCTCTGCGGCTCCGTGCGCAGTTTGATCCCCCGAGATCTTATCAAAAACGGTCTGCTCGTCACCAACTGGGGCTCCGTCATCAGCGACACCATCGCCGAGTGCGCTCTTCTCCTCACGCTGTCCGCCCTGCGCCGCAGTTCCAATTGGGCGCTGGCGATGCACACGCAGGGCGCGTGGAAAAAAGGCCGCCACCCCGACACCCTCAGTCTTTTCGGCCGGCGGGTGGGTCTTCACGGACTTGGTGCTATCGGTTGCGAACTGGTCAAACTGCTCGTTCCTTTCCGCACGCCGATATCCGCCTACTCCCCCAGCGTTCCTGACGAGACCTTCAAGGAGCTCAATGTCCGGCGTGCTACATCGCTCGAGGAGCTCTTCTCTCAATCCGATGTCCTGATCGATCTCGCCCCCGGCAAACCGTCTAACTATCACTTGGTCGGCGAAGACCTTCTCAACCTCCTTCCCGAGAACGCCGTCTTCGTTAACGTGGGCCGCGGTATGGTCGTGGACGAAGAGGCGCTGGTGCGCGTCAATAAAAACAAAGGCCTGCACCTCGCGCTCGATGTTTACGAAACCGAACCCCTGCCCAAGGACTCTCCGCTGCGCGGATTGCCGAACACCACCCTGCTGCCCCACCTAGGCGGACCTACGCCCGACCGGCGCCAGGACTCCGGAAAAGTGGCGCTAGACAACATAAAAAATTATCTTAACAACGATCCGCTCACAAACCTTGTAACCGTGGAAGCCTATGACCGCGCAACCTGATCTCAAATGGGGAATTTCAACCCTCGGATGCCCCGACCTGACTCTCGAGGCGGTCTGTCAATTGGCGGCATCCCGCGATATGCACGCCCTCGAAATCCGCAGCCTGGCCGGACGTATGGATCTGCCGGCATACCTCGACGAAGTTCACCGGACTCCTGAGGCAGTTCAGAAAATCCTCCGCGCCCATAAGCAGGAAATCATCACCCTGAACAGCTCGTTCACTCTTATCAGCGCCGCGGAGAAGGATCGCAATGAACTCCTTGAGTTTGCCCGCTGGGCCGAGGCGCTCAACGTGCCTTATATCCGCATATTCGGCGGAGGAAAGATCACGGAACCTCTTTCTGCGGATGATTTAAAAGGGATCGTTGAGAATCTTAACTGGTGGTACAAAACCCGACGGGAAAAGGGCTGGACGACCCAGATTGCCATCGAAACCCACAGCGGCTTCAGCAGCGCCAGCCGTTGCCTCCTCCTGCAGGAAGCGGTTCAGCAACCTTTGGATATCGTCTGGGACACTCACCACACCTGGAAGCTGGGTGGCGAATCTCCCCGGCAGTCCTGGGATCAATTTTCCCGCATGATCCGCCTCGTCCAAATCAAGGACAGCATCTCTGTTCCTTCAGGCAATCACCCCTACACCTATGTGCTCCCCGGGGCTGGCGAGTTTCCGGCTCAAGAGGTGTTCGCCCTTCTGAAAGAAAGCCATTATCAGGGGTTCATCAGCCTTGAGTGGGAGCGCCAATGGTACCCTTCCCTCCCGCCACTGGAGCAGGCCATGGATGCGTTGGTTTCCAATGGTTGGAAACGGCCGCTCTCTCCGAAGAAGTAATCGTTTCCGATGTTCGGAAGTTAATGCGCGCCGCGGTCGCGGGCAAGCGCTACAACGGAACGGTCGTAAGTTGCCTCGCCCTTCTTCGAGAAAAAGCATCCGGGAACCTGCCCGCTGGCGCGGTGATAAGCCACGCATTCGCAACACAAACCCCGCTTGTCGCACGAATAGGTGCAGGTGCAGTGTTCCAGATTCTTCGCTTTGTTCGGACAGGCGGCCATCGTCTTATTTCCCAAGAATCTCTTCGAGCGCCTCGACCAGTGCCATAATCTGCTCATTGGTTCCGACGGTGATGCGTAAACAATCTTTCGTGCGCTCGCCGTCAAACCAGCGGACGAAAATATTGCGCCCCCGGAGTTCCTCAAAAATTTTCTTCGCACCCGGCTTCGGCGGTTTGGCCCAAACAAAATTGGTTTCCGACGGATAAACTTTGAAGCCGAGATCCTTCAGCTCGTCGGTAAGCAGTCCACGCGTTCCTTTCACGGCGGCGGTGATCGCCTCCATCGTTTCTTCGTCGATCAGCGCAACGCGTGCCAGTTCCTGGGTCAGACGGCTGACATTGTAGGAGTCCTTGATCTTGTGTAGCGCGTCGATCAGCGGCTTGGCGCCCACGCAGTAGCCAAAGCGGATGCCGGCCAGTGCGTAGGATTTGGAAAGCGTGCGCGCCACCAGCACATTGTCGTACTTCGTTGCGAACTCCATGCAACTCTCGCGGGCGAAGTCCACATAGGCTTCGTCGATCACCACCACGCCGGAAAAAGTTTTGATGAACGCCTCAACCTTCACCTTCGGGAACAGCATCCCGGTCGGCGCGTTGGGATTGGTCAGGAAGAAAACCGAGGCCTTGTAACCTTTCGGCATCTGCCATTCAAAATTTTCGTCCAGCGCCACCGGCTTCGTTTCGATTTCCTCGATCTGCGCCAGCACCGGATAGAGTGAATAGGACGGGTCAAAATAGCCGACCGAGCCGTCGCGCTCGCAAAACGCGCGGATGCACAGCGCCAGAATTTCGTCCGAGCCGTTGCCGGCAAAGGTATTCGCAAGGCCGACCTCATGCTTTTCGGCGATTACCTTGCGCACTTCCGTGCAGAGCGGATCGGGATATTTCGCCAGCTCGGCGATATCAATCTCGTTCAGGATGTCGCGCACCTCCGGCGAGCAGAGCCACGGATTTTCATTCGTGTTCAGCTTGATGACACCCTCGCCCTTCGGCTGCTCACCCGGAACATAGCCGTCCATCGCTTCCACAGATTTTCGAATCAGATTTTTCATGGTTATTTCTCAAGCCGGATGGTGGCAGAGAGAGCGTGGGCGTCGAGCGTTTCGACGCGGCCGAACACTTCAACAACAGAAACGGTTTCTTTCAGGTCTTCTTTGGTGAAGTGAATCAGGCTGACGCGGCGGCGGAAGTCTTCGACCGTCAGGCCGGAGAAAAAGGCCGCCGTTCCGCCGGTCGGCAGAACGTGGCTCGGCCCCGCCGCGAAATCGCCGACTGCTTCCGGCGTCCACGGACCCATGAAAATCGCACCGGCCGTTTTGATTTTTTCAGCCACCTTCTCAGCGTTTTTGACGATGACTTCCATGTGCTCCGGTGCAAAGCGGTTGCAAAGCTCAATCCCTTTTCCAATGTTCGGAACCACGACCAGAATACAGCCGCGTGCCAGCACCTCGGCGACCGGTTTTTGGCGAATTAGTTTTGCCGACTGAATTTCGAGTTCGGCGCGGACGGCTTTCGCCATTTTTTCGGAGGTAGTTACCAACAGCGCTTTTTCGGAGCCGGTGCCGTGTTCGGCCTGCGAAAGCAGGTCGGCAGCGACGTGCGCTGGATTGGCGGTTTCGTCGGCCAGCACGGCGATTTCGCTCGGGCCGGCGACCATGTCGAGCGCGACTTCGCCGTAAACCAGCCGCTTGGCGGCGGTAACGTACGGTCCGCCGGGGCCAACGATTTTCTGAACCTTCTTGATCGTCTTCGTGCCGTAGGCCATCGCGCCGATGGCCTGAATGCCGCCAACTTTATAAATTTCGGTCGCGCCCGCCAGATCGAGCGCAAAAAGAATGTAGGGATTCACTTTGCCGTCCGCTCCAGCAGGTGTGCAGGCGACCCGCTCCGGAACGCCGGCGACCTGCGCCAGCGTCAGCGTCATCAGCGCGGTCGAGGCCAGCGGCGCGGCGCCGCCGGGAATGTAGGCGCCGACACGATCAAGCGCGACAAATTTTTCGCCGAGCCAACCGCCCTGCGGCGCGGGCATCCGCCAGTCTTCACGAAGTCCGGCGATTGCAAATTGGGTAATGCGTTTGTGCGCCTCTTTGGCCGCCTTCTTGAAATCGGCATCCACCATTTTTTTGGCGACAGCGATTTCGGCCTTTGTGACGCGCAGCGTGGCGAGAGTAACCGTTGAGCGGTCGAACTGCCGGGCATATTTGACGACGGCGCTGTCGCCGTGCGCCTTGATGTCGGCCAAAACTCCGGCGGCGATTTTGTCCGCGCCCTTTTCAACCGGCGGACGAAGCAGAAAATCTTCAATCTTAACCGAGCGCCCTTTGGCGCTGTATTTCAGAATCGGTGCGTCCGTCTTTTTCATAGTGCAGTCAGGCGTACTGTTTGAAGTATTGAATGGTGTGCTTGAGACCTTCCTGCAACGGCACCTTCGGCTCCCAATCCAGCTTCGCTTTGGCCATCGTGATGTCCGGGCGACGTTGTTTCGGGTCGTCAGACGGAAGCGGCTTGAAGACCAGTTCGGACTTGGAGCCGGTCAGTTTAATGACGGTTTCGGCCAGTTCCAGCATGGTGAACTCGCCGGGATTGCCGAGGTTGACGGGGCCGGTGACTTCATCAGCCGAAGCCATCAGCTTCAGAAATCCGGCAATGAGATCGCTGACGTAGCAGAACGAGCGGGTCTGCTGGCCGGTTCCGTAGATGGTAATCGGCTCGCCGCGCAGTGCCTGCATGATGAAGTTGCTGACGACGCGTCCGTCGTTAGGGTGCATGTGCGGGCCGTAGGTGTTGAAGATACGGGCCACTTTGATTTTGACGCGATTCTGGCGGTAATAGTCGAAGAAAAGCGTTTCCGCGCAGCGTTTACCTTCATCGTAGCAGGAGCGCGTTCCGATAGGATTGACGCGGCCCCAGTAGCTTTCGGTTTGCGGGTGAATTTCCGGATCGCCGTAGACTTCGCTGGTTGAAGCCTGGAAAATCTTTGCGCCGACGCGCTTGGCGAGGCCGAGCATGTTGATGGCACCGATCACGCTGGTTTTGGTGGTCTGCACCGGATCGTGCTGGTAGTGCGGCGGCGAGGCAGGACAGGCCAGATTATAGATTTCATCCACTTCGACAAACAGCGGGAAAGTGACGTCGTGCCGTAGAATTTCGAAGCGGGGATTGTCCAGCAGATGCGCCACATTGCCGCGCCGTCCGGTGAAAAAGTTATCTGCGCAAACCACATCGCAGTTGCGCTGGAGCAGTGCTTCGCACAGATGCGAGCCGAGAAATCCCGCGCCGCCCGTGACTAGAACCCGTTTATTGGAGTGGTAATTCTTCATGCGTTGTTTATCCTTTGCTTTTCAAAAACAGGACAATGCTATCTTTCCAACCTATGGAAACCAAACAAAAACTGATTCTGGCCAGCACCTCGCCGCGGCGCTCCGAACTGCTGAAAAGCGCGGGACTTTCGTTCAGGACGGTTCGCCCGGACGCCGACGAAAAATTGCACGCCGGCGAAACGCCGGTGGAGTACGCTGTCCGCACCGCACGTGAAAAAGCGGAAAGTGTCTCTATCCCGCTAAATACGGTTCTCCTTGGCGCGGACACGGTGGTGGCAATCGAAGGACGCATTCTTGGCAAACCCGCCGATGACAACGATGCCCGGGCGATGCTTCGCCTGCTCTCCGGAAAAATGCACGAGGTGATCACTGGCGTCTGTCTCCGATCTTCGGAAAAATCCGTCTGTTTTCATGCCGCCACCGCCGTGCTGTTCCGCGACCTTTCGGAAGAAGAGATTGCGGCCTACGTCGCGACCGGCGACCCGCTCGATAAAGCGGGGGCCTACGCCATTCAAAACGGCGCGGCAAGTATGGTGCGGCGGATCGACGGCTCCTATTCCAATGTCGTCGGTCTGCCGCTGTGTGAAGTGATCGAAGCCCTGGAGGCGTTCTGATGGAAGCGGGCCTTTATCTTGTCGGAACGCCGATCGGCAACCTCGGCGACATGACCGCACGAGGAATTGAAACGCTCAAGGCCGCCTCGCTGATCATCGCCGAGGACACGCGCACAACGCGCAATCTGCTGAACCGTTTTGAGATTAAAACGCACTGCATCAGCTGTCACAAATTCAATGAGGCTCAGCGGTGCGATGAAATTATCGCCCGCATCCGCAACGGCGAGGCTGTCGCCATGGTGACGGATTCCGGCATGCCCTGCATTTCCGACCCCGGCGCACGCGTCGTGGAAGCCTGCCGCACGGCAGGCGTTTTGATTACCTCCGCGCCGGGCCCGACGGCGGTGACGACCGCGCTGGCGCTGAGCGGGTTCGGCGGACACGGTTTTCTGTTCGCCGGCTTCCTGCCCCGCAAGAGCGGCGCGCGGCATAAAATTCTCGAGCGATGCGCCGCCCTGCCCGTTCCGGTGATTTTTTATGAATCCCCCTACCGGCTGCTCAAACTGCTGGAGGAAATCGAGGCCGTCATGGGCGCGGATCGGAAAATTTTCGCCGCCCGCGAGCTGACGAAAAAGTTTGAAGAGCTGCTGAGCGGCACGGCGGCGGAAATCCGCGCGAAATTCGGCACCCGCGCCGTTAAAGGCGAATGTGTGGTAATCGTTGATTCGGCCGGATAAGGTTTTGTATCTTATCATTTGCACTGCTTTATGGCGCCGACTAGACTTTGGCCGTCTCGAAATAAGGAAATTCTGATCTATGCTTGGAATGGAACAACACCCCGACGATTTACAGGCCGCTATTGCCGGTGACAAAGTTTTCATCCGTGTGACCGGGCGCGGATCGTTCAAGATCAGCGCCACCCTGAAACAGTTTATTGCGGAAATCACTTCGAAACAGCCTGTCTCGGCGGTTGTGCTCGATCTGTCGGAATGCATCGGTATGGACAGTACCTTCATGGGCGTGCTGGCCGGACTCTCCGGACGATTAAAACAAAACGGGCAAGTCCTGGAACTGATCAATCTGTCCGACAAGAATACTGAGCTGCTGGCGACCCTCGGCGTGGATCAAGTCATTGCCCATTACAGCCACAGTCACGGCCACGAGTTGCCGGGTCGGATCACTCAGTCGATCCCCGCAGCATCCGTCACCAAAAAAGATCTGGCCGAAACCGCCCTGCAGGCCCACGAAACCCTCGTGGAACTCAGCGAAGAAAACCGCCCCCGCTTCAAACGTGTTATTGAATACCTCAAAGCGGATGTCGACCGGCTGACCTGAGCTTTTTATGGTTATATCTGTACTAACTCTGCTAAGGTGGATTGATGAAAATCTGATCATCTCTCTCGAGGTGCTCGTTATATTTCTTATTTTCCGCCTCTTGAGAAACAGCCGAGTTCTGCGCCTTAAGAACATATCGCTCCGGCAGGAACGCGAAGTCATTTTTGATTTTGTTCACAACATCGGCGAGGTGTTCGCCGACGCCGAGGAAATCAAGGCCGATTCGCTCTTCAAGCGTATTCTTTTCTTCGCCACTAAAACCGGCAAAGCCGCGTCAGGCGCCGTTTATCTTTACAGCGCCGACCGCACACAGCTTTTCGCCCGTGCTGTCTCCGGCATCTTTCCTCCACTCTATGACTCCGACCAGGTACACACCGAACAGATTCTCGCCAAATCGCAACACCTTGAGACTCTGGTAAAAATCCGCCCTATCGCCGTCGGCGAAGGTCTCATCGGTTCCGTCGCCGTCGTTGGTACCGGTATCATTATTGAAGACGCGGAAATGGACGCGCGCGTGCCGGTTTACACCAACGACTTCCTCAAAATACGCTCTCTGCTGATTGTTCCCATGCGTTTTGGTAACGAGGTGCTTGGCGTCATCGCGCTCGCCAACCGGACGGACGGGCTGCCCTTCACTCCTAGCGACCTCAACCTGCTTCAGGCCATGGCTGATCAGGCTTCCGTTCCCGTCCACTACACCGGACTCAAGGCGGCGCTCGAACAGAAACGGCAACTCGACCGCGACATGCAGGCCGCCCAGCAGATCCAGATGTCCCTGCTCCCGCAGCATCTGCCGCAACTGGCAGGCGCCCGGCTCGCCGCGTATAACCTGCCCGCCTTAAACATTGGCGGCGACTACTACGACGTTATTCAGATCGACAGCGAGCATCTGGGCATCGCCATCGCCGACGTCTCCGGCAAAGGCATCGGCGGTGCCATGATGATGGCCGTCTGCCAAGGCGTTCTGCGCGCCCGCGCTCCGCAGGAACAGAGCCCGGCCCGCATACTCGCTGAGCTTAACCGCGTCCTGAGCATCAATCTTGCCGAAGACATGTTCATCACCATGCTCTACATGGTGTACAACACCCGCACCCGCGAACTTCGCTTCGCCCGCGCCGGCCACGAGCGCCCGCTCCTCAAACGCGCCGGCGGCGGCGAACCCGAAGCGCTCGATTCAGCCGGCATTGCCATCGGCCTGGCCGATGCGGAGATTTTCGACAGTGCCATCAAAGACGTCTCCGTTCAGCTCGCCCCCGGCGACGTGGTCATCGTTTACACCGATGGCATCACGGAAGCGCTCAACGAGAAGAATCAGGAATGGGGTGCCGGCAACCTCCTCAAAACCATTGAGACAGAATCAGCCGGCGGCGTGGACGCTCTGATTCAAGCCATTCGCAACCGGCTCGCCCGGCATGTCGGCGCGCAGCAGCAATATGATGATATCACTCTGCTCGCCCTCGAAATCCATTAGGTTCGCCCCGCCCTCCGGCATTGACTAAACCCCGCCGAATTCGTAGTTTTTCCAGCCCTTGGAACTGGTTTTTTTAAACTTTTGGAAAACCGGATAAAAAGTTCCAACCCTTGAAAAAAGGAATTTTAAAAATGAGCAAAAAACATAAAAAAAACGATGCCCCGAAACAACCGGACGCCGCAATCGAACAGGCCGTGACACCGGAGGTTGAGGCCGAGGAGCCGCTGAAAAACCAGTTGCTCCGCCTGCAGGCGGATTTCGATAACTTCCGCAAGCGCACACAGCGCGAACGTAGCGAGCTGTTTCTTTTCGCCAACGAGTCGCTGTTCCTCGAAATGCTGCCGATCATCGACCATTTCGAAATGGGTTTCAAAAGCGCGGAAGCGCACCAGACCGACTGTTCTGTCACCGAAGGCTTCCGGATGGTTTACAACCAGTTGCTGGACGTATTGAAAAAATTCAATGTCACCGCCATTGATGCTGTCGGCGAGCCCTTTGATCCGCATCGCCACGAAGCCATCCTGCACATGCCGTCGGACAAGCCGGCCGAAACCGTCCTTGAACAGGTCCGTCGCGGTTACATGCTCGGCGACAAACTGCTGCGCGCCGCGCAGGTCATCATCTCCAGCGGTCCTGCGGAACAGGCCGAACAAAAGGAATCTGAATAATGCCCGGTCAAAAGAGAGATTATTACGAAGTGCTGGGCATCGCCAAAGACGCGTCCGCCGAGGAGATCAAGAAGGCCTACCGCAAGATGGCCATTCAGTATCACCCCGACAAAAACCCCGGCGATAAAGCCTCCGAGGAAAAATTTAAAGAGGTTTCCGAAGCCTACGAGGTACTCAGCGACACCTCGAAACGCCAGCAATACGACCAGTTCGGTCACGCCGCCTTCGGCGCGGGACGCGGCGGTGGTGGCGGTGGAAGCTACGGAGGATTCGGTGGCGGCGACATCGACCTCGAAGAAGCCTTGCGCACTTTCATGGGTGCCTCGGGCGGCGGCGGCAGCATTTTTGAAAACTTTTTCGGCGGCGGCGGACGTGCACAAAATCCAAACGCCCCGCAGGAGGGTGCTGATCTGCGCTTCGACCTCGAGATTGATTTCGAAGAAGCGGTGCTCGGCTCGTCGCGTGAAATTCGTATCAACGTCAACGAAACCTGCGAACGCTGCAAAGGCGGCGGCGCGGAACCGGGCTCCGGACGCAAGACCTGCTCGACCTGTCGCGGCCAGGGGCAAGTGGTCAGCGGCGGCGGCTTTATTCAATTCCGCCAGACCTGTCCGACCTGCCGCGGCGCCGGCCAAGTGATTGAAAAGCCGTGTACAACCTGCCGCGGTCAGGGTCTGGTTCGCAACAAGCGCACCATCGATGTGAAAATTCCCGGCGGAGTTGAAACCGGTTCGCGGTTGCGCATCGCCGGCAAGGGCGAAGGCGGATTACGCGGTGGCCCGGCGGGCGATCTCTACATTGTGCTGCACGTCCGTGAACATGAGTTTTTCAAGCGCAACGACCTCGATATCGTTTGTGAAGTGCCGGTACCCTTCCATATCGCCATGCTTGGCGGCGAAGTGCATGTGCCGACCATTCACGGCAGCGCGGCTCTGAAAATTCCCGCTGGCACGGAAAGCGGTAAGGTGTTTCGGATGAAAGGCAAAGGTATCACCAGTCCGCGCTACGGCACCGGCGACCAGCACGTTGTGGTGCAGATTGAAATTCCGCAGGGTCTTGGCAGCAAAGAAAAGAAAAAGCTGGAAGAGGCGGTTGCGATTTTGAACGAGAAACATTTCCCGCTGGCGCAGAAGATGCAAAAGGCGGCTGAAAAATTCTACGAACACAAACGGGCTCTGGAAAAAGAGAAGTAGGACAGGAAGGATGGAAGAGTGGAAGAATGAAAATGCCGGACACTGCTCTTCCACCCTTCCAATCTTCCATGAGGTCACTCTGATGCGGATTAACTCCTTCACACCGCCGGGAACTCTGAGCGCTGACCTCGTCGCGCTTTCGCCCGAAGAGTCGCACCACCTTGCGCGGGTTCTGCGTGTCGAGGCCGGTCAGGAGCTGACGCTGTTTGACGGAGTAGGAACCCGCGCCGAAGGCATTGTTGAAGCCGTTACCAAAAAAGAAGTGACCGTTCGGATTATCACGCGCGAAACAGTTCCGCCACCCGCCGTGGAAATTACGCTCATTCAAGCCGTCTGCAAACCCGACCGCTTTGAACTGATTCTGCAAAAGGCGACCGAACTGGGCGTCCGCCGGATTCAGCCGGTCATTACGCAAAACGCCAGCCTGCCCGCCGGTAAAATCGAAAAGATGGCCGAACGTGGCGAAGCGATCATCCGCAATGCGGCCCAGCAATGCGGTGCCGCCTGGCTGCCGGAATTCCAACCTTTGGAAAACCAACTGCGTTGGGGCACAGAAATTCTTCCGAACATTGGAAAATACGATGTGGCTTTTATCGGCTCACTGCACCCGAACGCCAAACCGTTCCGTAAAGCGTTCCAAACTTTGGATAAATTGAAGATCAAGACTGCCGCCCTGCTGATCGGGCCGGAAGGCGATTTCGCCGCAGAGGAAGTCAACGCCGCTGTCGCGGCGGGCGCAATTCCCGTTACATTCGGAAACCAGATCCTGCGAACTGAAACCGCCGCCATTTTCGGGTTGAGCGTACTGGCTTATGAGCTATTCTAGCCCGCACATGAGCACCAAAGTTATTGCACTCGCGAATCAAAAGGGCGGCGTCGGTAAAACGACAACCGCCGTCAATCTGGCCGCCGCACTGGCCGAACGCCGCAAAAATGTTCTACTGATCGATCTCGATCCCCAGGCTAACGCAACGAGCGCTCTCGGACTGGAAAAAGAAGAAGGTGCCAGCATTTATTCCGCGCTGCTCGGCGAGGCGGATGTCCGCACGCTGATTAAGCCGACGGCGACCAAGCGGCTGCACATCATTCCGTCGGAGCTGGATCTGGCCGGTTGCGAAGTAGCCATCGCCCGCATGGATAATTATCTGCACTGTCTAAAAAACGCCCTGCGCCCGATTGTGGAGCAGGATGAGTATGACGTGATCCTGCTCGACTGCCCGCCGTCGCTCGGCATTCTTTTTATGAACGCGCTCTACACCGCCGACTCGATCGTGATTCCGATTCAGGCGGAATATCTGGCGCTCGAAGGCTTGAGCGTGATTGTCAGTGTGATTGAACAGGTGCGCGCGGCGGGCAACCCCGGCCTTTCCATCGAAGGCATTGTGCTGACAATGTATGACGTGCGCACCAATCTGGCCCAGCAGGTGGCCGCCGAGGTTCAAAAACATTTCGGTGATCGCCTGTATAAAACCTTCATTCCGCGCAACATCCGCCTGAGTGAAGCGCCCAGCCACGGCAAGCCGATCACCGAGTACGATTCCGCATCCAAAGGCGCCAATGCCTATCGTCTGCTGGCGAGGGAATTTATCAATCGGCAGACCGCCGACAGCGCCCCGAAGCCGGATCCCTCATCCATTTATTCCCTGCCGGATGAGTCCGCCGAACCGTTCGAAAATGGCTTGGCAGACACTCCCGAAGACACTACCGTGTAGAACCTTTTTCGCGGAGGGGTGTCAGAGTGGTTTAATGAGCACGCTTGGAAAGCGTGTGTACCCTTAAAAGGTACCGGGGGTTCGAATCCCCCCCCCTCCGCCATGCAGTAGAGTTCGCGGAGCGAACACACTGCATGGCTGCCGGGAAACTTCAGTAAATACAGGCGACCTTCGATGGGGATCTACGACAGAGATTACATGAAAGCGCCGCAGGCGCAGTCCCGCATTCCGAAACCCACGTTTTGGCAGCGGTTCCGTTTTTGGCTTTGGAGCCTATTCCGGGCGAAAAAGAAATAGGTGGCGGAGGAGGAGGGATTCGAACCCCCGATACCTTGCGGTACACACGATTTCGAGTCGCGCGCCTTCAACCACTCAGCCACTCCTCCGCACTAAAATGTTCGAGCCTGATATATCAGATAATGCCGTGCTGTTTCAACCAGCGATATCCTGATCTCGCTTTAAAATAACGCTCTCTCTTGAGGGCATCTGTTTTTGTCTCAAATCTTTCTGTATAATGCTCAACCCATGGTCTCGTATGTCTGGTGCTGGCGACTCGGCCGGCATTATGTTCCAGCAACCTTTTCGCGAAATCCGCAGTGCACCCTTTGTAATAAATGTCCTTTTCAGGACTCTTAATGATGTAAACGGTCCACGCCATTTTCTTTAACCACTTCCCGTCGCCCCGCTTTGCGGGGCAAGGGACCACTTATCACCGCGCGCAGCGCGAGTGACGACGTGGCTGACACCCCTCCTCAAATTGAGCGCGAGAAACTATCACTTCCCGCCGTGGAAATCAACCGGCCCCGAATTATTAATTTCAGCGAAATAAACGGTAATGTCTTGCTCGTTTGTGTTTTAAAATATTACTTTTCGAAAGTTTTAAGTACATCTTGCAAGGAGGTTAATATGAGCAAGGTCTCCGGTCGGCTGGTTATCGCTCTCGTTTTGGCATTTCTCGTTCCGCGCTTCGCGCCCGCCGAAGACGCCCGCGAAACAAAAAGCTATGAAACAACCCGCGCCCGCATGCTGAAAAATGTGCAGGCGGCCTGGAACGCCCCGCAGGCCGAGGGAGAAAAAGCGAATAGCCTCGCCGGGCCGCGCGAGATGACAGATGCTGAAAATCAGGCCGCCGCTCTGCGCGGCAAACTGGACGGCATCCGCATCCCGGCCATCTCTTTTCAAAATGCTGATATTCAGCAGGTGGTGCTGGAACTTTCCTCTCTCTGCCGCAAGCTTGATCCCGCATGCAGGGGCGCGAATCTAGTGGTTTTCGGAACATCCGAAACCCCGCCGCCGGTGACGTTTTCCGGCACCGACCTTTCCATGCTCGAAACGCTCGACATCGTCACACAGCTGTCGGGCATGAAATATGAGATCGGCCCCAATATGGTCAGCCTGACGCCGGTTAACTACGAGGCACCGCAACAAATGGTGATGGCCGAGTTCGATATTATGCCGTCGGTCGGCGGCAAAATGGTCGCACGAACGGATGGACAGCCCGGCGGACTGCTGGATGTGCGCGACTTTTTCAGCACCGTGCCCTTCCCGCCCGGCGCCAGCGCGCAGTACAATCCGGGATTCAACGTACTGCTGGTGCGCAACGTGCCGAAACATATTGAAAAAGTGACCGCACTGCTCGACCATTACAGCCGCAAGGCGCTTGAAGAACGTTCGCGGCAGGTTGAAATTGAAACCAAATTCATTGAAGTTGAGCAGGGGGCTCTTGATGAACTGGGTTTTGACTGGACACTTGGAGCCGCCGGAACGGAACTGACCGCCGGCCACTATGGCATGCCCGGCGGACAGAAACTCTTCACCGATACTCTTCGCAACGGCCAGGACGCCTTCGACACCGGCGTGAGCGCGGCGGGCCGTGCAACTTCGTTTAATTCCTACGCGGGCGCTATCGCTGATCCAACCGGCGCGGGACTGGTCGGTGCCGCCGGTGAGCTTTTGGTTCAAAAGATAAAAGGAACTCCGGTGGATCTCGTCATTAGCGCGCTGGAACGCACGGCGGGCTCCGACCTGTTGTCCGCGCCGAAAATCCTCACCAAGAGCGGAGAGCCTGCCACGATTCATGTCGGCGAAGTGCACTGGTATCCGACGGCCTTTGAAGTTGCTACGGAGCGTTACTCCCAGCCCAGTCTCGTTCCGCTCGACTATGCGGAAGAAAAAACCGGCGTGATGCTCGAAGTAACTCCCGAACTCGACCCCGAAAACGGCACCATCAACCTGAAGCTTTCGCCGGAAATCCGCGAGCTGGCCGGCTTTGATGAACAGCATGTCGGCACTATTTGGCCGGCCTTCGGCGACGAAACACTGGATATGAACAGCGATACTCCGGCCAATAACAACCTGATTGATTTTTTAACCCGCCGCGAAGAAAACCGGACAAGCCATGCCGATCGGCTGATCGCCCGCCGGCCGGTATTCAAAACCCGCAAGGTGAATACGACGGTGACGATTGAGAACGGCAGCACAATCGCCATGGGCGGACTGATCAAGGAGCAACTCGAAACCTTCAAGGACAGCGTTCCAATCCTTGGAAAAATTCCGCTGCTCGGACGGCTCTTCCGCTCGGAGGGCGAAAAAACCGTTAAACGCAACCTGCTGATTTTCGTCACCGCCAACCAGGTGGACGCTTCCGGTTACAAGAAAACCGTCCGGTAAGCTGCTTTGTTTATGAAACGTCTTCTCCCTGCCTGCCTGCTCGCCTGCGCTCTTTCGGGCGCTGCGGAAGCCGCGACGATCTGGCAGGAGGATTTCAGCAGTTACACCAACGTCGGTGTCACCGGGCTGGGGCCGACTAATTATCCCGGCGGAACGACCAACTGGACTATTGATGTTCATGCCTGCGCCACACTGACCCCGAGCGGCGGAAGCGCCGCGGATTATTTTATGGCGGTCCCCACCAGCGGCGGGCGCATGGAAGCGGTCAATGTGGATGGAGAAGCTGTCTGGTCTTCTGCCGTCATCAGCATCAGCGGATACACCAACGTTTCCCTGTCCGTCGTCACTTCCGAAACCGGCTCATCCACCAGCACCAATAAGTATGTGAAGCTTTTTTACCGTCTGGACGGCGGGGCGGAAATTGCGTTCGCGATTAATCCCGTCAGTATCGGCAACTGGACCGCCGCGACCGCGGCGCAGAGCAATCTGTGCGGCTCAACCGTTCAGATCGTCGCACGAATGAACAATCCGAACATCGGCGATAAATCCATATTGGACAGCATCCTGGTCTCCGGCGACCACGTCATTGCCGATTTTCCGCCGGTTCTTGATCCCATCGGAACCCGGGAGGTTACCGAATTGGGGCTTCTTTCTTTTATGGTTTCCGGCGGCGATCCGGAGGACAACGATCCCGTCACGCTCACCGCGACCAACCTGCCGGCCGGAGCCGTCTTTACAAACGGTGTGTTCACCTGGAACAACGCCGCGCCGACCGGAATTTATTCGGTCACATTCTGCGCCACGAATAAAGACGGTGCCGACAGCGAAACGATCACCATCACGGTCGTCCCCGTTGTCGCCGTAAGTTCACGGATCGCCGGAAATTTTTACGGCTGGAGCGGCGACACCATTTTCAAACTTGTCAACGGACAGTTCTGGCAACAAAGCGCGGCGGGCTCAAAAACCGTCTCGCCGGCGTTGTACCGTCCATACATGACGATTACAAACTATCTGGGATACCAGCGGCGGATGACCGTGACCAACGTCACCGGCTATGTTGCGGTGACGCAGCTGGCCGTCACGGAAAGCGCCGTGACCAATACGTTCACCGGTCTGCGCTATCAGAACCTTTATCAGCTCGCCGACGGAACCGTTTGGAAACAGATTTCGTTTGAAAACATTTCCAGCAACGCCGCATCCGTCACAGCATGGCGCTGGATAAAAGACGGCAAGCAGATGATGCGCTTTCTCGACCGCAGTGATCGGGTTGTCGGCACGTGTACCGTGGAAACCTCCGCGCAGCCCGTTGATACAAAAACTCACAGCACGGTCGCCGGATATTTCTACGGTTTCGGATACGAAACCCTTCTTCACCTCGCCGACGGGTCATGGTGGAAACAGATTTCGTTTGAACGCTCCGCTTCCACCCGTCTCGATCCCGAAGTACTTCTCTGGAGCGAAAGCGGAACGGACTATCTCAAAATGCCGGACGAAGGTCTCCAGATCACCGCGAAGGAACTGAACGTTCAGGTTGAAAGCACCATCACCAACGCCTTCACCGGACTGCACTACGGCAACACCTACCGGCTCGCCGATGGCAGCGACTGGCTGCAGATCAGTTTTGAAAATATCAGCACCCATGCAACTAACCCGAACGTCATGCTCTGGGGTGATGGAACGCAAACCAGCATGCTGGTGCGCGACAGCCGCGACGCAACCATCGGCACCTGCGTCATCATCGATCCAATCAGCGACTCCGACAGCGACGGCCAAAATAACGCGGCGGAAATGCTGGCCGGATCTGATCCGCTGGATTCGCAGTCCCGGTTTGAACTCCGCCAGACCGACCGTTCTGTGCTGAGCTGGGATGCCGTTGAAGGCCGCGTTTACACCATCGAATGGAGTCCGTCGCTGACAGAACGTTTCCAAACATTGGAAACTTCGATCGTCTGGCCGCAGAACAGCTGGACCGATACGGTTCACGCCGTTGAAACCAGAGGGTTCTACCGCATCGGCGTCCGCCTCGCGGAATAAAAAATCCAACCCTTGGAAGAAATTCTTCCAAGGGTTGGAAATCGTTACCGGCGGATCAGCCGTTGATTCAGTTCATCAGCGGGATGACTATATTCTCCCGCTGAATTTTTCTCTCGGCCAGCGGAAGTTTTTCGACCATCTGTCTATAGGACTCATCCTGATAAACGTCAGCGGCCTGCAGGAGGAGCGGGAAGAGCCGCATCCGTGACGCCTCGTGGATGTCCTTATAGGGCCACTTGCACGCCGGGTCGGAATACGGCGCCACAAAATTCAGCGCCGTGCGGATGCGCGAGTCGCCAGCGCGCCAGAGATCCACTCCGGTATGCTCGGCCAGGGTGGCGAGATAAAACATGGCTTCGAGGTTATAGAAGCTGTAGTGCAGGCTGATGGGCCGGGCCAGCTCTTCGGGCTGCGAGCCGTCGGGCTCAATCTGCGCCAGAATCCGCTTCTGGATCGCTGCTTCGGCGATCTGTTTGGCGTATGCGGTATCGCCCGCGAAAAGAGCGACGTGCACGATTTGCACATCGAAAAAGGTTCCGTGATTATTTTTCGACGCCGATTCATCCTGGGCCAGCTTATTGGTTTTGAGCCAGGTCAGGTATTCGGAAAACCAGGCGTGCAAAGCGGCTTTCTCTTCCGCGCACAGCGCCGGTGAATCTGAAACCAGAATGATCCCGTCGATAATCACATTAAACTTCCGCCCGTCAAGAACTCCGGTTTTGCGGCCGGAATCCCTTCCGAGAACCACCTGTGGAAATTTCAGGCTGGGATTCATATGGGTTTCAGGATTCAGAAACCAGGTCCGAAGCAACAGGGCCGCCCGTTGGGCATAGCGCTCCTCGCCGGTCAGGTAATAGGCCATGCCCAGCGTTTCCATGCTGCTCGCCAGCTTGCTCAACTGGGTATAATCGGAATTGGGGCCTTGAGTCTCCGGATTGGTTATGCCGTCGCGCTGAATATAGGGCAGGCCGTCGGGCTTGCTCGGATCCGGCCACCAGTACCGCGCCAGACTTGTATAATCATGTTTGTCGCCGCTGGGCGGTGTCGTGTTCTTATTCATCACGGAATACGGCCCGCCCGTCATGGCCTTCTCGGCATCGTGAAGCAGATTGGAAAAGGCGGGCTGCAGAGCCGCATCGCCGGCGAGAATACGCTGCTTGCTCGCAGCCAGTTTGTGGCCGTCCATCAAAAAGGTTTGCGGAATTTTCGGAGCCGGAGAAATTTTTTCCGCGCAGCCGCCGCGGTGAGCACAACCGCTGCCGCTAATTCCCCAGAAGCAGGCGACCGCCATCAGCGCTACCGTGCGAAAGGTTTGTTTGTTGCAATAACTTACTTTCATTCCTTTATCTCCATTTTTTACGGATTAATCCGCCTTCCTCCTGTCGCCGCGATCCATAATCGCGGAACCTAAACATTTAGCGATTGAGGCCCCGGCTGATTTTGGTGGAACGCGACCTCCGGGCGTGTTTTGAGCGTACTCGGAGATCACGCTCCACCTTTCCACTTCCGGCGAACCGCCTAATCTCCCAGAAGGTACAGTGAAAGAGTGCCGGGCGTCGCGGGCCGCGAAAGTTTCGAAACCTTGATATCGTCGAACGCGAAATCGAACGAGGGACCCACGTCGGGTGACACGAACCCGATCCTGCCGAGATCGTTCGTGCCGCCGCTGATAGAACCCGCGGCACCGGCGAATGCCAATAAGCCACCTACCCTGTACACACTTTTGTTGGCACCTAAAGAGACATCTTCTATCCAAAGGGCAACGGATTTCGCCGGCAGAACTGCCGAAACCCCGTTAGGATCGACGTAAGGGAACGACTCATACAAATCGTTCAAGAACATACTCACCTTGTACGCTTTTCCCAACCCGATAGCCATGGAATAAATATTGGCTCCGCCCGAGGCCGCGCCGGCGTAAAAACGAATTGTGCCGTTATCATAAAGACGCATAGAGCAGAAACGCTGAGCCCCGGAACCTATGTTCCCGTTGGCTTTCGCAACACCAGCCTGGATTGCCGCCCCCGCCCCACTGACTATTAACGGGGAAAAAGTAAAATCCCACCGGATTACAGACTGAGATTGTAGCTGCAAGGTGACGGGATCTAGAAGATTATACTCCATTTTGGCGAAGTCCGAATCGGACGCGTCAATCAACTCTACCCAATTGCCCGTTCCGACTTTATTCGCAGAACTGTCCATCACCGTAACGGCGGTCAGGGGGGGGGTTTGAGCAAGCAACAAGCCGGGGTAACTAGGCGGATAGCCGACTGTCTGCCCTCCTTCATCAAAAGTCATGGACAGCAACACTTCTTCGGTTTCGCCGGCATACCCCGAAAAGGCGGCCAGCAGAACAGCCATCATCAGTCTAATTTTTTTCATAAAAATTACCTTTCATCCGGCAAACCAATACCATCTTCCTAACAGCTTTTCTCATAATGCCACCCGCGCACATCTGCCGTCAAGTCATGTTCATGAGCACGCCTGAAAAGTCTGGAGCGCGCGTGTTTTTACAGAAGGAAACGGAGGTTCCTCAAACCCCATCCATCTTGGGGGCCCATCCGGGGTTGGCTTCCCTTCGTTACCTCCCGCCTGCAACGCTGCCTGCCCGAAATGCCGCGTATAACGTTGTGGGCGGGTAGCACTGCGGGCAGGTCTGTTAAAATTTTATCGCATCAGCGGAACGGCCAGATTCTCTCTCAGAGATTCTCTCTCGGCTAGGGGAAGTTTCTCCAGCATCTGTTTATAGGAATCGTCTTTATAAGCGCCGGAGGCCTGCAGGAGGAGCGGGAGGAGAAGCTTGGCGCGATGCGGTTCGTCGATGTCGGGATACGGCCAGGGGCGCGCCGGGTCGGCATACGGCGTCAGAAAATCCATCGCCACCTTCATACGCGAATCGCCGGCATGCCAGAGATCCACGCCGACCTGCTCGGCCATGTGAGCCATCATAAACAAGGCTTGCAGGTTAAACGCGCTGTAATGGAAGGTGCGGGTCCGACCCAGTTCTTTCGGCTGCGTGCCGTCCGGCTCGATCTGCGCCAGAATCCGCTTTTTGACCGACTCTTCGGCGATCTGTTTGGCAAAGGCGTTATCGCCCGCGAAAAGCGCGAAGTACATGATTTGCGCATCAAAGAAAGTTCCGTGATTGTTCTTCGATTCCGCCTCCGACTGAGGTAGCGGATCGGTCTTGAGCCAGTTCAGGTATTGGGACATCCAGGTGCGCAACGCGGCATGCTCTGCGGGACTCAGCGCCGGCGAATCGGAAATCAGAATCGCCCCTTCCAGAGCCCGGCAAAAAACCCGGCCATCAATGATACCTGCTTTGGTGCTGTCGGACTTGCCGGGAATCCCCTGCGAAAACTTCAGGTTGGGATTCATCCGGGTTTCCGGAGTCAGGAACCAGGCCCGAAGCAGCTTGGCCGCCTGATTGGCATAGCGTTCCTCGCCGGTCAGGTAATAGGCCATGCCCAGCGTCTCCACGCCGGCCACCATCTTATCCAGCTGAGAGCGGTCGGATGTAGCGGGGCTCTGGCCTTCTGGATAGGTCTCGCCGTCGCGCTGGATAAAGGGCATCCCGTTGGGTTTGGTCGGATCCGGCCACCAGTACCGCGCATAACTCACATAATCATGCTTATCCCCGCTCGGCGGGAGCTTGGTCTTGTTCATCACAGAAAAGGGACCTTCCTTCATCGCCTTCTCGGCCTCCTTGAGCAGATTGGTGAAGGCGGGCTGAATGACCGCATCGCCAGCCAGAATACGCTGCTTGCTCGCGGCCAGCATACGGCCGTCCATCAAAATCGTGGCAGGAATTTTTGGAGCCGTTGCGGCTTTATCCGCGCAACCGCTGCGGTGTGCACAACCGCCGACAGCCAGGAAACAGGCGGCCACCAGCGCTCCCGTACGAACAATTTGTTTAGTGCAATAACCGTTTTTCATTCTCTGATTCCTTTCTTCGTCCATGTGTAGATAGAAAAAAGGGCGTCCGGTTGGACGCCCCTTTTCGCAGAAACTGCGTGCCTTATGCGCGACGGCGACGCACCGCCAGAACCGTTACCGCGCCGAGCAGAAGCATGCCCATCGTGGCAGGTTCCGGGATCACGGAAATATCGGC